>DASYEQ010000129.1:0-55884 GCA_036498945.1 Burkholderiales bacterium | reverse complement strand
CGCGATTTTTTCAGCCGCGTCGCTCCCTGAGCCGCGGGCACCGTCCCGGCCTGCATGCGTTCCACCACCCAATCGATGAACACGCGCACCCGCGGCGCCAGTTGCCGGCTGGCCGGGTAGAGCACCGAGACCGGCATCGGCGGCGGCCGGTATTCCTCCAGCACTTCGACCAGGCTGCCCGCGGCCAGTTGCCGCATGACGTGATAGCGCGGCAGCTGGATCAGGCCCAACCCGCGCTCGCAACAAGCCAGGTAGGCATCGGCCTGCCGCACCGCCACCGTGCCCGGCACTTGCACGTTGCGCACTTCGCCGTTCACCGTGAATTCGAACGGCAGGCGGCGCCCGGTGGCGCTGGACACGTAATTGACCGCGCGATGCTCCCGCAATGACTCGATGCTGCGCGGCGCGCCGTAGCGCTTGAGGTAGTCGGCACTGGCGCAGGTGAGTTGCGGGTTCTCCGTCACGCGCCGCGCCACCAGGCTGGAGTCGCGCGGCTCGCCGCCGCGCAGCACGCAATCCACGCCCTCGCGCACGAGATCGACCAGGCGGTCGCCCATGCCGATGTCCAGTTCCAGGTCGGGAAAGCGTTCGCAGAACGCATCCAGATGCGGCAACAGGAAGTGCATCGCCAGCGAGCCCTGCAGGTCGACACGCAGCTTGCCGCGCGGGCTGGCTTGCGCGTGGCCGAAGGCGGACTCGGTGTCTTCCAGATCCGCCAGCAGGCGCAGGCAGCGCTGGTAATAGGCCTCACCGTCGAGCGTCACCGTCACTGTGCGCGTGGTTCGCTGCAACAGGCGCGTGCCGAGGCGTTTTTCCAGTTGCTGCACGGCGTGAGTGACGGTGGCACGCGGCAGGTCGAGATCTTCGGCAGCCTTGGTGAAGCTGCCGAGTTCCACGATGCGCACGTACAGACGCATGCTGTCGAAACGGTCCATCAAAACCCTCGAATGGCGTAATGATTGTTTATTTTACTTGAACAGTCATGCCAATTTATGAATGTTTATCCAACCATCGCAAACGCCTAGAGTAGCGTCACTGGCATAGGCCAGCCACACCCACCCCTGAAGGAGAATTGCCATGTCCGAGAAAAAAGTTGCCATCGTTACCGGAGCTTCCCGCGGCATCGGCGCCGCCTTAGGCGCCCGCCTGGCCCGCGACGGCTACGCCGTTGTCGTCAACTACGCCGGCAACGCCAAGGCAGCCGACACCGTGGTCAAGGCCATCGAAGCGGCCGGCGGCAGCGCCACGGCGGTGCAGGCCGACGTGTCGGTTCCGGCCGAAGCGAAAAAACTGTTCGACGAAACCATCCGCCTCTACGGCCGCGTCGACGCGCTGGTGAACAACGCCGGCATCATGCCGCCGCAGATGCCTCACCTGAAGGACACCGACGACGCCACCTTCGACCGGCTGATCGCCGTCAACCTCAAGGGCAGCTTCAACACCCTGCGCGAAGCCGCCACGCGCCTCGAGTCCGGCGGCCGCATCGTCAACTTCTCCACCAGTCTGGTGGGCACCGCCCTGCCCGGCTACAGCGCCTACGTTGCCACCAAGGCCGGCATCGAGTCGATCACCCAGATCCTCTCCAAGGAACTGCGCGGCCGCAACATCACGGTGAATGCCGTCGCCCCCGGCCCCACCGCCACCGATCTCTTCCTCGACGGCAAGACGCCGGAACTGATCGAGCGCCTGGCGAAGATGAATCCGCTGGAGCGCCTGGGCACGCCGGAAGACATCGCCGGCGCCGTCTCCTTCCTGCTCGGCCCGGATGGCGGCTGGATCAACGGCCAGACCCTGCGCGCCAACGGCGGCATGGTGTAACCGAACTGCAACCAACAATCAAACGCCCCGAGGAAATCATCATGAAAAAGATCATCGTCATCACCGGCGCCTCCAGCGGTTTCGGCGCGCTCGCCGCCCGCTCCCTGGCCGACGCCGGCCACACCGTCTACGCCGGCATGCGCGCGATTACCGGGCGCAACGCCCGCGCCGCCGCCGTGGCGCGCGAATACGCCCAGGCGCACAAGGTGGACCTGCGCGCCGTCGAAATGGATGTCACCGTACAGCACGCGGTGGACGTTGCGATTGCCGGCATCATCGAGACCCACGGGCGGCTCGATGTGGTCATCCACAATGCCGGCCACATGGTGCTCGGCCCCACGGAGGCCTTCAGCCCGGAGGAAATCGATCACCTGTTCGACGTCAACGTGCTCGCCACCCAGCGCGTCAACCGCGCCGCCCTGCCGCAGCTGCGCAAGCAGGGCCATGGCCTGGTGCTCTGGGTTTCCTCCTCCAGCGTGAAGGGCGGCACCCCGCCTTACCTCGGCCCCTACTTCGCCGCCAAGGCGGCGATGGACTCATTGGCCGTGAGCTACGCCGGCGAACTGGCGCGCTTCGGCGTCGAGACCAGCATCATCGTCCCCGGCGCCTTCACTTCGGGCACCAACCACTTCGTCAACGCCGGCCATCCGCAAGACGTCACCACCGCCGCTGCCTACGAGCGCCACTACGCCGGCCTCACCGAGCAGGTCGGCCGCGCGCTGGCCAAGCTGGAGCCGGCCGATGCCGACGTCAGCGCGGTGGCCCGGGCGATTGTCGCCGCGGTGGACGCGCCCTATGGCGGGCGGCCCTATCGCGTGCACATCGATCCGAGCGACGACGGCTCCGGCATCGTCAGCGGCGTCGCCGACCGCATGCGCGCGCAACTGCTGGAGCGCGTGGGCCTGGCGGACCTGCTCAAGGTCGAGCCGCAGCACGCCTGACCGCGAGCAGCTTCAGGCAGCACCCAAGGGGACACGCAAGCATCCCCTTTTCTTCCCTACGCCGCCTTCTCCAGCGGCTTGGGATACGGGAACATCATGTTGAGCGCCACCGACTGCCCGGCCTCCTGCACGATGCGCACATGCTCGCGGCGGAATTCGCGCGCGTGCATCAAGCCACAGGAGTGCGCCAGCATGTCGATTTCCTTGTTCATGTTGTCGCAGTAGTGCGCCACGCGCAGGTACTTCTCCTCCACCACCAGGCCGCGCTGCAGGCGCTCGTTGTGAGTGGTGACACCGGTCGGGCAGGTGTTGGTGTGGCAGCGCAGCGCCTGGATGCAGCCCAGCGCGAACATGAAACCGCGCGCCGAGTTGACGAAGTCCGCGCCGGCGCACAGGGCCCATGCCACGCGGGCCGAGGTCACCAGCTTGCCGGAGCCGACCAGGCGGATGCGCTCTTTCAGCCCCGACTGGATCAGGGAATCGGCCACGCGCGGCAGCGCCTCGTCGATCGACAGGCCGACGTGATCGGCCAGCGCCTGCGGCGCCGCGCCGGTGCCGCCTTCGCCGCCGTCGATCACCAGGAAGTCCGGCGCCACCGCCAGCCCGCGGCGGTTGATCGCATCGCACAGGTCGTTGACGAAACGCCAGCCGCCCAGCGCGGTCTTGATGCCGACCGGCTTGCCGGTCAGGTCACGTATATACGCGATCTTGTCCAGCAGCTGGTCGACGTTGGCGATGTCGTGATGGCGGTTCGGGCTGATCGAATCCACGCCCACCGGAATGCCGCGCACCTGGGAAATGATCGGCGTCACCTTGCCGCCCGGCAGCACCCCGCCCTTGCCCGGCTTGGCGCCTTGCGAGAGCTTGATCTCGAAGGCGCGCACCTGGTCGTGCGCGGCGATTTCGCGCAGGCGCGCCTCCGACAGGTTGCCCTCGCTATCGCGCACGCCGTACTTCGCCGTGCCGATCTGCATGATCACATCGCAGCCGCCTTCGAGGTGATACGGCGAGAGCCCGCCCTCGCCCGTGTCCATCCAGCAGCCCGCTTCTTTCGCACCGCGCGACAGCGAGCGCACCGCCGGGGTGGAGATCGCGCCGAAGCTCATGCCGCTGACGTTGAACACCGAGTTCGCGGTAAACGGCGTTTTCGCGTAGCCCTCGCCGATGATCAGCGGCGGCGTCGGCTGGCGGTCTTCTTCCAGCACCGGGAAGCCGGCGTTAACGAAGATTAATGCGCCCGGCTGATGCAGGTCATAGGTCGAGCCGAAGCCGATGATGCCGCCTTCGCTTTTCGCCAGCCGGTAGACCCACGAACGGGTGGCGCGGTTGAACGGCATCTCCTCGCGGTCGTTGAGGAAAAAATACTGGCGGAAATATTCGCCGAGCTGCTCGAAGAAATAGCGCAGGTGCCCGACCACCGGGAAGTTGCGCAGGATGGTGTGCTGCTTTTGCGTGATGTCCTTGATGAACAGGTAGACGATTGCCACCGCGAGCGCGATCGCCAGGATCGTACCCAGTCCATACGCCATCATGCCGAAGATCTGTCCCATCCCTGTTTCCCTTCACGTTCTTGATATTGTGCAAAAGAACTGCAAATGCATCCTCCTTCACTCTAGCGCATAATTCCGTCCTGAGCAAAAAGCCACCGCGGCGCCCTCCGCGAACGGACCATCATGAGCAGCAAATCCGTCATCAAGGCAATCGCCTTCGACCTCGACGACACCTTCTGGCCCATCGCCCCCACCATCGACCGCGCCGAAAAGGCGATGATCGCCTGGATCAAGGCCGAGTATCCGCACGTCGCCCCGCAGTTCGACATCAACAGCCTGCGCCTCTTGCGCGCCAGCCTGGTGGCGGAAAACCCGGCGCTGAAACACGACGTGATCAACCTGCGGCGCAACACCATCCGCGCCGCCTTCCTGGAAGCCGCCGAGTCGGAAGCGGCGGCCGATCTCGCCTTCGACTTTTTCCGCAGCGAGCGCAACCGCGTCGAATTCTTTCCCGACGTGCTGCCGGCCCTCGAACGCCTGCGCGAGCGCTATACGCTGGCGGTGATCTCCAACGGCTTCGCCGATCTCACCGCCATCGGCATCCACGGCCACTTCGCGGCCATCGTCTCGGCGCATGAAGTCGGTGTCTCCAAGCCGCACCCGGCGATCTACGGCACCTGCGTCGAGCGCGTCGGCCTCACCCCGGCCGAGCTGGTCTACGTCGGCGACGACCCCGACAACGACATCATCGGCCCCTCGGCCGCCGGCATGGCGGCAGTGTGGATCAACCGCCAGGGCCGTCCCTGGCCGGAAGAGCACGCCGAATCCGGCGAACCCACCCAGTTCGCCGACCTCACCGAATTCGCCGACTGGATGCTCGCCGCGTAAGCAGCACGCGCCCGCAGGAGCGATACGTCATCTGGGCAGCAGGTACCGCTCGCGGGCCGCGGCACCCTCCGCATGCGCCCACCCGCACTTCCCCGCGCATTTCCGTTACCCGGCGCATGCGCGTTTTCCCCTATGCCGCGTTACGGGCGATGTGGCACACTCTCGCGCACGCGCACCCGGCCGCCACCGAGGCGGGAGCAGCCGGCAAAACAAGCGCGATAACCTCAGGAGACAAAGCTCATGAAAGTCAGGCAACTGCTGTCTGCGCTCGCCGGCCTCGGTATTGCCGGCCTGGCGCACGCCCAGGCATACCCCAACCATCCCGTCCGCGTGATCGTGCCGTGGCCCCCGGGGCAGGCGACCGACCTGGCCGCGCGCATCATCGCCGACCGCCTGAGCCAGGCGCTGGGCCAGCCTTTCGTGATCGACAATAAGCCGGGCGCCGGTGGCAAGATCGGCACCGACCTCGTCGCCAAGGCGGCGCCCGACGGCTACACCCTGCTGGCCGCCTCCAGCGGCCCGGTGTCCATCGCCCCCAACCTGGAAAAGCTCTCCTACGCGCCGCTCACCGACCTGGCGCCGGTGTCCGTCATCGCCGTCAATCCCTTCGCCCTGGTCACCTTTCCGAACTTCCCGGCGAATAATGCCAAGGAGTTCATCGCCAAGCTGAAAGCCGCGCCGGACAAGTACACCTTCGCCTCTTCCGGCACCGGCGCCACCGCGCACCTGATCACCGCCTACTTCAATTCGCAGGCCGGCGTGCACGCGCGCCACGTGCCCTACAAGGGCAGCGTGCCGGCGCTGACCGACATCATGGGCGGCCAGGTGGACTACACCTGCGAAACCGTGCCCTCCGTGGTGGCGCATGTGAAATCCGGCAAGCTCAAGACCTTCGGCGTGACCTTCACGAAGCGCTCCTCCGCCATGCCGGACGTGCCGACCATCTCCGAAGTCACGGGCATTCCCAACTTCAACATCGGTTCGTGGATCGGCTACGAAGGCCCGGCCGGCCTGCCCAAGGACATCGCGGAGAAGCTCTCCGCGGCCGTCAAGACGGCGGTGGCTGCGTCCGAGACGCGCGACCACTACCTGCCGCTGGGCCTGGACCAGATGTCCAATACCCCGGCCGAAATGGGCGTGATGCTGCGCCGCGAGCAAGACCGCTTCGCTGCCATCGTCAAGGAAAACCACATCACCATCCAGTAACACGCAGCATCGCAAGAGGCCGGGGCCGTTCGACACGGCGCCGGCCGCATTTCCTCCGGAGAGAGAGCAGTGAGCACCCCGCAATTCCTGACCATGCACGAGCTGGTCAAAAAAGCCCGTCAGAATCTCAACCACAACAACTGGGATTACATCGTCGGCGGCACCGAGACCGAGACGACCCTGCGGCGCAACCGCTACGCGCTGGACGCGCTTGCCTTTCGCCCACGCGTGCTGTGCGACGTTTCCAACGTCGATCCCTCCACTACCTTCCTGGGCCAGAAGTCGCGCCTGCCGGTGTTCCTGGCGCCGGTCGGCGGCCTCGAGCACTTCGCCGACGACGGCGCGATCACCGCCGCGCGCGCGGCGCAGGAATTCGGCGTGATCCAGATGCTGTCTTCCGTTTGCGAGCCCGGCCTGGAACCGGTGGCCAAGCACGCGCCGCAGGCGATGCGCAGTTTCCAGCTCTACGTACACGGTGACCCGGCGTGGGTCGACGACATCCTTTCGCATGCCCTGTCGCTCGGCTACACCAGCCTGTGCCTGACGGTGGACACTGCCTACTACAGCCGGCGCGAACGCGACCTGGCCCAGCGCAACATCCGCCGCGCCAGCGTGCCGGGGCGCGAACACCAGGCCGCCTTCAGCTGGAAGGATGTCGCGCGCATCCGTTCGAAATTCAAGGCCCCGCTGATGCTCAAGGGCATCGCCACCGCCGAAGACGCCAAGCTCTGCGTGGAGCATGGCGTCGATGTGGTCTACATCTCCAACCATGGCGGGCGCCAGCTCGATCACGGCCAGGGCACGATGGACATCCTGCCCGAGGTGGTCGAGGCTGTCGGCGGCAAGGCAAAAATCGCGATCGACGGCAGCTTCAATCGCGGTACCGACGTCATCAAGGCGATTGCCTCGGGCGCCGACATGGTGGGCATCGGCCGCATGCAATGCGTGGGGCTGGGCGCCGGCGGTCAGTCTGGGCTGGTGCGACTGCTGGAAATCCTCGAGACCGAGATTCTTTCCTGCATGGGCTTGCTCGGGGTGCAGCGCCTGTCCGAACTCAACCGTTCTTACCTGCGCGCCGCGCCGGTGGTCACCGATCCGCGCGCGCTGTCGAGCTTCCCGCTGCTCACGTTCGAAGAGCAGTCGTTCTATTGAATGGGCGAAACCACGGTGATTTTCGCGGCAACGCAATGCCGTGGTTTTCACACTTGTGGTCGCGACGACCACAAATGTGTTGGCACCCTGAGAAAACCTGAGGAATAACTGATTAAGTGGGCTAAGCCCCCTTAACAACCCCGAAATAAGAGGGGAGTGCGCCCTCTCACATTCCGAATTCGATACTTGTTCAGCATTTCCCTGAGATTTTTCGGAAAAATCGCGCGCCGTTACCACGTTTGTGTTGACGCAACGCGCCGGCGATTTTCGCGGTTGTTCCCGCCGTATCATTCTCTCGCGCTGTTAAAGAGCGCATGCGCAGCCGGCGCATCGGCTGTTTCTAAGATACGCGAAAATCGCCGCTGCGTGCGGCAATTTTCGCGCGCTTACGCCGTCGCCTCGACCTGCGCCGAATCGGCCTCGATGCGCCCGGAAGCCAGGCGGATCGAGCGGCTGCAGCGCGCGGCGATCTTGTCGTCGTGGGTGACGAGAACCAGCGTGGTGCCAAGCTCGCGGTTGAGTTCGAACAGCAGCTCGATGATGGTGGCGCCGGTGACGGTGTCGAGGTTGCCGGTGGGCTCGTCGGCAAAAAGAATCTTCGGCTTCGGCGCGAAGGCGCGCGCCACCGCGACGCGCTGCTGCTCGCCGCCGGAAAGATGCTTGGGGTAGTGCTTCAGGCGCGAGGAAAGGCCGACCCGCGCCAGGGTCTCGCGCGCTACCGCCTCGGCGTCGCGGCGCTGCGCCAGTTCGAGGGGCAGCATGACGTTTTCCAGCGCGTTCAGGTGCGGCATCAGCTGGAACGACTGGAACACGAAGCCGGCGACGCGCCCGCGCAGCGCGGCGCGGCCGTCTTCATTGAGCGCGTGCAGGTCTTCCCCCGCCAAGTGAACCGAGCCGGCGGTCGGCGTGTCCAACCCGGCGAGCAGGGCGAGCAAGGTGGACTTGCCGGAGCCGGAAGCGCCGACGATGGCGAGCGATTCGCCGGGGCGCACGGAAAATCCGACCTCGTGCAGAATTACCAGGGGTGCGTCGCCGTTGGGCACGGACTTGGTCAAACCGGAAACTTCGATGATATTTTCAGACACGCGTATCAAATCCGTAATCAATGCCGTCTTGCCGCGCTTCTTCGCGCTCCTGCTGGTTGCGGCCGCGGCAATAGCGTCCACCGGCGCGGCCGCCGCGCCGACGATCCTGGTGATGGGGGACAGCCTTTCCGCCGAATACGGCCTGCAGCGCGGGCAAGGCTGGGTGGCGCTGATGCAGGCGCGCCTGAAAGAACAGCATCTTGATTATAGCGTCGTCAATGCCAGTATCAGCGGCGAGACTACCTCGGGCGGCTGGCAGCGCCTGCCGGCGGCGCTGGTGCAAAACAAGCCGGCGGTGGTGATCATCGAACTGGGCTCGAATGACGCGCTGCGCGGCCTGGCGCTGGATGCCAGCCATACCAACCTCGAATCCATGATCACCGCCTCCCGGAAAGCGGGCGCCAAGGTATTGTTGATCGGCATGCAGATCCCGCCCAACTATGGCCGCGACTACACCGAGAAGTTCAAGGCCCTGTTTCCCGATCTGGCGCGCCGCTACAAGATAGCGCTGGTGCCTTTCCTGCTTGAAGGAATCGCCGAAAAACAGGAAATGTTCCAGGCCGACGGCCTGCACCCGCTGGCGCAGGCGCATCCGCGCATTCTGGACAATGTCTGGCCGGCGTTGGAGCCCTTGCTGAAAGTGCCGGCCAAGCGGCCCAAACACTGATCGCGCCATCCCCTTTGGGGATGCGAAACTCGCGGTTTTGTGCTATTTTTGGGGGTTAAGGGGTGATTTTGCCCCGGTTTTGAAACGCCTTACGCCCAGATGGCCACCAGTCCCGCTACACCTGACCAACCGGAAGAAAGCCTGCCGCCGCCCGTCTACGAGGTGCAGGAGGAGTTGGTCGAGCGCCGCATCAGCACCGTGCCGGTCGCCAACGACCGTCGTGGCGGTCGTGACGCGCCACCTGTCCCGGAGGACCACAAACAGGGCAAGTAGGCACTCTGCCCGCATGAAAAAACGCGCCGACAGGCGCGTTTTTATTTGGCGGCACGCTGGCCGGCGCGTTTTCGTCCGGGGAGGTCGCCCGTTTTGCTAGCCTGGTTGGCCGCCGGCCTCAGGCGGCCACGCGCAGTTGCGCTTCGCCAGCCACCATGCGGCCGATTTTTTTCGCGTCGGCAAACCCCTGGGCGTGAAAAATCCGCAGCACTTCGGCCTCAAGGGCCGGATCGCAGGCCACCAGCAGGCCACCGCTGGTCTGCGGGTCGGTGATGAGGCGCTGCTGCCATTCGGCGATGCCGCCGCCCAGGGCTACCTCGTGGCCGTAGCCCGCCCAGTTGCGGGTGGAAGCGCCGGTGTAGATGCCGGACTTCACATAATCGATGGCCTCGGGAATCACCGGCAGGTCGTTCCAGCCGATTTCGGCGGTGAGCCCGGCGCCGCGGCACATCTCCAGCAGGTGGCCGCCAAGGCCGAAGCCGGTGACATCCGTCAGGGCATGCACGCCATCCATCTTGCCCAGTTCGATGCCGGGGCGATTGAGCTGGGTGGTGTATTGCAGCATCTTGCGATAGGCGGCGTCCGAAATCTTCTCCTGCTTCAGCGCTGCCGACAGGATGCCGACGCCGATCGGCTTGCCGAGGATCAGGCTGTCGCCCGCCTTCGCACCGTTGTTGCGCTTGACGCGGTCGGGATGCACGATGCCCAGCGCCACCAGGCCATAGATCGGCTCGACCGTGTCGATCGAGTGGCCGCCCGCCACCGGGATGCCGGCTTCGGCACAGACCGATTCGCCGCCGGCGGTGATTTTCTGGATCGTCTCCACCGGCAACTGGCTGATCGGCATGCCGAGCAAGGCCAGCGCCATGATCGGCGTGCCGCCCATGGCGTAGACGTCCGAGATGGCATTGGTGGCGGCGATGCGCCCGAATTCATACGGATCGTCGACGATCGGCATGAAAAAATCGGTGGTGGCGATGATCGCCTGGCTGTCGTTCAGGCGATAGACGGCGGCGTCTTCGCTGTTTTCGCTGCCCACGATCAGCTCTTTGGGCGGCAGGCGCAGGGGCGTTGCCTTTAAAATCTCGGAAAGCACGCCCGGCGCGATTTTGCAGCCGCAGCCGCCGCCATGTGCCAGGGAAGTCAGGCGCAGCGGCGTGGTCATCTGGTTCATTACGTGGTCCTTAAATCTTGCAATCACAACACACGGCGACTGTAGCGCAAATCGGCGAGTTCGATGAAATCATCGACGTGCGCTCCCCGGCTGAATACGCCGAAGACCACCTGCCGGGCGCGATTTCCGCGCCGGTGCTGGACGACGAGCAGCGCGCGCGCATCGGCACGCTCTACGTACGGACTTCCGCCTTCGAGGCGAAGAAGGCCGGCGCGGCGCTGGTGGCGATCAATATCGCACGCCACCTGCAGGAGAAATTCCACGACCGCCCGAAGTCCTGGCGTCCATTGATCTATTGCTGGCGCGGCGGCCAGCGCTCGGGCTCGATGACGGAGATTTTCAGCCGCATCGGCTGGCCGGTGGCGCAACTGGCGGGCGGCTACAAGGCCTATCGCCGCCAGGTAATCGACGAACTGCGGGAGTTGCCGCGGCGCCTGAACCTGCGCATCGTCTGCGGCACCACCGGCAGCGGCAAGAGCCGGCTGTTGCGCACGCTCGCCGCCCAGGGCGCGCAGGTGCTGGACCTGGAGGCGTTGGCGGCGCATCGCGGCTCGGTGCTGGGGCACCTGCCGGGCGAGCCGCAGCCGACGCAGCGCATGTTCGAGAGCCGGCTGTGGCAGGCGCTGCATGGTTTCTCGCCGGAGGCGCCGGTATTCGTCGAGGCGGAGAGCAAGAAGGTGGGCAGCCTGCACGTGCCGGACGAGCTGATGGCGCATATGCGCGCCTCAGCCTGCCTGCGGGTGGAACTGGAGGATGCGGCGCGTATCGCCTTGCTGAAGGAGGAATATGCGCACTTTCTCGCCGACCCGGCGTGGCTGAATCGCCAGCTGGCGCTGCTGGTGTCGCTGCACGGCCATGCGCGCGTGGCGGAGTGGCAGGCGCTTTCGACGGCAGGCGACTGGGAGGCGCTGGTGGGCCGCTTGCTGAAGGAACATTACGACCCGGCCTATTTGCGCGGCATGGCGCGCAATTTCAGCGCTTATGAAACTTCGCCGCAGATGCATATCGAAGGCATTGACGAAGAAGCATTCGACCGCGCGGCGCGGGCGGCCGTGGCGGCGGCAGCGCCGGTGGCCCAGGCGGGTTAGCCCAGGCAGGTTAGCCCAGGCGCATCCGCCGGCCGGTTGGCGAATTGAAAAAGCCCCGCAACGCGGGGCTTTTGGCTTACCGGCGCGTGTTTACGGCGCTCAGTTGTTCTGCGCCTTGGGGATGTTCTCCGGGTGCAGTTCGATTTTCGCGTCGCGCTTCAAGGCGGCGAGATAGGCGTTGAAATCGGCTTCGGCCTGGGCGCGGTCGAGCATGGACTTGATCTGCGTGGCCATCGCGGGGTCGGGCTTGTCGGGCTGCGAGACCTTGTTGATGCGGTAGAGGCCGTAGCTGCCGTCGCCGGTGGGACCGCCGACCACGACGGGAAGCTTGTCCTTGGGTGCGGCCATCACCAGCTTGAGGGTGGCGGTGCCGATGCCTTCGGGCTTGACGCGCGAGACGGTCTTGGCGGCGCCGAAGGTGAGCGCACCGGCGTCGGCCCGGGCCTGCTTGAGCTTGGCTTCGCCGTCTTTTTGCGCCAGGGCCTCGGCTTCGCGCTCGGTCAGCTTGGCGATGATGCCGGCCTGCACTTCGGCGAAGGAACGCTCGGTCTTCGGCTTGTATTCGGCCACGTGCGCCGAGACCATCACGCCGGGCGAAACCTCGACGGCTTCGGTGTTGTGCTTGTTCTTGAGGGCGTCGTCCGAGAACAGCTTGCCGAGCAGCTTGGGATTGGCCAGTTCCTTGGGCGGATTGGCCTGCGAGAACAGCTGGGTGCTTTGCACCGTCAGCTTGTATTTGTCGGCGGCGGGCTTGAGGCTGTCGGGCTGGGTGTAGACGATGTCGGAAAAACCATCCAGGCTGTCGGCGTAGAGTTTTTGCGCGTGCTGCTTTTTCCAGTCGGCTTCGATCTCGCCGCGCACCTGCTCGAAGGGCTTGATGCTGGCGGTGTGGATCTGCAGCAGTTGGATGATGTGAAAACCATAGTCGGTTTTCACCAGGCCGCTGATCTCGTTTTCCTTGAGCGAAAACAGGGCGTCCTCGAAAGGCTTGACGAAGGAACCGTCCTTGCGGGCGAAATCGAGTTCGCCACCTTTCTCCGCCGAGCCCGGATCCTTGGAGTATTTCTTCGCCAATTCGGCAAACTTGCCGGGATCAGCCTTGACTTGCTTGAGGATGTCTTCGGCCTCCGCCTGCGCCTTGGCAACTTCGGCGGCCGGAGCGCCTGCGGGCACCGAGATCAGGATGTGGCGCGCCTTGCGCTCTTCAGGCACGCCGTATTTCGCCTGGTTCTGGTCATAGAACTTGCGCACCTCGGTGGCGTCGGCGGTCATGCCGGCGGCCAGGGTGTCGACGGAAAGCACGACGTAGTCGGCGCGCATCTGCGGCGGCACTTCGAATTCGCGCTGGTTGGCGTCGTAGTATTTTTTCGCGGCGTCGGCAGCAAGCTTGACCTGGGAGGTGAACTGGTCCGGCTTGACCAGCAGTTCCTGCACCTCGCGCAGTTCTTCCTGCGCGCGCATGAACTGGTCCTGCACGGTCTGCGGGGAGCCGCCGGTGAGCAGCACGCCGGAGCTCAAGGCCTGCATCGGCAGTTGCTGGCGCAGCAGGTTGTCGTACACCTGGGGGGTGTAGCCAGATTCGATCAGCCGCGCGTCGTACTGCGCCTTGCTGAACTTGCCGTCCACCTGGAAGGCGGCGGTGTTGCTGATGTTCCGGCGCAGCACTTCGTCGGGCGCCACCATGTTGTGCTTGAGCGCCACGCAGGTGAGCGCGCGCTGGTTGACCAGGCGACCGAGGATGGCATTGCGCGCGTCGTTGTTGTCGAAGAATTCGGCGCGGAAATTGGCGCCGAGTTGCTGGCGCATGTTGTCCAGGTATTCCTGCTGCGCGCGGGCGTAGTCCTGCTGGGTGAGGGTGACGCCGCAGACCTTGGCGACGCCGTCGCCGGCGCCCACGATGCTGTCGAAGCCATTGATGCCCCAGAACGCGAACGCGGGAAAGATCAGCAGCAGCAGGAGGAACTGCATCAGGCGCTGGTGCGTGCGGATGAATTCGAACATGGCGATTCTTGGCCCTTGCTCCCCTGGCTTTGCGCCGCGCGCCTGCCGGGTGTCTGGTTACCGCGGTGTTTCTTGCGACCCGCGAAAAAAAAGCCCTTGGCGGCCGGAGCGACAGGGGCTTTTTGTGTATTGGCGGAGTGGACGGGACTCGAACCCGCGACCCCCGGCGTGACAGGCCGGTATTCTAACCAACTGAACTACCACTCCAAATTCTTTACTGCCTACTGCTGCCACCTGCCTGAACTGCCGCACGGCCGGTGACTGGTGGGTGCTGACGGGATCGAACCGCCGACATTCGCCTTGTAAGGGCGACGCTCTACCAGCTGAGCTAAGCACCCTGTACCCGCTTTCAGGCCCACCGCACCCTTCAGCTAGCGCACAGCGCCGGCACGTCTTTTTGCGGCAATTCATCCTGCGCAGCAAAGTCCGCTATTTTACAGCATCTTTTAGCGCTTTGCCAGGGATGAATTTAGCAACTTTGCTGCTCGGGACACGGATGGCTTCCTTGGTGCGCGGATTGCGCCCGTCGCGCGCCGCGCGGGTGGACACCTTGAAGGTGCCGAAGCCGACCAGGGTGACCGAGCCGTCCTGCGCGAGGCAGTCGCGCACGGCATCGACCATGGCGTCGAGGGTGCGGCCGGCGGCGGCCTTGGAGATGTCGGCCGTGACGGCGATATGGTCGATCATCTGCGCTTTGTTCATGTGCATTGCATCTTCTCCGGCCGGTTGTTTCCACGCGCGCCGTTGCGCGCGGCCGACCTCTTGAACCCCGTTTACCTCAGCCGCCGTACGCCTGCGTTGCAGGGCGGCCCTCCCTTGGACACCAGCCCGGATTTTATCGCAAGACCCCGGGTGTTTGGCGCCCGCACATGGGCATTTTTCGCCCGCGCGTCGCTCAGGCCTTGATCAGTGCCTGCGCCCGCGCATGCCCGAGCACGGCGGGGTTGACGAGGAAAGCCGGGCGGTGCCCGATGAGGACATCGACGATGCTTTTAAGGCCGGTTGCGGCCATGTTGTGAAAGCACTCGTCGGTCCAGCACAGCGAATGCGGGGTGACGATGACGTTGTCCATTTTCAATAGTGGATTGTCGGGCGCCACGGGCTCCTGCTCGAAGACGTCGGTGGCGGCACCGGCAATGCGGCCTGCCTGCATGGTTGCGATGAAGGCGCGCTCATCGACGATCGGCCCGCGCGCGACGTTGATGAAATAGGCGGAGGGCTTCATCAGCGCGAATTCGTGCGCGCCGATCAGGCCGCGCGTCTTTTCGTTAAGCAGGCAGGCGACGACGACGAAGTCCGATTCCTTCATCAAGGTGTCGAGGTCGACGATGCGCGCGCCGATGGTGCCCAGTTCCACCGGGTCGGCATAGGGATCGGCGGCGATGAGCTTGAGATCGAAGGTGCGCGCCATGCGCAGCAGCTCCTTGCCGATACCGCCGGCGCCGACCACGCCCAGGGTGCGGCCGGAGAGGCCGACGCCCATGTTGTCCATGCGCTCCTTCCAGCGGTTTTCGCGCGTGAGCCGGTCCTTGAGGAAGAGCTTGCCGGCGAGCGCCAGAATGAACGTCAACGCGATGGTGGCCACTGGGCGCGGCATGGCCGTGGGGGTGTTGGTGACGAGCACGCCGGCGGCGGTCATCGCCGGCACATCCACCGAGTCGTAGCCGACGCCGTGGCGGGCGACGACTTTCAGGCGCAGGTCGTTCCGCGCCACCGCGGCAGCGGGTACGCGCGGCGTGTTGACGTAGAGGGCGTCGTAGCGGGCGGCGATCTCGGGGGTGATTTCGCTCACGACTTCCGGCAGGTATTCCCACTCCAGGCCGGGGGCGTGCTGCAGGATTTCCAGGGCGCGCGCGCCGAAGGCCGGCTCGCCTTGGGCGTTGAGGATGTCGCGGGTGATGCCTACCTTGTATTTGTCCGCCATCTTGTCTCCGCAATGTGCTGGTCGGGCCTCAAGCCGGGGCGTAGCGCGCGCCGTCCCAGCGCAGCCGCGTGGGGCCGGGCAGCACGTGCTGCGCGACCGGATGGCCGGGGTCGCCCGGCAACACGATCTCGCGCACGCCGTCGCGCTCGTAGCTGTGCGGCATCAGGATGGGCGCGGGCCGCGAGCGTGCGTCCACCAGCACATCTTCGATGGAATCGAACAGCGCCAGGTGTTCCAGGCTTTTGTAGGTGGGCGGCGCGAGCTTGATTTCGTTGCGCTCCCAGCGCGCCATGAAGCCGCGCGGCGCCACCCATTCGCTGTGGATGGCTTCGTAGTCGTCATGCACCGCGGTCTGCTCGGAGGGAGCGACGGCGAGAAAAAAGCGCACGTCGAAGCGCTTGGCGAGGAATTCCGGCGTCACCCAGCGCACCCAGGGCGTGAGCGCGGCGAGGTCGAGCTTGATGCCTTCATCGGCGAGCACCTGGGCGAACGGCTCCTTGGCGTTGAGGCGCGCACGGGCCGCTGCCAGGTTGCGCGCGCCGACACCGCGTGCCAGCAGCACGCCGGCCTCTTCAAAGGTTTCGCGCGCCGCCGCGACGTAAAGCGCGGCGAGGCGCTCGGCCGGCAGGCTTTCGTTCAGGGCGACCGCATCGATCGTTGCCGCACCTTCGGTCTGCGCCAGCATGGCGGGCGTGGCGTCGGCGAGGTCGATCTTGCCGCCCGGGAACACGTGCGCCTCGCCCAGCACATCGGACAGGCCGCTACGCTTGACCATGAAGACTTCGAAATGGCCGCCCGTCGGGCGCAGCAGCAGCACGGTGGCGGCGTCGCGCGGCGCTACGACCTGGCCGGCGGTGGCTTCCTTGCCGAGGTGCATTACGCGCCCTTCCCCAGCGCCTTTATCGGCTTATGGCGCCAGCAGGCGGGATCGTGGTCGTTGACCATGCCGGTGGCCTGCATGAAGGAATAGCAGATGGTCGAGCCGACGAATTTCATCTCGCGCTTGAGGAGTGCCTTGCTCATGGCATCCGACTCGGCGGTGGTCACCAGGCGGCCGTCGCCGGGCTTGCGCTGGATCGGCTTGCCCTTGACGAACTGCCAGACAAAGCTGTCGAGCGAGCCGAACTCGTCCTGGATATTCAATGTGGCCTTGGCATTGCGCACCGCCGCTTCGACCTTGGCGCGGTTGCGCACGATGCCGGCGTTGCCGAGCAGCTTTTCGATTTTCGCCGGGGTGTAGCGCGCCACTTTCGCCACCTCGAAACCGTCGAAGGCCTCGCGATAATTCTCGCGCTTGCGCAGGATGGTGATCCAGGAGAGGCCGGCTTGCGCACCTTCGAGGATCAGCATTTCGAACAGGTGGCGGTCGTCGTGGTTCGGCACGCCCCACTCGTCGTCGTGATAGGCGACGTACAGTGGGTCCACCCCGCACCAGGCGCAGCGCACGTGCTCGCTCATGCGAAGAATCCTTCGAAGCCTTCCATCGGCTCGAAGCGGTTGTTGCGATGGATCAGGCGCGTGGGGCCGGGCATCATGCGCTCGCGCACCTCATGCCGCTCGTCGCCCGGATACACCAGCACGCGCGCCGACTCCTGCTCGAACGAATTCGGCAGGATCACCCGCGGCCAGCGGCGCCGCGCCGGGTCGATCACTTCGGCCGCCGTGGCGTGGCGCGAGAGCTCGGCCAGGCTCATCAGTTGCGGCGGCGCCAGGCCGATCTTGCCTTCCCAATATTGCTCGATGGCCACGCGCGGCGACAGCCAAACGCTGTCAGTGGTCTCGTGATTGTCGTGCGCGGCCACCTGGTCTGCCGGCACCACGGCGGCGAAAAAACGCACGTCGAAGCGCTTGTTCATCAGTGAAGGCCGGTGCGGGGTGACCCAGCGCGACCAGGGGGTGATGCGGCTCACCGCCGCGGTGAGGTTCATGCGCGTGAGGAGTTGCGCGAAGCTCAGGCCTTCGCGCGCCAGTGCAGCGGCCTCTTCAGCCTGTGTGGCGCCGGCGTCCGCGGCGAAGAGCACGCCGGATTCCTCGAAGGTCTCGCGGCAGGCGGCGACGAAAAAACCGGCGGCAATCGCAGGGTCGAGCTCGGGCTCGCCCAGCGCCTGGTGCAGCACCGGCACCGGGGTGTCGATTTGCGCCAGCACGTGCGAGTCGCTGTCTTCCTTATCGAGCTTGCCACCCGGGAAGACATACATGCCGCCCAGCACGTCGGAATCGCCATGGCGCTTGAGCAGGAATATCTCCAGCCCCCGGGCGCCGTCGCGCAGCAAGACTACGCTGGCCGCCGGGCGCGGCGGCGTGTCGACGACCTGGTGATTGAGTTGCATGTTTGCTACAGCCCTGAAAAGAAAGAATCAGTGATTATCGCGCGGCACGAAGGCGCCGCTCTTGCCCACCAGGAAATCGAGGTCGGCGCCCTCGTTGGCCTGGTTGACGTGGTCGATGTAGAGCTTCCAGTAGCCGCGGTCCAGCGCCGGCTTCGGCGCCTTCCACTTGGCGCGGCGCTTCGCCAGCTCTTCCTCGCTGACATCCAGGTGCAGTTTGCGCTTTTCGACGTCGAGCTCGATCATGTCGCCAGTCTGCACCAGCGCCAGCGGGCCGCCGGCCGCCGCTTCCGGCGCCACGTGCAGCACCACCGTGCCGTAGGCGGTGCCGGACATGCGCGCATCCGAGATGCGCACCATGTCGGTGACGCCTTTTTTCGACAGCTTGGGATGCAGCGGCATGTTGCCCACCTCCGCAAACCCGGGGTAGCCCTTGGGGCCGCAGTTCTTCATCACCATCACCGAGTTTTCGTCGATGTCGAGCTTGGGGTCGTTGAGCTTCTTGTGCATGTCTTCGAAGTTCTCGAATACCACCGCGCGGCCCTTGTGCTTCATCAGTTTCGGCGTGGCGGCCGACGGCTTGATGATGGCGCCGTCGGGCGCCAGGTTGCCGCGCAGCACGGCGATGCCGGTATTCTTCTTGAACGGCTTCTTCCACTCGGTGATCACCTCGCGGTTGTAGCACTCGGCGCCCTTGTTGTTTTCCCAGATGGTGTTGCCGTTGACCGTCATCGCCTTCTTGTTGAGCAGGCCCTGCTCGCCCAGGGTGCGCAGCACCACCGGCAGGCCCCCGGCGTAGCAGAAGTCTTCCATCAGGAAGCGGCCGGAAGGCATCAGGTCCAGCAGCGTGTGCACGCCGCGGCCGAGTTCGTCGAAATCGTCGAGATCCAGCTTGACGCCCAGGCGGCGCGCGATGGCGATCAGGTGGATCACCGCATTGGTCGAGCCGCCGATGGCGGCGAGGGTGCGGATGGCGTTCTCGAACGCCGGGCGGGTGAGGATGTCGGAAATCTTCACGCCCTCCTTCACCAGGTCGACGATGCGCCGGCCGGCGCTGCGCGCAATCAGGTTGCGCCGCGCATCCACCGCGGGATAGGCGGCGTTGCCTGGCATGCCGATGCCGAGAGCCTCGACCATGCTCGCCATGGTGGAAGCGGTGCCCATGGTCATGCAGTGGCCATGGCTACGATGGGTGCAGGCCTCGGCCTCGTGGAAATCTTTCAGCTTCATCCGGCCGGCGTACAGATCTTCGCGCATCTGCCATACGCTGGTGCCGGAGCCCAGGGTCTGGTCCTTGTAACGGCCGTTGAGCATGGGGCCGCCGGAGACCGCGATGGCCGGCACATCCACCGAGGAGGCGCCCATCAGGAGCGCGGGCGTGGTCTTGTCGCAGCCCACCAGCAGGACGACACCATCGAGCGGATTGCCGCGGATGCTCTCTTCCACGTCCATCGAAGCCAAGTTGCGGTAGAGCATCGCGGTAGGCCGCAGCAGCACCTCGCCCAGCGACATCACCGGAAACTCCAGCGGAAAGCCGCCGGCTTCCAGCACGCCCATCTTCACCTGTTCGGCGAGGCCTCGGAAATGCGAATTGCAGGGGTTGGTCTCGGCGTAGGTGTTGCAGATGCCGATGACCGGCTTGCCCTCGAACTGGTCCTGCGGGATGCCCCGGTTCTTGGTCCAGGAACGATAGATGAAGCCATATTCGTCCTGGCGGCCGAACCATTCGGCGCTGCGCAGCTTGAGTTTTTTCGCGGGCTTCTTGGCCATTTTGTCGTCCTCGTTGTTTTAGGTGTTTTGCTTCTGCGCTACGGGAAGCGGACCTTGTCGGTCTTCTCGTTGATGCGCTCCAGTTCCAGGAACAAGCCGCTGTGATCGACCCCGGCGCCGCCGTGCTCGCACAGCGAGGCGTAGAGGTCGCGCAGTTGCGCGGTGATCGGCAATTGGAAATTGTCGAAGCCGGCAGCGGCGTCCAAAGCGTTGTTCATGTCCTTCAGTTGCACCTGCGCGGTGGCGCGTGCGGCAAAGTCGCGTTTCAACATGCGCTCGCCGTGCACCTCCAGTATCTTGCTGCCGGCGAAGCCGCCGCGAATCGCCTCGCGCACCAGCGCCGGGTCGGCGCCGCCGGCGGCCGCCAGTTGCAGCGCCTCGGCGACCGCGCCGATGGTGATGCCGACGATCATCTGGTTGGCGAGTTTCGCCAGTTGGCCGGCGCCGTGCGGGCCGACACGCAGGGGTTTGCCCAGCACTTTCAGGACAGGCTCGACGCGGGCAAAATCGGCCTCCTCGCCGCCTGCCATGATGGCGAGCGTTGCCGCCTCCGCACCCAGGGTGCCGCCGGAGACCGGCGCATCGACGTGCGCGCAACCTTGCGCCGCCAGCGTTTGCGCATGCGCTTGCGCCTCGCGCGGCTTGATCGAACTCATGTCCACCATGATCGCGCCTTTGGGCAGAGCGGCAATCGCATTGCCGGCGAACAGTACCTGCTCCAGCACGGCGCCGTTTTCCAGCATGGTGATCAGCACGTCGGCATCGGCGAGCGCCTCTTCGACGCTGCCCGCCACTTTCGCGCCCTCGGCGGCCAGCACTTCGGCCTTGCCGCGCGTGCGGTTCCAGACGGTGAGCGCATAGCCGGCCTTGAGCAGGTTGCGCGACATCGGCAGGCCCATCAGGCCGATGCCGAGAAAAGCGATTCTTGGGGTGCTCATCTTGGGTTGCCGCGCGTCGCGCGGACGACTTAACGACTTGGTTACAATCGCTTCCATTATCGGCGCAGCGCCGGGCAATTGCAAACCGCCCTCGTGCCGCGCATAGACCAACAGGAGACTTCATGACCCGCTATTCCGCCGCCGCCCTGACCCAAGCCGCCGTCGCCCTGCTCAAGGCCGCCGGCACGGACGCGGAGAAGGCGCAGGCCGTGGCCGACATCCTGGTCGAGGGCGACCTGATGGGCCACGACACCCACGGCCTGGCCCTGCTCGGCCCCTACCTGGGCGAACTCGACAACGGCGGCATGCTCAGGACGGGCGAGCCGGAAGTGCTGAACAGCCGCCCGGCCGCCGCCGCCTGGGACGGCAGGCGCCTGCCCGGCCCCTGGCTGGTGCTGAAGGCGATGGAAGAATGCGCCAAGATGGCCAAGACCTATGGCACCGGCAGCATTACCATCCGCCGCTCGCATCACATCGCCGCGCTCACCGCGTATCTGAAGCGCGCCACCGACCAGGGCCTGGTGATGCTGCTTTATTGCAGCGACCGCAACAGCGCCTCCGTCGCGCCGCATGGCGGGCTGGACCCGGTGTTCACCCCCAACCCGATGGCCTTCGGCATTCCTACCAGCGGCACGCCGATCCTGGTCGACGTTTCCTGCTCGGTCACCACCAACGGCATGAGCAACCGCCTGGTGAAAGAAGGCAAGAAGTTCGCGCACCAGTGGCTGATCGACGACAAGGGGGAAGCCACCGACGATCCCAAATATGCCCTGCCGAACGGCGGCGGCTCGATCCAGCTGCTCGGCGGCATGGAAGTCGGCCACAAGGGCTATGGCCTCACCCTGATGGTGGAGGCGCTCACCGGCGGCCTGGCCGCGCATGGCCGCGCCGACCCCAAGGAAGGCTGGGGCGCCACTGTTTTCGTGCAGTTGCTCGACCCCGAAGCGTTCGGCGGCCTGGCCGGCATGCAGCACCAGGTCGATTGGGTGGCGGAGGCTTGCCGCAAGTCGCGCCCGCGCCCCGGCTTTTCGCAAGTACGCCTGCCGGGCGAGCGCGGCCTGCAGCGCGTGGCCGAGCAGCAAAGGGATGGCATCGAATTGCATCCCTCGGTAATGCCGCTGCTCAAACCCTGGTCGGAGAAGTACGGCGTCGCCCTGCCGGCGCCGATCTAGGGCTTCGCGCCTACGGGACGATCGAAAGCTCGATCGCTCCCACCCCGGCGGCCTCGAAATGCACGTGGTCGCCGGCCGCCGGAAACTTCGACGTGATCAGGCTGCCGGTGATGACCAGGTCGCCTTCTTTTAGTGTGCGCCCGCGCGCATGCAGGTGGCGCGCGGTCCACACCATTGCTTCCAGCGGGTGGCCCAGCACGTCGCGGCCATCGCCCTCGCCTACGGGCTCGCCATTGATGCGCAGCACGCCGTGGACGGCGGCCAGATCGATATCTTTCCAGTCTTCGCGCCAGTCGCCCAGCACCACGCCGTGGTTCCAGGCGTTGTCGGCGGCAAGGCTCGGCACGGTAGCGCCGTCGTCGCGACTGAAGCTTGCATAGTCGGCGTTGCGGTCGTCCACCAGCTCGAACGCCGGCGCCACGGCCGCAATCACATGTGCCAGTTCGGCGCGGCCGACGAGCTGGGCCTGCGGCGGGAGATCGGCGCCGAGCAGGAACGCCAGCTCGCATTCGAATCCCAGGCGGCCGAAATCGGCGACGCTGGCAATCGCGGGCGAAGGGATCACATTGCTGCTCAGCAATTGCCCGGCTATCGAATTGTCGTAGCCGACGAACTTGCGCATCGCCGGCGTGGTGAGAGCCACCTTGTAGCCCGTCACGTCACACCGACACGCCTCACGGCGCAGCGCCACCAGCGCATCCTGCACGTCGTAGGCGGCGGCCATGTCCGCCGGCGCCAGATCGCCGCCAAGCGGCGCGAAACGGCGCCGCGCCGCGTGCTCGTCGAACAGCCATTGCGCGGCGCGCTGGGTCTTGTCTTCCGGCATTGCTACACCGTCGGCAGCTTGTAGTCCTTGAACTGCTCGCGCAGCTTGAGCTTTTGCAGCTTGCCGGTGGCGGTGTGCGGCAGTTCATCGACGAACACCACGTCGTCCGGCAGCCACCACTTGGCGATCTTGCCCTCGAAGAACTTGAGCATTTCCTCGCGCGTCACCTCCGCGCCCGCTTTTTTCACGATCACCAGCAGCGGCCGCTCGTCCCACTTCGGGTGACGGGCGGCGATGCAGGCGGCTTCCGCCACCGCCGGGTGGGCGACAGCCAGGTTTTCCAGGTCGATCGAGCTGATCCATTCGCCGCCGGACTTGATCACGTCTTTCGAGCGGTCGGTGATGTTCATGTAGCCGTCGGGGTCGATGGTCGCTACATCTCCGGTCGGGAACCAGCCCTCGCGCAAGGTGCTGCCGGACTCCGCCTTGTAGTAATCGCGCAGCACCCAGTAGCCTTTCACCAGCAGGTCGCCGAAGGCCTTGCCGTCCCAGGGCAAACTCTTGCCCGAGTCGTCGACGATCTTCATGTCGACGCCGTAGATGGTGCGGCCCTGCTTGTAGAGCAACTCGTTCTGCTTTTCCGCCGGCCAGTCCCGATGCTTGTTCTTCAGCGTGCTGACCGAGCCCAGCGGGCTCATCTCGGTCATGCCCCAGGCGTGCAGCACGGTGACGCCATATTTGTCGAGGAAGGTGCGCATCATCGCCGGCGGGCAGGCGGAACCGCCCACCACCGTGCGCTTGAGGGTGGAGAAGCGCTTGCCTTCCTTGTCGGCATATTGCAGCAGCGCCAGCCACACGGTAGGCACGCCGGCGGCGAAGGTGACCTGCTCGGACTCCAGCAAATCGTAGACGCTCTTGCCGTCGAGGTCCTTGCCCGGCAGCACCAGCTTGGTCCCTACCAGCAGGCAGGCGTAGGCCAGGCACCAGGAGTTGGCGTGGAACATCGGCACCACCGGCAGCACGCAATCGTGCGCCGAGAGGTTGAGGGTGTCAGGCAGCGCGGCGCCGTAGGCTTCCAGCACGTTG
Organism: Burkholderiales bacterium; assembly: GCA_036498945.1. GTDB lineage: Bacteria > Pseudomonadota > Gammaproteobacteria > Burkholderiales > JAEUOS01 > JAQGMJ01. The sequence continues at coordinate 32,118 of DASYEQ010000129.1, read as the reverse complement.
GAGCGGTGCGAATACAGCACGCCCTTGGGATTGCCGGTGGTGCCGGAGGTGTAGCAGAGTGAGGAGGCGGTGTTTTCGTCCAGCACCGGCCAGGTGTAATCCTCCTGCGCCGCGTCCATCAGCTCTTCGTAGCACAACAGGCCGGGAATGCTGCTTTGCGCCGGCATGTGGGCGCGGTCGGTCATGAGAACGAATTTTTTCACCGACTTCAACTGCGGCGCCAGGGTCTCGACCAGGGGCACGAAGGTAAGGTCGAAAAACAGGTAGCTGTCCTCGGCGTGGTTCATGATCCAGGCCAGCTGGTCGTGGAACAGGCGCGGGTTCACCGTGTGCAGCACCGAGCCCATGCTGGAGATGCCGTAATACAGCTCGAGGTGGCGAAAGCCGTTCCACGCCAGGGTGGCGACGCGGTCGCCCGGCTGCACGCCCAGGGTGGTCAGCGCATTGGCCAGGCGGCGCGCACGGCGCTCGAGATCGGCGTAGGTATAGCGATGAATCGGACCTTCGATGGTCTTGGACACCACTTCGGTGTCGGCATGATGCCGCGCCGCATGGGTGAGCAGCGAGGAAATCAAAAGGGGCTGGTTCTGCATGAGCCCGAGCATGGTTTGTCTCCTGATTTTTTGAGTGACGGCGCCGGCGCCATGCAGCGCGGCGTGCATCGATTATATGCGGCACAAACAAAAAAGCCCGGGAAATTTCCCGGGCTTTTTTTCCAGAAGTGGTGCTGCTTCAGTTCTGCCGGCTGGCGACCCAGGCGGCCAGTTCGGCCACCGCCTGGCTGTGCGGCTGCTTTTCCTGCATCGACTTGACCACGCCGCGCATTTCTTCGTACAGCATGTAATCCTGCAGCACGAGGTAGTAATACATCTCGGGCGTGATGTCGTCGGCGGGCGCGGTGGTCTTCCACGATTCGTAGGTCTTTTTCGCCTGCGCCACTTCGGCCTGCTGCGCGGGCGGCAGCGAGGTCAGGTCTTTTTTCACGCCCCGCACGGTGACACCGCCGGCGCGGCCGAGCTTGGCGATCTGCAGCACTTCGGTGGTCTGCGCCAGCTTGGGCGAGGCGCCGCCGGGAATCTGCGAAACGTCGGCGTGGCCGGACAGGGCCTCGGCCTGCCTGGGCCCGGCCTTGAAGCTCGCCGGCCCCTTCCAGGTTTCCTGGCGGCCGCCGTCGAAATAGACGATACGCACCAGGCCGCCTTCAGGCACGGTGATCCGGTCGCCCTCGCGCACCTTCATGAACGCGCTGGCCTTGGACGGCGCGGCACTGCCGGCCTGATAGGAAACCTCGCCGTTCATCTGGTTGATCAGCCCGACATCGGCGGCATGCGCCGCGAGCGACAAGCCGAACGCGGCAAACGCGGCGGCAACTTTGACAATCAGTTTATTCATTGTTGAACCTCCCCAAGCACACACATTGCTACATCATAAATTCTGCGCCCGCGAAGCGCTGATTTCAAGGAAATTTGTCACGCTTTGACATTTGGCTGGAAATACGTGCTTTTAGGGGGATTTGGAGGCCAAAAGATTGCAAAAAATCGTCAAATCGGCTCCTGAACCCCCAGGATTTCCACTACATCTATTTCCCCGGACCGCCCCTTGACCATGATGCTGTTCCCGCCCCCGGCAATCACCCCGGGACCGGCCAGTTCGGCGGTATGGCGGCTGGCGACGATTTTCCAGCCCAGTTCCTTGGTCATGCCTTCCAGGCGCGAGGCGGTGTTCACGGTATCGCCGATGATGGTGTATTCGCGCCGCCGGTTGGTGCCGATGTCGCCGGAAATCACCGGGCCGGTGTGCACGCCGACGCCGATGGCGAATTCCGGCAGGCCGCGGTCGGGAAAGCGGGCTTTCATCCAGGCGCGAAATTCCGCGGCGGCTTCGATCATGCCCAGTGCCGCGCGGATGGCGCGGCGCGCGTGGTCCGGGTAAGGCACGGGCGAGCCGAACATCGCCATCACCGCGTCGCCGATGAACTTGTTGACGTTGCCGCGCTCGCGCAGCACCGGGGCGCAGACGCGGCCGAAGTATTCGTTGAGCATTTCCACCACTTCGTGCGGCGAAAGCTTTTGCGAGATGGTGGTGAAGTTGCGGATGTCGGAGAACAGCACCGTGACTTCCATCTCCTCGCCCTGCAAATCGACCTTTTCGCCTTCGCCGCGCTTGGCGATCAACAGGTCCACCACCTCGTCGGACACGTAGCTGCCGAACATGCTGCGCAGGCGCGCGCGCTCGCGCTCCTCCCCCGTCAAGCGCAGGCCGAGGGTGAAGAGGTAAGCCAATAGCACCGCGAATTGCAGCGAGGCGGTGGGCAGCACCCAGTCGGCCTTGAAGGTGAAATAGGAAATCCAGGCGGCAAGCAGCGCCAGCGCCAGGCCGAAGGCGGCGCCACGCACCGGGTGGCTGCGCTGGAACAAAGTAGCGGCGGCCGCCGCCAGCCCCAGGATCAGCGCCCAGCCCAGGAGGCGCGGCACGTCACGGGGGTAGCGCCCCGACAGCAGGGTCTCGACGATATTGGCGTGTACCTCGCCGCCTGTCATCTGGGTGGGCTCGTAGCCCGGCAGCCCGTGCGAATACGGCGTCAAGTGGGTGTCCTGCAGGCTGGACGAATCGTGCGCGGTGATGATCACCACCTTGCCCTTGAGCGCCTTCACCTCGGGCAGGTTTTCCGCGCCGGGCTCGAGCAGGCGCGCCATCGAAATGCGCGGGATGGTGCCGGTCGGCCCGACATAGCCGATGGTGCGCGATTGCAGTTCGTGCGCGATCTCGCGGCCGCCGATGGTCCAGCTCTTCGCCTCGGTATCGAGACCGGCGGCGTACAGCGCCATGTTGGTGGAAAAACCCAGGCCCGGCACGCCCTCCTGCATGATCAGCACCGGGAAGAAGTGGCGCACGATGCTGTCGTGGTCCGGGTAGAGATTGGCCAGGCCCACGTCCCGCAACTGGTGCGGCAGGAGGAAGTAGTGCTCGGGCGGCGGCAGCACCAGGTCTACCTTGCCGTCGGAAGATTCGATCAGGTGGCCGACCAGCACCTTCCTGCCGGCGGCCAGGGCCTCGCGAAAGGGCTTGTCGTAGGTGCGGCTGATTTCGGTGTCCGGAAGTTTCAGGCGCGAGAGCCAGCTCTCGGCGCTGGTGGCGTAGACGAAGTCCAGGCCGGTAACCGCGGCGCCGGCATGGTCGATCACGCGCATGGCCTGGGCGAAATGCGGCTGCCAGAAGGCGAGCGGGTCGTCTTTCAGCTTGATGAAGGTGGCATCGTCCACCGAGACGATCACCACGTGCCGGGCGTCTCGCCGCTTGCCGGCGATCTGGTGCCAGGCGTCGTAATAGAAATCGTCGAAACCTTGCAGCAGGCCGTCGGCGCCGAAGGCGATCGCCGCGACGGCGGCGATCAGGGTTACCAGGGCGAAGCGCCGCCACCTGCGCAGGCGCACCCAGGCGCGCAACAGCCCGCGCGGCAAGGCCATCAGTCGCCCACCACGACGAAGGGCGCCCAGAAGAACGGATGAGAGCGCGAGAAGCTGCGGCCGTCGGCGGTCTCGCTGGTACCGGCAAGGGTCTGTTCGGCGGCAGCCAGGGCGTCGGCCGGCGGCTTGCCCGCCTTCACCTCGCGGAAGGTGCCGGAGACCAGCGCCTCGGTGGAGGAGCTCTCCACCGACCAGTGGCTCACCATCAGTTGTTTGGCGCCGGCGTACATGAAGGCCCGCGTGAGACCGGCGAAACCCTCGCCGTTGCTGGTGGCGGCGGTCTCCCCTGCCGTGTTGCAGGCGGAGAGCACCACCAGTTCGGCGTTGAGTTCGACGTCTTCGATCACTTCCTTCATCGACAGGAGGCCGTCTTCGCCTTGCAGGTCGCCGGTGAGCGTCAAGGCGAGTGCGGGCTGGGCCAGCGCGCCCTTGTTGGCGGCGCTGCGGATGACGTTGCCGTCGGCGTCGAGGGTGACGTCGAGGTTTTGCAGGAAATCGGCGCCAAGAAAGCCGTGGGTGGCGAAGAGCACGTAGCGCGCATCCTTCAGCGCGCCGGCCTTGACCTTTTTCTCCTGGGCGTCGCGGCGCAGGAAAATCTGCGAGGGGGCACCCAGTACCCCGGCGGCATCGCGCGCTTCCTGCGCGGTCTCGGGCAGGCGCGGGATGCGCGGCGCGCCGTTGGCGCTGGTGGCCAGCACGCCCAGCAAGGTGCGGGTGCGTTGGCTATACGCCGCGTCGCCCGCTTCACCGCCGAACACGGCGTCGGCGAAAGCCACCAGTTGCTCGCCGTAGCGCACCGGCGGCTTGGGGTTGCCGCGCTGCGAGACCAGGGCGGCGAGGCTCGGCAGGTAAACGAAATGCAGATCACGGCCGAGGTAAGGCAGATCGGCGTATTCGGCGAGGAAGGGATGAGCGGTGCTGCCGTCGCTGGCGGCGCGCGCGGCTTCGAATTTGGCGCGCTCGGCGTCGCCATAACGCGTCACCATCAGTTCGAACGGCAAGGTGTAGAGCGGGCCATCGGCCGCCACCAGCACCTGGCGCGTACCCTTGAGCATGTCGGCCACCGGCGCCAGCAGGTCGCGGTACAGGCCCTGCAGCACTTCGGGGTCGACCTGGCGCAGCACGGTGAGCGGCTCGCCCTGCGCCACCTGCTCCATCGGGCGGCGGATACGCGCGACGCGGCGGCCGAATTCCTCGCGCGGCACTTTCACCGAGACCATGCGGAACTTGTCGCGGGTGACGGCGAACACCACGGCTTCGGAGGGCAGCAATGCGAAGGTAACCAGCGCCTCGCCGTCTTTCAGCAGGCGCTTTTGCAGGTCATCGGCGGTGACCGGGCGCGGGTTGGCCAGTTCCATGTAGCGCGGGTAGTCGCGCCAGAGCTGGTCTTCGGCCTGCTTGAGCCCGGTTTCGGCCTGCTGGATCTGGCCGCCGATCTGGGTGCGCTGGCCGGCCGCACCGCCCTGCCCTTCGGCCACCGAGAGATAGGCGAGGCGCAGCCCGGAAACACGCTCCTGCGCGCTTTCGCGCTTTTGCTTGAGCTGCATGAAGGCGGGCGTACTGGAGAAGCGCGCGACGTCGGCCTGCTTGAGCATTTCGGAAAACACCCGCGACTGGCTGCGCGAGACCACCGCCAGCGCCTCGCGGTCGTGGCCGGCCCCGGGCTCCTGCGCGTGCAGGGTGACCAGGATGCGCACCAGCTCGCGATAGACATAGGCAAACTGGCCGAGGAAGGCCTGGCGCGACTCTTCGGACAAGCCGCGCGTCTGCGTGTACATCGCTTCCAGCGCGTCCACCGCCTCGCGGTAATACGGCAGCGCATCGCGCAGGCGCCCGTGGCGCGTCAGGCTGTAGCCCATGCTGGCACTGTTCACCAGCAGGTTGCGCGGCAATTTGGATTCGCGCGCAATCACCACCGCGCGAGCGTAGAGGGCTTCGGCGTCGCTGTTCTTGCCTTCGCGGTCGTAGGTGATGGCGGCGGCCGTCAGCATCGAAGCGGTGTCGGGATGGTTCGGCCCGAGGGATTTTTCGGCGATGGCAATGGCGCGCTTGTGCAATTCCTCGGCGTCGGCGTAGCGCCCGCGCCCGGCCAGGAGCACGGCCAGGTTGTTGAGGGTGGCGGCGACGGCGGGATGGTCCGGGCCCAGGTGCTTTTCCTGGATCGCGAGGGCGCGGCGGTACAAGGTTTCGGCTTCCGGGGTCTGCTGCCGGTTGGCGCCGGAGGCGAGGTTGCGCATGCGCCGCGCAGGCGGGGCGTTGAGTTCGTCCTGTTTGAACTGCTCGAAGAGTGAATTGGCGACGTTGTTCAGGCTCACCGCGGTATCCGGGTGGTCCGGCCCCAGCACTTTTTCGCGCGCTGCCAGCACGCGGCGGAACACCTGCTCGGCCTGCTTGAACTTGCCCTGCAGCATCATCACGTTGCCCAGGTTGGTGAGCGTGGCCAGCGTGGTGGGATGCTCGGGGCCGAGTTCCTTTTCGTGAATCGCCAGGGCGCGGCGGTGCAGCGCCTCGGCCTGGCTGTAGTCGCCCTGGGTGGCCGCGGTCTGCGCCTGGGCCAGCAGTTGCCGGCTTTCGGCGGAGCCGGCGCTGGCGTTGGCGGCGGGAGTGGGCGCGGCGGCGGCCGGGCCACCTTGCGCCAATTGGCCGCTCTTGCCCTGGCGGTCGAGCACGCGCGCGAGATTGGCCAGCGTGATGGCGGTATCGGGATTGTCCTTGCCCTGCTTTTTTTCCTTGATCGCAAGCGCCCGGCGCAGCAGCAGTTCGGCGCCGCTGAAATTGCCCTGGCGTTCCAGCACCAGGCCGAGGTTGTTCAGGGTGGCGCCGACGAACTCATGCTCCGGGCCGAAGCGTTTTTCGTAGATGCCCAGGGCCTGGCGGAAATTGGCTTCGGCCTCGGTGAGGCTGTTGGTCTTCAGTTGCACCGCGCCCAGCACGGAATAGCTGGCGGCGACGTTCGGATCAGCGGCGCCGAACCCGGCCGTGCCTGCCGTCACCGCCTGCCTGGCAAGGTTCTGCGCCTGGGCGTAGTCGCCCTTGGCAAGCGCGGCTTCGGCTTCGTTTTGCGCCTGTTGCCAGGCTTTCGCGTCGCGCTGGGACAACACCCTGGAACCCTGGGCCTGCGCCGCGGCCGGGATTGCCCCGCCCGCGAATACGAGGGCGACAAAGGCCGCGGCGATACAATGCCGTATTGATCTGTGGCGCACAGCCCTCATTTTCCTGCCATCTCCCTGATTTTGGCCAGAATACCATCGTGACCGTTGCTTTCAAACCACCCGCCGCCCCCGTACGCAAGCTGGATGCGCTCGATTGGGCGCCGCGTTTCAGCAAGTTGCCGGAAAAATTCTACACGCGCCTGAGCCCCACCCCCCTGCCGGCGCCCTATCTGGTGGCCTTCAATCCGGATGCGGCGCCGCTGATCGGCTTGGCGCCGGGCGAGGAAGGCCGGGCGGATTTTGCCTCTCTTCTCACCGGAAATCAGGCGCTGGCGGGCGCCTCGCCGCTGGCGGCGGTGTATAGCGGCCATCAATTCGGCGTCTACGTGCCGCAACTGGGCGACGGCCGCGCGATTTCGCTGGGCGAAGCCATCGGCAGCGAAGGCGCGATGGAAATCCAGCTCAAGGGCGCGGGCCGCACGCCCTATTCGCGCATGGGTGACGGCCGCGCGGTGCTGCGCTCCTCGATCCGCGAATATCTGTGTTCGGAAGCCATGCATGGCCTGGGCATCCCGACCACGCGCGCGCTGGCAATCACGGGATCGGACCAGCCGGTGATCCGCGAGAGCGTGGAGACGGCGGCGGTGGTGGCGCGCCTGGCACCGTCCTTCGTGCGCTTCGGCTCTTTCGAATTCTGGTATCACCGCCGCGATGCCGACGCGGTACGCGAGCTGGCGGATTACGTGATCCGCGAGTTCTATCCCGAGTTTGAAGGTGCGGAGGATCGCTACCCGCGCTTTTTGCGCGAGGTAGTGCGCCGCACCGCGCGCATGATCGCGCAATGGCAGGGCGTGGGCTTCATGCACGGCGTGATGAATACGGACAATATGTCGATCCTCGGCCTGACGCTGGATTATGGCCCCTACGGCTTCATGGAAGCCTTCGACCCCGGCCACATCTGCAACCATACCGACGAAGCCGGGCGCTACGCCTACAACATGCAGCCGCAGGTAGGCTTGTGGAACCTGTACGCCCTGGGGCAGGCGCTGGTGCCGCTGATGGAGCCGGAAGTCATCGAGGCGGAGCTGAAGACCTATGAGCCGGAATTCGACGCGGCGCTGAACGGGTTGATGCGCGCCAAGATCGGTCTTGCCACCGTGCGTGATGACGACCACCTGCTGGTCAACGAGCTGTTCGGCCTGATGGTGGAATCGCATGCCGATTTCACCCTGCTGTTCCGCGCCTTGTCGTCCATGCATGCGGCGGATGCCGCCGGCGATACCACCGCGCGCGACCTGGTGATCAACCGCGAGCGCTTCGACGCCTGGGCGGTGCAATACCGCCAGCGCCTGGCCCTGGAAAACAGCGTGGATGGGGAGCGCGGCGCGCGCATGAACGCGGTCAACCCGAAATACGTGCTGCGCAACTACCTGGCGGAGGTGGCGATCCGCCAGGCGCGCGAAGAAAAGGATTACGGCGAGATCGAGCGCTTGCGCAAGCTCCTCGCCCGGCCCTACGACGAGCAACCGGAAAATGCGGCCTACGCCGCGCTGCCGCCGGACTGGGCGAACGGGCTGGAAGTCAGTTGCAGCAGTTGACCCGGGACGTCCCTACGCCACCTTTTTCCGTATCAATCCCATGAGCGATTCCAAGCAAAAGACCGATGCCGACTGGCAGGCCGAACTCACGCCGATCCAGTACCAGGTGACGCGCCACCACGGCACCGAGCGCGCCTTCACCGGCGAGTATTACGATCACCATGAAGACGGCGTCTACGAATGCGTCTGCTGCGGCGCGCCCTTGTGGGATTCACAGCAGAAATTCGAGTCCGGAACAGGCTGGCCCAGCTTCTGGCAGCCGGCGGCGCCGGCCAATGTCGCCAGCGAGACCGACACCAAGTTCGGCATGCGCCGCACCGAGGTGCATTGCGCGCAATGCGGCGCGCACCAGGGCCACGTGTTTCCGGACGGGCCCAAGCCCACCGGCCTGCGCTATTGCATCAATTCGGCATCGCTGCGTTTCCGGAAACGCTGATCTCATGCCGAACGGCTCGAATCGCCGGATGGGCGCAGGCAAAGTTGTCATATCCGAAGGGGTAAAATAGCTGGCTATGGATTTCCTGATCGACCTGATTCCGGCCCTCCCCTTCATCCTGGTCGCCTTCGGCGTCGACATTTATCTGGCGACCAAGCTGGCGATGGCCCTGGCGCTGGTGCAATTGATTGTCGGGCGCCTCTATTACGGCCGCTTCAAGCGCATGCATATCGTCACCTTCCTGGCGATCATCGTCTTCGGCACCCTCACGCTGACGCTGCACGACGACCGCTTCATCAAGCTCAAGCCGACAGTGCTCAATTGGGCCTTCGCGCTGGTGTTCCTGGTGGCGCCGCTGTTGCTGAAGAAGAACCTGCTCAAGCTGATGCTGGCCGAGAAGATCGCGATGCCCGAGATGGCATGGAACCGCCTGAACCTGATGTGGGTGGCCTACTTTTTCATCATCGGCGCCGCCAACCTCTATATCGCGCTGGAATTCTCGCGCGAGGTGTGGGGCAGTTTCCGCGTTTTCGGCATCTACGGCGCCCTGCTGGTGTTCATGGTGATCCAGGGTGTCTACGTCTATCGCCATATGCAGCATGAAGAAGAAGCACCGGTGGTCGGCGGCGGGGACCAGTAGTTGTGAGCCCCATCGAATCGCGGATTCGCGAGCGCCTGGCGCCGCTTGCGCCCGAGACCTTCGAACTGCTCGACGAAAGCGGCCAGCACGTCGGCCATGCCGGCGCCGCGGGTGGCGGCGGGCATTATCGCCTGACGGTGGTTTCCGCGCAGTTCACCGGCAAGAACCGGGTGACGCGCCATCGCATGGTCTACGACGCCCTGCAGCCCCTGATGCAGCACGACATTCATGCCCTGGCGCTCGTCACCCGCGCGCCGGGAGAACCCTAAAAAACCCCACCAGGAAAATCGAATGAAAAAAATTGCCTCCCTTCTGCTTGCCGGGCTGCTGGCATCCGGCCCCCTCTACGCGCAGAACATCGCCAAGGTCAATGGCGTGGCGATCCCCACTTCGCGCGCCGATGCCATGGTGAACCAGTTGGCCTCCCAACAAGGCCAAGGCCAGGGTCAAGGCCAGCCCAACCTGCCCCAGCTGCGCGAGCGCGTCAAAGACCAGCTCATCACCTATGAACTGATCTCCCAGGAAGCGTCCAAGTCCGGCCTTTCCAAGCAGCCCGACGTCGCCATGCAGCTCGACCTGGCGCGCCAGACCGTGCTGTTCCGTGCCTTCCTCCAGGATTACGTGAAAAAGAACCCGGTCAGCGACGCCGACATCAAGACCAAGTACGACGCCCTCAAGGCAGAGCAGACCAAGAAGGAATACCTGGCGCGCCACATCCTGGTAAAGACCGAGGACGAAGCCAAGGCGGTGATCACCAAGCTCAAGGGCGGCGCCAAGTTCGAGGACCTGGCCAAACAGCAGTCGATCGACCCCTCCAACAAGGACAAGGGCGGCGTTCTCGACTGGGCGCCGGCCGATGTCTACGACCCGGACTTTTCCAAGGTGATGGTGGGCCTGGCCAAGGGCCAGACCACCGATACGCCGGTGAAGACCCGCTTCGGCTGGCACGTCATCCGCCTGGACGACGTGCGCGAATCCTTCCCGCCGCTGGACCAGGTGCGTCCGCAGGTGACGCAGGTCGTGCAGCAGGAGCGCATCACCAAGATGCTTGAAGAAATGCGCGCCAAGGCGAAGATCGAGTAAAGACGAAAAGCTGGTAAAAGCCGCCCCGGCGGCTTTTATTTCGGCATGATCATACATATTATCTATCAATAAAATAAATTTGATAGTATATTCTCGCCAATATGACCCTCACCGAACTCCGCTACATCGTCGCCGTCGCCCGCGAGCGCCATTTCGGGCGCGCCGCCGACGCCTGTTTTGTCAGCCAGCCCACCTTGTCGGTCGCGGTGAAAAAGCTGGAAGACGAGCTGGGGGTGGCGCTGTTCGAGCGCGGGCCGACGGAGGTCGGCATCACCCAGGTCGGCACGGAAATCGTGGCGCAGGCGCAGCGTGTGCTGGAGCAGGCGGGCACGATCAAGGAACTGGCCAAGCATGGCAAGGATCCGTTGGCCGGGCCGTTGCGCGTCGGCGTGATCTATTCCATCGCCCCATACCTGCTGCCGGTGCTGGTGCCGAAGATCATCAAGGCGGCGCCCGAGATGCCGCTGATCATCGAGGAGAACTTTACCCACCGCCTGCTGGAGATGCTCAAGAGCGGCGACATCGACGTGGCGATCATGGCCCTGCCCTTTTCCGAGCCGGGCCTGGTGATGCAGCCGCTGTACGACGAGCCCTTCCTGGTGGCGCTACCCGCCGGCCACACCTGGGAGAGCCGCAAGGCGATTCCCGCCGCCGACCTGAAAAAGGAAACCATGCTGCTCCTCGGCCACGGCCATTGCCTGCGTGACCAGGTGCTGCAGGTGTGCCCCGAACTGATGCGCTTTTCCTCCAGCAGCACCGAGGGCATTCAAAGGACCTTCGAAGGCTCGTCCCTTGAGACCATCCGCCACATGGTGGCTTCCGGCGTGGGCCTGACGGTGCTGCCCGCTTCCGCCGTGCCGGACAAGCCGAAAAAGAACGACCTGATCAGCTATCGCCCCTTTACTGCGCCGGTGCCGGACCGCCGCGTGGCGCTGGCGTGGCGCAAGAGCTTCACCCGCGGCGCGGCGATCGAGACCCTGCGCCAGTCCATCCTCGGCTCCAGCCTGCACGGCGTGAAGATGCTCGAGGCCAAGCCCGAGACCCTGCACTAGAAAGTCTGCGGGAAGTCTGCGCGGGTTCCCGGTGCATGGCGCCGGGAACAGCCTCAGCCCAGCCGCTTGCGCGCGTTGTGGAACATGCGCAGCCAGGGGCCTTCTTCGCCCCAGGCACGCGGCGCCCAGGAGTACTGCACCTGGCGGAACACCCGTTCCGGATGCGGCATCAGCACGGTGAAGCGTCCGTCCGCGGTGGTGTAGCCGTTGGTGCCGGCGGCCGAGCCATTGGGGTTGAACGGATAGGCTTCGGTGGGCTTGCCGTGGTTGTCGACGTAGCGAATCGCGCCGATGGCTTTCGCGGCGTCGCCCTGCTGCGAGAAGTCGGCGTAGCCTTCGCCGTGCGCGGTCGGCACCGGGATGCGGCTGCCGGCCATGCCCTGCAGGAAGATCGAGGGCGACTCCAGCACTTCCACCGTCACCAGGCGGGCCTCGAATTGCTCGCTTTTGTTCTTGGTGAATTGCGGCCAGTGGGCGGCGCCGGGAATCAGCTGCGTCAGGTTGCCCATCATCTGGCAGCCGTTGCAGATACCCAAGGCAAAGACGTCGCCGCGGGCGAAAAACGCCTCGAACTCGGCGCGCGCGCGCGGATTGAAGAGGATGGACTTGGCCCAGCCGGCGCCCGCGCCCAGTACGTCGCCATAGGAAAAGCCGCCGCAGGTGGTGAAGCCGGAGAAATCCTTGAGCGCCACGCGGCCTTCGATGACGTCGCTCATGTGCACGTCGTAGGCGTCGAAGCCAGCGCGGTCGAAGGCCGCAGCCATCTCCACCTGGCCGTTGACGCCTTGCTCGCGCAGCACCGCCACCTTGGGGCGCGCACCCTTGGCAATCATCGGCGCGGCGACATTCTCGGCGGGATCGAAGGTCAGCACCGGCGTGATGCCGGGGTCGGCCGCGTCCAGCAGCGCGTCGAACTCCTGCTGCGCCGACTGCGGATTGTCGCGCAGGGTCTGCATGCGGTAGCTGGTCTCGGCCCAGGCGCGATGCAGGGCGGTGCGCGGCTCGGCGAACACCGGCTTGGCGTTGCGCACGAAGCGGATTTCGTCGCGCGTATTGGGCGTGCCGATGACGTAGGCGCAATCGCCGAGGCCGAACTCCCCCGAGAGGCGGGTGATCACGGCATCGCGATGCTCGGCGCGCACCTGGATCACCGCGCCCAGTTCCTCGCTGAACATGGCAGCCAGCACCCGGTCATTGAAGCGCCCGGGCATCATCTTCTCGGGCTTGATCTCGAAGCCGTCGTGGTCGGTGGCAGCGGAATCCCAGCAGACCGTATCGAGATTCACGCTGACGCCGGTGTGGCCGGCAAAGCCCATTTCGCAGATGGTGGCGAAGAGACCACCGTCGGAGCGATCGTGGTAGGCCAGCAGCAGACCTTCACGGTTCAGCGTCTGGATGGCGTTGACGAAATTCTTCAACAGCAGCGGATCGTCGAGATCCGGCACTTCGTTGCCGAACCGGTTGTACGCCTGCGCAAGACAGGAGAAACCGAGGCGGTTCTTGCCGCGGCCGAGGTCGATCAAAAGCAGCGCGGTCGGGCCCGCGTCGGTACGCAACTGCGGGGTCAGCGAGCGGCGCGCATCTTCCACCGGGGCAAAGGACGAGACGATCAGCGAAACAGGGGCCGTCATTTCCTTCGGGCCATCGGCATCGCTCCACGCGGTACGCATGGACATCGAGTCCTTGCCGACCGGGATGCTGATGCCGAGCTTGCAGCACAGGTCCAGCGTGATCGCCTTCACCGTGTCGAACAGCGCGGCGTCTTCGCCCGTCTTGGCGTGGCCGGCGGCGGCCATCCAGTTGGCGGAGAGCTTGACGTTGTCGATGGCGCCGATGTCGGCAGCGGCGATGTTGGTGATGGCCTCGCCCACCGCCATGCGGCCGGAAGCCGGAGCGTTGAGAATCGCCAGCGGGGTGCGCTCGCCCATGGCGAAGGCCTCACCGGCGTGGCCCTGGAAATCGCGCAGGGTCACCGCGCAATCGGCCACCGGCACCTGCCAGGGGCCGACCATCTGGTCGCGCGAGCACAAGCCGCCGACGGTACGGTCGCCAATCGAAATCAGGAAAGTCTTGGCGGCCACCGCCGGCATCGCCAGCACGCGGGAAGCCGCTTCGCGCACGTCGAGCCCGGTCAGGTCGAACAGCGGGAAATCGCGCGCGACATGCTTCACATCGCGCGTCATTTTCGGCGGCTTGCCGAGCAGCACTTCCAGCGGCATCTGCACCGCTTGGTTGCCGAACAGCTTGTCGCCGACTACCAGGGTGGCGTCATCAGTCGCCGTGCCGGCCACCGCGAAAGGGCAGCGCTCGCGCGCGCAAATGGCGCGGAAATCTTCCAGGCGGCTGGCGGGAATCGCAAGCACGTAGCGCTCCTGCGATTCGTTGCACCAGATTTCCTTCGGCGCCATGCCTGGCTCTTCGGAGGGCACGTCGCGCAGCTCGAAGCGCGCGCCGGTTTTTTCGCCGGCGCCATCCACCAGTTCGGGAAAGGCGTTTGACAGGCCGCCGGCGCCGACGTCGTGGATCGCCAGGATCGGGTTGTTTTCCCCCAGCGCCCAGCAGCGGTCGATCACCTCCTGCGCACGGCGCTGGATTTCGGCGTTGCCGCGCTGCACGGAGTCGAAATCGAGGTCGGCCGCATTGGCGCCGGTGGCCATCGAGGAGGCCGCGCCGCCGCCCATGCCGATCAGCATGCCCGGGCCACCCAGCTGGATCAGCAGGGTGCCGCCGCCGAAGGGCAGCTTGTGGGTCTGGCTGTCGGTAATCGAGCCGACGCCGCCGGCGATCATGATGGGCTTGTGATAGCCGCGCGTCTCGCCGGCGAAGGTCTCTTCGTAAGTGCGGAAATAGCCAGCGAGGTTGGGCCGGCCGAATTCGTTGTTGAAGGCGGCTGCGCCGATCGGACCCTCGATCATGATGTCGAGCGCGGAGACGATGCGGTCCGGTTTGCCGATGCTTTTTTCCCACGGCTGGGTGAAGCCGGGGATGCCGAGGTTGGAGACCGAGAAACCGGCAAGACCAGCCTTGGGCTTGGAGCCGCGCCCGGTTGCGCCCTCGTCGCGGATTTCGCCGCCGGAGCCGGTGGAGGCGCCGGAGAAAGGCGAAATCGCCGTCGGGTGGTTGTGGGTCTCCACCTTCATCAGGGTGTGCGAGACCTGCGGCACGTAACCATAGCGGCCGTCGGGCGAGGGGTAGAAGCGCTGTGCCGGGCCGCCCTCCATCACCGAAGCGTTGTCCGAATACGCCACGATCGTGCCCTGCGGATGCGCCTTGTGGGTCTCGCGCACCATGCCGAACAGGGATTGGCCCTGCTTTTCGCCGTCGATGATCCAGTCGGCGTTGAAAATCTTGTGGCGGCAATGTTCGGAATTCGCCTGGGCGAACATCATCAGCTCGACGTCGGTGGGGTTGCGCCCCATGCGGCCGAAGTTTTCCGCCAGGTAGTCGATCTCGTCCGGCGACAAGGCCAGGCCCATCGCCGTATTCGCTTCGACCAGCGCGACGCGACCGCGGCCGAGCAGGTCCACGCTGGCGAGTTCGCGCGGCGCAAAATGGGCAAACAGGCCGTCGGCGGCGTCCAGCTCCGCCAGCACCGCCTCGGTCATGCGGTCGTGGATGGCGGCGGCAATCGCGGCACGGTCGGCGTCCGAGAATTTGCCGATCAAGCCCTTGCCGAACCAGTAGGCGATGCCGCGCTCGATGCGCTTGACCGCGTCCAGGCCGCAGGAATGCGCGATGTCGGTGGCTTTGGAGGCCCACGGCGAGAGCGTGCCGAAACGCGGCGTGACCAGAAAGAGCTCACCTTTGGGCTCTTTCTCCGGTGCCGGGCCGTAGGTCAGGAGCTTGGCCAGGATTTCCTGCTCGCCTGCACTCAGGGGCCGCCCGACTTCGACGAAATGCCAGTATTCGGTCTGTACCCGGGCGTAAGACACGCCGGACAGGCTGTTTTTGAGTTTTTCGAGACGAAACGCGGAGAGCGCGGGCGAACCGCGCAGTTTCAGGATCGATGCCATCGGCCAGGAGAAGCGGAGAAAGGGAACATTTGCAACAGCCCGAAGCCTGCTTGGCTGTGACAATTGCACAAGACGAAATTATACTCTCCGGGTTAAGCTTCCTTGAGTCCCAAGCTGCCCATGCAAGACGAAACCAAAACCGCCCACCTGGGCCGCCATCCCGAACGATTCTCCGGTACGGTGAATACCCCGGTATTCCGCGCCTCGACCATCCTTTCGGAAAACATGGCCGAGTGGGAGCAAAAGAAGGTCGACCGGGCGCAGGAAAAGCCCGGCAGCTACTATGGCTTGAACGGCACGCCCACCAAGCATCTCCTGGAAGACGCGCTGGCCGAACTCGAAGGTGGCTACAAGTGCCAGATCTACCCTTCCGGCCTGGCCGCCTGCGTGATCCCTATCCTGGGCTACGTCAAGGCGGGCGACCACATCCTGGTGCCGGATAGCGTCTACGGCCCGACGCGCAAGTTCTGCGATTCGCAACTCAAACGCTTCGGGGTCGAGACCACTTATTACGACCCGCTCATCGGCGCCGGCATCGCCGCGCTGATGCGCCCGAATACGCGCCTGGTATTCGTCGAGTCGCCCGGCTCCCTCACTTTCGAGGTGCAGGACATCCCGGCAATCGCTGAAGTCGCACACAAGCAGCAAGCCATCGTGATGCTCGACAACACCTGGGGCACGCCGCTGTACTTCAAGCCGTTCGAGCACGGCGTCGACGTCTCGATCCAGGCGACTACCAAATACATCGTCGGCCATTCCGACGTGATCATGGGTTCGGTCACCTGCACGAAGGAAGCCTGGCCGGCGCTGAAAGCCGTGACCAGCGACTTCGGCCAGACCGCGGCGCCGGACGACTGCTATCTCGCGGCGCGCGGCTTGCGCACCATGGCCGTGCGCCTGCCGCGCCACTGGGAAAACGGCGTGGCACTGGCCGAATGGATCGCGCGCCAGCCGGAGGTGGAGAAAGTGCTGCACCCCGCCCTGCCTGGTGATCCAGGGCATGCGCTGTGGAAACGCGACTTCAAGGGCGCCTGCGGGCTGTTCGGCGTGGTGCTCAAACCGATGCCGGCAAAGGCGCGCGACATCATCATCGACAGCGTCAAGCTCTATGGCCTGGGCGCTTCGTGGGGTGGCTTCGAGAGCCTGATCATGCCCTTCGAGCCGCGCGAGGTGCGCAGCGCCACCCGCTGGCCGGATGCAGGTCCGTGCTTCCGCATCCACGCGGGCCTTGAGCACATCGACGACCTGATCGCCGATCTCGACCAGGCGTTCGCGCGCATGCGCGCCGGGCTGTAGGGGCCAGCGCCGCGCCACGATGTTCGCCGGTCTCTCCTTCCGCCGCAAGCTGATCCTCTCGGGCCTGGCAATCCAGATCGTCACCACGATGTTGCTGATGGTGGTGGGAGGGTTGCTGCGCAACGCCTATGTCGAGGAATACGCGAAGTCGCGCGCCGGCGAAGAGCAGACCTTGTTCAACGCGGCATTCGCCGGCCCGCTGGCGGCCGGCGACCGCGCGGCGCTGGGTGCCGCCATCCGCGAGGCGCGCAAGGCCGACGGCATTCTCTACCTCCTGGTACAGGATACTTCCGGCAAGCCGGTTGCCGCCGCGGACTGGAGCGGTGCGCCGCCGGCGCGTACCAACGACCTGAAACCGACCCTTACCGGCGAAATCGAGCGCTACGATTTCAGCCTGCCCCTGCGCGCGGAGGGACGCACTGTCGGCACCCTGTATTACGGCGCCAGGGTGGACCGCCTGAACGAGGCGCGCCAGGCCCTGCGCAAAGGGCTGGTCGCCATCATCCTGGGCAGCATCGTGCTGTTCGCCGTCGCGCTCAGCATGGTCAGCGTGTTCCTGACGCGCCCGCTGGAACGGCTGTCGCAGGCCAGCCACGCCATCCGTGGCGGCCGGTACGACGATCTCGATCTGGGGCCGCCGGCCGGCGCCGAGATCGGCAACCTGCAGGAAAACGTGCGCCACATGGCGGCCGAGGTCAAGCAGCGCATTACCGAACTCTCCGATAGCGAGGCCACGCAGCGCCGCTATCTCGAAGAGGCGATCGACCGCGAGCAGCAATTGATGACCGCCAAGATCGCGGCGGAGGCGGCCAACGAGGCGAAAAGCCAGTTCCTGGCCAAGGTAAGCCACGAAATCCGCACCCCGATGAACGGCGTACTGGGGATGATCGAGCTGCTGCTGGGCACGCGCCTGGCGGCGGAACAGCGCGAATTCGCCGAGATCGCGCACAAGTCCGGGCAGTCGCTGCTCGCCATCATCAACGACATTCTCGATTTCTCGAAAATAGAGTCTGGCAAGCTGGAGCTGGAATCGACGCCGTTCGCCCCGCGCGCACTGGCCAACGAAGTCACGCAGTTGCTGCTGGGGCGCGCCTCCGCCAAAGGTGTCGCCCTTAGCTGCAATGTCGATCCGGTCACGCCTTCGGTACTGCTGGGCGATCCGCTGCGCCTGCGGCAGATCCTGGTCAACCTCACAGGCAATGCGGTGAAATTTACCGACCAGGGCGAGGTAAAGGTGAGCGTGTGGGCAGAGCCGCTGGACAATGACGATGAGCGCGCCACGCTGGTGATGGAAGTGCGCGACACCGGCATCGGCATCGCGCAGCAGTCCCTGCAACGGGTGTTCGAACCGTTCTCCCAGGCTGACGATTCGACCACCCGGCGCTACGGCGGCACGGGCCTGGGCCTGTCGATCACGCGCCAACTGGCGCAGGCGATGGGGGGCAAGGTAGAGGTGCAAAGCGAGCCGGGCCACGGTTCGGTCTTCACCGTGCGCCTGCCGTTCCAGGTGGCCACGCCCTCGCGCCAGTTGCATGAAGTCGCGCCCGCCTGGCCGGCGCACGCGCAACTGACCGGGCGCATCCTGGTGGCGGAGGACAACCAGATCAACCAGGTGCTGGCACAGCAGATCCTCAAGCGCCTGGGGCTGCAGTCGGAGATCGCGCACAACGGCCGCGAGGCGCTGGCGCGGGTGGAAATCGAGAATTTCGACGCCGTGCTGATGGATTGCCAGATGCCGGAGATGGACGGCTTCGAAGCCACCACGGCGATCCGCGACAACGAGCGCAAGAGCGGACGCAAGCGCGTGCCGATCATCGCCATGACCGCCAACGCAATGGACAGCGACCGCGAGCGTTGCCTGGCGCTGGGCATGGACGACTATGTCGCCAAGCCCTTCACCGCCGCCCGCCTGGGCGCGGCACTGGCGCGCTGGCTGCCGGCGCAGGCGTGAGGCGCGCAGGTAAAATGCGGGTCTCCAAAATCACCGTTGCATAACGCGTCGTCCATGCCCCTGCCTTTTTCCATGCCTGAGCGCCTGCGCCCCGCGTGCCGTCCCGGTGGGGGCTTGCGCGCATTGGCCTTGGGGCTGGCGCTGCTCGCTTGCCAGGCGCAGGCGGGACCCGGCATCGACGCCTTCAATCGCAGCGACTGGGACCGTGCCTGGCGCGTACTGGAAGTGCAGGCGCGAGGCGGCGATGCCTATGCCGCGTATTACGTCGGCCGGATGTACGAGGGCGGCCTGGGACGCCCCGCCGATGCCGTACGCGCGGCCTATTGGTACACCCAGGCTGCCGCCAAGGGCCACCCGCAGGCGCGCGCCGCACTGGCCGCGCTACAGGCGCCAGGTGCAGGTGCAGGTGCAGGTGAAAAAACGACAGCGACAGCGGTGCAGGTTCCGCCACCCTCCCCCTGCGTTCCCGCGCGCCTGACCGCACTGGGCGCACGCGCCGACGAAGGCGATGCCGACAGCGCCCTGGAACTCGGGTTGCTGGAGGAGTCTTCGGCCTGCGGCGGGCCGGATTATTCACTCGCCGCGCGCTACTACGCCAAGGCGGCGGAAAAAAACCTGGCGCAGGCGCAGAACAACCTGGGCGCGCTGTATTACGAAGGCAAAGGTGTACCGCAGGATTACGCCGCCGCGCAGCGCTTCTACGGCAAGGCCGCCGAAGCGGGCCACCCGGTGGCGCAATACAACTTGGCGGTGATGATCGGCCAGGGGCGCGCCGGCGAGCCGGACCGCGCCGGCATGATCGAGTGGCTGGATAAATCCGCCGTGCAGGGTTATGCGCGCGCGCAGGCGCAACTGGCGCGCTTCTATCTCGAAGGTGTCGGTGTCGACAAGGATCCGGTAAAGGCGGCGCAGCTGTTCCTCGCCGCCGCCCAGCAGGGGCTGCCGATCGCGCAATATTTCTACGGCCACATGGTGTCGATCGGCGTGGGCGTCAAGCGCGACGTCGAAACCGCGGCGGACTGGATCCTCAAGGCAGCGGCCGCCGGGGTGCCGGTGGCGCAGCAGGAAGCCGCCGGCATCTATGAAACCGGCATGGGCCGCGGCGCCGACCCGGCGCGCGCGCTGGCACTGTATCGCGAAGCCGGCAATGCCGGCGTCAAGGAGGCGGCGCTGCGCCTGGCGCAGGCCTACCGCGTGGGCGAACTCGGCGTGCGCCCCGACGCCGCCGAGGCCGAGCACTGGGCCGCCCTTTCCAGGTAACAGCGTTTTCCTCTCATGCACAGCATCATCCTCCAGGCCCCCGGGCTGGACTCCTCTTTGACCGAACAGGCGGCGCGGCTGGCAGGCGCGCGGCGGATTGAAAAGTGCGGCGCAAACATGGCGCGTCTGTTGGACTTCGCGGCCACGCCGCCGCGCGAGGAAGTGCGCGCCCTGTGCGAGGAAGTACGCGCCCTGTGCGAGGCCGCTGGCGCCGATTGCGCGTTTCTCGCGGCGCCCTTGCGCCTGGCCGATTTCCGCCTGGCGGTGATGGACATGGACTCGACGCTGATCACCATCGAGTGCATCGACGAGATCGCCGACATGCAGGGGTTGAAGCCTCAGGTGGCGGCGATCACCGAGGCCACCATGCGCGGCGAGCTCGACTTCCGCCAGAGCCTGGCGCGCCGTGTCGCGCTGCTCAAAGACCTGGAAGTCAGTGCCTTGCAGCGTGTCTACGATGAACGCCTGCGGCTTTCCCCCGGCGCCGAGCAGATGCTGGCCGGCTTCAAGGCGGCGGGCGTGAAGACCCTGCTGGTGTCCGGCGGCTTTAGCTTTTTCACCGACAAGCTGAAAGGCCGTCTGGGCTTGGATTACACCGCCGCCAATACGCTGGGGATCGGCAACGGCAGATTGACCGGCGTGGTCGAGGGCCCGGTGATCGATGCCGATGCGAAAGCCGCGAAACTGCGCGAGACCTGTGCGCTATTGGGCTGCGAGCCGCGCCAGGCGATTGCCATCGGCGACGGCGCCAACGACCTGAAGATGATGGGCGCCGCCGGGCTTTCGGTGGCCTACCATGCCAAGCCGGTAGTGCGCGCGCAGGCGAGTGTCGCCATCAACCACAACGGCCTGGATGCCCTCCTCGCCTTGTTCGACTAGGAAGCTGCCCCTATGCACATGGTCGCCATCGGCTGGTTGTGGGTGGTGTTCATGATCGCGATCACCGCCAAGAGCTTCGTCTCCGGCGCGCTGACGTTCCTGTTCTATGGATTGGCGCCAGGCGGCCTGTTCCTCTACTGGCTGATCCGCCAGACGCGCAAGCGGCATCAGCACGAGATGCTGCTGCGCCAGCGCCAGGCACAGCAGGCAGCAGCGGAGACTTCCGAAGTACCGCCCTCTTCGGAGCAGCCGGAGCAGCCGGACTAGCCGTTGGCGACGTTCTTCTCGGCGCGCGCGCCGAAGGCGTGGGCGACGACGTTGTCGCCGCTTTGCTGCTCGGCTTCACCTTCCTTGATGTGCGCCTCCAGCTCTTCGATGCGTGTGAGCAGCGCCGCCAGGCGCGTGTCCATCGCCGCGCCGTGATCGAGCAGGCCGTTGAGCGCCTTGGCCAGCGGATCGTCCTCGCCGCGGCCCATCGCATAGGCGGAGAAGCCGAGCTTGGCCGCGTGCTCTTCGCGGCGCTGAGCGCTGTCCTCGACGATGATGCGGGCGGGAATGCCCACGGCGGTGGCGCCGGCCGGCACGTCCTTCACCACCACGGCGTTGGAGCCGATTTTCGCGCCCGCATGCATGGTGATGGGCCCCAGCACCTTGGCGCCGGCACCTACCACCACGCCGTCTTCCAGCGTTGGATGCCGCTTGCCCTTGTTCCACGAGGTGCCGCCCAGGGTCACGCCGTGGTAGAGCGTGACGTCGTCACCGATGATCGCAGTCTCGCCGATCACCACGCCCATGCCGTGGTCGATGAAAAAGCGCCGGCCGATAGTCGCGCCCGGATGAATCTCGATGCCGGTCAGGCTGCGCGCGATATTCGAGGTGAAGCGCCCCAGCCACTTGAGGCCGTGGCGCCAGAACCAGTGCGCGACGCGATGCATCAGGCGCGCATGGAAGCCGGGATAACAGGTCACGACCTCCCACACCGACCGGGCGGCGGGGTCACGGTCGAAAACGCTCTGTATGTCTTCCCGGAGTTGCGCAAACATGGCGGTAGTCCAAGTGATTGAATGATCTTACAAAACAGCGGGGCAAAATCCGCAGGAATCCACGTCACGCGAATTCCCGATCAATTTAGTCGGATTCTAGCCCGCGCCTTGGGCACATTCAACCATGAGCGCATTGCGGCTATCGCGCCGTGCCGGTCAGGCCTTACGCGGCGGCGACAGCGGCGATTTCCTCGGCAAGGGACTGCACCAATTGCCCGTCCTCCCCTTCAACCATCACCCGCAACACCGGCTCGGTGCCGGACGGGCGCAGCAGCACCCGCCCGCGCCCGTTGAGGCGGCCCTCGGCGCCTTCGATGGCAGCGGAGAGCTTCTTGTTCGACTGCCATCCATTGCGGTCGGCCAGGCGCACGTTCTTCAGCACCTGCGGATACAGCACCAGTTCGCTGCCGGCTTCCTTCAGGCTGCGTTCGGAATTGCGCAGGGCGGAAAGCACCTGCAATGCCGAAATGATGCCGTCGCCGGTGGTATGGCAATCCAGGCAAAGGATGTGGCCGGAGTTTTCGCCGCCGAACAGCCACCCCTTTTCTCCCAGCATTTCCAGCACGTAACGGTCGCCCACCTTGGCGCGGCCGAAGGCAATGCCGAGCCGGCCCATCGCCTGCTCGAAGGCGAGATTGGTCATCAACGTGCCGGCAACACCTGCCACCCGGCCGCGGCTGCGGCGCTCTTTTACGATCAGGTAGAGCAACTCGTCGCCGTCGTAGGCACGGCCGTCGGCATCGACCATCAACAGGCGGTCGGCATCGCCATCGAGCGCGACACCGAGATCGGCGCCCTGCTTCTTCACCGCGTCGATGAGCGCCTGCGGATGGGTGGCGCCGAAGCCGTCGTTGATGTTGCGCCCGTTGGGCGCTGCGCCGATGGCGGTGACATCCGCCCCCAGTTCGTGGAACACCATCGGCGCGATCTGGTAGGCCGCGCCGTGCGCGCAATCGACCACGATCTTCATGCCGCGCAGGTCGAGGTCGTTGGGAAAGGTGCTTTTGCAGAATTCGATGTAGCGCCCGGCGGCGTCGTTCAGGCGCCGTGCCTTGCCAAGGTTGACGGAATCAGCGCAGCCCATCGGGCGCTCCAGTTCCTCTTCGATCGCCTGCTCCACGGCATCAGCAAGCTTCAGGCCGCCTGCGGAAAAGAACTTGATGCCATTGTCGGCAAAGGGATTATGCGAGGCGCTGATCACCACGCCGGCTTGCGCGCGCACCGCGCGCGTCAGATACGCCACCGCCGGCGTGGGCATCGGCCCCACCAGCATGACGTCGACACCGGCGGCGGCAAAGCCGGATTCCAGCGCCGCCTCCAGCATGTAGCCGGAGACGCGCGTGTCCTTGCCGATCAGCACCGCCGGGTGCTCGCCCTTGGCGCCGCGCGCGCCGGCGTTCTGTACCAGCACACGCCCGGCGGCGTAGCCCAGGCGCAGGACGAAATCAGGGGTGATCGGCGACTCGCCGACCTTGCCACGCACACCATCGGTGCCGAAATAGGTTCTGCTCATTTGTGTTGCTCCGAATTTCTCTAAACCGCCTGCTTCACCGCGGCCCACACGGCCAGGGCGTCGCGGGTGGCGGCCACATCATGTACACGCAGGATTTTCGCACCGTTTTGCGCCGCGATCAGGGCCGCCGCGACGCTGCCGGAGACGCGCTCATCGGCAGCACGGCCGGTGATGGCGCCGATGGTCGACTTACGCGACAAGCCGGCCAGCACCGGGACGCCGGGAGTCACGAGCTCCTGGAAATGACGCAGCAAGGTGAGGTTGTGCTGCACCGTCTTGCCGAAGCCGAAGCCGGGGTCGATCACCAGTTGGGCCGCCGGCACGCCGGCTACTTCAAAGGCGGCCACGCGCTCACGCAGGAACTGCCCGACCTCGGCTACCACGTCGTCGTAATGCGGCTCGCGCTGCATGTTCTTCGGGTCGCGCTGCATGTGCATCACGCATAGCGCCAGACCCTCGCGCGCCGCGGCGCAGGCGGCCTCGAAGGCGCCGGGGCGGCGAAAGCCCCAGATGTCGTTGAGCATGGCCGCGCCGCTGGCGGCGGCAGCCTGCATCACCTCCGGCTTGTAGGTATCGACCGAGACCGGGCGGCCCAGAGCGACGCAGCCCTTGAGCACCGGCAGCACGCGGCGCAGTTCCTCTTCCAGCGACACGGGATCGGCGCCGGGGCGCGAGGATTCGCCGCCGATGTCGAGGATGTCCGCGCCCTCTTCCACCAGGCGGCGCGCCTGCGCGATGGCGGCCTCGGGATCGAGGAACAGCCCGCCGTCGGAAAAGGAGTCGGGCGTGATGTTGACCACGCCCATCACCAGCGGGCGGTCCAGCGGCAGTGTATAGGAGCCGGCTTCGAGTGACTTCATCTTCGGGAATGCCTGAAACAAAAACGCCAAGAGGATACCCCCTTGGCGTTATTTGCGGATGACCGGCGTTCTATGCGCTAATCAGACCGAAGGCGCGGGCGCCGGCGTGGCGCTCGGCGGATTGTCGCGCGGCGGCGGCGAAGACTGCGGCGGCGAGGCCTTCGGCGGCCGCGGCGGCAGGCCTGCCATGATGTCGTTCACCTGGTCCGCATCGATGGTTTCCCACTCGAGGAGGGCCTTGGCCATGGCTTCGAGCTTGTCGCGGTTGCCCTCGATCAGCCGGCGCGCCAGGGCATACTGCTCGTCGAGGATACGGCGGATTTCCGCGTCCACCTTCTGTTGCGTGACTTCCGAGACGGTCTTGGAAGACATGCGGCCCATCATGCCGTCCTGCTCGTTGTCGACATACACCATGGTGCCCAGGGTATCGCTCATGCCGTAGCGGGTGACCATGTCGCGCGCCATCTTGGTGGCACGCTCGAAGTCGTTCGACGCGCCGGTGGACATCTGGCCCATCTCCACTTCCTCGGCAATGCGGCCGCCGAAGAGGATGGAGATTTCCTCCAGCATCCGGTCGCGATAGCCATTGACGCGGTCGTGCTCCGGCAATTGCCAGGTCAGGCCCAGGGCCCAGCCGCGCGGCATGATGGTGACCTTGTGCACCGGGTCGGCCTTCGGCAGCAGCTTGGCAACCAGGGCATGGCCGGATTCGTGGAACGCGGTGTTGCGGCGCTCTTCCTCGCGCATCACGGCGGAGCGGCGCTCCGGGCCCATGAAGATCTTGTCCTTGGCATCTTCGAAGTCGGCCATGTCGACCAGGCGCTTGTTGCGACGCGCGGCAAAAAGAGCGGCTTCGTTCACCAGGTTGGCCAGGTCGGCACCGGACATGCCGGGGGTGCCGCGCGCCAGGATGTCGGGACGCACGTCGGGCGAGATCGGCACCTTGCGCATGTGCACGTTGAGGATCTGCTCGCGGCCGCGGATGTCGGGCAGCGAAACATACACCTGGCGGTCGAAACGGCCGGGACGCAGCAGCGCCTTGTCCAGCACGTCGGGACGGTTGGTGGCGGCGATCACGATGACGCCGGAGTTGGCTTCGAAGCCGTCCATCTCCACCAGCATCTGGTTCAGGGTCTGCTCGCGTTCGTCGTTGCCGCCGCCCATGCCGGCGCCGCGATGGCGGCCGACAGCGTCGATTTCATCGATGAACACGATGCAAGGCGCGTGCTTCTTCGCATTCTCGAACATGTCGCGCACGCGGGCCGCACCCACGCCCACGAACATTTCGACGAAGTCGGAACCGGAGATGGTGAAGAATGGCACCTTGGCTTCGCCGGCAATCGCGCGGGCCAGCAGGGTCTTGCCGGTACCGGGAGGGCCCACCATCAGCACGCCGCGCGGAATGCGGCCGCCGAGTTTCTGGAAGCGGGTGGGGTCTTTCAGGAAGTCGACCAGTTCGGAGACTTCTTCCTTGGCTTCGTCGCAACCGGCAACGTCCGCAAAGGTCACCTGGTTGTTCGAGTCATCCAGCATGCGCGCACGGCTCTTGCCGAAGGAAAAGGCGCCGCCACGGCCGCCACCCTGCATCTGGCGCATGAAGAATACCCAGACGCCGATCAACAGCAGCATCGGGAACCAGTTCATCAGGAGGGTAAGCAGGAAGGGACGCTCTTCCTCCACCTTGGCGTTGAACGGCACGTTGTACTTGACCAGGTCGCCGATCAGGCCGCGGTCGAGACCGACGAACATGTTGGCGCGGATCGTCTTGTCGTCCGAGGTCTTGGCGGTGACCGAGTGGTCATCGATCTCCACGCTCTTGATCTGGCCGTTCTTCAGTTGCTCCAGGAAATCGGAGTAGCGCACCTGCTGCGCCCCGCCGGTGGTGGCGCCGCCAAACTGCTTGAAGACGGTGAACAGCACCAGGGCGATCACCAGCCAGACTGCAACTTTCGAAAACGTGTTGTTCACAGCCACTCCTTAAACCGCCGGACGGTCGAATTCCCGGGGTTTGCGCGGCGCCGGCGTAACCCCGGCAAAACCGCAAAAATCAGCCATTTCGACCACTGAATTGTATACGCTTTGGGTGCTGAACGCGGATTCCAGAGCGTCAAATTACGTCAAATCCTTAAGACCGCGCCCGAAAAGATAAATCTCCGTACTGCGGTCACGCGAAGCTTTGGGCTTGATCGACTTTACTTCGTGGAAGGCACTCTTCATCGCCTGAAAAAATTCGGTAAAACCTACCCCTTGGAAAGTTTTGACCACAAAAGTGCCGTTTTGCTGCAAAAATGTTTTTGCAAAATCGAGGGCCAATTCGCATAGATACATGGACTTGGCCTGGTCCGAGACGCCGATACCCGAGATATTGGGCGCCATATCGGACATTACAAGGTCAGCCTTGTGGTTTTCCCCCAGCGTTTGCGTGACCTGCGCCAAGCCTTCATCGGTGGAGAAATCGGCCTGGATGAACTCGACCCCGGGCAAGCCCGGCATTTCCAGCAGGTCGATGGCGATCACCCGGCCCTTGGAGGTCTTTTTGGCCGCCTTTCCGGCCTCGCCCGGCGCCTCGGCCAGGTCGGCGCCGATTTTCGGGGCGGCAATCTGCGACCAGCCGCCGGGGGCGGCCCCCAGGTCCACCACCGTCATGCCGCGCTTGAACAGATTCACCTTTTCATCGATTTCGATAATCTTGAACGCGGAGCGCGAGCGGTAGCCGAGTTTTTTCGCCTGCTGCACAAAGGGGTCCGTCACGTGCTCGTGCATCCAGCGATTGCTGGAGACGCTGCGCGTCGGCTTCATGTGCCCACGGGGTTTGCGTTCCATCGATTAAAATCCGTTCTCGAAAAATATCATTGGCAGACTCATGTCCGGCTCCCCCGAATTATCCCCTGTCGAGCGCCAAGGCCTCAAAGCGCGCGCCCATCACCTGTCGCCGGTGGTCATCATCGGCGACGCCGGGCTTACGCCCTCGGTGTTGCGCGAGGTCAATCTCGCGCTCATGAGCCACGAACTGATCAAGGTGCGCGTGGCCGGTGACGACCGCGAAATGCGCCAGGAAATCTATCAAACGATTTGCACCGAACTCAACGCGGCGCCGGTGCAGGCGATCGGCAAGCTGCTGGTGCTGTACCGCCCGAAGCCGGAAGAAAAAACCGCGGCGGCCAAACCACGCAAGCCCAGCGGCCCGCGCAAGACCAAGAAGCAACTGGCCGAACGCCCCGCGCCGCGCAAGACCGCGCGCAAATAAGCGTTCAGCGCCGCGCCCGCGGCGCCAGCGCCACCAGCAAGAGGCCGGTCACGCCCCGGATCAGGTAGAGGGTGGAGGAGATGCCGTGCCACATGCCGAATTGTGCGCGCAACGGGCTCTCGCGGATCGACAGCGGCGCCGCCTGTTGGCGCAAGCCGTCCATGATGGCGTTGATGCCGAAGTATTCGATCAGGGTCAGCGCCAGCATCACCGCCAGCGCCCACAGTATCCAGTCGCGCGCCGGCCGTGCGTCCGCGGGCACACTCAGGCGCAGCACAATCAGCAGCGCGCCGCAGGCCATGCCGATCCAGGCGCCGATGCCGAACAGCTGATTGGCGATGTTGCCGGCCGGCACTTCCTGCAGGCGGCGGAACAGGATCACCGGCACCCAGCCGATGGTCCACAAGCTGCCAACCCAGATCGCCAGGAGCAGCGCCTGCAGCGAAGCCTTCCAGGGTTGCATTGCAGGACGCCCGGATTCAGACGAAACGGATCTCCAGGACTTCGTACTCGCGGTCGCCGCCCGGCGCCTTGACGATGGCCACGTCCCCTTCGTGCTTGCCGATCAGCGCGCGCGCGATCGGCGAACTGACGGTGATCTTGCCGGCCTTGATGTCGCCTTCGTCGTCGCCGACGATCTGGTAGGTCACCGTGTCGCCCGAATTGACCTCTTCGAGTTCGACGGTAGCGCCGAACACCACGCGGTCTTCATTCACCAGGTCTTTGGGATCGATGATCTGGGCGGCCGACAGCTTGCCCTCGATTTCCGCGATGCGGCCTTCGATGAAGCCCTGCTTTTCTTTGGCGGCGTCGTATTCCGCGTTTTCCGACAGATCGCCCTGGGCGCGTGCTTCGGCGATCGAATTGATCACCGCCGGACGCTCCACCGCCTTCAGGTGCTGTAGTTCCTGGCGCAGGCTTTCTGCGCCTCGCACGGTCATGGGGACGGACGAAGCCATATTATTGTCTCCAAAAAGCAACGGGCAGCGCGAGGTGCACCGCCCGTAAAGCTGTAATAATACCCGGATGTCACCAAATTGTCGCCTGCACCAAGGGCGAGAGGTCGTCACAAATATTTCCATCCGCGGCTGTGGCCCGGTACACCGCTCATGTCCCGGCCCCTTAGCGACCCCGCCGCGCCGCCGCGCGTTATTGCAATGACGCCGGCGTGGCGCAAATGCACTGCACAAAACAGCCGGCCGAAACTTCGCGTATGCAAAAGCGCAAAGCGAGTAAGATAAAAAGACAAGGGCCGCGCTGCTCTGGGTGCTTCACCGGCCCCAAAATCCTCGCCAAAAATAAAGAGGAGGAGACATGGAAGACAAACCTGAGGGTTTGAATCGCCGCGCTTTTCTCAAAAGCGCCGTCGCCGGCAGCGCCGCTGCGGCCACCGCCGTTACCACCGCCGTTACCACCACTGTCGTCACCACCGCCGCCCTGCCGGTTCCGGCGCAGGCGCAAGGCAGCGCGGTCGCGCCAGCCGCATCCGCACCCGGCTACGCCTTTCTCAATCCGGAGGAAGCCGCTTTTGTCGAGGCGATGGTCGACCACATGATCCCGGCCGACGACCTGACGCCCAGCGGCGTTGATCTCGGCATCAACATCTACATCGACCGCTCGCTCGCCGGCGCCTGGGGCAAAGGCGACCGCCTGTACATGCAGGGACCGTGGAAACAAGGCACGCCCAGCCAGGGCTACCAGTTGCCCCTCACCCCCGCCGAGTTGTACCGCAACGGCATCGCCGCGGCCAACGAGCACTGCGTGAAGACCTACGGCAAGCTGTTCGACAAGATCACCGCCGCGCAGCGCGAGGAATTCCTGCGCGCGCTGCGCGACGGCAAGATAACTTTCGAAAACGGCCCGCCGGCGCGGGTGTTTTTCAACACCGCCTACCAGACGGTGATGGAAGGCATGTTCGCCGACCCGATCTACGGCGGCAACCGCGACAAGGCGGGCTGGAAGCTGATCGGCTTCCCCGGCGTGATCGCGGTGCACAGCCAGGACGTGGAGAAATTCCGCGACAAGCCTTACCCGAACAAACCCGTCGGCATCGCCGACATGAGCTGAACGGGAGAACAACAACATGGCGAAGAAACTCAAGGAGGTCGACGTCGTCGTCGTCGGCCTAGGCTGGACCGGCGGCATCCTCTCAAAAGAGCTGACCGACGCGGGATTGAAAGTGGTGGCGCTGGAGCGCGGCGGCAACCGCACCACGCAGGACGACTACGCCCTGCCCGGCGTGCGCGACGAGCTGCGCTACGTGGTGCGCCACGACCTGATGCAAAACACCGCGCGCGACACGCTGACCGTGCGCAACAACATCAGCCAGGAAGCGCTGCCGATGCGGCGGCTCGGCTCCTTCCTGCCGGGCGAAGTGGTGGGCGGCTCCGGCGTGCACTGGAGCGGCCACACCTGGCGCTGGACCGACCTGGAATTCAAGGTCCGCAGCATGTACGAGGAGCGCTACGGCAAGAAGTACATCCCCGAGGACATGACGATCCAGGACTGGGGCATCAGCTATGCCGAGCTGGAGCCCTATTACGAGAAATTCGAGCGCGCCGCCGCCGTCTCCGGCAAGGCGGGCAACCTGCGCGGACAGATCCAGGAAGGCGGCAACCCCTTCGAGGCGCCGCGGCAGAATGAATACGCCCTGCCGCCGCTGACCAAGATCCACGCCAGCCAGATGTTCAACGCGGCGGCGAAGAATCTCGGCTACCACCCCTTCCCGCGGCCCTCGGCCAATGCCTCGCGTCCCTACACCAATCAGTACGGCGCGCAATTCGGCGCCTGCGAGTACTGCGGCTATTGCCAGCGCTTCGGTTGCGAGGCCAACGCCAAGGGCAGCCCGCACGTGGCGGTGATTCCGGCGGTCATGAAGAGCGCCAACTTCGAACTGCGCGCCCATGCCTGGGTGACCAAGGTGATCAAGGACAAGAGCGGCAAGCGCGTCACCGGCGTGCTGTACACCAACATCCTCACCGGCGAAGAGTACGAGCAGCCGGCGGGCATGGTGATCCTCACCGCTTTTGCGCTGAACAACGTGCACCTGATGCTCGCATCGAACATCGGCCAGCCCTACGACCCGAAGACCGGCAAAGGGGTGATCGGCCGCAACTATTGCTACCAGACCGGCACCTCGGCCACCCTGTTCTTCGAAGGCAAGCACTTCAACCCGTTCATGAACGCCGGCGGCTCGAACGACACGATCGACGACATCAACAGCAACTGGGCCTTCGACCGCGCGCCCTTCGGCTACATCGGCGGCGCCAACATCTCCGGCGGCTTCAATACCAACCTGCCGATCGGTTATCGCCCGGTGCCACGCGGCACCCCACCCTGGGGGAAGGAGTGGAAAGCCGCCACCGCGAAGTGGTACCAGGGCGCGATGAAAATCGACGCCAGCGGCGCGGTGATGGCGAACCGCTACAACTACCTCGACCTCGATCCCACCTACCGCAACGCCTTCGGCCAGCCGCTGATGCGCATGACTTTCGACTACAAGGACAACGAGCACAAGATCGGCCAGCACGCGGCGCAGGTGATCAACCAGATCGCCAAGTCGATGAACCCGACCCACCTGACGGAAGCGGTGGCGCGCACCACGCCCTGGACCGTGGTGCCCTACCAGAGCACCCACAATACCGGCGGCACCATCATGGGCGTCAATCCGCGCACCAGCGCGGTGAACCGCTACCTGCAAAGCTGGGATTGCCACAACCTGTTCATCGTCGGCGCCAACGTCTTTGCGCACAACGCCTCCTACAACCCGACCGGGCCGGTGGGCGCGCTGGCCTACTGGACGGCGGATGCCATCCGCAACCAATATCTCAAGAACCCCGGAGCGCTGGTGCACGCATGACGACATTTCGCGTTTTGTCTCTCACCCTTCTCGCAGGATTGACCGTCAACCTCGCGCAAGCCGCCGATGCTGCCCATGGGCAAAAGGTGTTCGCCGAATGCGCGGCCTGCCATTCGGCGGGCAAAGGCCCGTCAGGCGTGGGGCCGAGTCTGTTCGGCGTGTTCGGCCGCAAGGCCGGCACGCTGGACGACTTCCGCTTTTCGCCAGCAATGAAGCGCAGCAACATCGTCTGGTCGCGCGAGACGCTGGATGCCTATCTCGCCGATCCTCAAAGGGCGGTGCCGGCCAACCGCATGCCCTTCGGCGGCATTCCGGACGCGCAAAACCGTGCCGACCTGCTGGACTACATGGAGCAGACCTTCAAGCAATAAAAAACGGCGCCTCGCGGCGCCGTTTTTCCTTTGCTGCCCGCCTTTATGCTTGCGCGATTTCTGCGTGCAGGCCTTTCAGGTCGTAAGGCGTGAGATCGCGCGAGCTGCTCATGCCCAGGCATGCCGCGCGCGCCCCGGCGATGGTCGTGTAGTAAGGCACGCGCGCCTGCAAGGCGGAGATGCGGATCAGGCGCGAATCGGCAATCACGCCGCGGCGCGCCTCGGTGGTGTTGATCACCAGCACGATTTCGCGGTTTTTCACCATGTCCACGCAATGCGGCCGGCCTTCCTTGACCTTGTGCACCATGCGTACCGGGATGCCGTTTTTCTCCAGCACCGCCGCCGTGCCGCGGGTGGCGACCAGGCCGAAGCCCAGGCTCGACAGGGTGCGGGCAATG
>DASYEQ010000128.1:0-26419 GCA_036498945.1 Burkholderiales bacterium | reverse complement strand
TGTTGGTGCCGAGCGCGGTAATGAGCGTGGCGATCTGCTCGGAGCTGATCAGCTTGTCGAAGCGCGCCTTTTCGACGTTGAGCACCTTGCCGCGCAACGGCAACACCGCCTGGAACTTGCGATCGCGGCCCTGCTTGGCGCTGCCGCCGGCGGAATCGCCCTCGACGATGTAGAGCTCGCACTTTGCAGGGTCACGTTCCTGGCAATCGGCGAGCTTGCCGGGGAGATTGGCACCGTCGAGCACGCCTTTACGCCGCGTCAACTCGCGCGCCTTGCGCGCGGCTTCACGGGCACGCGCCGCTTCGACGATCTTGGTGCAGATGATCCTGGCGTCGCCCGGGTACTCGAGCAGGAAATCGGCGAGCTTCTCCGACACGACTTCCTGCACGATCGGCTGGACTTCCGACGAGACGAGCTTGTCCTTGGTTTGCGAGCTGAACTTGGGCTCGGGCACCTTGACCGACAGCACGCACGTGAGCCCTTCGCGCATGTCGTCGCCGGTGGTCTCGACCTTGGCCTTCTTGGCCAGCTCGTTGACCTCGATGTACTTGTTCAGCACGCGCGTCATGGCCGCGCGCCAGCCGGTCATGTGCGTGCCGCCGTCGCGCTGCGGGAGGTTGTTGGTGAAGCAGAGGACGCTTTCGTTGTAGCTGTCGTTCCACTGCATGGCGATTTCGACGCCCACGAGCACGCCGCCCGCGCTCGATTCGGCGTTGACCGCGAACACGTTGGGATGCAGCACCGTCTTGGAACGGTTGATGTAGTCGACGAAGCCCTTCACGCCGCCGCTGAAGGCGAAGTCTTCTTCCTTGCCCTGGCGCTCGTCCACGAGCTTGATGCGAACGCCGTTATTCAGGAACGAGAGTTCGCGCAGGCGCTTGGAAAGGATTTCGTAGTGGTACTCGATGTTGTTGAAGATTTCGGCGTCGGCCAGGTACTGGACCTTGGTGCCGCGCTTGTCGGTCTTGCCAGTGACCTTGAGCGGTTCGACGCGCCCGCCACGGTGGAACTCCATCTCGTGCACTTGGCCGTTGCGGCGGATGGTCAGGCGCAGCCATTCGGACAGCGCGTTCACGCAGGACACGCCCACACCGTGCAGCCCGCCCGAAACCTTGTACGAGTTCTGGTCGAACTTGCCGCCGGCGTGCAGCTCGGTCATCACGATTTCGGCGGCGGAGCGCTTGGGCTCGTGCTTGTCGTCCCACTTGATGCCGGTGGGCACGCCGCGGCCGTTGTCTTGCACCGAGATGGAATTGTCGCTGTGGATGGTGACGGTGATTTCGGTGCAATGGCCGGCCAGGGCTTCGTCGATGGCGTTGTCCAGCACTTCGAAAACCAGGTGGTGCAGGCCGGTGCCGTCAGACGTATCGCCGATGTACATGCCGGGGCGCTTGCGTACCGCTTCCAGGCCTTCGAGGATCTGGATCGAGTTGGCGCCGTATTCCGCCGGATTGGCAGGCGACTGCGCGGGCGTTTGCGGGTTACCTTCAGGCAGATTCGGGGTCGGTTCTTGCGAATTCGGCTGCGCGGACATCGGGTTTTTCCTGGCTTTGCTGCGGTTTGATAGCGGGTGTTGCGAACTGCTTTTACTGCTTGTTAGATGGGGCTTTTTCGTCGCTTTTCCATCTTGAATCGTCCGGCTTTGCCGTGCGATTCAAGAGCAACTACCCCAGGCAAAAGTAGGTTTTTACTTTTGCCTGATCAAATCCTCATGGGCATTACGACGTACTTGAATTCGGCGTTTTCGCCGGAGGTGATCAGGGCGCTGGAATTGGCATCACCCAGGGACACGCCGACGGTTTCGCTCTTCAGGTGGTTGAGCACGTCGAGCAGGTAGGTGACGTTGAAGCCAATGTCGACCGGGTCGCCCTTGTAGACGATTTCAGCTTCTTCCTGGGCTTCTTCCTGGTCGGTATTGGTGCAGGAGATTTTCAGGCTGTTGTCGCCGACGACGCAGCGCACGCCCTTGAACTTCTCGTTGGTCAGGATGGCCGCGCGGGCCAGGCAGCCGATCAGCTCTTCCCGCGAGATCTCGAACTTGTTTTTGTAGCCCTGGGGGATGACGCGGTTGTAATCGGGGAACTTGCCTTCGACCAGCTTGGAGACCAGCTCGACGTTGCCGAACTGGAAGCGCACCTGGGTGGCGGCGATGTCGATGCGCACCAGCTCATCGGTATCTTCGAGCAGGCGCTCGAGCTCGATCACGGTCTTGCGCGGGATGATGACTTCGGTTTTCTCGGCAGCGGCTTCGACCGGCAGGGCGGCATACGCCAGGCGGTGGCCGTCGGTGGCCACCACGCGCACCTGGCTCTTGTCGGCGATCAGCAAGAGGCCGTTGAGGTAATAGCGGATGTCTTGCTGGGCCATGGCGTATTGCACCAGGGCGATCAGGCTCTTGAGCTGCTTTTGCGGCAGGGAGAAGCCGGCCTTGAAGTCGGTGGCCTGGGCGACGGTGGGGAAATCTTCGGCGGCCAGGGTCTGCAAGGCAAAGCGGGATTTGCCGGCCTTGATGTTGAGCTTCTTGTTGTTGAGCTCCAAAGCGATGGTGGAGGACGCAGGAAGGGCCCTGAGGATGTCCAGGAGCTTGCGCGCGGCCACGGTGGTGGCTACGTCCTGCCCGGCCTCGCACTGGGTCTTGGTGGAGATCTGGACCTCGATGTCGGTGGCGAGGAAGGAGAGGTCGCCACCGGTCTTCTTGATCAGCAGGTTGGAAAGGATGGGCAGGGTGTGGCGGCGCTCGACGATGCCGCTCACCGTCTGGATGGGTTTCAGGAGCGCGTCGCGTTCCGCGGTGACGAGTTGCATGTGCCTGGTCCTTTCGTTTCTTTACCTAAGGTTTTTATATATATAAAACTAATAATAATAATAGGAGCCTGTGGATATCCGGATAACTCCGCCAGTTCCCATCAAAACAAGGCCTTACGGCGCTTTTTGTCTCCTGCAAAGCTGTGGATAGCGCCACCGCTGTTTGTGGACAATTTTCCGGGCGGGGCGCTTTTGGCGACTTTTCCCCTTCCCATCCCACTGTTTTCCACAGCTCTTTCCACAGCCCTCCGGTCATCCTGTAAATCGTGTCAATCGTTTTGGGTTTCGTTGCCTGCTAGCCCTTGATGATCTGGTCCAGCACATGCAGTTCATGGTTGAGCTGCTGGTCGGTCTTGCGGGCGTCGGTGATCTTGCGCAC
Source organism: Burkholderiales bacterium (assembly GCA_036498945.1). GTDB lineage: Bacteria > Pseudomonadota > Gammaproteobacteria > Burkholderiales > JAEUOS01 > JAQGMJ01. The sequence continues at coordinate 23,235 of DASYEQ010000128.1, read as the reverse complement.
GGCGTGCAGCACGGTGGTGTGGTCGCGGCCGCCGAAGGCGTCGCCGATTTCCGGCAGGGAAAGCGAGGTCAGGTCTTTGGCGAAGTACATGGCGATCTGGCGCGGCTTGACGAGATCGGCGGTGCGCTTCTTGGAAAACAGTTCGGTGACTTTGACGCGGTAAAAGTCGGCAACGGTTTTCTGGATGTTTTCCAGCGAAATGGCGCGGTTTTGCACGCGCAGCAGGTCGCGCAGGGAATCGCGCGCGGTTTCCAGGGTGATTTCGCAGGCGTGGAATTGCGAATAGGCAATGAGCTTTCGTAGCGCCCCTTCGAGTTCGCGCACGTTGGAACGCAGGTGCTTGGCGATGAAAAACGCCACGGTTTCGTCCAGCGCGATGCCCTGGCTTTCGGCTTTTTTGAGCAGGATCGCCACGCGCATTTCCAGCTCGGGCGGCTCGATGGCCACTGTCAGGCCCCAGCCGAAGCGGGAAATCAGGCGGTCTTCGATGCCGGCGATCTCGCGCGGGTAGGTGTCGCAGGTGATGATCACCTGCTTGTGGGCTTCGATCAGGGCGTTGAAGGCGTAGAAGAATTCTTCCTGCGTGCGGTTCTTGCCGTTGAAGAACTGGATGTCGTCGATGATCAGCAGGTCAAGCGAGTGGTAATAACGCTTGAAGTCGTCGAAGGCCTTCTTCTGGTAGGCGCGCACCACATCGGTCACGTATTGCTCGGCGTGGATGTAGCGGATCTTGGCGCCGGCCTTGCGCGAGTGCATCACGTTGCCAATGGCCTGCACCAGGTGGGTCTTGCCCAGGCCCACGCCGCCGTAGAGGAACAGCGGGTTGTAGGAGGTGCCGGGGTTTTCGCCGACCTGGATGGCGGCGGCGCGCGCCAGCTGGTTGGCCTTGCCGGTGACGAAGGTGTCGAAGCTGTATTCGCGGTTCAGGCGGGTACGCTCGAAATCGGTGGCCAGTGCCTGCGCCAGCGCGGACATGGCGGGGGTGATTTCCTCGCCGCGCAATTCATCTTCGGTTTCCGGCGCCGCGCTGCGGCCGGCCGGCCGGGCCGGGTTGTCGCTGGGCACGCCCAGAACCGAGGCTTCGTTCTTTTTCGGCGCCGGCGCGGTGGTCAGGCCGATTTTCACCGCCGTTCCCCAGTATTCGGCGGCCAGCCCTTCGATGCGCGGCAGGAAGCGGTCTTTCACCCATTGCTGCACGAAGCGGTTGGGCGCCACCAGTTCCACCCCGGCGCCGGCGGCTTCGCCGTTGCCGCCCTGCTTCATGCGCAGGGGCTTGATCCAGGTGTCGAACTGCTGCTGCGGCAATTCGCGGCCGAACAGGTCGGTGCAGCGCGTCCAGAAGCCGGCCGCGGAGAGGGCGGCTTGGGCTTGCGCGCCCTGGTCTTCCGGGGTCGGCAGGGAATTGTCGGCGGAGGGAACGGACATCAGGCAGCGGGGTGGACGCGAATAGGGTGGGGAGCGGCGGGCGGGAACGGGAAAAGGGTGGCTGGAGCGCGAGAAGGGGCGGGAGAAAGAGCGGGAGAAAAAATAACCGGCGGGCGGGGATGGGAAAAGGGGCGAAAGGCGGGGCGGCAACAAGACCTGCGACAAGACGCGCACCGGCATTCAGGACTGCCGGGAGCGGGGGCGGGCAGGGAAACAGCCCATCACGCCCGGGCGTTGTTTTTGTTGCCCTTTTTCTTGTATTCGCACCGTGAATTCTTCCTTCATGCACCCCCGGTAATCAACAGCGGATTTTACCTCTTTTTGCTCCGGCCGTGGCAGTTATCCACAGGCGCTCCGCGCCGGCGGCCGGCGCATGCAGCCTTGACTAAAACATTGAAAATATTGTTTAATGTCGGGTTTCGCTGAAAGGACAATTGCGATGAAACGCACCTACCAACCTTCCGTCGTGCGCCGCAAGCGCACCCATGGCTTTCTGGTTCGCATGAAGACCAAGGGCGGCCGCGCCGTGATTCGCGCGCGCCGTGCCAAGGGCCGCAAGCGCCTGGCGGTCTAAGCCCCGCTGGTTTGCGATGTGCCGGCCGCATTTGCGCGCGCCAGGACATCGGCAACCAAGCGCTGCGCGGGACCGTGCCGGCGACGCTGAAGCCGGTTTTTTTGCTTCGGTCCCTTCCGGTCTTTTTCCGGTTTTCTCCCGGTCGATCGCGCGGCGGTGGCTCTCATGCTCGCCCTGCCCACCACGCCGGCCGTGCGCGGCGCCGTTCCCCCATTGGGGCCGGACGATTACGCCGCGGTATTCAAAAGCCGTGAGCGCGCCAGGAGCGCGCATTTTTCGTTGCATTGGCGCGTCAGCACCGCGCCGGTGTCGCGTTTCGGCACGGTGGTGGCCAAGCGCCTGACGCGCACGGCGATCCGCCGCAACCTGATCAAGCGCCAGGGGCGCGCGCTGTTTGCGCTGGCATGTCCGCCGGCGCCGCTGGACGTGGTGCTGCGCCTGACGCGCAATCCCAACGAGATGGAGCGGGCGGCGCAATATGCCGAGCTGCAGGGGCTGTTTGCGGCCTTGCCGGTGGCGGCGTCATGCGGGGGCGACGCGACATGAGGATGTTGTTGATCGGCCTGATTCAGCTGTATCGCTATACGTTGTCGCCGATGCTGGGCGCGCGCTGCCGTTTCGAGCCGAGTTGCTCGGTGTATGCGATCGAGGCGCTGCAGGTGCACGGCGCGTTGCGCGGCGGCTGGCTGGCCGGCAAGCGGCTGTGCTGCTGCCACCCTTTGCATCCGGGCGGGTATGATCCGGTTCCGCCGCGTTCCGGCGGCTGAATTCCGCGCCGCCGCCCCCGTTTTCCGCGTTTCGCGCCCGTTTATTTTCCTTTCCGATTCCCGAATCTCACCTGGCTAGCTGATGGACACCCGCCGACTGATCCTGTTTGTCATCTTCTCCTTCTCGATCGTGATGTTGTGGGAGGCGTGGCAAAAGCAGCAAATCGCGCTGCACGCACCGCCGGTGGCGCAGTCCGCCCCGAATGCCGCGCCTGGCCCGGCGTCGGTGCCGCAGCCGGGCAGCCCCGCCGGCGTGCCGGCACCCACCGCGCCGAACGCCGCCCCCAATGCGGTGCCGGTGCCGGCCGGCACGGCGGTTCCGGCCGCCGCCACGCCCGCGCCCACCGCCGCCGAGGCGGTGGTGAAGACCGACATGGTGACCGCGCGCATCAATTCGGTCGGCGGCAGCATCGATTACCTTTCGCTGGTCCATCACAAGGATTCGGATGACCAGACCCGCGACTTCGTGCTCTTCGGCACCCATGGCTACGCGGCGCAATCGGGCCTGGTGGGCAGCCCGGCGCTGCCGACGCACCTGACGCCGTTTACCCTGGCGCCGGGCGACTATGAGCTCAAGCCGGGGCAGAACCAGGTGCAGGTGCGCCTGGAGGCCAACGCCGGCGGCGTCAAGGTGGCGAAGATCTATACCTTCCACCGCGGCTCCTACGTGATCGACCTGGACTACCAGATCACCAACGGCAGCGGCGCGCCGCTTTCGCCCTCGGCCTACCTGCAGCTGACGCACGACGCCAAGCCGCTGCCGGGCGACACCCGGTTCATGCACACCTTCACCGGCCCGGCGTTCTATACCGACCGCGACAAGTTCAAGAAGGACGATTTCAGCGACATCGAAAAGGGCAAGCCGCTGAAGCTGGAGCCGGCCGACGATGGCTGGGTGGCGCTGGTGCAGCACTATTTCACCAGCGCCTGGCTGCCGCAGGGCACCGTCAAGCGCGAGTTCTACACCCGCAAGGTGGCCGAGGACCTGTATAGCGCCGGCGTGTTCCTGCCGGTGGGCACGATCGCCCCGGGCGCCACCGGCAAGCTCGATGCGAAGCTGTTCGCCGGCCCGCAGGAAGTCGATGCCCTGGAAGCGGCGGCGCCGCACCTGGAGCGGGTGAAGGACTACGGCATGCTCGACATCATCGCGCGCCTGATGTACCAGGCGCTGGTGTGGCTGCACGGCTACATCGGCAACTGGGGCCTGTCGATCATTGCGCTGACCATCATCATCAAGGCGATCTTTTTCCCGCTTTCGGCGGCTTCCTACAAGTCGATGGCGCGGATGAAAAAGGTGACGCCGAAAATGACCGCGCTGCGCGAGAAGTACGCCAATGACCGCGCCAAGATGAACCAGGCGATGATGGAACTGTACAAGACCGAGAAGATCAACCCGCTGGGCGGCTGCCTGCCGGTGGTGATCCAGATCCCGGTGTTCATCTCGCTGTATTACGCGCTGCTTTCCACGGTGGAACTGCGCCACGCGCCGTTCTACGGCTGGATCACCGACCTGTCCAAGCCGGATACGCTGTTCGGCATCCTGCCGGTGCTGGGCGGCCTGCCGGTCGGCCTGCTGCCGATTTTGATGGCGGCCTCGATGTTCCTGCAGACGCGCATGAACCCGGCCCCGCCCGACCCGGTGCAGGCGCGCATGATGATGTTCATGCCGCTGGTGTTTTCCGCGCTGTTCTTCTTCTTCCCCTCCGGGCTGGTGCTGTACTACGTGGTCAACAACCTGTTGTCGATCGCCCAGCAGTATTCGATTTCGCGCGTGATGGCGGAGAAGGAACCCGGCAGCGGCAAGCCGAAAGCCGCCAACGACGCCAAAAAGAAGTAAGGTGGGTGGCGCCGCGCAAGCGGCGCGATCGTCATCGGCACGCCGCGATGGCGGCGTGTTCCGGCAAGGGCGCCGCATTCGCGGCGCTTTTGCATCAGGAGAGCGCATGTCCAAGGTTCCCCGCGAGGCCGGCACCATCGCCGCCATCGCCACCGCCCCCGGGGCGGCGGGGGTGGGCGTGCTGCGCGTCTCCGGCCCCGGGGTGCAGGCGGTGATCGAAGGCGTGATCGGGCGGGGGCTGAAGCCGCGTTTCGCCGCCCTGGCGCGCTTTCGCGACGCCGCCGGCGCCGCCATCGACGAAGGCATCGCGCTGTACTTCCCCGCGCCGCATTCCTATACCGGCGAAGACGTGCTGGAGCTGCAGGGCCACGGCGGCGCCGTGGTGCTGAACCTCTTGCTCAAGCGCTGCCTGGAACTGGGCTGCCGCCTGGCCGAGCCGGGCGAATTCACCCGTCGCGCGTATCTCAACGACAAGCTCGACCTGGCGCAGGCCGAAAGCGTGGCCGACCTGATCGCCGCCGCTTCGGAGGCCGCCGCGCGCGCGGCGCTGCGCTCGCTCGAGGGGGCGTTCTCCCAGGCGGTGCATGCCTTGCGCGAGCAGTTGATCACCTTGCGCATGCTGGTCGAGGCCACGCTGGATTTTCCCGAGGAAGAGGTCGATTTCCTCAAGCGCGAGCATGCCTGGGAACGCCTGGCGCGGATCGAGGCGGCGCTGGCGGCGGTGCGCGAACGCGCCGCCCAGGGTGCGCGCCTGCGCAGCGGCCTGACGGTGGTGCTGGCCGGGCGGCCGAACGTCGGCAAGTCCTCGCTGCTCAACGCGCTTGCCGGGGCCGAGGTGGCGATCGTCACCGCCGTGCCCGGCACCACCCGCGACCGCATCGAAAAGGCGATCCTGATCGATGGCATGCCGCTCAACATCATCGATACCGCCGGCCTGCGCGACACCGAGGACGAGGTCGAGCGGATCGGCATCGCCCGCACCCGCGAAGCCATCGCCGGCGCCGACCTGGTGCTGCATCTCACCGAAGCCGGCGCGCCCGGCCAGGCACGCGAAGAAGCGGCGGACGCCGCCATCCTCGCCAGCCTGCCGGGCGCGATTGCGCGCCTGGAGGTGGTGAACAAGATCGACCTCGCCGGTCGCGCGCCCAACGCGCAGCCCGGCCGCGTCGAGCTTTCGGCCAAGACCGGCGCCGGCCTCGACCTGTTGCGCACCGCGCTCAAGGAAGCGGCCGGTCTGGAGGGGGCGGGGGAAGACGTGATCCTGGCGCGCGAGCGTCACCTCGCCGCGCTTGCGCAAGCGCAGGCGCACCTGGGTGCGGCGGCGGCACATTTCCGTCCCGATGGCCTGGCGCTGGAACTGTTCGCCGAGGAATTGCGCCTGGCCCAGGAGGCTCTGGGGGCGATCACCGGCGAATTTTCCGCCGACGACCTGCTGGGCGAGATCTTTTCGCGCTTTTGCATCGGCAAATAGCTGCCGCTTTGTGAATTTGATGTAACAGGCTTTCATGCCGCGGACATGTCGCGCTAGTATTGCGGCGGCGCATTGAGGGATGCGCGTACGAAGGCTGACGGAGGGCGGCGAGAGATGGAAATCCTGGCGTGGCTGGCCGCGGCGGTGACGGTCAATGCGGTGTGCATGGCACAGATCACGCGTTGGCAGGCCCACAGGCTGCGCGGCTGGCGCATCTATGTCGGCGAGGCGCTGCGCCTGCACGGGCTGGCGAGCCTGGAGGGCGCGTTTTGCGCGCTGGCCACCCTGTATGGCCTGGCCTGGGTGCGGCTGAACAGCAACGTCGAACTGGCGCTGACCGCGCTGGCGTTTTTCATCCCCTATTATTTCCAGCTGCGGGTCAGCACCTATCGGCTCGCCAAATCGCAGCGCGAGCGCGGGCGCGGCATCGCGCGCGCCAACGTGCGCGACATCGCCAACGGCACCTTCGGCTATGCCCTGGGGCTCTACGTGGTGTCCGCCGGCATCGCCGAAATGATCTGGAAAATGGGCAACCGGTAGCGTGCGGGTGTACCATTCCAGTCCGTGATCACCCCTGATTTTTCCTCTTGAGCACGGCACGGCGGCGCGCGGGCCCCTCGTCCCCCGCCGGGCGGCGCGGCCGAGCCGTCCCCAAAGTGCGCTGGCTGCCGGCCCTGCCCCTGGTCTTGTCGCTCCTGCTGTCCCCCGCTTTTGCCGCGGGTGAGGCCGACGGTGCGCTCAAAGCCTTTCGCGCCGGCGACTATGCGCATGCCTTGAGCCTGGCGCGCCCGCTGGCACGAAGCGAAAATTCCACCGCGATGTACCTGCTGGGCGTGATGTACGAGCAGGGCAAGGGCGTGCAGCGCGACGACGCCACCGCCGTCAAGTGGTACGCCGCCGCCGCCCACAAGACCAACAACGCCTCGGCCGAGTACAACCTCGCGCGCATGTATCTCGATGGCCGCGGCGTGCGCAAGAATGAGGATAAGGCGCGCGAGTGGCTCAAGGCGGCCGCCGCCCAGGGCCACCCGGAATCGGTCAAGCTGCTGGCCGAGCTAGGCGACAAGAGTGCGCCGGTGGCCGCTGCCGCGCCGGCGCCTGCCGTATCGGACAGCGCACCGCAAGCCGCGCCTGCGCCTGTTCCCGCCGCCAGCGCCGTGCCTGCACCCGCCGCGAAAGCTCCTGCAGCTGCGCCTGCCCCCAGGGCCGAGCCGGCGAAAGCTCCCGAGCCGGCCACCCAGGCTGTCGCGCCGGTGGTGCCGGCGGCGCCAGCGCCGACTGTCACGCCGCCGGTGCTGGTGGCCTACCAGAGAGGCGACTACGCGCAAGCGCTGAAACTGGCGCGCCCGCTTGCCGTCAAGGACGACCCCGCCGCCATGTACGTGCTGGGCAAGCTCTACGAAACGGGCCAGGGCACCAAGCGCGACGACTACACCGCCGTCAAATGGCTGGCCGCCGCCTCGCACAAGGCGAATTACGCGCCGGCCGAATATGCGCTGGCGCGCATGTACATCGACGGCCGCGGTGTCGGCAAGAACCAGGCGAAGGCCAGGGAATGGCTCAGCGCCGCCGCCGCGCAGGGGCATGGGGAGTCGCAGCGCCTGCTCGCCGAACTGGGCGGCAAGAGCCCGCCAGCCGCCACTGCGCCTGCTCCGGCGGCCGCTGTTGTTACGCCGCCGCCCGCGCCCGCAGCGGCTAGCCCGGCTCCAGCCCCAACTCCAGCCCCGACCCCGGCCGCCGCGCCTGCGGCTGCCCAGCCAACGCCTGCCGCCGCGCCTGCCAAAGCGCCCGAGCCGGTGGCGAGCGCGCCCAAACCCGCGCCCGCCGAAGCGCCGAAGACGGCGATGCTCGCACGCCCCGCGCCGCCGGCCGACACGCCGCCGGTCGCAGCATCCGCGGCGCCGCCAGCCCCGCCCGCGGCCAGCTCGAGCCCGAACGCCGCCGCGACCGCGCCACCCCGCGCCGGCCCGCCATTCAGCCCGTATTCGGCCGGCGCCACCCGGGCGGCGGCGGCCGGTCTCGATGCCGCCTTCAAGCGCAGCGCCGGCACCGGCCCGCAGGCGGCGCGCGCGCAACTCGAAGGCCCGCTGCTGACGGCGGCGATGCGCTACTGGGAAGCGGAGGCCGTGAGCCAGCGCAAGGGCATGGACGAGGTGCGCGCGGTGATCCAGGCCAATGCACCGGCGGCGATCGGCGCGGCGCGCGGCATGCGCGCAAGCGGCGGCGCGGGCGACCTCGCCGCCGCGGCGCTGCTGACCGAACTCACGCAAGGCGGTGCGACAGCGGGCACCCAGGCCTGCGACGCCTATGTTGCCGCCGCCAGCGCGCGCGGGCCCGACCATCCGCCGGCGCAGTACCACGCGGCGCTGTGCGCGGCGCAAAAGAATCCCAAGCAGTCGCTGGAGTGGCTGCACGCCGCCGCCTTCGTCGGCCATGCCGGTGCGCTCGAGACCCTGGGGCGCGCCTGCATGGAGGGGGCGGAAAAGGACTGGGGCTGCGCCACCCATTATTTCGAGCTGGCGGCCGGCCGCGGCCGCGCTTCCTCGATGGCCCTGTACGGCTGGGTGCTGTCGAACCAGCCGGGCGCCGCCGACAAGGATTTCAGCGACGCCATCGCCTGGTACCGCAAGGGTGCCGCCGCCGGCGACCTGTTCGCGCAAAACAACCTGGGCGAGATGTTCGAGCGCGGGCGCGGCATCCACCGGGACGACAAGCAGGCGCGCGACTGGTACGGCCGTGCCGCCGAGGCGGGTTTCGGCCCCGGGCAGTTCAATTACGCGCGCATGCTCCTGGCCGGCACCGGCGGCCCCGCCGATCGCGCGGCTGCGGTACAGTGGCTGCAAAAGGCCGACCGCAACGGCGTGGCGCCGGCCAAGGCGGCGCTGCGGCAGATCGCGGCTGCCGGCAAATAGCGACGGCAATCGATGCGCTCCGGCGCCGCCTGCGGGCGGCGCCTTGCATTCGGGCGCCGGTTGCCGATAATGCGTACAGAGGAGGAAGCATGACCTGGGATCCCACCCTTTACCTGAAATTCGGTTCCGACCGCCTGCGCCCGGCGCTCGACCTGCTGTCGCGCGTCGGCTTGCGCGAGCCGCGCGTCGTGGTTGACCTGGGCTGCGGCGCCGGCAACGTCACACGCTATTTGCGCGAGCGCTGGCCGGACACGCGGCGCACGCACATCATCGGCGTCGATTCCTCGCCGGAGATGCTGGCGCGGGCGGCGAAGGCGGAGTCGAACGCCGAATGGGTGCGTGCCGACATCACCGCCTGGGAGCCGGCCGAGCCGGTGGACCTGATCTTTTCCAACGCCGCGCTGCACTGGCTGCCGGGGCACGAGCGGCTGTTTCCGCGCCTGATGGGCTTTCTTCGGGCCGGCGGCGAACTGGCGGTGCAGATGCCGAACCAGAACAGCGCGCCCTCGCACGTCGGCATTGTCGAGAGCATAGACGCGGCGCCGTGGCGCGGGCCGGTGAAGGCCGGGCTGATGGAAAAGCGGGTAGCGCCGATCGCTTCCCCCAGCGATTATTACGACTGGCTGAGCGCGCATGCCCGGCGCATCGACCAGTGGGAGACGCTCTACACCCATGTGCTCGACGGCGTGCCGCCGGGCTCTTCCGCGGTGGCGGAATGGACCCAGAGCACCACGCTCAAGCCGCTGCTGGGCGCCATGGACGCGCCGGCGCAGGCCTGGTTCTGGGCCGATTATTGCCGGCGCATGAATGCCGCCTATCCGCGCCGCGCCGACGGCACCACGCTGTTCCCGTTCCGGCGCTTTTTCATGGTGGCGCTGAAGGGCTAGCGTCGCGGCGGGGCGACTTTTCGCCGGGTTTGCCCGGCATCATTGTCGCTACCGGCCCGCTGCTGCTATATAGGGGGGCGGCCTCTGGTGGCTGCGTCCCCCTGATCCGAAGATAGGCCAGCATCATGTCCGGGCATGACCGTATCCTGTACGAAATCGCCGGCCGCGACGACCGCCGGCCGTCGCCGTTCTGCTGGCGCGTGCGCATGGCGCTGGCCCACAAGGGGCTGGAGTGCCACTTCGAGCCGACGCGCTATACGGACAAGGAGAAGATCGCCTTTTCCGGGCAGAAACTGTTGCCCATCCTGGTCGATTTCGGGGAAGTGATCACCGATTCGTGGTCGATCGCGAAATATATCGACGAGAATTATTACCAGGAGCGCTCGTTGCTGATGGGCGGCGGCACGCGCTTCGTCAGCCTGTGGACCGACACGCAATTGCAGCCGATCCTGGCGCGCTGCATCATCAAGGACATCTACGACAACCTCGACCCCGCCGACCAGGAATATTTCCGCGCCTCGCGCGAGGCACGCTATGGCAAGAGCATCGAGGAGATGCACCTGGAGCGCGAGGCCAATGAGTTGAATCTCAAGCGCGTGCTGGGGATGATCCGCGAGCTGGTGCGCACCCAGCCCTTCATCTGCGGCAAGGCGCCGGCGTACGCCGATTACATCGTCTTCGGCGCCTTCCAGTGGGCGCGCTGCGTCAGCCCCTTCAAGTTCCTCGACGACAACGACCCGATCTACGCCTGGCGCGGGCGCATGATCCGCCAGTACGGCAGCATCGCCAACAGCGTGCCGCATTTCTACTGACACGGGCGAAGCAGCGCCGGGGAAGGGCGGGCGCGAGGGCCTTTTCCCGCGCATTCAGGCATGATGGGCGCCGCGTCCTGATCCGCGCCGACGCTTACCTCCGGGAGCATGCATGCGCAAGGCGGCCACCGGCCTGGTCACAGTCTTTGCCCTGTCGTTTGCCGTGTTCACGCTGTTCGGCTGCGTGCAGAGCTTCTTCTTCTATCCGGACAGCAAGTTCTACGGTTCGCCGCGCGATGCCGGCCTGAAGTACGAGCAGGTAGGCTTTTTCAGCGCCGACCACACGCGCCTGACCGGCTGGATGATCCCGGCGGCAGGGCTCGCCGACCCGCGCCAGGCCAAGGGGACGGTGATCCATTTCCACGGCAACGCGCAGAACATGACGGCGCATTGGGAATACGCCGGTTGGCTGGCGCGGCGCGGTTTCAACGTGTTCGTCTTCGATTATCGCGGCTACGGCATGTCGGCCGGCAGCCCGGAGATGCTGGGGCTGAACGCGGACGCGGTGGCGGCGATCCGCTACGTGCACGCGCGGGCCGATATCGATGCCGCGCGCCTGTTGATCTTCGGCCAGAGCCTGGGCGGGAATCTGGCGATCGCGGCGGTGGGGCGCGCGCAGAACGCGGAACTGCGCGCCGGCATCCGCGCGGTGGCGATCGAATCGACCTTCATCTCCTATTCGAAAATCGCCGGCGAGAAGGTGCGCATCGCCGGCGCCTTTCTCACCGACGAATACAGCGCCGAGCGCAACATCGCGCGCATCGCGCCGATCCCGCTGCTTTTGATCCACGGCACCGCCGACGAGGTGATCCCGTTTACGCATGGCGTGCGCCTGTTCGCTCTGGCCAAGGAACCCAAGACCTTCATCACGGTGCCGGGCGGCGCGCACATCGAGGCGATGACGCCGCGCTTCGGCAATACCTATCGCGACTTGCTGGTGAAGTTCTATGAGGACGCGCTGGCGGCGCCGCCGCCGGCATTGCCGCCGCCCGTGTCGCCATCCACGGCGCCGTGAGCCGCCCGGCTATTTTTTCGGCGCCGCGCCCTTGAGCTGCGCCTGCGCTTCGGCGCGCAGATCCTTGGCGGCCGCGCAGGCGGGGTCGTCTTCGCCCTGGCGGCAGGAGCGGCTCATCACCCGCAGTGCGCGCTGCGGATCGGGCGCGGTGCCGATGCCGTGCACCAGGTGGTCGCCGAGCATGGTGCAGCCCCAGGGATCGTCCTGGGCGCAGGTTTTTTCGAAGGTATGCAGGGAACAATCGGCGGCTTTCGGGTCCTGGCCCTTGTCCGGCATGATGTACGCCGCGTGGTTGGTGCAGCCGGAGGGGTTGCCCAGCTTGCAGGATCGCTGGAACAGGGTTTCGGAGACCAGCTCGATGGCGTGCGCGCGCTGCAGCCCCTGGCCCAGCCAATAGCAGGCATCGGCGACGCCGCTCTCGCAGCGCGCCAGGCAGGCGGCGCTGGGGTTTTCATAACAGGTCTTGTCTTCCGGTGTGCTGCGCGCGGGCTGTGCCTGCATCAGCTCGGCCGGGCAGGCCGCGGCTTCATTGATCCAGGCGGTCCGTTTCAGCACGGTGTTGCTGAGTTGCTGCACCGTGGCCGGATCGGCGGCATGGGCCGCCAGGGTGAAGAGGAGCAGCGCGCAGGCCGCCAGGCGCCGCGGTTGGGCGTATGAGGTCATGACGGTATTGCTGTTGTTGTAATGACATCACCATACTGCGCCGCGCCCGCGGGCGCAAGCCGCCTTAAGCGGTGGCGCCAAGCTGGCGCGCGTGAAAGGCAATGTGGTCGCGCATGAAGGTGGAGATGAAGTAATAGCCGTGGTCGTAGCCGGCGTGGCGGCGCAGTTCCAGCGGCTGGTGGGCGCGGGCGCAGGCGGCCTCCAGCAGTTCAGGGTGCAGCTGGCCGTCGCCCAGGAATTTGTCGGCCTCGCCTTGATCGACCAGGATGCCGCCGGGGTAGGGCGTGTGTAGCCGGCCCATCAGTTCGCTGGCGTCGTAATGTGCCCAGGCGGCGCGATCGCGGCCGAGATAGCCGCTGAACGCCTTTTCGCCCCAGGCGCAATGCATGGGTGCGGAGATCGGGGCGAAGGCGGAGACGGACTTGTATTGTCCGGGGCGCGACAGCGCGCACACCAGCGCGCCGTGGCCGCCCATCGAGTGGCCGAAAATGCCGGCGCGCTTCATGTCGGCGGGGAAGTGCTGCGCGATCAGCGCCGGCAACTCGTCGCCCACGTAGCTGTACATGCGGTAGTGCGCGCTCCACGGTGCTTGCGTGGCGTCGAGGTAAAAGCCGGCGCCGGCGCCGAAGTCCCAATCCTTCGTTTCATCGGCGATGCCGGTGTTGCGCGGGCTGGTGTCGGGGGCGACGAGCATCACGCCATATTCCGCCGCCCATTGCTGGGCGCCGGCCTTGACCATGAAGGTCTCGTCTGTGCAGGTCAGCCCCGCCAGATAGGTAAGCACCGGCACCGGGTGGTTCTTCGCCTGCGGCGGCACGTAGACGGCAAAACGCATCTCGCCGGCACAGGCGGAAGAGGTATGGGCGTGGAAGGACTGCACGCCGCCGAAAGAGGCGTGGGTGGAGAGGGTGCGCAGTTCGGCGGGCATGGCGATTCTTTCGGGCAGACGAAACCTCAGGGCATTCTAAAGATAAGTGTGGCAACCCACTGAGGAACTCGGCTGTCTGGACAATACTCTTATAATCACGTTTCTATCCCGCGCTGTGGCGTCCACCCTTGACGCCGTTTCCGGTGTTCCCGCGGCCCACCCCAAGCCGCCCGAAATCCTGACCCGCGGCCCGTTTCACATCATGAAAACGGGTTTCGCTCGGCTGCCGCCAGGGATTGTTTCGTGCTAGAGTTGCGCCCCAATTTACTCAGGGTTGTCCCTAATATGTCAGTGGTTTAAACGGTTTTTCGCGACCGTTTTTTGCCGTCGGTATCGGGACCTGTAAGGTCTTATCTTTTGTAGGAATCGGAGACAAATGAGCTCATCGAACACCGCCCCAGCCTATGTCAAACATGCCAAGCTGAAAGCCTGGGTCGAAGAGATGGCCGCGCTCGCCAAGCCCGACAGCATCTATTGGTGCGACGGCAGCCAGGAAGAGTACGACCGCCTGTGCGCGCAGATGTGCGCAACCGGCATGATGAAAAAACTGAACCCCGCCAAGCGCCCGAATTCCTTCCTGGCGCTGTCGGACCCGGCGGACGTGGCGCGCGTGGAAGAGCGCACCTTTGTCTGCTCCAAGACGCAAGACCAGGCCGGCCCGCTGAACAACTGGGTCGACCCGGTCGAGATGCGCCAGACCATGGGCAAGCTGTTTGACGGCTGCATGCGCGGACGCATCATGTACGTGGTGCCGTTCTCGATGGGCCCGCTGGGTTCGCACATCGCGCAGGTGGGCGTCGAGCTTTCCGATTCGCCTTACGTGGCGGTGTCGATGCGCATCATGACGCGCATGGGCCGCGCCGTGTACGACGTGATCAAGGAGGACGGCTACTTCGTGCCTTGCATGCACTCGGTGGGCATGCCGCTGGTGGACGCTGGCGGCAAGAAGATCGAGGATGTGCGCTGGCCCTGCAACAATGAGCAGAAGTGGATCGTCCACTATCCCGAGACCCGCGAGATCTGGTCGTTCGGCTCCGGCTACGGCGGCAACGCGCTCCTGGGCAAGAAGTGCCTGGCGCTGCGCATCGCCTCCGTGATGGCGCGCGACGAAGGCTGGCTGGCCGAGCACATGCTGATTCTGGGCGTGACCAGCCCGAAGGGCGAGAAGAGCTACGTCACCGGCGCCTTCCCCTCGGCCTGCGGCAAGACCAACTTTGCCATGCTGGTGCCGCCCAAGGGCTTCGAGGGCTGGAAGGTCACCACCATCGGTGAAGACATCGCCTGGATCAAGCCGAACAAGGATGGCCGCTTCTACGCCATCAACCCGGAAGCGGGCTATTTCGGCGTTGCCCCCGGCACCAACTATCACACCAACCCGAATTGCATGAAGGCGATCGAGTCGGACACCATCTTCACCAACGTGGCCGAGACGCCCGACGGCGACGTGTGGTGGGAAGGCATGACCGAGGAAGCGCCGGCCAAGCTGACCGACTGGCAGGGCAAGGAATGGACCCCCGGCTGCGGTCGCCCGGCGGCGCACGCCAATTCGCGCTTCACCGTGCCGGCCACCCGCTGTCCGTCGCTCGACCCGCAGTGGGATGATCCCAACGGCGTGCCGATCTCGGCCTTCATGTTCGGCGGCCGCCGCTCCGACACCACTCCGCTGGTGGCAGAGGCGTTCGACTGGGCTGATGGCGTCTACAAGGCTGCCACCCTCGGTTCCGAGACCACCGCGGCGATTGCCGGCAAGACCGGCGTGGTGCGCCGCGACCCGATGGCGATGATCGCCTTCGTCGGCTACAACATGGGCGACTACTTCAAGCATTGGCTGAAGATGGGCAGCGCGGTTTCCAAGCCGCCGAAGATCTTCCAGGTGAACTGGTTCCGCAAGAACGCCGAAGGCAAGTTCGTCTGGCCCGGTTTTGGCGACAACATGCGCGTGCTGAAGTGGATCGTGGAGCGCTGCCAGGGCACCGCGCATGCGCAAAAGACCGCGCTTGGCTACGTGCCGGAGTTCGACGACCTTTCCTGGCAAGGCCTGGATTTCGGCCGTGACAAGTTCAGCAACGTCACCTCGATCGACAAGAAGGACTGGCAGCAGGAACTGGCGATGCACGACGAGCTGTTCAAGAAGCTCGAAGGTTTCGTGCCCCAGGAACTTGCAGCCAACCGCCGTGCTCTACAGGAGCGTCTGGCGGCGTAGTCACGGCGGCGGTTTCGCCTGAAAAAGGGCCGCGCAAGCGGCCCTTTTTTCTTGAATGCGCTCATCGTTTGGAAACATTCGCGGCGTAGGCTGTAAGCCGATCGCAGCCCGCATCCGTTAATCCTGCCAAAGCCTTTTCCGGGACGACCGATATGAGCATGACCCTGTGGCTACATACCCTGCAAGAGCGCGACATGACGCGCGAAAGCGAAGACCACAACCTGATGCACGCCCTGGCCGATGATCTCGACCTGTTGTGCGAGCGTCTTGGGGTGACGCCGCTTTCGGCGTTTTTCGACCTCACCGACATGGAGTACAACTTCGGCGCCACGCGCGCCGGCGCGGCGCAGGGCGCCGTTGCGTACGCTGGCGTTGACGACGACGAGCTCAGCGCCCTGGACCCCGAAACCGGCTACGCCTACGGCATCGACGACATGAAGTGGTTCGATGCCGCCAAGGGTCTGAACACGCTCACCGCCTTGCGCGAGGAAATCGATTTTTCCGACGGCCTGGAGCTGCACCTGGACGAGGAAGACCAGGACGTGCTGCTCTCCGAGCTTGACGACTGCATCATGCACTTGTCCGAGCCGGCGCAAGGCGGCGGCAGGTTTCACCTGGCGGTGCTGATGTAATCCGTTACGCGATCAAAATGCACACGGGCCGCCCGGCAACAGGCGGCCCGTTTTGCTTTGCGCGCCGCTTTGGCGAAGGCGGCAAGCGCTGCGCCCACAAATGCGCATGGCGGGCGTAGACTGCGCGCAGCGGCCGCAGCCGTGAGGGGTCGCGCTTCCTTCAACAACAAGGGGAACACTCATGCCTGTAATGACCGGCCTGTCCGGCAACGAACTGTATTGCCTCTCGCTCAAAGGCTACACCGGCGGCGACCTGGTGCTGGGCAACAGCGTGCATTCACTCGGCTTTCTGGGCGGCATCGGCAGCGCCTTCCAGTCGGCCTTCGGCGGCGAAGTGACGCAGATCACCGAGATCATCGCCGATGGCCGGCGCGAGAGCTACAAGCGCATGGTGGACGAGGCGACGCGCCACGGCGGGGTGGGCATCACCAGCGTCACCAACAGTCTCAGGCATTTCGCCGGCAACATCGAATTCCTTTCGGTGGCTTCCTGCCTGCACAAGGCGGACCAGCGCGACCCCGCCGGCACCGTGCCCAAATTCACCACCAGCGGCAGCGGCCAGGCGCTGTATTGCCTGCTCGATGCCGGCTATACGCCGAAGAAATTCGTCTTCGGCAACGTCGCCTATTCGGTGGGCATCGGCGGCGGCCTCCTGGGCGGGCTCAAGAGCATGGCGCGCGGCGAAATCCGCGAGTTTTCCGACATCTTCAACCGCACGCGCCACGCGGCGCTCGAGCGCGTCACCGGCGAAGCGCGGCGCTCCGGCGCCAATTGCGTGCTGGGCATCGTCACCGAAGTGGGGCGCTTCCAGGGCGCGCACGAGATGCTGATGACCGGCACCGCCGCGCATCACCCCGGCCTGCCCGCCTCGAACAACGACAAGCCCGCCACCAGCGACCTCACCTGCGAGGAGCTGTGGAACCTCACCGCCATGGGCTACGCGCCGGTGAAGCTGGTGCTGGCGACCGCCGTCTATTCGCTCGGCGTGGTGGGCAATGTCAAGTCGCTGTTCAAATCGTTCGTGCGCGGCGAGATTTCGGATCTCACCACGCTGATCTACGATGCCCGCGAGCACGCGCTGGCGATGCTGCATGACGAAGCCCAGGCATTGGGAGCGGATGAGGTGGTGGGCATCAAGACCCACATCCACGAGCTCGGCAGCCTGATCGAATTCATGGCCATCGGTACCGCGGTGAAAAAGATGCCGGGCTTTTCGGCCGCCACGCCGCAACTGCCGCCGCAGGCCATCATGACCGACCGCGACACCTGGATTTCCAGCGACTATTTCACCTTCAACACCAGCGAGTGAAGACGGGGCGCGCGCCGGTACAATGCGCGCGCCACTGATAACAGGGGGAGACCCGCCTTGAACCGTCTGACCACGCGCGCCTTGCGCGCCGCCGCTTTCATCCTGCCGTTCGCCATCGGCATCGCTCACGCGCAGGATTTTCCCAATCATCCGATCCGCATGATCGTGCCCTTCCCGCCGGGCGGCGGCACGGACGTCACCGCGCGCCTGATCGGCGCGAAAATGGGCGATGCCCTGGGCCAGCCGGTGGTGATCGAAAACCGCCCCGGCGCCAACGGCATCCTCGGCACCGAACTCGCAGCCAAGGCGCCCGGCGACGGCTACACCGTGGTGATGGGCACCATGGGCAGCTTCAGCATCAACCCCTCGGCCTACAAGAAGATGCCCTTCTCGGTGGCGAAAGACCTGGCGCCGGTGTCGCAAGTGGTGAGCGCGCCCTTCGCGCTGACGGTGAACCCGCAGGTGCCGGCGAAGAACATCGCCGAACTGGTGGCGTATTCGAAAACGACCTCGAGCGGCGTCACCTTCGCTTCCAGCGGCTCGGGCAGCGGCCCGCACATGGCGGCGGAGATGTTCTGCCAGGCCGCCGGCATCAAGATGCTGCACGTTCCCTACAAGGGCAGCGCGCCGGCGTTCACTGATCTGCTGGGCGGCCAGGTGCAGGCCAACGTCGACAGCATCGCGCTGAGCTTGCAGCACGTGCGCGCCGGCAAGCTGCGCGCCCTCGCCGTGCTTTCGGCCAAGCGCTCCGCGCTGCTGCCCGATGTACCCATCGCGGCCGACAGCATGCACGGCTTTGTCGTTACCAACTGGTATGCCCTGATGGCGCCTGCCGCCACGCCGCTGGCCCTGCGCAAGAAAATCCAGGCCTCGATCGCGCTGGCGATGAAAGACCCGAAGATCCGCGCCGCCACGCTGGACCAGGCGCTGGAACCGGTGGCCTCCACGCCGGAAGACTTCGGCGTTTTCCTCAACCAGGAAACCGCGCGCTGGGCGGAGGTGGTCAAGCGCATCAATCTGCAGATGGATTGAGTTGGCTTGGGCGAGGCTGCATCAACGCGATGCGGCCGCCCTTCTCTTCGGTGTCATTCCCGCGCAAGCGGGAATCCAGGCTCGTCATTCACGAATGATGGATCAGCTTGAAGGGGAACTGGATTCCCGCTTGCGCGGGGATGACAGCGGAGAAGGTTGCGGCGTGATCAGGCCTGCGTCAGCGACGTATTGACCAGGTGCTCCGACAAGAACCACGCCTGCAGTTCATTGGTGCGCAGCACGTTGGACACCAGGATGTCGTTGGTGCCGTAGTCGCCCGAGTCGTCGGCCTTCTTGGCCATCGAGCGCGCTTCCAGGATCACCATCTCGTGCGCTTCCAGGAGGCGCGAGATCTGCATCGGCGCGGCTTCGCGGCCTTTCGGCGGGCGCGGGATGATGGTGGTCTCGGCGACGTCCGCGCCCATGGCGATCGACAGGCCGCCCAGCACCTGGATGCGCTCGGCGATGAAGTCGACCAGCGCCACCTGTTCCTCGAAGTGCTTGTCGTACAGCAGGTGCAGCTGGTTGAAAGTGGGGCCGGAGACCTGCCAGTGGTGCTTCTTGTACAGGTCGCGCATAGTCATGGTGTCGGCCAGTATCTGGTTCAGCAGCTCGACGCTGGCGGCGCATACCTTGGCCGAGAGGGCGTTGGGCAGGCGCACCAGGTGGCCGAAGGCCTGGATCTCGTGGCCGTGCTGGTGCAGCTTGGGGCTGGCGGTGGAGGTGCTGGAAGCCGTTGATGCCGTGGATTTCTTGCCGGCTTTGGAAGGTTTCTTGGCCATGCGCTTCTCCTTTTGAGTTTGCGGGCGGAGGCCCCGTGTAAGCGCGGGGCTGGCCGCATTGTGGTTCGCATTCGCGGCGTCGTTGTGACAGCTCGCAGGAATCCGACAATGCGGCGCCGGCTTGGTTCAGAAAACCGCCTCCGGCGCAGCAGGCTAGAGCAGGGGTTCGCGTTCCTCTTCCGGCAGGTGGATGACGTCGTTGTTGAGCACGTATTCGAACAGGTTGGCGTAGCGGCCCCATTCGATGGCGGTGCGCAGCGCGGCTTCGGCATCCGGCTCGCTCAAGGTGTAGCGCAGCAGGCGCAGGAACAGGCCGCGCGGCAGGTCGCCGGAGGGGTCCTGCTCCAGGCCCTGGCGGATGTAGGCGACCAGCGGCACGTGTTCCAGGGCCTGGCGGCGGAACAGGGTCTGGCGCTGTGCTCCCTCGGCGCGCGCGTATTCCTCGCCTATCGGGGTGATCGCGATGTCGCCCTGGTCGATGCGGGCGAGGTCGAGCAGGGTGAGGGCGTTGGAAACGTCGAGGAATTCGGCATCCGCCAGCTCGGTGGCCTCGGCCAGCTTGGGCAGGTCGGCGCGGCCGCTGAAGGGGATATCGACCAGCAGCTCGAGCACGCCTTCGATGCGCGAGACGTCGGCCTCGGGCAGGCGGTCGCCCAGCTTGAGCTTGGTTTCCTGCGGCGTCAGGCGCCCGCCGCGCTCGCCGCCGGTCATCAGGCCGTAGACGTTGTCGATCAGGGCACGGATCTCGGCGCTTTCGGCCACGCGCGGGCGGGGGAGGGTGATCGCCAGTTCATTGCGCACGCGCCCTGGGTTGGCCGCCATCACCAGGATGCGGTCGGCCATCATCGCCGCTTCCTCGATGTTGTGCGACACCACCAGCATCGCCTTGGTGGGCAGTTTGCCGCTTTGCCAGAGGTCGAGGATGTCTTCGCGCAGGCGCTCGCCGGTGAGCACGTCCAAGGCGGAGAAGGCCTCGTCCATCAGCAGCACGTCGGGCTCCAGCACCAGCGCGCGGGCGATGCCGACGCGCTGGCGCATGCCCCCTGACAGTTCACGCGGCAGGGCGCCTTCGAAGCCGGACAGGCCGATCATCTCGATGGCGGCCGTCGCCCGTTCCTCGCGCTCTTCCGGCGCCATGCCGCGCGCCTCCAGCCCGATCTCGACGTTCTTTTGCACGGTGAGCCAGGGGAAGAGGGCGAACGACTGGAACACCATCGAGATGCCGCGCGCCGGCCCGAACAGCGGATTGCCGCGATAGCTCACCTGCCCGCTGTCGGCGGGGATCAGGCCCGCGATCAGGCGCAGGATGGTCGACTTGCCGCAGCCGGAAGGCCCGAGGAGGGCGACGATCTCGCCTTCCTTGAGCGTCAGGTCGATCGATTCCAGCACCGAGCGCGGCGGCCCGCTTACGCCCTGGAAGGTCTTGCCGACGGCTTTGAGTTCGACGACGGGAGTGCTCATTGCGTGTTCCTCGATGTGACGTGCTCGGCGATGCTTTGCCTTTTCGCAGCTTTTACTTCGCGAAAATCATCCGCTCATTACGCAAATGAGGCCGGTGATTTTCGTGCCGATCAAAACCAGGCAAAAGTAGGTTTTTTACTTTTGTCCGGTCCTTAAAAGTGAAGGCGGTTCTCCGCCATGCGGTACAGGCGCCGCCAGACGAAATGGTTGAAACTCATGACGAAGATGCACATCACGCCGATGCCCAAGGCGATGCGCGGAAAATCTCCCTTTGCGGTCATCTCCGCGATGTAGCTGCCCAGGCCATGCGCTTTCAGCGTGGTGTCGCCCCAGGTGACGTACTCGGCGACAATCGACGCGTTCCACGAGCCGCCGGCGGCGGTAATCGCCCCGGTGACGAAGCTGGGAAAGATCGCCGGCAGCAGGTAGCGCCGCCATTTGAGCGCGCCGGTAAGCCCGAAGTTCTGCGCCGCGTAGCGCAGCTCGGTCGGAATGGTGGAGGCGCCGGCGACCACGTTGAACAGCAGGTACCACTGGGTGCCGAGGATCATCAGCGGCGAGAGCCAGATGTCGGGGTTCAGCTTGTAGCGCACGATGAACAGCACGGCGACCGGGAACATCAGGTTGGCGGGGAAGGCGGCGAAGAACTGGGCGACCGCCTGCACCCGGCCGGCCAGGCGCGGGTTCATGCCGATGGCCACGCCCAGGGGAATCCAGACCAGGGCGGCCAGGAAGATCAGGATCACCACGCGCGTGAGCGTATATAGGCCGAGGACGAACACGTGCCCGGCCTCGCCCCAGCCGACTTCGGCGTGAATGAAGTTGAGCAGGGTCCACAGCGCGAAAAACACCGCGGCGGCGATGATCGCATCCCACACGCGCTCGGCGACGTTCGTCGCGGCGCGGGGCTGGGCGCGCACCGAGGTGCCGTCGTAGGTGCGGCGAAAGATGGTGAAGCTGCGCTCCAGCCGCGAGACGAAGCCGTGCACCATGCGCTGGGTGAGCTCGGTGCGGCGCAAAAGCGCCAGCAGCCAGGAGGTCTGCGCGCTGTCGCCGGCGGATTCCTCGAAGCGGAACTTGTCGGCCCAGCCCAGCAGGGGGCGGAAGAACAGCTGGTCGTAGAGGATCACGCCGATCAGCATGGCGAGAATCGCCCAGGCGATCGCATGCAGGTTGCGCTGCTCGATCGCCAGCGCGATGTACGAACCGATGCCCGGCAGCTTCACCGTGTGGCTGGAGACGGCAATCGCCTCGGAGGCGACGACGAAAAACCAGCCGCCCGACATCGACATCATCATGTTCCAGAGCAGCCCCGGCAGGGCAAAGGGCAGCTCCAGGCGCCAGAAGCGCTGCCAGCCGGATAGCTGGAACACCCGCGCGGCTTCCGCCAGCTCAACCGGCACGGTGCGAAAGCCCTGGTAGGCGGAGAACGCCATGTTCCACGCCTGCGAGGTGAAGATGGCGAAAATCGCCGCGCATTCCACCCCCAGCAGGTTGCCGGGGAACAGCGCCACGAAGCCGGTGACGGTGATCGAGAGAAAGCCCAGCACCGGAATCGATTGCAGGATGTCGAGCAGCGGCACCAGCACCTTTTCGGCCACGCGGTACTTCACCGCCAGCGCGCCGTAGGCGCAGGAAAAGATGATGGAGGCGAACAGCGCGATGAACATGCGCAGCGTGGTGCGCAGGAGGTAGTAGGGCAGGTAGCGCGGGTCGAGAGTGAGCGGCAGCACTTCGCCCATCTCGAAGGGCTGGTTCATCTGGCGCGCACCATAGGCCAGGAGCACCAGCAGGGCAAGGACCAGCGGCAGCAGCGCCCAGTCCCAGCGGTTGCCGCCGGCCTCGATTACCTGGCGCGGAAAGAACTGGCGGCCGCGGCTCATGAGGCGGCCCCGGCGCAAAGGAAAATGGACAATAGACGCATCGAACGCCCCTGCGGTTGGCAGCGCAAGATGGTTGCGTGGGGTGGGTTGCTTCAAGCCGGACGACAGTCCGGCTGGTGGTTCACAATGAGAGACCCGCCTCCCGGCGGGCCGCCACGGAAAAAAGCGTGGGGCTTAAAACGCGGGAGAGCGGCCGTTCATCGGCCGGCAACTGTCACTGACTATACCCACGGAACAACCCTGTGCTTGTTTGGACGCGCGGAAGTCTAGAGCGCGCCCTACCCACTGTAAAGTAAAAACCGGCAAAAATTCGTGGGGCGGGGAGACCGCCCGGCGGAAGGCGTCGCTTTGGATCGACGGTCTTCCGCTGCGCGGGTTCTAGCGCTCGCGCTTGCGCTCGGCGGCGCGGTCGAGGTGGGCGATGATGGCGGTCAGGCGCACCACGCTGGCATCCGAATGCGCGGCGGGCAGGGCCAGCAGGGCGTCGAACATTTCCTCGGCGCTCTTGCCGGAGGCGCGGTTTTTCATCGCGTCGGCCAGGCGTTCCATCTGGCGCGCGCGACGTGCCTGGGCAAGCTCCGGCGGCGAATCGATGCCGAGCGTCAGTTCGAGGTCGAGCAGCAGCGCCTGGCGCGACTGGCC
>DASYEQ010000127.1:0-3265 GCA_036498945.1 Burkholderiales bacterium | reverse complement strand
TACGACCGCATCCTGGAAACCTACCGCTGCAACGCCAAGGACCAGTACGTGCTCGTCAGCGGCAGGGTCATGCTCGCCGCTTCCGAAGAAATCTGCAAGCCGTAGGCGGCACGGGCCCCGCGCCCCGCAACCACGGCTAGTCGGCCTTGATGTTGGCGTCGCGGATCAGCTTGCCCCACTTGCGCACCTCGGCCCCGACGTAGCGAGTGAACACTTCGGGGCTGGTGATCTGCGTGTCGGCACCGTCGACCGCCAGGCGTTCGGCGAAGTCCGGCTGTTGCACCGCATGGGCGACGGCCGCGTTCAGCCGGTCGATGATGCGCGCCGGCGTGCCGGCGGGAGCGGAGACACCCAGCCAGGAAGCGATTTCATAGCCCTTGACGCCGGATTCGGAAATCGTCGGAATCTCCGGCACCGACTTCAGGCGCGCCAGGCTGGAGACGCCCAGAGGGCGCAGCTTGCCCGCCTTCACGTGCGGCATCGCCGCCGAGACGCCGGCGAACATCAGGTTGACCTGGCCGCCGACCACGTCCAGCAGGGCCGGGCCGGTGCCCTTGTAGGGCACGTGCACCAGGTTCACCCCCGCCATGGTCTTGAACAGCTCGCCCGCCAGATGCGCGCCGCCGCCGCTGCCGGCCGAGGCGAAGGTGAGCGCGCCCGGCTTGGCCTTGGCCAGCGCCACCAGTTCACTCACGCTTTTCGCTTGCACGCTGGGATGCACCACCAGCAGCAGGGGGTAGGAAGCGACATTGGTGATGTGCGCGAAGTCCTTCATCACGTCGTAGCCCGGCCTGGGATAGAGCGTCATGTTGGCGGCGTGGCTGGAGGTCATCATGAAGATGGTGTAGCCGTCCGGCGGCGACTTCGCCGCCATTTCGGCGCCGATGTTGCCGTTGGCGCCGCCCCGGTTGTCGATCACCACCGACTGGCCCAGGCCTTCGGTCAGCTTTTGCGCCAGCACGCGCGCCAGGATGTCGGCCGGGCCGCCGGGCGGGTAGCTGACGACGAACTTGATCGGGTGGCTGGGGTAGTCCTGTGCCTGCGCCTGCGGCGCGACAGCGGCGGCGATAAGCGCGAGAGCGGCGAGGAAACGGCGTTTGTCCATGGATTTCTCCCTGTTTAGAACTTCGGTGCGGTTTCGATGAGCGCGGCTTTCACCTGCTCGGCGAGGCTCTTCACGGCCAGTTCGAAAAAGCGCTTGCCCGCCTCGGCGCTGGCGGTGCTGGGGTCGCCCTGGTGGCCATCCTTGGAGACGGCGGCATGCGGGTAGTGGAAGAAGGGGCGCAGGCCCTGGCCGACCATGCGGTAGGTCTTGTCCATGTCGACCAGGTCCGGGCGCAGATGCAGCATGAGGGAGGTCTCGGCGACGTTGGCGTGGCAGCGGCCATAGCTCTCGTCGGTGGCGAACCAGTTGCGGATCTCGGGGGTGATGTCCCACCAGCTCATGGCGCGCAGGCGCAGGCCCTCGTGCTTGACGCCGCTGTTGGCAATCGCGCTTTGCAGGGGAAACTGGTTGGGCAGGTTGCCGTTGAGGAACAGCACGCGGCGGAAACCTTCGGCGTACATCCAGTCGCACATTTCCTCGATGATGGTCTGGAAGGTCTCGGGCTTGAGCGAATAGGTGCCGGGGAAGCCGCGATGGTTGGAGGAGTGGCCGTAGGGGATCGCCGGCAGCACCGGTACCTGGGTGATGGCGGAGACGCCGCGCGCGATTTCCTGCGCCAGCAGCCAGTCGACGTTCAGCGGCAGGTGCAGGCTGTGCTGCTCCACCGCGCCCACCGGCAGGATCACCATGTCCATGCCGGACGCGATCAGGCTTTTCACCTGGGGGTGCTTGAGCTCGTCAAGCAGAAGGGGTTTCGAGGTCATTTGAGGAGAGTTTGGGCGTTATGACCCGCTAGTGTAGACGCTGTGCGCGCCGCGCGCCGTGACAGCGGGGTGATGCAACAAATTTTCACGCTGCGCCGGCACGCAATGCGCGTCAGGCGGCCTGCAGGCGGTTCACGATCACCTGCGACTTGCGCTTGCGGCCTTCGATGTAGGGCCTAAGCACGCGAAAGGTCTCGCGGTCGAAATCGGCCACGGCGCCGGCGGGCGAAACCAGGCACCAGCGGTCCACGGTGAAGCGTGCCTCACGCCCGGTGGCCGGATCGCGCTCGATCAGTTCCACCGGCCCCTCATGCGGCCAGGGCGGCAGGCGCGACGGCGCCAGCGCTTCGGCCACGCGCAGCCAGTGCGCTTCCATACTTTCCTCGCCGCAGCAGGCGCCCAGGCAGCGCTTCACCTGCCAGGCAAAGCAGGAGGTCTGCGGCACCTCGTTCTTGCGCTTGCGTTCCAGGCCCAGGGTCTTGAGGCACAGGTGGTATTCGTCGGCCAGCGCGGTGAGGGTGGACCGCGCCGAAGCGCGCGAGGAATAGGGGCCATGCAGGCCATCAAGCTCGGTGTGCGCCAGGCCGGAGGCCTTGCGGTATTCGATGCTGCGCGTTTCGTGATTGAGCACGATGGCCACCGGCTCGGTGCGCCGGCGCAGCAGCACGTTGTGCGAAGGCAGGCGGTCGCGCACCAGTTCGGCTTCGAGAAGCAGGGCGGAGAGCTCGCCGGCGGTCTCGATCCACTCGATGCGCCGCAACTCTTCGGAAAGGCGCGCGCCACGCTCGCTCATCCAGTCGCCCGAGAAATGCCCGCCGACGCGTTCGCGCAGGCTTTTCGCCTTGCCGATGTAGAGGGGATGCTCGTTCAGGCCGTAGAACAGGTAGACGCCGGGCCCGTCGGGAATGTTCACCAGGGTATCGACCGGCAGGTGCTTGGGCAGGGAGGGCCGGCGCAGCACGCGCTTGACGGCGGCCGTCACCTCCTCCGCCTCGAATTGCGCCGCCATCGCCTGCGCCAGCGCATGCGTCAGCCGCGCGTCGCCCAGCGCGCGGTGGCGGTCGGCGTTGCCGAGGCGATAGCGTTCGGAAAGCGCGTCCAGCCCGGCGTGTTCCAGGTCCGGCTCCAGTTCGCGCGCCAGGCGCGCGGTGCACAAGGTCGGCACGAAAAACGCATAGCCTTCGCGCGCGTACGCCTGCTTGAGAAAGGCGTAGTCAAAGCGCGCGTTGTGCGCTACCAGCACGGCGCCTTCGAGCAGTTCGGCCAGTTGCTCCGCCACCTGGGCGAAACTGGGGGCGTCGCGCACCATGTCGTTGGTGATGCCGGTAAGCGCCGCGATTTCCGGCGGGATCGGCTGCGGCGGCTTCACCAGGGTAGACCACTCGCGCGGCGCTTC
>DASYEQ010000126.1:0-21656 GCA_036498945.1 Burkholderiales bacterium | reverse complement strand
GAAGCAGCGCGTGCGCGCCGCGTTTTTCGATCCGGCGAAGCTGGTGGACGGATGGACACCGCGGCCCCTCGAAGACCTGGATGAAGAAACGCGCGCGGTACTGGACGTCAGGACGGTGATGCGCAAGAACGGCCCGACCATCTATGTGAAGCAGCCGGACCGACACCGTGCGCTGCGCGCGCTGGAAAAGGCATATGAAAAGCTGGAACAGCTCAATGAGAAATATTGGGCGAGGCTGGAGCGTGAAGGGAATCTGATGAGCCTGGAAGAGATCGAGGCGATCGCGGATGAGGAAGAGCGGGAGCGGGAAGCGGAAAACGCGAAAAAGTCTCGGGTTTTGTCAGGTGGGGTGGACGAGGTCGCGTTGGCGGCGGCGCGGATTGCGGAAAAAGAGGGGGGTTTGTTGGGTGGTGATGGTGAGGGGCGCGAGGCTGGGGTGCTTCGTGGGCCGGAAATTCGGGGTCAGAGCACTTTTGCGAGTGAGGCGTTCGCAAAAGTGGTCCGCCCCCAATTTCCTGCGTTGGAGGGGCGCGGAATTGCTGAAAAACCTGGGGTTTTATTGGGTGGTCGCGAACTTCCGGTTGCGCAGCGCGAGGGGGCGCCGTGCCTGGCGGGTTAGCGTTTGGCCGGGGCGGGTGCGGCGGCAGGGGCCTTTTTGTCGGGCGCGGGCGGGGCCGGTGGCGGCAGCTTCTCGGGGGCCCAGGCCCAGTTTTTTTTCCACGCGCCCATCACGGCATTGGGGTATTCGGGCTTGCCGCGGCTGCCGTTGTAGCGGCCGAGCGCCATGTAGAGATCACCGTTTTCGATGTCGAGGTAGTGGCGCAGAATCACGCACCCCATGCGGATGTTGATGCGCATCTCGAACAGTTCGCGTGCCTTACCGTCGCCGATCAGGTCGGACCAGAAGGGCATGATCTGCATGTAGCCGCGCGCGCCGGCACTGCTGACGGCGTATTTCTTGAAGCCGCTTTCGACCTGGATCAGGCCGAGCACCATCTGCGGGTCGAGGCCCGCGCGGGTGGCTTCGTAGTGCACGGTCTTGAGGAATTCGACGCGGCTCTGGTAGTCGGGCTTGTTGCGCAGGGGCAGGCGCTCGTCCATGGCGGTGAGCCAATGGACTTTTTCCAGTGCGGTGCGGAAGATCGGCTCGGGCGGGGTGCGGTCGGCGCGGGCGGCCAGCGTGAGGGCGCTGCGGACGGCGTCGGCGAGGGGTTCGTATTGTTGGGCGCCGGCGAAGGATGTGGAGGGGAGGGTGAGGCAGGCGAGGGCGAGGGCGCCGGCCACGAATGCCGCGCGTGCGTGACGGCGGCTTCGTTGTGGCGCCGAAAAATTGGGGTCAGAGGACAATTTTGAACGGCAAAAATTGCTCAGTGCAGCACACGGCGACCCCAAATTTTCTCCTTGGTCGGCGGGCATGGTGCCGATCAGGATTTCAATTTGGACTGGATCAGCGCCAGCGCCTCGGTGGGGGCGATCGCGGTAGCGCCGGCGTCGGTGCGCGCCTGGTACTCGATCTTGCCTTCCTTCAGGCCGCGGTCGCCGATGGTCAGGCGGTGCGGAATGCCGATCAGTTCCATGTCGGCGAACATCACGCCGGGGCGCTCGTCGCGGTCATCCAGCAGCACGTCGATGCCGGCGGCGGTCAATTCGGCGTAGAGCTTCTCGGCCGCTTCGCGCACGGCGTCGGACTTCTTGATGCCGATCGGGCAGATCGCCACTTCGAAGGGGGCGATGGCTGCCGGGAAGACGATGCCGCGCTCGTCGTTGCCCTGCTCGATGGCGGCGCCGACGATGCGGGTGATGCCGATGCCGTAGCAGCCCATTTCCATCAAGGTAGGCTTGCCGTCGACGCCGATCACCTTGGCGTCCAGCGCCTTGGAATATTTGGTGCGCAACTGGAAGATGTGGCCGACTTCGATGCCGCGGCAGATGTCGAGCTCGCCCTTGCCGTCGGGCGACGGGTCGCCCTTGATGACGTTGCGGATGTCCGCCACCACGGCGGGCTCGGGCAGGTCGCGGCCCCAGTTGACGTTCACCAGGTGGTAGCCGGCGTCGTTCGCGCCGCAGACGAAGTCGTTCATCACGGCAACGCTGCGGTCAGCCACGATGGTGACGCGCTTCGGGTCCAGGCCCACCGGGCCGATGTAGCCGGGTTCGCAGCCGACGTAGTCGCGGATCTCGGCCTCGGAGGCGAAGCGGAAGGGCGACAAGCCCTCGACCTTGCCGGCCTTGATCTCGTTGAGCGCATGGTCGCCGCGCAACAGCAGCATGAAAAAGCGCTTGGGCGCGGCTTTGTCCGCAGTTTCGTTACCCGGCTCGTGCATCAGGGCGATGGCCTTGACCGAGCGGGTCAGCGGCATTTCCAGTTGCTCGACCACTTCCTCGCAGGTCTTCTTGTTCGGCGTCGGCACCTTCTGCATGCCGCCGGCGGGCGTGCCGCGCGAAGTGGCGGGGGCGAGTGCTTCGGCCAGTTCGACGTTGGCGGCGTAGTCGGAGGCGGGCGCGAAGGCCAGGGCGTCTTCACCCGAGTCGGCCAGTACGTGGAATTCATGCGAGCCGGTGCCGCCGATCGAGCCGGTATCGGCCGCCACCGAGCGGAATTTCAGGCCCAGGCGGTTGAAGATGCGGGTGTAGGCGCCGAACATGTTTTCGTACTCGGCCTTCAGGCCGTCGAAATCGGCGTGGAAGGAATAGGCGTCCTTCATCACGAATTCGCGGCCGCGCATCACGCCGAAACGGGGGCGGCGCTCGTCGCGAAACTTGGTCTGCACCTGGTAGAAATTCTTCGGCAGCTGGCGGTAGCTTTTCAGCTCGTTGCGGGCAATATCAGTAATCACTTCTTCAGAGGTCGGCTGGAACACGAAATCGCGGTCGTGGCGGTCCTTGAAGCGCAGCAGTTCGGCGCCGTATTGCTGCCAGCGGCCGGATTCCTGCCAGAGCTCGGCGGGTTGTACCACCGGCATCACCAATTCCACGGCGCCGGCGCGATTCATCTCCTCGCGCACGATGTTTTCCACCTTGCGCACCACTCTCAGGCCCATCGGCATCAGGGTGTAGATCCCGCCGGCCAGCCGCTTGATCAAACCGGCCCGCATCATCAGCTTGTGGCTGACGATTTCGGCGTCGTTCGGGGCCTCCTTGATGGTGGCGATGTAGAACTTGGAAGCGCGCATGGGAGTGCTTTTCTTTCGTGAATTTTTGAGCCTATAATGGTCTCAATTTTAAAGGATTGCAGGTGTCAGCATGCTGGACAGGGACGGTTACCGGCCCAACGTCGGCATCATCATCGTCAACCACAGGAACGAGGTCTTCTGGGGCAAGCGCATCAAGGAACATTCATGGCAATTTCCGCAGGGCGGCATCAAGTACGGCGAGACGCCCGAGCAGGCGATGTTCCGCGAGCTTTATGAAGAGACGGGCCTGAAGGAAGAGCACGTGCGCATCATCGGGCGCACGCGCGAGTGGTTGCGCTATGACGTGCCGCGCGAGTGGATCAAACGCGACATCCGCGGGCACTATCGCGGCCAGAAACAGATCTGGTTCCTGGTGCGCCTGGTGGGCCGCGATTGCGATGTGCGCCTGCGCGCCTCCGATCATCCGGAGTTCGACGCCTGGCGCTGGCACGATTACTGGGTGCCGCTCGACGCCGTTATTGAATTCAAGCGCGAGGTCTACAGCCAGGCGCTGAACGAGTTGTCGCGCCTGTTGTTTTCGCGCAAGGCCGAGGCGCGCTACTTGCGCCATCGCCCGCGGGTTGAAGGCGAGCCCATGCCCTGCGACCCCTGCGAGCCAGGCGACGAGGAAACGCCGGTGATGATCACCACCACCACGGTGGTTACCGTCACCCGCGAGGTCGTCATCACCGTCGGCGGACCCGGGCCGGGCGAGGACATGCCGCCGAAATAAAGCGCGCCTATCGTGCCGATTGGCAGAAACGATTGGGTGCGCGGCGGCAGGATGGTTAAAATTTGAGAATTCACCGTCCAAGGGCGCCTGCCCGGACAGGGGAATGATGCGGCGGCCCCTCTTCGCTTTCACTCTGGGAAAGTTACTGCCGCGCTGACAACCACATGTAACGGAGAGACAGTCATGGGACTCAAAGGCACCAAAACCGAAGACAACCTGAAGGCCGCGTTCGCCGGCGAATCGCAGGCCAACCGCCGCTACCTTTATTTCGCAAACAAGGCCGACATTGAGGGCCAGAACGACCTGGCCGCCCTGTTCCGCTCCACCGCGGAAGGTGAGACCGGCCATGCGCACGGCCACCTGGAATACCTGGAGACCGTGGGCGACCCCGCCACCGGCCTGCCGATCGGCGCCTCGCGCGACAACCTGAAGTCGGCTGTCGCCGGCGAAACCCACGAGTACACCGACATGTACCCGGGCATGGCCAAGAGCGCGCGCGAAGAAGGCTTCTCCGAAATCGCCGACTGGTTCGAGACCCTGGCCAAGGCCGAGCGCTCGCACGCCAACCGCTTCCAGAAGGCGCTGGACGGCCTGGTCGATTAAGGCCGGGTGCCGGGCGTGACGCTTCACACCAGGCCCGGTTCGTTTACAGAAGCTCATGCCATTCCCGCGAAAGCGGGAATCCAGCGCGTACCTCCGGCATTCCTGGATTCCCGCTTTCGCGGGGATGACCAATAAGAACTATTTCCCGCTTTATATCGGGGACAAAATTCAGGGGGTGCTGCGTGCGCGTGGGCACCCCCGCTTCATTTGGCCAGCGTCGTTTGCACGCGGCCCGCATTCCTTCTCCGCCGGTCAACTCGCCAGAATCCCCTCAAGCCATGTCGACGAATCGCGAAGGCAATCTCGAAGCGCCCACCCGGCATCCGCTGGACTGGAAAAATCCGGAGTTCTACGACGACGCCTCCCTGTTCAAGGAAATGGAGCGGGTGTTCGACATCTGTCACGGCTGCCGCCGCTGCGTCAGCCTGTGCGGCTCGTTTCCCACCCTGTTCGACCTGGTCGACGAAAGCTCGACCATGGAAGTCGATGGCGTCGCGCATGAGGATTACTGGAAGGTGGTGGACCAGTGCTACCTGTGCGACGTCTGCTACATGACCAAGTGCCCCTATGTGCCGCCGCATCCGTGGAACCTCGACTTCCCGCACCTGATGCTGCGCGCCAAAGCGGTCAAGCACAAGAAAGGGCTGAACCCGGCACGTGATGCGCTCCTGTCGGCGACCGACAAGATGGGCCAGTTTGCCGGCATTCCCATCGTCACCCAGGTGGTGAACGCGGTGAACCGCACCAAGCTGGCGCGCGAAATGATGGAGATGACCCTTGGCGTCGACGACCAGGCCTGGGTGCCCGCATTCGCGGCGAAAAAATTCCGCTCCGGCCCGAAGCAGGGCGGTGCTGGCGAGGTGAAAAACGGCGAGCGCACGCCCGGCAAGGTGGCGATTTTTTCCACTTGCTATATCAACTACAACGAGCCCGGCATCGGCCAGGATCTGGTCAAGGTGCTGGAGCACAACGGCATCGCCTGGACCTTGGCCGAGAAGGAAGCCTGCTGCGGCATGCCGAAGCTCGAAGCGGGTGATCTTGAAGCGGTGGAGAAACTGAAGAACAAGAACATCCCGGCACTGGTCAAGCTGGCGCGCGCGGGCTACGCCATCG
The DNA here is from genome assembly GCA_036498945.1 of Burkholderiales bacterium. Classification (GTDB taxonomy): domain Bacteria; phylum Pseudomonadota; class Gammaproteobacteria; order Burkholderiales; family JAEUOS01; genus JAQGMJ01. The sequence continues at coordinate 16,034 of DASYEQ010000126.1, read as the reverse complement.
TCACGCCGACTCCCTCCTGCACCCTGATGTTCAAGCAGGAACTGCCGCTGATGTTCCCTGACGATGAAGAGGTGCAGGCGGTGAAAGCGGCGATGTTCGACCCCTTCGAATACTTCATCGCGCGCAACAAGGACGGTTTGCTGAAAACCGATTTCAAACAGCCGCTGGGTTCGATCAGCTACCACATCCCCTGTCACTCGCGGGTGCAGAACGTCGGCAAGAAAACGGCCGAGACCCTGGCGCTGATTCCCGAAACCAAGGTGACGACCGTCGAGCGCTGCTCGGGCCACTCCGGCACCTGGGGCGTGAAAAAGGAATTCCACGCCCAGGCGCTGAAGATCGGCCGCCCGGTGTTCAAGGCGATGGCCGATGCCAAGCCGAAATACATCAGCTCCGACTGCCAGCTCGCCGGCCATCACATCGAGGAAGGCATCGCCGCGTCCGCCGCGGAAGGCGCCGCGCCGCCGCAACTCGAACATCCGCTGTCGCTGCTGCGCATCGCCTACGGCCTCTAGTCGCCCCCTAAAGTATCGGAGTCAAGAATGCCTGCCATTACCCGCGACAGCCTGATGACCCTGGAGGCCTACGCCAGGAAGCGCAAGGAATTCCGCGCCGAGGTGCTGGCGCACAAGCAGAACCGCATCGTCCGCGTCGGTGATCACGTCACGCTGATCTTCGAAGACGAGCTCACCATGCGCTACCAGGTGCAGGAGATGCTGCGCATCGAAAAGATCTTCGAGGAGGAAGGCATCGAGGACGAACTGTCCGCCTACAACCCGCTGGTCCCCGACGGCTCCAACTTCAAGGCGACCATGATGATCGAGTACGTCACCGTGCCCGAACGCCAGCGCGCGCTCGCCAAGTTGAAGGGCATCGAGGACCGCATGTTCGTCGAGGTCGAGGGCGAGAAGCGCGTCTACGCGATTGCCGACGAAGACCTGGAGCGCAGCAACGACGAAAAGACCGCCGCCGTGCATTTCCTGCGCTTCGAATTGAACGACGCGATGAAGGCGCTGCTCAAGGGCGGCGCGCAGATGAAAGTCGGCTGCGACCACCCGGAATACCTGGCGCAGATCAACGAGCTGCCGCCCGAGACCCTGGCTTCACTGCTCAAGGACCTCGCCTGAATCGCGCGCCGGCGGCGTGCCCGGCGCAGGCGTAGAATGCGCCAGCCCTTCCGCTCCGAATCCCCATCATGAAACTGCAATCCCTCACCCGCCGCCTGCTGGCGGGTTTGTGCGTGCTCGCCAGCGCCGCCGTGCTGGCCCAGGACCTTCAGGCGCCGAAATACGACGAAGACGAGCTGAAGCCCGATACGGATTTCCCGCTGCCCCCGCCGCCGAAAAAAACAGACCTGCTGCGCTATCCGATGACGGGGACCAACAACGAGGTCTACATCGACGGCACCAGCTTGAAGACCGGCGCAAACCAGTCCGTTGCCTACACCCTGCTGGTGCGTAGCCCCAGCGGCGCCGAAAATGTCACCTTCGAAGTCATGCGTTGCGGCGGCGATCGCCACGTACTGGCCTACGGCAGGCATGACGGCACCTGGTCGCCGGCGCGCACCAGCGACTGGCTGCCGGTGCGAACCGCGGGCGCCAACAGCTATTACTTCGAGTTCTGGCGCGACGTGTTTTGCCGCGACAACGTGCTGTTGCCGGTGAGCGATATCCGCGCCAACATCAATCGCGGCGGCAGCTACCAGGAGTACACGGTACCCAACTGAGCGCGCCTTTAGCGCGCCGCGCAGGCGCCGACGTAGTTGGCGGTGATTTCATCCATCCGCCGCTGCGGCGGGTTGCCCGAGACGATCTCCACCTTCCCCTGCACCTGCGCCGGCTGCACGGCGTAGCGCGCGTGCACCGACAGGCCCGCCGCCGGGCAGGCAAGTTCCCATGTGAAGGCATCGCCCTCTTCGCGCAACGCCGGCGCCGGGCATGCCGCCGATGCCTGCACCCGCGGCAGCAGCAGCTTCAGATCATCCGGCCCGCCGGTTTTCATGCACAGGCGATAAGCCACTGCGGGCTGCCCCACCGTATTGCTCAGTACCTGCCATTCACCGCTGCGCAAAGGCGGTGGCGCGGCGCCCGCGGAGGTAGTGGCCGCAAGTGCCAGCGCGAGGCCGGGCAGAAGAAAAAACGTTCGTGGCGGCATGTGGGCAATCGGGCGGCGCATGGGTTGAAGATAAGAGTGCGGGGCTGCGGGAAGCGCGGCCCTATCGAATACAATTGTTTCATGACCGTGCCCGCCGTGCCTGTGTTGTTGTTCAAATTCCTGTTCTGGGCACTCGCGCTGGCGGTATTCCTGCGCCGGCTGGCGATGAACTGGCGTCCGGCCCCGGCCGATGCGCGCCGGCAGGGTGCAGCCATGTTGCTGGGAATGCTGCTCGGCGCCAAGCTGGTCTATGCGCTCACCTACCCGGTCGTCGCGCTGTATGCGCTGATCGGCGATACGCGCTCCCTGCTGCTCTGGGCCGGCGCCGGCGCCGCGCCGGGCGCGGTGCTGGGCGGCGTGTTCGCGCTGCGCTGGGTACGCAGGCGCACCTTGCGCGAGCGCGCCCGCCACTTGCAGGAAAGCGCACCGCCTTCCGGGCCGGCCTTTGACCTCGATCAGCTGGTGATCCCGGCCGCGCTCGCGCTGGCGATCCTTGATTGCGGGGCCGTCTTCTGGGCGCTGTCCGAACCCGGCTTTGGTGTCTATGCCAACGTGCCGTGGGCGCTGGATTTCGGCGACGGCATCCCGCGCCATCCGGTGATGCTCTACGAAGCCGCTTACCTGTTTTGCGCCGCCTGGGTCTGCAATCGGATGGACCGCAGCATGTTCCTGCCCGGCGAACGCGCCATGCTGTTCATTGCAGGCTATTGCGGCCTGCGTGTACTGACCGATTTTTTCCGCCCCCCCTTCGGCCCGCCGTTTCTGACCGAGATGATGCACCCGCGCGCCTGGATCTACTTCCGCGTGATGACCGCCGAACAGTGGATCTGCCTGCTGACCTTCTTCGGGCTGCTGCCCGCCTGGTTTCGCCTGACGCGGCGCCTGTTGCGCACGCTGAAATAAAGCGGCGGGCCGCCGCTTTGGCCCCGGCCCGCGCTTTCGCGTGGCCCTATCCCTGCTTGCTCTTGTGGTAATGGCGCTGCGCCTTGGCGCGGTTGCCGCAGGCGTTCATGTCGCACCAGCGCCGTGTCCCGCCCTTGCTGGCATCGACGAACAGCCACAGGCACTTCGGGTTGGCGCACTGGCGGATGCGCTGCGGCGCCGCGTGCGTCAGCAGATCCGCCGCCGACCATAAGACCGGTGCCAGTAGCGAGGGCACGCTAACCTTAAGAACCGTGCTGCGCCACAAAAACCCCGCTTCGCTCTGCACCAGTTCGCCGCGCCGTGGCGCTTCCGCCAGGGCAAAGTTCAGCGCCGCCAAATCCGGCGCCGCCACCGCCGCGCCGCCTGCCACCGCGCGGAAAATCCGGTACAGCGCCTCACGCATGGCGAGCGCCAGCTCAAACAGGTGCTGCGCCTCCCGCGGCGCTTCGCGCGCCCAGGCTTCGATCGGCCGCAGCGCCTCCCCGGGATAGCCCACCTGCGCGGCTATCCACGCCAGCAATTGCCCCGGTGTATTCAGGCTCTCGGTGGTGGTCGGGCTGCCGCGCCAATATAAGGTGTTGACGAAATCCAGGCACAAATCTCCGCGCGGCGCCTGGATCAGGGTGGAGGAGGGAGGGGCGGAGGAAGGCGACATGAGCAGGAATTATAACCGGTAGCCCGGTTGACATTTCCCGGTGGCCGCAATAACGTGTATCTATATAACTGGTTAAGTAGTTATATAAGATCTGTGGTTGAAGCTACAAGACCGGCCGCCCGAACGCCGTAGCGCCTTTCTTCATTTCATAACACTTTGTCTTAAAAGAAGATTCCCATGTCGATCACATTTCGATCGGCGTCAGTGACTTGGCGCGCGCCAAGCGCTTTTACGACGCCACCCTGGTACCGCTGGGTCGCACCTGCCTGAGCAGCGGTGCGCGGGCGCTTGCCTATGGATGCCACCAGCCGGCGCTCTGGCTGCGGTGCAGAAGCCGGTGGCCGCGCCGACGCCGGCCTGCATTTCTGCCTGGAAGCGGCGGGCCACCGCGCGGTCGATGCCTTTCACACAGCGGCCCTGGCTGAAGGCAGGAACGACAATGGCAAGCCATGCTTGCGCCAGGACTATGGCCCGGGCTATTACGCTGCCTTCGACATCGACCCCGACGGCTACCGCTTCGAAGTCCACTACCACCAGGCGTAAGAGGCCTGCCTGCCCGCCAACGCCGTCACGGAATAAAATAACGCCATGCATTACGCGATGTTCGACACCGCCCTCGGCGCCTGCGGCCTGGCCTGGAACGACGCCGGCGTGGCCCGCGTGCAGCTACCGGCTGCCGAAGCGCGCGACACGCGCTTGCGCCTGGCACGGCACCCGAATTTTCGCGAACACGCGCCCACACCCACGATCACGCGGGTGATTGCGCTGCTGCAGGCCTACATGCGCGGCGAGGCTGCCGATTTCGGCTGGGTCGAGGTCGACATGGCCGAGGCCGACGCACTGGAGCGCCAGGTCTACGTCGCCGCGCGCGACATTCCCTGGGGCGCGGCCATCAGCTACGGCGAACTGGCCGAACGCATCGGCCTGCAAAACGGCGCGCGCGACGTCGGTCACGCACTATCGCGCAATCCCACCGCCATCATCGTCCCTTGCCACCGCATCGTCGCCAGCGGCGGCAAGCTCGGCGGTTTTTCCGCACCGGGCGGCGCCGACACCAAGCTCAAGTTGCTCGAACTCGAAGGCGTGCGCATCGGCACGCCGGCCGGGCAGGGCGCTTTGTTCTAAGGGCGCCGCGGCGCCTCGCTGCTGCCGGCGCAACGCGCCTTCGCGTCAGGCCTCGCGGCGCGGCCCGCCTTCAACTGTCGGTTGGCAGTGTCAGTCGCCGGTCAAGCAGCAGCCGTATGATCGCGGCCGTCCTTCATCACCAGCTTCAGCTTCTTCTTGTCCTGCAGCAGGCGCACGTCCTGCGTTGGGTCGCCCTCGACCGCCACGATGTCGGCGTAAAAGCCCTCGCGGATTTCCCCCGTCTGGCCTTCCATCATCATCGCCGCCGCGCCTGTCTTGGTCGCCGCGGTCAGCGCTTCCACCGGCGTATAGCCGAAGAACTTGACGAAATGCTCCAGGTCGCGCGCGTTGGTGCCGTGCGGTGTCCAGGGAAAGCCATAGTCGCCGCCCACCAGCACGCGCACGCCGCGCCGCTTCAATTCCGGATACACCGCCAGCACGCCCTCGAACTGCTGCATCATGCCCGCCGCTTCCGCCTTGGCGCGCGTGATGCCCCAGGGTTCGGCTTCGAAGATGGTGTTGTGTAGCAGGCCGAAGGCCGGCGCGACGAAAATGCGCTCCTTCTGTTCCTCCAGCGCATCGATGGCGCGCGCATCGGCGAACTCCAGGTGATACAGGATGTCGGCCTGGTACTTGAGTGCCAGCAAGATCGATTCCGCCGCCCGCGTATGCACCGCCAGGCGCTTGCCGTGCGCATGCGCCGTGCGGGCGGCGGTGGCCAGTTCGATCTCGGTCATGATGGTCTGGTCCTGGCGCGAACCCTTGACCGTGTGATTGCCCGAGACATTGAGCTTGAGCGTGTCCACGCCCTCGCGGATCAGCAGGCGGCAGGCCTTGAGCATCTCCAGCTCGCCGTCAACGATCATGCCGACCGACTCGCGGTAGATGTGCATCATGCGCTCATCTCCCAGGTTGCCGGTGTTGGTGAGCTCGGGGCTGGCCGCCAGCATGCGCGGGCCGGGAATCTGCCCGGCGTTGATGGCGTTGCGGATCACCACGTCCAGCCGCGGCTTGGCGGCGCCCGCCGACAGCACGCTGGTGAAGCCCGCCTCCAGCACGATGCGCGCATGGCGCATGGTGATCAGCACGTGCTCTTCGGGCGGGATGTTGCCGTGGTCGGCGAAGTTCGCCGGTTCGGCAAACGAGAGATGGCTGTGGCCGTCGATCAGCCCGGGGATCAGCGTGCAGCCGGTGCAGTCGCGCGTCTGCGCGTCATCGACTTTGCCGCCGCCGCGAAGGATCTTGGCAATGCGCTGATTCTCCACCAGCACGTCAGCCCGATAAGGCGCGCGTTCACCGGCCGTCCATACCTGGCCGCCTTGCAGCAGGGTGCGCATGTCTGTCTCCGTTTGTCGTGGTCGCCGCCGCTCGTTCATGCAGCACGGCGTTTGTCTCATGTTACCCCGGCACACCGGCGGCAAGCGCGGCTCTGGTGCAATTGGTCTTATCGCACTTTCTTATGCGGCCAAGCACGCACGCCGCATTGCCGCGAGGGGAATGGCCAACGACAATGCCCGGCAAACTCCACGAGAGGAATCCTGTCCATGATGCGAACACTGTTCAACCACGCGGCCGCCCTGTGCCTGGCCGCCCTGTGCACCGGCGCCCACGCGCAGGCCTGGCCCAGCCGCCCGGTACACGTGATCGTCCCCAGCGCGCCCGGCGGCGCGCCCGACGTGATGGCGCGCCTGTACTCGCAAAAGCTGTCGGACAACCTGCACCAGTCCTTCATCGTGGAAAACGTCACCGGCGCCGCAGGCATCGTCGGCACCGAAAAGGCGGCCAAGTCCCCGGCGGACGGCTACACCATCATGTTCGGCTTCAACCAGCTGGTGACGACCCTCCCGCACCTCTATGCCAAGCTGCCCTACGACCCGAACAAGGACCTGACGCCCGTCATCGTGCTGGCCTACGGCCCCTATGTCTGGCTGGCCAACAACAACGCGCCGTTCAACAACATAGCCGAGCTCGTCGCCTATGCCAAGGCGCACCCCGGCAAGGTGGCCTACGGCTCGATCGGCGCCGGCACCGCCACCCACCTCGGCGGCGAACTGCTGGCGCAGCAGGCCGGCATCGAACTCCTGCACGTGCCCTACAAGGGCCGCGCCACCAGCGACCTGATGGCCGGGCAGATCCAGCTCGCGCTGGAGCCCAACGGCTCCGCCGTGCCCCTGGTGAAAGACGGGCGCGTGAAAGCGATTGCCGTGGCCTCGGCCAAGCGCCTGCCATCGTTACCCAATGTGCCGACGGTGGGCGAGACCCTGCATGGCTATGAAGTGAGCGGCTGGCAGGCGATCTGGCTGCCGGGCGGCGCCTCGAAGGAAATGGTCGACCGCCTGAACGCCGAATTCGCCAAGGTGATCCACGACCCCGCGTTCAACAAGCGCCTGCTCGACCTTTCCTACATCCCGGTGGCCAATAGCCCCGCCGAGATGAGCGAGATGATCAAGCAGGAAACCGCCAAGTGGGGCGCGCTGATCAAGGCGAAGAACATCCACCTCGATTGAGCCGGGCTGGGCCTAGCCGGCCAGCACCATGTTGTCGCGATGCACCAGCTCGGCTTCGATGACGAAGCCGAGAATGCCTTCGATCTCGGCCGAAGGCTTGCGCATGATCAGGCGCGCCTCGGTGGAAGAGTAGTTCACCAACCCGCGCGCGATCTCGCGGCCCTCGGGCGCACGGATCGCCACCACCTCGCCGCGCTCGAATTCGCCTGACACCTGCGTCACCCCGATCGGCAGCAGGCTCTTGCCGTCCCTGGTGAGCGCGCGCGTCGCGCCCGCATCCAGCGTCACCGAGCCGCGCACCTGCAAATGGTCGGAAAGCCAGGCCTTGCGCGCGTTGATGCGCGGCGTGTCGGCGGCCAGTTCGGTGCCGATGGCTTCGCCCTGCGCCAGGCGCACCAGCACGTCCGCCTCGCGCCCGGAAGCGATCACCGTATGCGCGCCGCTCTTCGCCGCACGCTTGGCGGCGAGAATCTTGGTCAGCATGCCGCCCTTGCCGAGGCCGCCCCCGGTGCTGCCGGCCATGTTTTCCAGGCCCTCGTCGCCGGCGCGGCCGTTGCGCACCAGGGTGGCGGCCGGGTCCTTGCGCGGGTCGGCGGTGAAAAGCCCTTGCTGGTCGGTAAGGATGATCAGCGCATCGGCTTCGATCAGGTTCGCCACCAGCGAACCCAGGGTGTCGTTATCGCCGAACTTGATCTCGTCGGTGACCACGGTATCGTTCTCGTTGATCACCGGCACCACACCCAGCTCAAGCAGCGTGACCAGTGTCGAGCGCGCGTTGAGATAGCGCTTGCGGTCGGCCAGGTCGTCGTGGGTCAAAAGCACCTGGGCGGTGTCGATGCCGTGCTCGCGGAAGCAGGTCTCGTACACCTGCGCCAGCCCCATCTGGCCCACCGCCGCGGCGGCCTGCAATTCCGGAATCGCCTTCGGGCGCTTGCTCCACTTCAGGCGCTTCATGCCTTCGGCAATCGCGCCGGAGGAAACCATCACCACTTCCTTGCCTTGCGCGCGCAGCGCGGCGATCTGCCCTGCCCACAGCGCGATGGCTTGGGCGTCCAGCCCCTTGCCATCGTTGGTGACCAGCGAGGAGCCGACCTTCACCACCAGACGTTTGGCGCCGGCGACGACCGAACTCATGATTTCCTGCTTCCCTTTTCCAGGTGTTCCTTCACCCGCTGCGCATTCGTCAGGGGTTCCTTCGCCTGAGGCACCTTCGCCTGAGGCACTTTCGCTTCGTGTTCCTTCGACGCGCCGGTCTCGTCCGACCCGCCTTCTTCGGCCAGCTTGACCGTCTCGAGATACTCGCCGACCTCGCGCACCAGCTCGCGCGTGCCGTCGCCCTTGATCGCCGAGATCGAATACACCGGCCCCTTGAAGCGCAGGCGGCGCACGATATCGGCGACGCGCTTCTTGCGCTCGGCTTCGTCTTCGATCAGGTCCAGCTTGTTGAGCACCAGCCAGCGCGGCTTGGCGTACAGCTCGGCGTCGTATTTTTTCAGCTCGGCGATGATCGCGCGCGCTTCCTTCACCGGGTCCACCGCCTCGTTGAAAGGGGCGATATCCACCAGGTGCAGCAGCAGGCGCGTGCGCTGCAAGTGCTTGAGGAACTGCACGCCCAGGCCCGCGCCGTCGGCGGCGCCCTCGATCAGCCCCGGCACGTCGGCAATCACGAAGTCCACCGAATCGGTGGCGCGCACCATGCCGAGGTTGGGGTGCAGGGTGGTGAAAGGATAGTCCGCCACCTTGGGCCGCGCATTCGAGACCGAACGGATGAAAGTCGACTTGCCGGCGTTCGGCATGCCCAGCAGGCCGACGTCGGCCAGCACCTTCAACTCCAGCTTGAGTTCCTTTTCCTCGCCCTCTTCGCCGAGCGTGTACTGGCGCGGCGCGCGGTTGGTGGAAGACTTGAAGTGGATGTTGCCCAGGCCGCCCTGGCCGCCCTTGGCCAATACCACCGTTTCGCCGTCTTTTGCCAGGTCGGCGACGATGACGCCGGATTCAAGTTCGGAGATCACCGTGCCCACCGGCATGCGCAGCACGATGTCATCGGCGCCGCGGCCATACTGATCCGCCCCGCGCCCCGGCTCGCCGTTCTTGGCTTTATGGATGCGCGCGTAGCGGTAGTCGATCAGGGTATTGATGTTGCGGTCGGCGATCGCGATGATGCTGCCGCCGCGCCCGCCGTCGCCGCCGTCCGGCCCGCCTTCGGGCACGTACTTTTCGCGGCGAAACGAAGCCATGCCGCGCCCACCGTCGCCGGCCTTTATTTGTATCGTGGCTTCGTCAATGAATTTCATGATTTTTCTTTCGACCGCTCAAAAACAAAAAGCCCAATCGGAATTTCCGATTGGGCTTTGCCGCTTAAGCCCTGGGGCTTAGGCCGGGACGACGCTGACGGTGCGGCGCTGCAGCTTGCCCTTGACGCGGAATTCCACCTTGCCTTCGACAGTCGCGAAGAGGGTGTGATCCTTGCCCATGCCGACGTTGTCGCCGGCGTGGAACTCGGTGCCGCGCTGACGCACGATGATGTTGCCGGGAATCACGACCTCGCCGCCGTAGACTTTCACGCCCAGGCGTTTCGACTCGGAATCGCGGCCGTTACGGGTTGAGCCCCCGCCTTTTTTGTGTGCCATGGCTGGTTTCCTTTACGCGTTGATCGCCGAGATCTCGATCTCGGTATAGTTCTGACGATGGCCCTGGCTCTTGCGATAGTGCTTGCGGCGGCGCATCTTGAAGATGCGAACCTTTTCGCCGCGCCCTTGGGCAATCACTTTAGCCAATACCTTGGCACCCGCTACGAGGGGCGAGCCGACAACCACCGACTCCCCGCCCAGCATCAACACCTGATCGAGAACGATTTCTTGACCGATGTCTGCAGGTATCTGTTCTACCTTTAATTTTTCGCCGGCGGTAACGCGATACTGCTTGCCACCGGTTTTTATGACCGCATACATGGTTAAATCCTTAAAAAATCCCGTGGGCCGGAAAGCCCGCGGGCACGTGAACGCTGCTGTAACCCCTGCCGGCGCTGAATCAGCCTTCTGCGAAGGCCATGCGCGCAAATTGCAGAGAGCCCGAAAGAATACCAGAAAAACTTAAGCAAGTCAAAGGTTTGCCGCAATTGCGCCCCGGTGCCCCCGGCCTCATCCCGCGCGGATGGCGCCGTGTAACAATTGTTTGATTTTGCGTCTCCGCTCTAATAGACTCGGTCGGCTTTGCCATCACCCTGGTTCCCGTACGATCGGGCGGGCTTGCGCCCTCTCCAACGACCCTCCATGCCAGAGGCAGGCAAGCGAACCTGCTGCCGCTTTGGGTAAGATGTTCAGCGTCCCTGATTTTTGAGGCTTTTCTTGGAATTTTCCGATTTGCGCGCGCCGATCGCCGCCGACATGAAGGCGGTCGACGCCGTGATCCGCGCCCGCCTGTCTTCCGAAGTGGCGCTGATCGGCCAGGTGGCCGAATACATCATCGGCAGCGGCGGCAAGCGCCTGCGCCCGGTGCTATTGCTGTTGTCGGCCGGGGCGCTCGGCCACGTCGGCCCGGCGGCGCATGAACTGGCGGCGGTGATCGAGATGATCCATACCGCCACCCTGCTGCATGACGACGTGGTCGACGAATCCGAACTGCGGCGCGGCCGCAAAACCGCCAATGCCATGTTCGGCAACGCCGCCAGCGTGCTGGTGGGCGACTTCCTCTACTCGCGCAGCTTCCAGATGATGGTGGGCGTGGGCCGCATGGACGTGATGCAGGTGCTGGCGAACGCCACCAACGTCATCGCCGAAGGCGAAGTGCTGCAGTTGATGAACATCGGCGACACCGAGGTTTCGGAAGAGCGCTACCTGCGGGTGATCCGCTACAAGACCGCCAAGCTGTTCGAGGCCGCCGGCCGTTTGGGCGCGATGCTGGCGGGCTCCTCCTCCGAAGTGTGCGAGCGCATGGCCGAGTTCGGCATGCGCCTGGGCACCGCCTTCCAGCTGGTCGACGATGTGCTCGATTACTCGGGCGACGTCAGCGAGACCGGCAAGAACCTGGGCGACGACCTGGCCGAAGGCAAGCCGACGCTGCCGCTGTTGCGCGTGCTGGAAAACGGCAACCGCGAGCAGCAGCAAGAGGTGCGCCGCGCCATCACCGAGCCCGGCAGCGCCGATTTCGCTCTCGTGATGCAGGCGATCCACGAGACCGGCGCGCTGGAATACACCCGCGAAGCCGCGCGCGCCGAGGCGCAGCGCGCCAGCGCGCTTTTGGCCGATTTACCCGATAGCCCACACAAGCAAACTTTGCTACAATTATGTGCTTTCGCGGTGGAACGCCGGAGTTGACTGCCTTCAGGGCAGTTTGATGGCTCTGGATCGCTGCCGGAAAAACCCAAGTCGGGGTGTAGCTTAGCCTGGTAGAGCGCTACGTTCGGGACGTAGAGGCCGGAGGTTCGAATCCTCTCACCCCGACCATAATCTTCACTCAAAAGTGCAAACCTACTTTTGAGTGGCTTAGTAAGATAAAAGTCGCTGGCCTCATTTGCGTGATGGCTGACGATTTTTCATGCTTGAAAGCCACGAAAAGGCGTCTCGGCGCGTCGCTGTTTCAGGATGCGCCCGCTGGCGCCTTGAGCTTTCCTCGCGCGATGCAGTTGCAGGTCAATCCGTCACGCCGGAGCGCTGATCCAGCAGGTTCCATAGCAGGTTATCCAGCTGTTCCGGGTCGACCGGCTTGTGCAGCAGTTCGCAGCCGGCGGCGCGTGCTTCCTGCAACAGTGTGGGCTGCGTATTGCCGGTGACCAGGATCGCCGGGATGGTGCTGCGCAGCTCTGCGCGGATGGCCTGTACTGCGTCGATGCCGGTCTCGCCGCCATCGCCCAGCCGGTAGTCGGCGATGATCGCCTGCGGCAACAGCGCGCGGTCGCGCACGATGGCGAGGGCCGCCTGCAGGTTGCCGGCCAGTAGCGGCTCATGGCCGAGCTGGCGCAGGAACAGGCCGGTGCTGCGCAGCACGGTAGCGTCGTCGTCCAGCACCACGATGGCGGCGGCCATCGTCGCGGCGGCGGGGCGCTGCGCCGGCGGCGCGGCCGGCGCCGCCGTCAGCGGAACGGTGACCTCGAATACCGAACCATGCCCGACGCGGGAGCGCACCCGCACCGGGTGGCCCAACAGGCGCGTGATGCGCTCGACGATCGCCAGGCCCAGCCCGAGGCCTAGCGCGCGGTCGCGCCCGGGGTTGTTGAGCTGGTAGTACTCCTCGAAAATGTGGTCGAGTTCGCTGGCCGGAATGCCGATGCCGGTGTCCCATACCTGGACCAGCGCATGATCGCCGCGCAGCCGGCAGCCGATCAGCACGCCGCCGCTGCGCGTGTGGCTGGCGGCGTTCGACAGCAGGTTGCGCAGCACCGCCATCAACAGCGCGGGGTCGGTCAAGAGCGCCGCGCCGGCCTGCATGCGCGGGTGGTGCACGCGAAAGCGCAGGCCCTTGACCTCGACCTGGATGCGGAACTCGTGCTCCAGGCGCTCCAGCAGGTCCGCCAGCAGCACCGCGTGAGGATTCGGGGTCACCGCGCCGGCGTCGAGCTTGGAGAGGTCGAGCAGGCTGTCGAGCAATTCCTTCAGGGCGAAGATCGAGGCTTCCATCGGCTTGACGACGGCCACGCTCGCCGGGTCGTCGATGCGCCGCTTGAGCACGGAACTGAGCAGCAGCAGCGATTGCAGCGGCTGCCGCAGGTCGTGGCTGACGGCGGCGAGAAAGCGGCTTTTCGAGGCGTTCGCCGCCTCGGCGCGCGCCGAGGCGGCCGTGAGCATGGCGTCGCGCTCGATCAGCTTTTGCGCCGCCAGCAGCGCGCGCGAGCGCCCGCGCATGAAAAACCAGGTGAAGAACGACAGCAGGAAGGCGGCGGCGATGCCGGCATTGGCGATCAGCTGCGCCCTGCCCGTCACCAGAGGGGAGACCAGGTCGGGCAGCGAGCGCACCGTGATGGTCCAGGTGTAGCCGCCGATGTCGATGCTCTTGGCGTCGTAGAGCAGGCGCACCGCCGATTCGCCGCCGACGCGGTCGTTGTCCGAATCGAACAGCTCGCCGCCTTCGGTCACCGTATCGTCCACCACTTCGACGGCGACTTCCGCCCCGCGCGGGCCGATCAGGCTTTCGGTCAGGCGATCGAGGTCGAAGGTGGCGTAGACATAGCCGGCGAGGCTGGCGCGGCGGCTTGGCGCATCGATGATGACCGCGCCCTTGCGGTACACCGGCAGGTACATGCGCACGCCGGTCTGCGCCGCCACCGCGTCTTCGCCCAGGAGGCGCACCTTGTTGGAGATCGCCACCTTGCCGGAATCGCGCGCCTCTTCCATGGCCTCGCGGCGCACCACGTCGGCGAAGTTGTCGTAGCTGAGCGCGCGCGTGCCCGAGCCGGCCACCGACTCGATGTAGGCGACCGGGCAGCGCGGCCGCCCCGCGCCCGCCGCCGGTTCGAAACGGCAGTAGCCGACTTCCAGCACCCCGGGGTAGTTGGCGCCCAGTTGCAGGTTGCCGACGAAATCATGGAACTCGTCAGGCCCGACGCGCCCGGCTGCCTGGAACAGGCCGTCGGTGGCATGCAGCACCTGCTCGTAGGAGTGCAAGCGCTGCTCGATGCGCGCGATCGCCTCCTGCGTGCGAAAGGCGAAATTGGTGCGCGTCTCGCGCTCGATGTTGCGCCATTCCTGGCGCCACAGTTCATGGGTGATCGCCAGGGTCGCGGCCAGCACCGCCAGCGGCACCAGGGTGCCGAGCAGGGCCCAGCTGCGAAACCAGGGGCGGGTCTCCATCGGTGCTGCTTTCAACGCTGGAACGGCCGCAGGATCGCGGTCGCCTCGGCCTGCGCGTCGCGCAGCGCCTGTTGCGGGGCCTTCACGCCGGTGAGCGCATCGCGCAGCGCGCGGTTCAGCGCCTGGGTGACGCGCTGGTTGCGATGGGTGGAAAGCTCGGCGGCGGAGCTGGCGAGCTGCTCGCGCGCCACCGCGCCGGCGGGAAACTCGGCCAGGTACTGGTTCATCGCCGGCGTGCGCCAGGCATCTTCGCGCACCGCGATGTAGCCGGTGGCGATGCTCCAGCGCGCCGCGCGTTCCGGCGCCGTCACCCAGCGGATGAACTCGAAGGCGGCGCGCTGCTCCTGCGCGGGGGCGCCGCGAAAGATATAGAAGTTGCCGCCGCCGGTGGGCGAGCCGCGCCGCGTGCCGCCCGGCAGCATGGCGACGCCGAAGGCGAATTTCGCCTGGTCGCGCACCGCGGCGAGGTTGCCGCTGCTCATCCACGCCATCGCCGTTTTGCCGGCGAGGAAATCCTGCGGCGTCGTGCCCCATTCGACGATGCCCGGCGGATGCACCTTGTATTTGCGCGACAGGTCGACCCAGAACTGCAGCGCCTCGACCGCGCCGGGGTCATCGAAACGGGTGGCCGTGCCGGCCGGGTTGGTAAGCGCGATGCCGCTGCCGATGGTGAGCCCCTGGAACATCCAGTAGGAAAACAGCGAAGAGGGAATCTGCACGCCCCATTGCTCGGCGCGCCCCTGCGCATCCACGCGCGTGAGTTTTTGCGCGTAGGTCAGCATTTCCGCGCGGTTGCGCGGCGCCCGTTCCGGGTCCAGCCCCGCTTCGCGGAAGGCCGCCTTGTTCCAGTACAGCAGGATGGTGGAGCGCTGGAAGGGGATGCCCCAGGTGCGCCCGCCCGCCAGGCTGTTGGTCATCAGGCTGGGGTGGAAGCTGCGCAGCCAGGCCGCGTCTTCCGCGCTGGTGGCCAGTTGGTCGAACGGCACGATGGCGTCGTTGTCGATCAGCGAATGCATGTCGGTCGACAGCAGCACCGCCGCCGCCGGCGGCACGCCGCTCTTGTGCGCGGTGATCGCCTTGGCCACCGATTCCTTGTAGGTGCCGGTATAGACCGCCTTGACGCGGATGGCGGGATGTTCCCTTTCGAACTGCGCGGTGAATTCGTCGACCACCCGGGTCAGCGGCCCGCCGACGGCCACCGGGTAATAGAAGGAGATTTCCACCGGCTGCGCCGCGCCGGCTTGCCCGGCGGCGCAAAGGATCACGCCGGTGGCGAGGGCGAACACGCGCCGCGCGAATGCGCGCCCCGGACGTTCGATTCCCGTCCCACTGCACCAAGTCAGCAAGCGATCCCCCTGAAACGAACCCCATCCCCTGCGCGGCTCAACGGCCGCGCGGCTTGCTTCCGCGCCGTGTGCGTAGCGCGCCCCAAGAATCATTCTACAGGCAGGGGTGAAAATCCATCACACACAGGCGGCGAGTTCGCGTATCTTTGAATCAGCCGCGCATGTTTGCGCGGGTTCTTTAACAAGCAGCCAGAAGCGTGAGCGCACTACATTTGTGGTGATGTCCGGCTGCAGCGGCGGCGACCACAAGTGTCGTAACCAGCTGGCGAATTTCCGCAAAACCTCAGGGAAATGCTGAACAAGTATCGAATTCGGAATGTGAGAGGGCGCACTCCCCTCTGATTTCGGGGTTGTTAAGGGGGCTTGGCCCACTTAATCAGTTATTCCTCAGGTTTTATCAGGGTGCCGAGCGCGAAATCCGAAAAAGCACCGTGTTTTGCCGTGGTCTCGGGCGGTCATGCCCAACGTTATTCGGGCAATCACGGGGCAGGCCGCGCCGCCTGTGCTTAAATCCGCTGCCCATCCGGTCCGGACAAAT
>DASYEQ010000125.1:0-13793 GCA_036498945.1 Burkholderiales bacterium | reverse complement strand
AGCCCATGATAATACCATTTCCGGCGTTAGTGCGTCAACGCAGAAAGCCCATCTTTACCCTGCATTTCGGCGGCGACGGCCGGTGGCTGTGTCCGCGTGGCGCCCGGAGTATATTCGGCGCATTGCCTGTAGCAAAAGTGTGGCAAGCCTATAAGAAGAGCGGATCGACGTGAGCAAGCGAATCAAATACATCCTGATCGGCGTGGCGGCACTGCTGGTGCTGCTGCTGGTGGCGCCGTTTTTCATTCCGACCAGCGCCTATCTCGGGCCCTTGCAGGACAAAGCCAGCGCGGCGCTGGGCACCAAGGTGGTGGTCGGCGACCTGCGGGTGGCGCTGGTGCCGCTGCCGCACCTGACGGCCTCCAAGATCGATGTCGGCGCGGGGGCCATCAGTGTGGAGTCGGTGACCATCTATCCGGAGCTTTCCACGCTGTTTTCGGCGACGCGCAAGATCAGCAGCATCAATGCGGACAAGCTCAAGGTAACAAAGAGGGGCATCGATCTGATCGGCGGCCTGGCGGCGGGGCCGGAAGAAGCCGGCGCCAGAGGCGGGGAAAAAGCCGCGCCGAGGAGAGGCCGCAGAGAGGCGAAAAGGGAGCCCAAGGCGGCACCCGCGGAGGCGACTCCGGCGCCCGTGGCCGCCGAGCCGCTGCCGGTGGAGGTGGGCAAGCTGCGCCTGCGCGATGCCGAGATCGAGCTGGCCTCCGGCAAGCTGCCGCCGCTCGACCTCGACGTGGAACTGGAAGGCCTGGTGCTGGTGCATGCCGAACTGTCGATGGACGGTGGCAAGGCCAAGCTCAAGGTTGAGCCGAAGGGCCAAGGCTGGGATATCGCGCTGGATGCCGACAACTGGCAGTTGCCGGTGGGCATGCCGCTGAAGTTCGACAGCCTCAAGGCGCACGGCAGTGCCACCAAGACGGGCATGAGCCTGCCGGACATCAGCGTCAAGATGTATGGGGGCGAGGCAAAGGCGAATGTGGAACTCGGCTGGGAGAAGGCGTGGAACCTGAAGGGCCATGCCAACGTTGCGCACCTGGACATCGGGCCGGCGCTGTCGGCGATGAAAATCAAACCTACCCTGACCGGCCGCCTGGATGCGGACGGCCCCTTCAGTGCGCAGGCGGCCAAGCCGGCCGAACTGGCCGACGTGCTCAGCGCCGACTTCGGTTTCACCGTCCGCGACGGCGCCCTGCACGGCTTCGACCTGGCTTCGGCCGCCACCAACTTCCTGACCCGCGGTGCCTCTGGCGGCACCACGCGCTTCGACCAGTTGACCGGGCACGCGCTGGTTGCCGGCCACGGCTACAAGCTGCGCAACGTGGTAGTGGTCTCGGGCATCCTGTCGGCCAAGGCGAACGTGGATATCAGCCCCAGCAAAGCATTGGGCGGGCGGGTGGACGTCGATCTGAAGCGCACCGCCGGCGTGATCACCGTGCCGCTGGCCGTTTCCGGCACCCTGAGCGAGCCCATGCTGCTGCCGACCAAGGGCGCGCTGGCGGGAGCGGTGGCGGGCTCGGTGCTGTTGCCCGGTGTGGGTACCGCAGCCGGTGCTTCGGTGGGCGACCGGATCGGCAAGTTCTTCGGCGGCAAGTAGCCGCCGGCGACGCACGGCATAATCGCGGCACCAACAAAAAACCCGGCGCAGGCCGGGTTTTTTGTTACGCAGCCCAGGCATGGCCGGGCTTTATTCGTAGAGTGCGCCTTAAGCGATCACCTTGGCGATCGCATCGGCCACGTAGTCGACATTCTTGCTGTTGAGCGCGGCCACGCAGATGCGGCCGGTGTCGATGGCGTAGATCGAGAACTCGTCGCGCAGGCGCAGCACCTGCTCCTTGGTCAGGCCGGAGTAGGAGAACATGCCGCGCTGCTTGATCATGAACTCGAAATCGCGCGAGGGTACGCGCTCTTTGAGCTTGTCCACCAGGGCGCGGCGCATCTGCTTGATGCGGTCGCGCATGCCGCCCAGTTCCTTTTCCCACAGGGCGCGCAGCTCGGGGGTGGTGAGCGTCAGGGCCACGGCCTGGCCGCCGTAGGTCGGCGGGTTGGAATAGTTGGTGCGGATCACGCGCTTCATCTGCGAGAGGATGCGCGCGCCTTCCTCGGCGCTGGAAGCAACGATGGTGAGTGCGCCGATGCGCTCGCCGTACAGCGAGAACGACTTGGAGAAGGAGCTGGCCACCAGCATCGGCATGTCGGTGGCGGCGAAGCGGCGCACCACTTCACCGTCGGCGTCGATGCCGTCGCCGAAGCCCTGATAGGCGATGTCGAGGATGGGCACCAGCTGGCGGCTGGCGACGATGTCGATCACGCGGCCCCATTGCTCGGGCGTGAGGTCGGCGCCGGTAGGGTTGTGGCAGCATGCATGCAGCACGACCACGGTGCCGGGCTTAAGAGCCTCCAGCGCCTTGGTCATGCCGGCGAAATCGACACCGCGGGTGGCAGAATCGTAATAGGGATAGGCGTTGACCTTGTAGCCGGCGTATTCGAACAGCGCGCGGTGGTTTTCCCACGACGGGTCGCTGATCCACACTTCCTCGCTGGTGCCGAAGCGCTTGAGGAAGTCGGCCGCCAGCTTCAGGCCGCCGGTGCCGCCCAGGGCCTGCACGGTGACGGCGCGCTTGGCGGCAATGATCGGGCTGTCGGCGCCCAGCAGCAATTGCTGGACTGCCTGGTCGTAAGTGGCGATGCCGTCGATCGGCAGGTAGGACTTCGGCACTGCCTTGGCCACCAGCTCGGCTTCCGCCTTGCGCACGCATTCGAGGAACGGCACGCGGCCGTTGTCGTCGCAATACACACCCACGCCCAGGTTCACCTTTTTCGGATTTTTGTCGGCGACGAAGGCTTCAGTGACGCCCAGGATGGGATCCTTGGGAGCGAGTTCGACGTGGGCAAAAATCGAGGCGGGAGCAGGCGCGTTCATGATGGGTTGTGAGAGGAGGGTTTGCGAGTGAGCACCGAAAATGCTGCACTGCAATTCTACTCCAAATCCGCGCCGTTTCGCAGGGCGATCGGGCCGCTTTGCACCGCAAGCGCGTATGCGGGCGGAATAAAGGGGCGAAAAGCGGGGCTTTTCGGCCGACGGACGCGGGTAAGGGAATCTTAGACTTGGCCCACATTCCCCCAATCCCACAGACAAGCGTCTTTCCCTGGAGAAACACAATGGCGGCGGTGATGCAGCCCGCGGCTCCTGATCGTATTGGCCGCTTCGATATCCAGGGAGTCCTGGGGCGTGGCGCCCAGGGTACGGTGTATCTGGCCGAAGACAGCTACCTGCATCGCCAGGTGGCGGTGAAGACTTTGCGCGTCGATGGTGCCGACCCGGAAGGGCGCGACGCCATGGTGCAGCTGCTGCTGGACGAGGCGCGTATCGTCAGCAAGCTGGCGCATGCCAACATCGTGCCGCTGTTCGATGCCGGCGAGCAGGCCGGCCTGCCCTACCTGGTGTTCGAATTCGTCTCCGGCCAGACGGTGGCGCAGGTAATCCGCGAGCGCGGCGCCGTGCCGCCGCTGCAGGCGGTGCAGATCACGCTGGGCGTGCTGCGCGGCATCGAGTGCGCGCACCAGCAGAACATCGTCCATCGCGACATCAAGCCGGCCAACATCATGATCACCGGCGAAGTGCCGCGCGTGATGGACTTTGGCATCGCCAGCCGCACCGACCGCGCCGGCGTCACCACCGGCGGCACCGGGCTTTCCGGCACGCCGCGCTACATGGCGCCCGAATATCTTTCCGGCGGCGAATTCACCCAGAGCTGCGATCTGTTCGCCGTCGGCATGGTGCTGTACGAAATGCTCGCCGGCCGCCCGGCGGTGGGCGGCAGCGACATGTACGCCATCATGAACGCGATGGTCAATGTCGACTTCGTGCCGCCCTCGCGCGTCAATCCCGCGATCGACGAGCGGCTCGACGCCATCGTGATGCGCGCCATCGCCAAGGAACCCGGGGCGCGCTATGCCGGCCCCGGCGAACTGATCGCCGCGCTCACCGCCTACGCGCGCCCGCAAGGCGTGGTGGCCGATGAAGAGGCGGGCAACGGCACGCTGGACTTCGTGCTGCGGCGCATGCGTTACAAGAGCGACTTCCCGGTGCTCTCCGGCACCATCGCCTCGATCAACAAGGTGATGGCTTCCGAAGACGAGCCGATGAGCGCGCTGGCCGACGGCATCCTCAAGGACGTGGCGCTGACCAACAAGATTCTGCGCATGGTCAACGCCGCCTCGTTTTCGCAGTACGGCGGCTCGGTTTCCACGGTCTCGCGCGCGGTCTCGATTCTCGGCTTCCAGAAGATCCGCGCGGCGGCGCTATCGCTGATGCTGTTCGAGCATCTGCAGAACAAGTCGCAGGCGGCCGACCTCAAGGATCAGGTAAGCGCCAGTTATTTCAGCGGCGTGCTGTCGCGCGAACTGGTCGCCACCCTCGGCCTGCGCAACGCCGAAGAAGCGTTCATCTGCTCGATGTTCCACCGCCTGGGCAAGCTGCTCGCCACCTTCTATCTGCACGAAGAGTCGGCCGACGTGGCGCGCCTGGCGAAAAGCGAAAACCTCGACGAGGACGAAGCCGCGGTGCAGGTGTTGGGCCTGTCCTATAGCGACCTTGGGCGCGGCGTGGCGGAGAAGTGGAATTTCCCCGGGCGCATCCTCGGCAGCATGGCCTCGCCCGGCGCCGGCCCCGTGGCCAAGCCGGAAAACGAGGAGCAACGCCTGGCCGCGCTTGCCGGTCTTTCCACCCGCATGGCCGACGCGGTGCGTCTGCCCGCGGGGCGCCAGCGCGACGCGGCGCTGGCGAAGATTGCCGACAAATACGGCGCCGCCATGGGCATCAGCGAGCGCCAGATGAAGGCGACGCTCAAACGCGCCGCCGGCGCCTTCGTCGCGGAAGCTGCCACCTTGAACCTGACGATCGGTTCCGGCGAGTTCGTGCAACAGCTCAGGCAGATGGAGGGGGCGTCGCTCGGCGACACCCAGGCCAACCCCACGCTCGGTACCGCCGCGCTTGACGAGACCGTGCTCAATACGCGCCCGCCGCAGGCCCGCGCGGCCGGCGCACCGGCGGCGGCCTCCGCGGGCGCCGCGGCAGGTTCGCGGGAGGGCATGCTGGCCGCCGGCATCTCGGATATCACCAATACGCTGGCCGGCGATTACGACCTCAACGACGTGCTGCGCATCATCCTCGAGACCATGTACCGCGGCATCGGCTTCACCCGCGTGCTCCTGTGCACCAACGACCCGCGCAGCAACTCGCTCAAGGGCCGCTTCGGCTTCGGCGAGGGCGTCGATGCGCTGGTCAAGCGCGGCTTCGGCATCCCGTTGGCGAATTCGCGCGACGTGTTCTATGCCGCGCTTTCCAAGGGCGCGGACATCTGCATCGAGGACGTCGATGCCGAGAAGATCCGCGCCTACGTGCCGGACTGGTATCGCGCGGCGGTGCGCTCGCGCGGCTTCATCCTGTTCCCGGTGATGGTCAACAAGAAAGCGCTGGCGATGATCTACGCCGACGGCACCGACAGCGCGACCCTGCGCCTGGCCGACAGCGAACTCGCCCTGCTCAAGACCCTGCGCAACCAGGCCATCCTCGCGATCCGCCAGAAAAGCGGCGCGTAAGCGGCGGCGGCCGGAGGGGTGCGATGGGCGGGAGCGATTGCAAGTTGCGGCGGATTTCGCTAGGCTGGTTGCAAACCTCAACTCATTCAGGCAAACGGGCGAGCGGAGCGCCCGCAGACATGTTCCTTCCGCATTTCCCGCCGTCCCGGGGCGGCGCGTTTCGCGGCGCCCCGGCGCTCGCGGCCCATCCGCGCCGTGGCGGCAGCCATGGCTGCTGAGGCGCGCGCGGCGGCCGGCATGGGGGTGCGCAGCACCCTGGTGCTGCTGGTGGCGGTGATCGCCGTTCCCTTTCTCGCCCTGTCGGTGTTCAGCGCCCAGCGCAACCTGCATGCCGAGGAAGCGGCGGCGCAGGAGCGGGCGCTCACGCGCGCACGCCTCTTGACCGCGCGCGTCGACGACCTGGTCGGCGGCGTCGACAACCTGCTGCTGGCGATGATGGAGACGCTCTCCACCAATCCGGTGGACGCCGCCTACAACGACCAGCGCCTGGCGCGCATCGGCGAGCACTTGCCGCCGGTGTTCAGCCAGTTGCGCATCAGCACCCCGCAAGGCACGGCGATCGGCCATTCGGTCGGCCTCACGCAGAACGTGACCTCGCGCAGATATTTCAAGCAGGCGCTGACGCAGACCGGGCTGATCGTCGGCGACCCCGCGCGTTCCTTTCGCAACGGCACCTGGACCGTGGGGTTCGCGCGCGGCGTACGCGACTCCGCCGGCCGCGTGCTGGGCGTGGTCTCCATCACCCTGCGCCTGGAGCAACTGCACCAGATCCTTGACAGCCGCGGCCTGCCCGAGGGCAGCATGGTCTACCTGCTGTCGGAGCGTGGCATCGTGCTGGCGCGCTCGGCCGAGCAGGAAAAGTGGGTGGGCACCGACGTCAGCACCCGGCCCACCGGGCGGCGCGCACTGGAGATGAGGGAAGGCGCGGAACTGATTGTCACCAACGCGGGCGTGGCGCGCCTGACCGGGGTGGCGGCGGCGAAAAAGGTGCCCTGGGTTGCCGTGGTAGCGAGCCCGACCGAGACCGCTTTCGCGCAGGTGCGCGCGGAGGAACGGCTGGCGCTGATCCTGTTCTGCGCCGCCTGCGGGTTCGCGCTGGTGGCGGGCCTGTTGACGGCGCGGCGGCTGATCCGCCCGATCCGCCGCATCGCCGCCGACGCACTGGCCTTCGGCGGCGGCGACCTGGCGCACCGCGCCGTGGTGGCGGGGCCGGCGGAAATGCGCGTGCTGGCGCAAAGCTTCAACCGCATGGCCGACGACATGGCTGCGCGCACTGCTTCCCTGGAAGAGAGCGAGGCGCGCTACCGCGCCATGTTCCAGTCCAGCCCGCAGCCGATGTGGGTCTTCGATCGCGAGAACTTCCGCTTCCTGGCGGTGAATGATGCCACCATGGCGCTCTATGGCTACAGCCGCGCCGAATTCCTGACGATGAAGGTCTCCGACATCCGCCCGCGCGAGGACGAGGCGCGTTTCCGCGGGTTCATGCAGACGCGCGGCTCCGGCATGCGCGCCGCCGGCGTGTGGCGCCACCTGCGCCGCGACGGCAGCCTGGTCGAGGTCGAGGTCAGCACCCACGACATGCTGTTCGAGGGGCGCCCGGCGCTGCATTCGGCGCTGCTGGACATTACCGAGCGCCTGCGCATGGAGCGCGAGGTGCGGCGCCTGAACTCGGAGCTGGAGGAGCGGGTGCGCGCGCGCACCGCCGAGCTGTCGGCGATCAACCGCGAGCTGGAGGCCTTCACCTACTCGGTGTCGCACGACCTGCACAACCCCTTGCGCGCCATCGACGGCTTTTCCAAGCTGCTGCTCGACCACCCCGGCATCCGCGCCGACGGCGAGGCGAGCGATTTTCTCGACCGTATCCGCGCGGCGGCGCAGCGCATGGGCGGGCTGATCAGCGCGCTGCTCAACCTGTCGCGGGTCTCGCGCGGCACCCTGCGCAAGAGCCGCGTCGATCTGTCGGCGCTGGCGCAGCAGGTGGCGGAGGAAGTGCGGCAGCAGGCGCCGGAGCGCGAGGTGGAATGGCGCATCGCACCCGATCTCGCGATCGACGGCGATGCCGGCCTGTTGCGCTCGGTGCTGGGCAACCTGCTGGGCAATGCCTGGAAATACACCCGCGACACGGAACGGCCGGTGATCGAGTTTGGCCTGTCCGGGGAGTCCACCGGGATGCGTGAATTCTTCGTGCGCGATAACGGTGCCGGTTTCGACATGGCCTACGCCGGCAAGTTGTTCGCCGTGTTCCAGCGCCTGCATTCGCCGGCGGAGTTCGAGGGCAACGGCATCGGCCTGGCCACGGTGCAGCGCATCGTCGAGCGCCACGGCGGGGTGGTGCGCGGCGAGGGCGCGCCGGGGGCGGGCGCCTGCATTTATTTCGCCCTGCCGCGCTAGGCGGCAGGTGCCGGGGACGGGTCCCGGGCTACTGACAATTCCGGGTATTGCGGGAGGGTAAAATGCCCGCATATAGGTAGCTGTTTCCAAAGGTACCGCCCGCCATGACCTTCAAGACCTTCCCCGATTCCCCCTACCAGCTGCATGAACCCTTTCCGCCGGCGGGTGACCAGCCGGAGGCGATCGCCAAGCTGGTCGAGGGCATCAACGACGGCCTGTCGTTCCAGACCCTGCTGGGGGTGACCGGTTCCGGCAAGACTTACACGATGGCGCAGGTGATTGCCACGTGCGGCCGCCCGGCGCTGGTGCTGGCGCCGAACAAGACCCTGGCGGCGCAGTTGTACGCCGAGTTCCGCGAGTTCTTCCCGCACAACGCGGTGGAGTACTTCGTCAGCTATTACGACTATTACCAGCCGGAAGCCTACGTCCCCAGCCGCGACCTGTTCATCGAGAAGGACAGCTCGATCAACGATCACATCGAGCAGATGCGGCTTTCGGCCACCAAGTCGCTGATGGAGCGGCGCGATTGCATCATCGTCGGCACCGTTTCCACCATCTACGGTATCGGCAATCCCGACGACTATCACAAGATGATCCTGCACCTGCGCGTGGGCGACAAGCTGGCGCAGCGCGAGATCATCGTACGCCTGACCGCCATGCAGTACTCGCGCAACGAGATGGATTTCCAGCGTGGCTCCTTCCGCGTGCGCGGCGACACCATCGACATCTTCCCGGCGGAACACAGCGAAACGGCGCTGCGGGTGTCGCTGTTCGACGACGAGATCGAGTCGGTGCAGTTGTTCGACCCGCTCACCGGGCACATCCGCCAGAAGATTCCGCGCTTCACCATCTACCCAGGCAGCCATTACGTCACCACGCGTCAGACCACGCTGCGCGCGGTGGAGGCGATCAAGCAGGAGTTGCGCGACCGCATCGAGTTCTTCACCAGGGAAAACAAGCTGGTGGAGGCGCAGCGCATCGAGCAGCGCACCCGCTTCGACCTGGAAATGCTCGCCGAAATCGGCTTCTGCAAGGGCATCGAGAACTACTCCCGGCATCTTTCCGGCGGTGCGCCGGGCGAACCGCCGCCTACGCTGATCGACTATTTGCCGAAGGACGCGCTGATGTTCCTCGATGAGTCGCACGTACTCATCGGGCAGCTGTCCGGCATGTACAACGGCGACAAGTCGCGCAAGGAAAACCTGGTCGACTACGGCTTCCGCCTGCCCTCGGCGCTGGACAACCGGCCGCTGAAATTCGCCGAGTTCGAGCGCATGATGCGCCAGACCGTGTTCGTCTCCGCCACCCCGGCGGATTACGAGAAGACCCACAGTGGCGACGCGGTGGCCGAGCAGCTGGTGCGCCCGACCGGCCTGATCGATCCCGAGCTGATCGTGCGTCCGGCTTCGGCCCAGGTGGACGATCTGCTGTCGGAAGTGAACAAGCGCGTGGCGGTGGGCGAGCGCGTGCTGGTGACCACCCTGACCAAGCGGATGTCCGAGCAGCTCACCGAATACCTGTCCGATCACGGCATCAAGGTGCGCTATCTGCACTCGGACATCGACACGGTCGAGCGCGTCGAGATCATCCGCGACTTGCGCCTGGGGGTGTTCGACGTGCTGGTGGGCATCAACCTGCTGCGCGAGGGGCTGGACATTCCCGAGGTCTCGCTGGTGGCGATTCTCGATGCCGACAAGGAAGGCTTCCTGCGTTCCGAACGCTCGCTGATCCAGACCATCGGCCGCGCCGCACGCCACCTGCACGGCACCGCCATTCTCTACGGCGACAACATCACCGACTCGATGCGCCATGCGATCGACGAGACCGAGCGCCGGCGTACCAAGCAGCAGGCCTTCAACGAGGCCAATGGCATCACGCCGAAGGGCGTGGCCAAGCGCATCAAGGACATCATCGACGGTGTCTACGACGCCAAGTCAGCGAAGGAAAACGCCAGGGAAGAGAAGGAGACTGCCAAGGTCGAGGCGATGAGCGAAAAGCAGATCGCCAAGCAGATCCAGAAGCTCGAAAAGCAGATGATCGACCACGCCAAGAACCTGGAATTCGAAAAGGCGGCGCAGATCCGCGACGAACTGTCGCGCCTCAAGCAGCGTGTCTTCGGCGCCGCGCCCGAAGACCTGGCGCCCAACGTGGTGTCCATCAAGGCAGCCTAGGCGGGAGCGCCGCCCCCGCATCCGTTGCGGCGAATGCCGGCGTGCCTTGCTGCTTGTCGTGGGGTTTCCTGCCGGGCGCGGCTGCGGTTCTGGCCTATTCAGGCAGCAGCGCCAGTACGCTCATGCGGAAGCTGTCCGCTTCCTCCGCCCCCTTGAGGTCGCCCACGATCTGGCAGCAGGCCGACAACTCGGCCAGCAGCTTGTCGCGCGTGGTGGCCAGTTCGATGGCGTCGAGCACGCCCACCGCGCCGTGGCCGAGCAGGCGGCTGATGGTCTCGCGCATGAAAAACTTGGCGGGGTTGATCGCCTCGTTCTCGCGCATGCCGGCAAGGCTGTCGCCGCGCAAGGTGACGAGGTTGCCGGAGCGGGTAAGCTCGGTGATCAGGGCGCCGTCGCGGCTGCCCGCAAGCGCGGTGGTATGCGGTGCGTCGCGCACGGGCGCGCGTGCCGGCTCGATGAAGCCTTCGTTGAGCAGGTGCGCGACGATGGCCGGCGCATTGCCGAAGGTGGCGGCGCGGGCCGCCAGTTCGGCGAACGTAAGCTTGCCGTCGACCATCAGCAGGATGGTGCGCAGGCGAGGGCCAAGCAGATGGTCTGGGCTGGAAACCTCGGCGTTGCCTTTCGCCGTTTTCACCATCAATGCATTGGCCGGAGGATTGACACTCGGGCTCATTGGCCGAAGCCTTATGGGAATAATTCTATGTCGCTGGCCGGCGATTGATCGATCCAGTGTACCGGAAATGCAAAGTGATATTCGCCTTTTTGGGTGCGGCGGCGCCGATCGGTTCGTTTTTTCCCGTCTGGGTTCGCATTTTCGCGCCGCCGACCCGTAAAAGATGACAGGTTGGGCGTGGTGCGGATGCCACGATGCCTGCAATAATGGGGACCTATGAACCGGTTTTTGGGCATTTCTCCCGCAGCGGGCGCCGCATGAGCGCCCTGATCGAACTGCGCGGGGTTGGCAAGACGTTTGCCAACGGCACCCAGGCGCTGGCCGGCCTTTCCCTGGCGGTGGCGCAGGGTGAGTTCGTCAGTCTGCTGGGGTCCTCGGGCTGCGGCAAGAGCACGGCCCTGCGCATGATCGCGGGCCTGGCCGAGCCTTCGGTGGGCGAAATCCTGCGTGCGGGCGCCGCCGGCCGGCCAGGCAGTGATACCGGTTTCGTCTTCCAGGAGCCTACCTTGATGCCCTGGAGCACAGTGTTCGACAACGTGCGCCTGCCGCTACGCCTGCAGGGCGCGGGTCCGGGCGAGATGCGCACGCGGGTGGAGGAAATGCTGGCGCTGGTGGGGCTGCAAAAGTTCGCCGGCGCCTACCCGCGCGAGCTTTCGGGGGGCATGAAAATGCGCGTCTCGATCGCCCGCGCCTTGATCACCCGGCCGAAGCTGCTGCTGATGGACGAGCCCTTTGCCGCGCTGGACGAGATGACGCGCATGAAGCTCAATGACGACCTGCTGCGCCTGTGGCGCGAGCACGGGCTGACCATCGTCTTCGTCACCCACTCGGTCTACGAGTCGGTGTACTTGTCGAGCCGGGTGGTGGTGATGGCCGCGCGCCCGGGGCGGGTGGTGGCCGATGAGGCGATTGCCGCGCCCTGGCCGCGCAACGAGGAATTCCGCCTGTCGCCGGAATATGCCGCCGCCTGCCGGCGCGTTTCCGCCGCTTTGCAGGCAACGCAGGGGGCGGCATGAGCGGCCTGCCGAAATGGGCGCGCTTCGCCGTGCCGCTGGCGGTTGCCGCGCTGGCGCTGATCGGCTGGGAGGCGCTGGTGCGCGTGCGCGAGATCCCGGTCTACGTGCTGCCGGCGCCCAGCCTGGTGTGGAGCACGCTCGTCACCGACTGGGGCACGCTCTGGCCCTCGCTGATTGTCACGCTGAAGGTGACCTTGCTGTCGCTGCTGCTGGCGGCCGCAGGCGGGGTGGTGCTGGCGTTGCTGTTTTCGCTTTCCTCCTGGGTCGAGGTGTCGCTGATGCCGTTCGCGGTGGTGCTGCAGGTGACCCCGATCATCGCGATCGCCCCGCTGATCCTGATCTACGCGCCGGATACCCTGAGTGCGCTGCTGATCTGCGCCTGGATCGTGGCGTTTTTCCCCGTTCTCTCCAACACCACCGTGGGCCTGCGCAGCATCGACCGCAATCTCGATGACCTGTTCCGCCTCTACGGCGCCACCCGCTGGCAGCGCGTGCGTTTTTTGCTCACCCCATCCGCCTTGCCGTATTTTCTCGCCGGCCTGAAGATCGCCGGGGGCTTGAGCCTGATGGGTACCGTGGCGGCGGAATTCGCCGCCGGCACTTCGGGGCGCGAATCGGGCCTGGCCTATCGCATCCTCGAAGCCTCGTTTCGCAGCAATACGCCGCGCATGTTCGCCGCGCTGGCGCTGATTGCGCTGACCGGTCTGCTGATCTACTTCATCTTCCGTTTTCTCTCCTGGCTGCTGTTACGCAAATGGCATGAAAGCGAACTCGACGGCAGCCGCTAAAATGGCGCCGTTCGCATCCTCAACAAAAACGGGAAACCCTTCATGACTGCCCGCGTTGCCCTGGTCCTTCTTTCCCTCATCTGCGGCCTGGCCCAGGCGCAGACGCAAAAGGTCGTTTTCGCCACCAACTGGAAGGCACAGGCGGAGCACGGCGGCTATTACCAGGCGCTGGCCGATGGCACTTACAAGAAGTGCGGCCTGGACGTGGAAATCCAGATGGGCGGGCCGTCGGTCAACAACCGCCTGCTGCTGCCGGTGGGCAAGGTCGATTTCCTGATGGGCGGCAACATGCTGCAGGCCTTCGATGCGGTGAAGCAGAAGATTCCCACCACGGTGGTCGCCGCGCATTTCCAGAAAGACCCGCAGGGCATCATCGCCCATCCGGACGCCGGCTACCAGAAGTTCGAAGACCTGAAAAAGGCGCCGACCATCCTGATCTCCGGCTATTCGCTGGCTGGCTTCTACCAGTGGATGAAGTCGCAATACGGCTTCAAGGAAGAGCAGACCAAGCCCTACAACTTTTCCATCGCGCCTTTCCTGATCAACAAGACCTGGGCGATGCAGGGCCTGCTTTCCTCCGAGCCGTACTCGATCGAAAAGGAAGCCAAGATCAAGCCCAGGTTCTTCCTGCTCGCCGACTACGGCTGGAGCACGTATTCCAACACCATTGAGACGCGCACCGACCTGGTGGAGAAAAAGCCCCAGGTGGTGCAGTGCTTCCTGGACGCCTCGGCGATCGGCTGGGAGAACTATCTCTACGGCGACAACAAGGCCGCCAACGCCATGATCAAGAAGTCCAACCCGGAGATGACCGACGACATCCTCGCCTATGCGCTGACGAAGATGAAGGAATACGGCATCGTCGATTCGGGCGACACCTTGACCAAGGGCATTGGCGTGATCACCGATGCGCGCATGCAGGACTTTCTCGACAAGATGGTCAAGGCCGGGCTGTTCAAGCCGGGCGAGATTGATCTGAAAAAGGTCTACACGACCAAATTCGTCGGCCACGGCGCGGGCCTGGCGGAAAAGAAAAAGCTCACCGGGAAATAAGCCTTTCCCGGCAGAAGGTTCACTCGCCCCGGCTTTCCATCCACGCCAGGTATTCGTCGCGATAGCGCGGCCTGTTCAGCCGGGTAATGATGTCGCGCTC
>DASYEQ010000124.1:0-76525 GCA_036498945.1 Burkholderiales bacterium | reverse complement strand
AAAGGGGCCTGGGTAGCTCACCATCCGCGCCCCCTAGTTCCTCGTGCAGCAGCTCCCCCCCGTATTCGGCCCGGGCAGCAGCATCATCTTCACCTCATCCCTCGCCGCCCGCGCCTCGGTAGGCACCATCGCCGCCTACGTCTCCACCAAGGGCGCCATCAGCACCCTCGTCAAGCACCTCGCCGTCACCCTCGGCGAACACGGCATCCGCGTCAACGCCGTCGCCCCCGGCGTGGTCGAGACCGACATGAGCAACTTCGTCAAAAGCGACGCCGGGCCCGACTACACCCTCTCGATGCAGGCGCTCAACCGCATCGCGCAGCCAGACGACTTGGCGGGCGCGGTGGCCTTCCTTGCTTCGGACGATGCGAAGCGGGTTACCGGGGAGGTGCTGGCGGTGGATGGGGGGTCGAAGCTGTAGGATAAGGCCCACCTGATAAAGCAGGCCGGGATAACTAATCCTGGCCCTTTTATTTTTTGTTATTTAGCCGTCTGTATCAAACGCCGAACCGATTGATAGCCTTCCGCTTAACTCAACTATCTCGCGCAAAACGGCTTCATGCTCTTCGATATCGCTTACTCGTAACTGCATTACTACGGTCCTTGCCCCCCTTGCATCCGCTGCTAGGCCATCGGCATCCAGATTGCCTAGCATCGTGTCACGAAATTCTTGGCCGACGCTTATCTGAACATGGCAATGCTTCCCTTTGCGAGGGGTCAACCACGCAAACTGACGCCCCGTAGAAGCAAAAGCAATATTTGACTCTCGGATGATCTCTCGCGCGGACGGAACAACCTCTTTAACCAATGCCGTAAACTTCTTCATGACAGCAAGCGAATCTGGGCTCGCTCTTGTCTCCCAATAAGCGAGATTTTGGGGCTCTGAAGGTAATTCTTGCTCTTCACCAAACGTCAAACTTTCATCTAATACTTTTGTAAATTGCAAACCGATCTCATCTGCCCCCAAGGAGATTGCGGTAAGTTGGATCGCGATCATGGGAACAGAACGGTTCAACAGCCTTATAACGTTGAAGAATCGCGCAGTGATCTGCTCCGCAACTATGACTGCGCAATGTTCCAGACTTGGATGTAGTTGACGCTCTCGGTCCCAATACTCGATGCATCTAATGATGTGACTTGGGTCCGTTGCCCCAAGCATTAGTTCGACCTCATAGCATTTGTTGGTTGAGGGATCCTGCATCAAGAAGTCCAGCCTTCCGCCAGACGGCTGAGCGCGCTCGCGCTGAAGGACTACCACCTCTCCAAGCCCCAAAAGCGTTGGGTCCGAATGAATTTGGTCCTGCAACCAGCGCTCACTAAGATTGAAATTGCGCAACGGCTGAGATATGAGTTTTTTAAGTGCAGGCGGCATAGAGAAAATAATCGGAGTAAATTTTTAGTCGCGTTATAAGTTCGGCACCCCTCTGTCTAGAGGCGTATCTCCGCGACTTCGGTCTTAAGGAGCATATGTATACGCTTCAGAACGATGAACAGTGAAAGCACCATAATCGAGGTGAGATAGCAGATTGTACATTCAATTGCCCGGGAGATGAGCCCTAGATCTTTGGGAAACAAGAGGCAACAAATTACAAGCAAAACTGCACTGAGGATGCTAAAGCTGATATTGGCGAGCAACTCCCCGACCAACGCATGGATACGTCTCCATCGGTCGCGCTGTCCCGTGGTTAGACTCGTATCCAATCTCACAACCATATCTCCTAAACGGGTTGCATACGTATACAAGAGCACAAGTAAATTTAAAAGTAGTCCTGCAAAGATCGAAGCGGCCGTCACTATCACGTTAACTGTTGGATCATCTACATGCTTCTGGGAAAGCAGAAGCCCCACGGGGATCGCGAGCGGCGACGCAAAAAACAGCACGCATTCCCAATAGCTCACTCGATCTTCACCGAAGCGCTTCAGCGTGTGAGCGTGATCCACAATGATTACCCAACAGTTAAGCTTTGAGAACATTTTCTCTACCGCTCAATTTTTTCTTTTCAACTTTGGCTGATCAACACTTATTTTCACTCCAGCGAGAAGATCGACCAGATATTCTCCTGTTACCTTAAATATTGAGTCTGGACGCGGATGGCCATTTGGGCCGACACTAATTTCCTCGGTGATATCGAAATTTCCGCCCATATTTTCAATGCTTGACAGGTTTATGGTCCGCCGCCGATTCCCAACTTCCATCTCCAACTTGACGGTGGAGTATTCGAAACTGGGTAATTCCACAATATCAATGACGTTCTTCGTGCGCTTGAATACACTTTCAACGGCCTTAGGCATTGGCAATGAATGTTCTCGGCGAGCGTGAATAATTAACTCAGCGCTAGAGACGACGGGCTTTATTCCAAGAGTCTTAGCGGTATCGGCTAAGTCGCTAGGCAGTTCGTAGTTAATAAACCGTAAGGCCTTTAAAACGCCATCTTTTAAGACGTTGTCAATGAAAGTTTTAGGGACCAGTCGCTCGATTTCTAATCCAAATCCAGAATAGGTTTTCTCAAAAGCACGCTTTAACTCTGGAACAAGGTGAGACTTGATGCCAAATTGCTTAAAGCGCTGCAACAGCAATATCCCCATACTTGCGTTTGCAGGCACTGAAAGCATGAAAAAAAAAGGAATCATTTCAGCTTCAGGCGCCTTGCGATGGTAGGACACTACATTCGCAGCGGTATCGAAGAGATCACTTGTATAGCCATAGTCACCTGTCTCAATAAATCCGGCCCAAGTACGCGACGGCGTTATGTCTAGGAGCGTGGCAATTCGCATCATGCGACTGTTCGGAAGAGTCAGATAACTCTCCAGACGAGATCCAAAAAAGTCAGTTAAAAAATCTTCAATATCGAATTTTTTATCTCCAAATTCGGAAAGATCACAGTAATCGTGACCGCGCTTATGAAGTTGTTTTACTTTGATGGTATAAGCGGCCAACGAAAACATAGAAGCCCCCGTAGTTCAATTGTTATTGCCCGAGATCTGCGATGAACTTTTTCACACCCGGAACTTTCAGTGACCGAACCTTGCTATATTTGCAAAAAACTTGATAATCAAATTCGGCAAACCAAATTTATGACAAGGAATTAAAGGACTCAAGTCCAGGTCCTAATTATTTCAAAAGAGAGATCCCAACTACCTGTCGTTCCTAGTTTGCGATAGAGTCGCCCTACAATATGATGCCGATCCATCACAGAATTTTCATGATGATGGCATCCGGCAGATAACAAGCGCCGGGGCGGGTATTCATGTCGCCAGTTAAATCACACTACGACAATTTGAAGGTGATGCGAAATGCGCCGCCCGAGGTGATTCGGGCTGCGTATAAGACACTTGCGCAGAAATATCATCCAGATCGGCACAGCGACAAGGAAGAAGCCGAGCGAATCCTAAAAATTATCAACGTCGCATACGATGTCTTATCCGATCCTGAACAGCGTGCAGCACACGATGCGTGGATCGACGAACAAGAATCGTTCAAGGAACAGACGAGGCAAGCGAACACCCAACAGACGTATCGCGAACCGCCTCCGCGTCCTGAACCTCCTCCGCGTCAGTCCTACTCTCCGCCCCCGCCACCACAGCCGCAAGCGAGTGGGGGGCGGCAGGCCCCTACTTGGCTAGTCGCCATCTGCGTCGTTGGCCTTCTAATTTTGCTTTCCCATGCCCTCAATCGGGAATCACAATCGACGCCATCTGCTCCAAGAGACTACAACTTGGCAACTGCGCCGGCCCCGGCGCCCATGCCGCAGCAGGTAGTGGTATCGTCAGGACCTCCCCGCACCATTCCAGACATCCAAGTCTCGCCACCATCAAGGCCTGATCTGCCGGCATGGGTTCCGGCTGTTGCTCTTCGTTACCCAAACTGGCTCGAGATCGTGCAGTCAAAAGAGTTCGGTGATTGGTACAAGGCGATGCCAGTGGGCATGCAAGAACTCGGCAGGTCGGACAACGCTGACGACATTATTGCGCTGCTCGACTACTACACGGACAACCAGAAGAAGGTGGCTGAGCAGCGTCAACGCGACGAGATTGCGGCGAAGTTGAGCCAGCAGCATCCCGACTGGAAGAAGGTCGTCGCCTCGGACGAATTCAAGGCCTGGGTCAAATCCAAGCCCCAGGAAGAGCAAAAGCGGATCTACGAAAGTAGCGATCCGGACTACATTGGGAGTGTCATCGCCGGCTTCAAAGGTTTCAAGACCCTCGCCCAACTCCCGACACCCATCCGCGAGCCCCAGCAAGCGGCGTCAGATGGAACTGATACTTCTGATCCTGCCAGGCTAGACAGAAACTAAACGGACGAGGGTTAAATTAATTCGGCATCTTTGCCAAGAGATGATCTGACCTTCGTCCTTTTCACTTTCGGTGCAGTAGGTTTACGACCTTCTAAACGAGTTGTAAACCATCTTCGTATAGTCCGCCGCCGCCTTCTCGTTGTCCGCCCACGTCGCATCGAGATCAGCCAGCGGCTTCATCGCGATCACTTCGGCTTCGGTCTTACCTTCGAGGTAGAGCTTCTTGATGCGGTCGCGCGCGGTGGTGAGCATGTTGTGGAAGCCGACGACGTCGGCCTTGTGGGCGAGGCCGCCGTGGCCGGGGATGACTTTGGTGTTGTCGTCGATGAAGGTGAGGAAGGTTTCGTTGGCCTGGGCCATGCCTTCTATGCTGCCGCCGTTGGCGTAGTCGATGGTCTGGTATTTCTTGCGGTTGTTGAAGACGTCGCCGGTGCAGAGGACGTTGGCGTCGGCGAACCAGACGTAGGTGTCGCCGTCGGTGTGGGCGTTGTTGATGTGGGTGAGGATGGCGCGGCGGCCGCCGACTTCGATGATTTTCTGGCCGCCGAAGTAGGTGTCGGTGGGCAGGGCGTTGGCGGGTTGCGGCGGGGTCTTGGCGCCGGAAAGGCCGTTGGTGGTGCCGGCGGCGAGGCGCACGCGGATGTTGTCTTGCGCGACGATGGTGGCGCCGTCGCGGTGGAAGGGGGCGTTGCCGCCGGTGTGGTCGCCGTGGAAGTGGGTGTTGATCAGGTATTTGATCGGCAGCGGGGAGATCTTGGCAATCGCGGCCTTGAGCTTGTCGTGCATGGGGGCGTACTGGCCGTCGACCATGATGATGCCGTCGGTGCCGACCGCGATGGTGACGTTGCCGCCGGCGCCGGCGAGCATGTAGGTCTGGTGGCCCAGGTCGGTGACTTTCACCTCGACCTTGGAGAAGTCGATCGGCGCTTGCGCGCGGGCAGGGGCGGCGGCGAGGGTGCAGGCGGCGATGGCGAAGGCGGCGGTGAGGCGCAGGGCGTTGAGCAGGGGCGGGCGCATGAAGGTCTCCTTGTTGTGAAGGGGGTGACGCTTGCTGCTACGCGCGGTGCGCGGGTTTGGTTGCGCAGGTGGGCGCAGCTTAATGCGGCGCGGGCGGGTATTGCTTGACGAGGTAGAAGCGTTTGTCGGGCTCGCCTATCCAGTAGATCTGGCTGAGGTGGCCGTCTTTCTCGTAGACCTGGAGAACGTTGGCGCCTTTGGCGCCTTTGACACCTTTCCTGAAGTAGACCCAGGCCGAGATGGTCAGGCTTTCCTTGCTGCGGCGCCCGTCCGGCGGGCGGCCGAAGGCGGCGGTGAGGTCGGCTTCGGTGATCGGCCCCGGCGGCGCGGGCAGCATGTCGAGCCGGCCCATCAGGGCTTTTTCGTCGGGTTCCAGGGGCAGGCTGGCGACGCTTTCGGCGGAGCAGGCCGAGCCGTCGGTGACGGCGCCGGTGCAGTTCCACCAGCGGCCGTCCTGGCGCAAGGCGAGCCCGGCGGTGATGAAGTTGCCGATTTCATGCACGGTCTGGTTCAGCGTCTGGCCGCGCCGGTGCAGGGTCTGGTAGGAGAAGGAAAAGCCCAGCAGCAGCACCGCGGCGATGGCGGAGAAGATGAGTGCCTTGCGCATGGCCGCGCCTTACGCCTTGGCTTTTTTCCAGAGGTAGAAGCGCTTGAGGTCGAACCAGCGGTATTCGTTCACGGCGCCGTCCATCAGCGAAATGGTGAGCATGCCGGCGGCGCCGTGGCCGCTGATGGGGTTGTTCCACTCCATGCGGCTTAAGCCCGCCAGGCGGGTGACGCGCGCCGGCTCCTTGCCGACGAGGGCGGCGAGCTGTTCCTCGGTGACGCCGGTGGCGGGCAAGGCGTCGAATTTCGCCAGCATGGCCTGTTCCTCGGGCAGCAGTTGCAGCTTGCCGACGGTATCGGCCGAGCAGGGCTCGCTGCCTTGCAGCAGCATGCCGGAGCAGTTCCACCAGCGGCCGTCGGGGCGGAAGGTCATGGCGGCGGAGGCGGCCTGGCCGACCATGCCGGCCGTCTTGCGGATGGTCTTGCCGCCGGGGGTGAGGTAGAGATAGGCGGTGGAGGTGCCGATCAACAGCAGCAGCACGGCGCCGATGAACAGGAACACTTTTTTCATTCTTCTTGCCTCTTGGAATTGTTGGAGGGCAGCGCCGCATCGGGTGCGGCATGCGCCCACTCTAGCACGCGGGCGCGGGGGCGTGAAGGCGGCGGCGCGCGGCGCGAAGGGCGGCGGCGCGACAACACACGGGGGCGGATTTCGCGTATCTTTGAACAGCAAGGTTGGGCGTTGGCGTCGCGCTGCGCGCTGCCCCTTCCGCCCGGAATCTCACCCCGAAGTCCCGGTTCGAGGTTTCACCCAGAAACTGCGCCGCGCGAGGCGCGGAAGATCATGCTCCAGGTTGCCGCCGCAGTGGTTCCCGCTGCCGGCCGTGTTGATGGCCGGGGGCGGCGGGCGCGGCGGGGCAACACATTTGTGGTGGCAGGGCGCCAGAGGCGCGCCGATGCGTGCGCGCCGGCGGACCACGCTTGTGTTGACCACGGTGGCGATGTTCGAAAAACCACCGTGGTTTTCCGTGGTGTGCGGGTGCTCACCACGC
This sequence comes from Burkholderiales bacterium, assembly GCA_036498945.1. GTDB lineage: Bacteria > Pseudomonadota > Gammaproteobacteria > Burkholderiales > JAEUOS01 > JAQGMJ01. The sequence goes on along the minus strand of DASYEQ010000124.1, from coordinate 69,615 downwards.
TTGTGTTGCCAATTTTCGCGAAATTTCTCAGGGTTTCTCATGGTGGCGGCGCCCTGTCGGTTTCGGCCTACGCGGCTTTCAGGCGCGGGCGCATGGCGCGGCGCGCCCGGGTTTTGCAAAATGCGCCCAAGCTCGCGCGGGCCATGCATCCGCCGGGTATTGCCTTCCAACCCTGAAAGAGGCCGTCTATGTCATTCGCTCTGTATATGATCGGCGCCGCGATCTTCATCATCGGGCTGGCCTGGGGCCTGGTGGTCATGCACGTCGGCCACACCTACATTGCCATCGCGGTGCTGATCCTGCTGGGGCTGTGCGTGATGGGCGCGGTGGGCCGCACCCGCACCAAGGACGTTTCGAACTAGCCGCCCTCCCCGCAATCCGCGTCGCCCCGCGCGGCCGCGCCGCCTCAGCCGAGTTCTCCGGGAACCGGCAGCGGCTGCGAGTGGTGCTCGTGCACCACCGTCCATTCGCCGCCGCGCTTCTCGAAGCCGAGGGTCAGGCGCAGGGTGAAGGCGACGTGTTTGCCGGATTCCATGCCGGCGCAGTCGAGCAGGGCGGTGGCAAAGGCCGCGGTGTCGCCGGCGCGCACGTCGATGTCGCGCAGCTCGAAGCGGCGTTGCGGGCCGGCGTGCCAGGGAAAGAACTGGTCGTTCCAGCTCTGCCGGTAGGCTTCGATGCCTTGCAGGCGCTCCGGGCCGACGACGTCGAACATCAGCAAATCATCGGCGTGGTGCGCGAGCACGGCATCGATGTCGTGCGCGACGACGGCGGCTTCCCAGGCGCGGATGAGGGCGAGAATCTGCGGGCTTGCGGTGGCGGACATGGCGGCTTTCCCTGTGAGGTGCAGCGGGGCGCCATCATGGCGCCGCGCGGCATGCAGGGAAATACGTGCTTATCCGTAGCCGCGGTTTCAGCCGCCGCCGGCGTCCATCATCTGTTCGTTGAATTCGGCGGCGGAAACGGCCATGTCGACCTCGCGCGGCAGGGCGTCGCGCACGGAGAACACGCCGAGGATCTTTTCGCCCTTGACCACCGGCAGGTGGCGAAAGCCGCGCTCGATCATGATCACGATGGCGTCCGACACCTTGGTTTCCGGCGGCACGCAGCGCGGGTTGCGCGTCATCACGCTGGCCACCTGCGTGCCGGCGGGGTCGAGCGCCTTGGCGACCACGCGGGTCATCAGATCGCGCTCGGTGAGGATGCCGGCGAGCGAGCCGTCGCCGTTCAGCACCAGCACGCTGCCGCAGTTGGCCTGGGTCATGACGACCGCTGCCTTGTGCACGGTGGCCTCGGGGCCGACGCTGATCACGCGCTGCCGGGGCATGGAGTTCAGTACGGTGCGCTCGTCCATGGTGCGTCTCCTTGCAAGGGTTGGCGCGTCTTGTGGCGCGCCTCGAAAGGAAAGTGCGGGAAATGCGTATCGCGTGCGTACAGCCGGGACTGCGGGACGATTCCATTATGCCACGCGCAAAATCGCGCGCGAAGCCGGCCTTGGGGCCGGTACAATGCGCTCCAATTACCAGGCGCCGCCGGGAGGAAATCGCGCGGCGGCGCAGATCGACCGCCGCCGGCAGGCGGTGTGCTAAGGAGGAGGCCGGGTGGCACTTTCAATGATTTGGCGCCGGGGCGCGCCCATCCTGTTGCTGGCGCTGTTGTGCGCGTCGTGCGCGGAGGACCGCGTCACCAAGAATATGGCGCGCCTGAATTCGCTCGCCTACGAGCAGTTGCGCAACTGCTATCAGACGGTTTACGACCGCGGCGATTTCGAAGCGGCGCGGCGCCGCCTGCCGGCGGATTACCAGACCGCCAGCACCGAGCAGGAGACCGACCCGAGCATCGCGCGCGATCCCGAGATCGCCGCCGTGCTGGGCGCGCGCACCCGGCTGGAGGAGTGCCGCAATACCTTCTTCGACAAGGTGCGCACCGACACGCCGGGGCTCTTGCCCACTTACTACACGCTGATGGCATATGCCGAGGCTTCGCTGTTCGAGGTGATGCAAAAGAAAAAGAGCTGGGGCGACCACGTGCGCGACGTCAAGGAACTGCAGCGCCAGAGCGCGCTGGACATCATCGAACTGCTGAGAAAGAGTTCCGGCGGCCTTTCCAAGGACCCGAAGGACGTGAAGATCTACCGGGAGCAGCTGGACAAGGCGAAAGAGTCGTACGACCAGACGCAAAAGGCGCTCACCACCATGCGCCGGCCGATCATGACGCGGCCGAACTGAGGCGCAGCCGGGCCGGGAGGCGCGGCGGGGGTGCACCATGGCGGCCGGAGGCATGCCGGATGGGAACGTGTGGCCCGGTTGAGGCGCAGCCGGATGGGAACGTGTGGCCCGGTTGAGGCGCAGCCGGGTGGAGATGTGCGGCTGGGTTGAGACGCCGCCGGTTGAGGGGCCCGGCTGAACCGGCAGGCATCGCCGGGCACGGAATAAAAAATGCCCGGCGGCCATGGCAGGCGCGCCGGGCGAATCGGGGAGACAACAGGGGAACAGAAGCAGCTGCCGGGGCGGCGTTGCGGGCGCGCCCCGGCGCGTCGCCTTACACGCTGGCCGCCTGCGGGCGGGTAAGCGCGGCGCCCAGCAGCGCGAAGATCGACAGCACCACCACCACGGCGCCGAATTCCTGCGCGGTGCCGAGCAGGTTGCCGTACCTGGCGGCGAAGTAGCCGGCGATGATGGCGGGCAGGCCCATCGCCAGGTAGCTGATGACGAACACCACCGAGAGCACGCCGGCGCGTTCATGCGCCTTGGCAGTCGGCACCACGCTGCGCACGGCGCCCTGGAAGCCGCCGCCGAAGCCGATGCCGGCAACCACGGTGGCGACGAAAAAGCCTGCCGCCGAGTGCAGGGTGAAGGCGAGGGTGACGCCGGCGGCGCCGAAGAGGGTGCCAAGCGCCCCCAGGTTGAGCACACGGCGCGCTTCCCAGTCTTTCACCGCCAGCACCGTCAGCACACCGGCAGCGGAAAGCGTGAACACCGCCAGGCCGCCGGCAAACGAGGGGTTCAGCCCGAGCGTGCCGCGGGCGAGCGCCGGCACCAGCGAGGCGTAGAGGCCGCCCAGCGCCCACAGGGCCACCAGCGAGGGCGCGGCGAGCACCATCGGCTTGCGCGAGGCGGCCGGCAGGGTCAGTTGCGGCATGAGAGAGGCAACGGCGCCGGGGCGGCGGGTAACGGTCTCGGCGATGAAGATCACGCCGATGCCTTGCAGCACGAACACCACCGCCAGCACCGCGTACACCAGCACGGTGGGCGCGGGCAGGAAGTGTACGAACAGGCCCGAGACCAGGGCACCGAGGCCGGTGCCGGCCATCGGCGCGATGGCGTTGGCGGCGGCGCCGCGGGCCTTGTCGAAATCGACCAGGCCAGCGCCGATGGCGCCCAGGGCCGCACCGGTGGCGATGCCTTGAACAATGCGGGCGAGGATCAGGTGGTCGACGCCGGTGGCGGTGGCGAAAATCCCCATCACCACGGCCTGGACGAAGGCGGCGACGATCAGCACCGGGCGGCGGCCGACGTGGTCCGACAGGCGGCCTGCGATCAGGAGCGTGACCAGCAGCACCAGGGCATAGACGCCGAAAATTTCGGTGGTGGTAAGCGCCGAGAAGCCCCAAGCGGCCTGATACACCGGATACAAGGGCGTGGGGGCGAGCGAGCCGGCGAGGAAGGAAACGGTGAGCGAGGCCAGCAGATAAAAGGCGGCGGGCGAAGAAAGTTTGCGCTTGCTTACTTGATTCATGGCGACAGGCGCGAAGTTATGGTTAAAGCCAGAGGCCGAATGAGTGGCCGGGCTGCGTGGAAGAGTGGTGAGGCTGGAGCTATGGTTCATGGCGGTTCCCCTTGGAACGGATCAGACAGACTGGTCTGGTTGGTTGACACTATACAGACCAGTCTGGTAAAGTCAAGCCATATTTTGATGGAATTGGAAACGCGATGGAAAACAGTCACCTGGAAAGCCCAGCGGCCCACGGGCATGCGGAATCGCCCCGGCTGTCAGCCCGGGAACGCCTGCTCGATGCAGCCGGCGAGTTGTTCTATGAGCACGGCGTGCAAAGCGTGGGCATCGAGAAGGTGATCGAGCGCGCTGGCGTCGCCAAGGCCTCGCTGTACAGCAACTTCAAAGGCAAGGACGACCTGGTGCGCGCCTACCTGCTGGAGCGCCAGGTGGCGCGCCAGGCGCGCGCCGAGAGGGTGATGGGGCGTTACGACAACCCGCGCGACAAGATGCTGGCGATCTACGAAGGCCTGGCCGAGGCCTTCAGCGAGCCCACCTACAAGGGGTGCGCCTTCATGCGCGCCGCCGCGCAGATCAGCCCGGAGAGCCGCGCGCGCGAAGTGGTCGACAGTTCGCGCACCTGGACCCTGGAACTGTTCACCAGCCTGGCGCGCGAAGCCGGCTGCACCGCGCCGGAGGCGCTGGCGGGGCAACTGGTGCTGCTCTACGACGGCGCGATGGTGTCGGCACAGATGGACCACAACCTCGCCGCCGCGCAAACCGCGCGCGCGCTTGCCGCCAGCCTGATCGATGCCGCGCGCGGCGGCAAGGCGGTGGGTGGGGTGCGGCAGTAGCGCGATGCGGGTGCGCGGCCGGTGCCGCGCACGAAGGCACAGACCGATGCCGTGCGCCGAGACGCGCGCCGAAGCTGCACTTGGAGGCGCAAACTGAAAGCCGCGCCCAGGCGCGCGAACTGGCGCCGCGCCTCGACGCGTGTAACGGCGTTACATGCCGCCGCACGCGGCGGCGCACGCCGCGCGGCGCGGTGTTGCCTCAGTCGCCCGACTCGGCGATCGGCCGCTCCATCGGCGTGTGCGCCAGGGCCATCCAGTGGTCGAGTTGCGGCTGCGAGGCGCCCCAGGCGGTGCCGTAGAAATCTTCGCCGTGGCGATACATCATCAGCGCGACGCGCGCCGATTCGACGTCGCCCTGATCGGCCAGGCGCGCAAAGGTGGCGTAGGCAGCAGTGCGCCGGCCCTGCTTGAAGTCGCCCACGGCGTGGCCGAAATCGGCGTGGAGTGAAGCCGGCGGCGGCGTGTTCGCACTGGCCGAGAGGATGAAGGCAATCGAGAGGCCTAAAAAGAACAGGCCGGAAAGTTTGGACGACAGGTTCAAGGTGTGACTCCCTCGTATTCGAGTTATGGGAAAACACGTCCGGTTCCGCAAGGCGGACCCCGCGGAACCGGGCGTTACTCCAAGGAGGAAATCGCGGAGGAAGGCCGCAGGTTTCCGGCGCGCAGTATCGGGGAAAAGCCGGCATGCCCTACCCATATTTTGCCCACCGATATCACAATATCGGCGGCGCTTTTTTGCACTGCGTGGAACCGTGCCGAAGCCTGGCCGCTGAGGCACTTGCGAAGACACCAAGCCACACCCGGATAACGGGACGCAAGGGCGCGCGTCGCCGGGCGGCGACGCTACGTTGCCTTCGACGCCGGCACAGCGGCCGTGCCACGATCCACAGCCGGTTCCGCCTCAGTCCGCCCTGCGCTTGGGCAGCAGCATGCCGGCTTCGCGCGCATAGGCTTCGTAGTCCGCCCCGAAGGCGCGGCGCAGATCGCGCTCCTCGAACCAGGTGCCGATGAAGACGTAGGCGGTGTTGAGCGCGGCGAACAGCAAGCGGCCCACGCTCATGTCGGGCGCGGCCCAGAACGCGATCAGCAGGCCCAGCATGATGGGATGGCGCACATGGCGATACAGCGCCACCCGGGCGAACGGCACCGGCGCATACGCCATGCCGCGCGCGGCGGCCCACACCTGGCGCAGGCCGAACAGATCGCCGTGGCTGATCATGCAGGTGGCGGCACCGGCAATCAGCCAGCCGCCGGCATAAAGCGCATACAGCAGCGCGCGCAACGGCGGCGCCTGCACCTGCCACAGCAGCGCCGGCAGCGGCTGCCATTGCCAGCACAGTAGCGCCAGCAGCAGCGCGGATGCCAGCACATAGGTGCTGCGCTCCAGCGCCGCCGGCAGCACGCGCGCCAACACCGCCTTGAAGCCGGGCCGCGCCATCACGCTGTGCTGCAGGGCGAACAGCGTGACCAGGCCAATGTCGATGAAAAGCGCAACTGGGCCCGTGGCGCCGCTGTCGATGGTCTTGGGCACGACCAAGCTGCCGATGAAGCCGACCGCGTAGGCGAAAGAGGCGAGCGCGCAGGCGTAGGCCAGCGCGCCGTAGAGCAAACCGCGTGTTGCCATGCCCCTCTCCTCTCAATTGGCAGCCGCGTCCGCCGCTGCCGCTTTCGTTGCGAGGCGCAGCATACGCCGCTTGCGGTCAGCCGTTTCCTACAGGCGGACACGCCGGCTCACTACAGACGGCAGTAGCCGCCCGCCGCATTCTCAATCCGGGCCGCGGCGCAGGCGGCCCGTGCGGCGCAAGTCAATGCCGACGTACCGTGCGCATGCATGCGCACCAGCATCCACAGGAGTCTTCATGAAGATCAACCCCAAACTCATCGCCGCGGCGGCACTTTCCCTGGCCGCCGTTCCCGCTTTTGCCGCCGTGGCCGTGAGCGTCGGCGAGCCCGGTTTCTACGGCAGCATCAACCTGGGCGGCGGCCCGCCCCCGGTGGTGTACAACCAGGCGCCGGTGGTGGCCGGCCCCACGGTCGTCGGCGCGCCGCCGGTCTACCTGCGCGTGCCGGCCGAGCACCGCGCCCACTGGGACCGCTATTGCAGCCACTACAACGCCTGCGGCCGTCCGGCCTACTTCGTCCACGAGGACTGGTATCACCGCCACTACGCGCATCGCTGAAACGCGCGCGCGTAACGCGGGGGACGCGGGAGTGCCCGTGTCCCTTTTTGTTTTAGGAGACCGAGATGAAAACCCTGCACCTCTTCGCCGCCGCCCCGCTGATCGCGCTTGCCTGCGCGGCGCACGCGCAAACCGGCGCCGGTAGCGGCAGCGGCAACGCCAGCAGCACCAGCGCGGGCTTCAACAGCAGCACCAACGCCAAGCTGCCGGCAGCCGTGAGCCCACAGCACGCGCGCAAGCAGAAGGAACGCGCCACCGGCGACACCAGCCTGGCGGCCAGCGGCGAGGCCGACTTGAAGCGCGGCGCCGACCGCGCACGCACGCAAACGCGCGTGAACAATGCCGGCGGCGCCACCGGCACCCTGGGCGCGGGCACCGGCAGCATGGGCTCGACCGGCGGCCCCGGCGGCATTGGCGGCACGCGCTAAGGCGTGCCGTAGCAGGCGGCCTTGGCGGCCGGCAACCGCGATCAGTTGGCCTTCACCAGCGCCGCGGCCAGCGCCTTTTGCGCCGCCCACAGTTTGTCAAACGGCGCGCCGGGTTCGACCGGGCTGTAGAGATTGCTCGAGAGGCCCACGCCCTTGACGTAGGTGAGCGCGGTGACGGCGTGAAAGCGGTTGGGCGCCGCGCCGGCACCGGAGACGTTGGCCGCCAGGCCGACATAGACGGCATTGGCATCGCGCCCGAGCAGGCCGCTGGTCATCTTGTTCATCGCCACGCCTTCCGATTTTGCGCGGGCGCCGGCGGTCTGTTCCAGCACTGCGGGGTTCATCGCCGGCACCGACTTGGCGATTTCGTCCAGCGCCTGCGCGCGCGATACCGTGAGCGGCAGCTTGGAGACATGGCCGGCGGAAAGCGGCGCCAGATACATGCCGTAGTGCGGCAGCGCTCGCGCTTTTCCGCTCTTGAGTTGCGCCACTTCCTTGCAGTCGCCATAGATCAGCACCACCAGGTTGACGCCGGTCTGCATGCGGTCCTGCGAACCATAAAGCGTGCGGCCGGGCTCGGCGTCGCGGGTGAGTTTGCAGTAGCCGGCGGGAATCGTCAGGTTGAGTGTGTTGCCTTCGACGCTGGCGGGTTCGGTGGTCTGCGCCTGCGCGGCCAGGCTCAGCGGCAAGGCGCAAAGCGCGGCGAGGACGGTCAGGGTACGGCGGGAAAGACGATGCATGAGGTTGGGCCTTGTGGAATTGTTGATCAGGGCAACCCGATTTTACCTGTGCGATATGACATTGTCACAGAGCAGATCACGTCCGCGAAAATGGATTCCCCTCGCGCATCCCCACCTCCCTTCAAGCGGGCGGCGGCGCCGTGGCGGCATGGTTTGCGCCACAAAAAAGCCGGCGCAAGCGCCGGCCGTTATTGCCCCGCCACCTTAGGTCCAGGTCTTGGCCGCCAGCACTTCGGCACCGCGGATTTCCGGCATCGCCTCCAGCAGTTCCGGCGCGCGCGCCATCAGTGCCGCGGCCACCGCGCCGGCCAGGTGCGCATCGCGCGCGGCGGCGTCGGCGAAGACGTCGAAAATGGCGAAATGCCCACCGCCCAGATCCAGTGCATACCAGGCGGCGGTGTCCGGCTCGTCGATCACCAGCGGCAGGGCGCTGCCGAGAAAATCGGCGACGGCTTTTTCCTGGCCGGCGCGCGCCTTCATCGGCACATACAGCGCATGCGTGACCAGGCGCGTGCGCGCCGGCGGCTTGGCGGCGATCAGGTCGGCCGACTCGATGCCCGGCAGCCCCTCCAGCGCGGTGAAGCTTTTCGCCACCAGCGCGCGGCCCACCTTGCCCACCAGGTGCTTGAGCTGGGCGGCAACGCCGGGGAAGGTATCGAAGATGGCGTATTGCCCGGCGGCGAAGCGCAGCGCGTACCAGTTGCGGGTGTCCGGCTCTTCGCTGACGGTGGCCAGCGCATCGCGCAGGAACACCTCCACTTCGGCCTCGTGGCCCGGATTGGCATCGATGGCGACAAACAGGGCTTTGGACATGGCGGCTCCGCGCGGTTGGATGAACCCGCACCTTGCGCCGCCCGCGCACGCGCGTCTGCCCGGCGCCCGCCTACACCGGCCGGGCCGGCGGCGCCCAGGGTGCCGCGCCGCAATGGGTCAAAACGCCGCAAGCCGATGGCGCCGCCGGATGACGCCGGTGCTACCGATCGGCTATATTGGCGCGGCGCCGCGGCATCCTCATGCCGGCCGCACCCGTACAAGCACAGGCAAGACCAATAACCACACCAGGAGACAACCATGCGCCACACCACCCCCAGGCTCGCCCTCGCCGCCGCCCTCGCCTTCGGCGCCGGCATTTTCGTCGCCCCCCTCGCGCAGCACATGTTTTCCAGTGCCCAGGCCCAGGGCGCCAGCACCCTGCAGCCGGCGATGATCGATCTGGCCGGCATGAAGCACGACGACATTCCCGCCACCTCCAACCCCGAAATGCACGGCAAGTCCCTGGTGGTGACGCAGTACGGCACCATCGGCATCCAGTCGGGCAACGTGAAAAAGCACTATCACGCCGACACCGACGAGATCCAGTACATCATCGAGGGCAGCGGCGCGATGTGGCTGGGCAAGGAACGGCACGACTTCAAGGCCGGCACCCTGATCATCATTCCCAAGGGCACGGCGCACGGCGGCACCATCGTCTCCAGCGGCCCGGTGAAGGCGATCGCCATCAAGCTGCCGCCGCAGAAGCCGACCGACACGCATTTTGTCGACTGAGTAGGCGCGGCCGCGCCGGAGCGGCAACCGCACGCCGTTTCCTGCGCCGCATGAACGGCGCGCCCTCGTACTTGAGGCGCGCCGCCACTACGCCGCCCTTTCCGCCGGCATTCCCCCATATGGACCGGCAAGCAGGAATTGCCCGCCGCGCCGGCGCGGCCGTTGCCACTGGGGGTAAAATGGCACGATTGCAGTCTCAGGGCGAGCATCCCTTCCCGCCATGATCAAGTTCGTCGTCGCTTTTTTCCTCTGCTGCTCCGCCTACATGCAGTTGCGCGGGCAGGTGCGCCACAAATGGTTCCGCCAGGTGTTCGACCATTCGTCGTTCACCGCGCCGGTGAACGTCTTCATGCTCGCCTTCTCCGGCGTGCCGCGCACCCCGTACATCGACCGTTCGCGTTTCGCCGATCTCAAGGTGCTGGAAGAGCACTGGGAACAGATCCGCGTCGAGGGCGAGAACCTGCTGGCCACCGAGATCAAGGCGGCGCAGAACCACGACGACGCCGGCTTCAACTCCTTTTTCAAGAAGGGCTGGAAGCGCTTCTACATCAAGTGGTACGGCGACGCCCACCCCTCCGCGCGCACCCTGTGCCCGCTGACCACCGAGCTGGTTTCCAGGCTGCCCTCGGTGAAGGCGGCGATGTTTGCCTATCTGCCGGACGGCGGCAAGCTCGGCCTGCACCGCGACCCCTACGCCGGCTCGCTGCGCTACCACCTGGGCCTGGTCACCCCCAACGCCGACAGCTGCTACATCTCGGTCGATGGCGAGCGCTACAGCTGGCGCGACGGCGAAGGCGTGGTGTTCGACGAGACCTTCCTGCACTACGCCGAGAACACTTCCGGCCAGGGCCGCATCGTGCTCTTCTGCGACATCGAGCGGCCGATGAAATACCGCTGGGCGCAGGCGATCAACCGCTGGATCGCCACCCACATCGTGGCGGCGGGCGCCTCGCCCAACAACGAAGGCGACCGCACCGGCGCAATCAACCACCTGTTCCGCTATGTGCATTACATCGGCGAAAAGCGCCGCGCCTTCAAGCGCTGGAACCGCACGGTGTACAAGATCACCAAGTTCGCGCTGATCGTCGGCGGCCTGGCGCTGATCTGGGTTTTGCCTTAAGAGAGTAAGGCGGTAAACAAAAAGCGGACCCATCGAGGTCCGTTTTTTGTTTTCAGCACTGCATCACTCCAGCGTGATGTGCGCCGTCTTCATCACCTCGCCGTAGCGCGCCACGTCGCGCTTGACGAAGGCATCGAACTCCGCGCTGCTGATGGTGGTGGTCTCGAGGCCTGCCGCAAGCATGGTCTTTTTCACTTCGGGGTCGGCCATGATCTTGTTCACTTCCGCATTGATCTTCTGGATGATCGCCGGCGGCGTTTTCGCCGGTACGTGCAGGCTGGTCCAGCCGACGAGATCAAAGCCGGGGTAGCCGGACTCGGCCACCGTCGGAATCTCCGGCGCGGCCAGCGAGCGTTTCGCACCCGACACGGCCAGCGCGCGCAGCTTGCCGCCCTGCACCTGCGGCAGCGCCGCCTGCTGGATGATGAAGCCCAGTTGCACCTGGCCGCCGATCATGTCGGTCACCATGCTGGGCACACCCTTGTAGGGCACGTGGGTCATCTCGATGCCGGCCATCTGCTTGAAGCGCTCCATTGCCAGGTGCGGCGTGCTGCCGTTGCCGGGTGAGCCGTAGTTAAGGGAATTGGGCTTGGCCTTGGCAAGCGCCACCAGTTCCTTCAGGTTTTTCGCCGGCACCTGTGGGTTGACGCCGAGCACGAAGGGGATGGTCGCCATCAGGGCGACGGGCGCCAGGTCGCGCATCATGTCGAACGGCGGGTGCGAGGAAAACACGCTGGACATCACGGCGGAAGAGCCGGAGAAAAACCAGGTGTAGCCATCCGGCGGCGACTTCGCCACCGCGTCGCCCGCGATCATGCCGGAGGCGCCGGGGCGCGATTCGACGATTAGCGGCTGGCCCCAGTCGGCCTGGATCTTCTGCGCCAGCACGCGCGCCAGCAATTCGGGCGAGGTGCCGTTGATCAGGCGGATCGGCTGCCTGGGAAAGTCGGCGGCCTGGGCTACCGCATCGCGCGGCAGCGCCGCCGCGGCGCACAAGGAAAACAGCAGGGGCGCGATCCACGACGCGCGGCGGGCCGGACGGCAATTCATTGAGGTCTCCTCCAAGGGGGCCCGCCATCTGCGTGCGGACCGCGCCACTATAGCCATGCGCCACTGCCGCCCGCAATGCGCGCCGGCGCAAGCAGCGCATTACCGTTTCATCAAAAGCACACCGGGGTCCGCTAAAATGCGGCACCCCGCCACGTTTGCGCCGTCCCTCGTCAGGCCGCGCGGAAGCGGTGCCAACAATTCCAATCAGGCAGACAACAATAATGACCTCGTCCTCCCCGTCTTTTCTCGCCGGCCGGCCGCGCGCCGCCGTCATCGCGCGCGCAGGTTTGCTGCTGCTTACCCTGCTCTGCGCCGCCTGCGCCGCGCCCTCGGTGCACGACGCGAAACTGCTGGTCCAGGGCGCGCCCCGGCTGACGCGTGTGCAGCTGGCCTATCGCTGGGTGCCCCTGAAGGAAGGCGAGCACACCCGCTTCGGCAACCGCCAGGTGCCGCTGGCGCTGACGCCGGAGATCGGCGTCGAGCACTTCGGCGACCCGCTGGCGCGGCAGGCGCAGGCGGCCTTCGCGGCGCACGGCGTGGCGGTGACGGCGACGCAGAGTGTCGAACCGGGGGCCAGGCCGCGCCTGATCGCCAGCGCCGACGGCGGGCCGCAGGCGCCGCTGCTGCTGATCACCCCCGCCCACGGGCGCATCGTCAACTCGCGCTTCTCCACCTCGGTGGTCTACGTCTTCAACGTCGTGCTGGTCGACCCGAACACACGCCGCGCGCTGTGGCGCGCCAGCATTGATACCAGCGCCGTCTCCAGCGATCCCAGCCAGCCGATGTACGACGACACCCACGCCCGGCAGGTGCTCGACGCCCTGGCCGAGCAGATGCAGCACGACGGCCTGCTCTAGGAATCCGCCGCCGGCCGGCGCAAGCGGGCGGCGGTGATTCGCCGCCGGTAGAAATTGCAAAACACCGGCGCATCGGCAACAAGCGCGCGCCGCCGGCGGGCAATGGCGCGCACGCGGTTTGCAAGCAATTCCCCAAGGGGCGCCGCCCCGCTTTTTCGCGCAAGGAGAACAGCATGCCCACCCGCGACCGCCCGCAACACCGCGCAGAACCCGCCGCCGACGAGGCCGAAACCGAAATGGGCGGCAACCGCAGTTCGGAGACCAGCGAGGACGCGTTCAAGTCGAATCCGCCCAAAGGCCGCACCGCAGGCAGCGGCAAGCCGACGCGGCGCTGGAAAAAAGCCCAGGACACCGAGCACGCCGCAGGCGTGCCGCACCGGCGCTCGCGCCTGCAAGGCGGGCGGCAGGAAGATATGCCGCCGGCGGACACCGGAGACGGCGATGGCGATGGCGCGCAGGACGACAGCGCCCCGTAATTGGCGCAGCGTGATTTTTCTGAAAGTCGCGGCGCTTGCGGCGCGCCGCGTCGCGCGCCTTAGGCCCTTCCCGCGCACAGCGTCTTAAACGCTGCTCTCCGCCTGCGACGCCAGGCGGCGCCACAGCAGCATCGGCAAACGCAGCAGGCAGCCGAGGAACAGGCGCAGGTGCATGGAGAAGATGAGGATGTTGTCGCGCACGTAGTGATAGTGCGAGACGCCGCCTTCGTCTTTGCGGAAATACTTGACCGGCGCGTCGATGTTGATCGGGACCAGACCCTTCCAGCACAGGCGGATCGCGGCTTCAGGGTCGAAGTCGAAGCGGCGCATCCAGGCGGTCGATTCCATCACTTCGAGCAGCGGCGGGATCGGGTAGACGCGAAAGCCGTAGAGCGAATCGCCGATACCGGCCCACAGGGTGTTGAGATCGGCGGCGCCGTTGGAGAGCTTGCGCCCGGCCACACGCTCGAAGGGGGCGGAGGCGTCGAACACCGGCTTGCCCAGCACCAGGGCGCCGGGCTGGGCCAGGGAAGTGGCCATGAATTGCGCAATCAGGTCGGCCGGGTGCTGGCCGTCGGCATCCATGGTGAGCGCGTGGGTGAAGCCGGCGGCGTGCGCCGCGTACAGGCCATGCATCACCGCCGAACCCTTGCCGCAGTTGCGCGGCAGCTTGAATACCTTGATCTGCGGATCGGTGGCGGCGAGCGCCTCGACCGCGATTTCGCTGCCGTCGTTGCTGCCGTCGACCACCACCCATACCGGGGCCCAGTGGGCCCGCGCTTCCTCAACCGTCGTAAGCAGCTTGGGCCCGGTGTTATAACTGGGAATCAGGACCAGATGTGTATGCGACGGGTTGGACATTTGAACCGGCTCGAGATTAAAAGGTTGGACTAGCCCATTCGGGAATATTTATGCTTTTCTGTAGTCGCCCGAAACGCAAAAACGCCGGCGGTACGTAGAAGAAGTGTAGCGTGAAGTGCGGCGCTTGTCTCTGTCCGAGGGCTCTGAAAATCGCCTTCCTGTTGTCCTACAGCGACGCCCCGAAAGGGATCGCCGGCCCCCCTGCTTCAGGCGGCCGCCGGGCCGCTGGTTTCCTGGATGATGCGCCGGCGCCGGCGCCAGGCGGCAAAGCCGCGGCGCGGCTGCATCAGGTTGTTGAGGTAGTAAACCACCTTGAAGGCGAACAGGCGGGCGCCGATTGGCGCGTTGCGGAACACGTCGCCCGCCAGCACCGAGACCACGCCGGCCTTGACCCAGGGGTGGGCGTCCTTGTGCATGAACAGGTCGCGCAGGTTGGGGTTGGTGACGCGGTAGATGAACCAGGAAAAGATCTTCGGCCCGTGGGTCATGGTGACGTCATATTCCTTCAGCGCCTGCGTCGCCTGCGCCGGGCGATCCAGGCAGGTCTCGACCACATCGGCCCCCTTGAAGCCGGAATTCATCGCCAGGTAGACGCCGGTGGAAAACACCGGGTCGACGAAGGAGAAGGCATCGCCCACCATCAGGTAATTCCGGCCGGAAGAGCGGGTGCCTTCATAGGAATAGTTGCCGGTGGCGGTCACCGTGCCGACCATCTTCGCGTCCTTGAGGCGGTCGTTGAGTTCCGGGCACAGGGCCACGGTATCGCGGAAGAATTCTTCCAGGCTGCCCTGGCGGCGCTTCATGTAATAGGGCCAGCACACCGCGCCGATGGAGGTGGTGCCGTCGGCCAGCGGGATCATCCAGAACCAGCCGTGGTCGAACCAGAACACCGTAATGTTGCCCTCGGCGCGGCCTTCCAGGCGCTTGGCGCCTTCGTAGTGCGCGAACAGCGCCAGGCTGTTGTGCTTGGGGTTCTTGCGCTTGCTGCCGAACTGGCCGGCCAACAGCGTATCGCGCCCGGAGGCATCGACCACGAAGCGCGCCTGCCAGGCCTGCTCGCCGTCCGCGCCCTTGGTCTGCACCAGGGCGCCGGCGTCGTTGAATTCGACCTTGGTGGCGCGCGTCTGCTCAAAAGTGCGCGCTCCCTTTTTGGTGGCGTTGCGGAACAGCACCTGGTCGAATTCCGAGCGCCGCACCTGGTAGGCCTGGGGGAAAGCCTTGTCCCAGGCTTCGGAGAATTCCAGCAGCATCGGCGCGTCATGCCAGGGCGAGACGAACTCGACGCCGTACTTGGGCATGCCGATGCCCCGCACTTCCTGGTCGACGCCGAGCTTTTCGAACAGCGGCATGTTGAGCGGCAGGAGGGATTCGCCGATGTGAAAGCGCGGATGCTGCTCCTTTTCCAGCAGCACGACATCGCGCCCGCGCGAGGCCAGCAGCGCGGCGATGGTGGAGCCGCCAGGGCCGCCGCCGATCACCATCACGTCGCATTGCTGCACTGCGCCGGGGACGGCGGTAGGGGTGGAAAGAGCCGCGGACGCGGTGGCTTCGCTCATGGAGAAATCCTTCATTTTTTTGAGGTCCGTTGGCTACGGCAGCGAGCGGCGCCAAGAGTTCTATGGCGGCGGCATTTTTATTGATGTTAGCAGAAGCACGCGGGGCCGCCGGGCGGCGGCGCGCGCAAGCCGGTGCGGGCCGGGGCCGGGCTACTCCGGCTTTTGCCGGCGCATCTTGAGATGCGCGCCGAGCAGGCAGGCGGGGATGGTGAGCAGGCCGAGGAAATGCATGGCGATGCTGGTGTCGGCGGTGAACATCAGTTCGCCGGCGATGACGCCGACCACACCGCAGGCCAGGCCGTTGGCATACTCGTTCTGGTTGGCGAAGCGGGCGCACACATAGCCGCCCAGCACGCTGCACAGGAGGCCGACGGCGCTGGCGATGACGAGGTAGACAGTCGAGTCGTTGAGCTGGTTCTGCAGGTCCTGCATGCGCTGGGCGCTGCCGCCGGCAGCTACCGCGAACAGCAGGATGACGAATACGCCGGCCACCTGCGTGCTGGTGAAATCGACCAGCGCGCCGACGATGATGGCCAGCAGGTTGGAGCGCTTGACGCGCGTGCCGGGGTCGCGCAGCGGTGCGCGCGGCGGTTCGTAATTGTTGTCAGGCATGCGCGCGCCGCGCCTTTGCAGGAAAACCCACTTACAGCATCTCGATGGCGACGGCGGTACCTTCGCCGCCGCCGATGCACAGCGCCGCCACGCCCTTCTTCAGGCCGCGCGCTTTCAGGGCGCCCATCAGGGTCACCATGATGCGCGCGCCGGAAGCGCCGATCGGGTGGCCGAGCGCGCAGGCGCCGCCGTGGACGTTGATCTTCTCATGCGGGATCTTGTGTTCCTGCATCGCCGCCATCGGCACCACGGCGAAGGCTTCGTTGACTTCGAACAGGTCAACGTCGGCCGAGGTCCAGCCGACTTTCTTGTACAGCTTTTCGATCGCGCCGATCGGCGCGGTGGTGAACCATTCCGGCTCCTGCGAGTGGGTGGCATGCGCCAGCAGCCTGGCGATGGGCTTGAGGCCCATCTTGTCGGCGGTGCTCTTGCGCATCAGCACCAGCGCGGCGGCGCCGTCGTTGATCGAGGAGGAAGCGGCGGCGGTGATGGTGCCGTCCTTCTTGAACGCGGGTTTCAAGGTGGGAATCTTTTCCGGCCTGGCTTTCAGCGGCCCTTCGTCCTTGTCGATCACGGTCTCACCGGCGCGGCCCTTGACGGTGACCGGGGCGATTTCCCATTTGAAAGCGCCGCTGTTGGTGGCGTTCTGCGCGCGCTTCACCGATTCGATCGCGTAGGCGTCCTGGTCGGCGCGCGAGAAGTGGTATTTGGCGGCGCAGTCTTCGCCGAAGGTGCCCATCGAGCGGCCTTCTTCGTAGGCGTCTTCCAGGCCGTCGAGCATCATGTGGTCCATGATCTTGCCGTGGCCCATGCGGTAGCCGCCGCGCGCCTTCGGCAGCAGGTAGGGGGCGTTGGTCATCGATTCCATGCCGCCGGCGACGACCACATCGACGGAGCCCGCGACCAGCGCGTCATACCCCTGCATCGCGGCTTTCATCGCCGAGCCGCACATCTTGGAAATGGTGGTGGCGCCGGCGGACACCGGCAGGCCCGCCTTGATGCCGGCCTGGCGCGCCGGCGCCTGGCCCTGGCCTGCCATCAGGCAGTTGCCCATGATGATTTCCTGCACGTCGGAAGGCTTGATGCCGGCGCGCTCGACCGCGGCCTTGATCGCCACGGCGCCGAGCTCATTGGCGGAGACGGAAGAGAAGTCGCCCTGAAAAGCCCCCATCGGAGTACGGGCGCCAGAAACAATAACAATCGGATCTTCCATGACTAGGTTCCTCAACAAGGTATTAAGCTAGGGGCTTTCGGTGAAGGCTAACTTGCGCCTCGCGCAAGTTAGGCGCGGCTTGCCGCGCGGCCGGAGCCAAAGGCACCCATCGGGGTGCGGGCGCCGGAGACGATGACAATCGGGTCGTTGGCATTGGACATGGTGCTTCCTTTCAGCAAATGCGCGCCTTACGCGGCGTGTACGGAGACGAATGATAAGAACGAAGTGCGGGACATGAAAAAGATAGGGCCGATAAGGCGGCGCATCAACTCGGATAAAACAGCGCCACCTTGCCTGTGCAGGTCATCACTTCAATCCCTTCCTGCGTGGTAATACCACCGATGAGACTGAGGATATCGCCTTTCAGGCTTTGCTTGGGCGTGACTTCCGCCACCTGCCAGCGCAGGGTGATGGTGTCGCCCGCGCGCACCGGCTTTTTCAGCTGGAACGCGAATTCCATTCCCGCGCCTTCGCGCCCCTGCTCGGTGAAATGGGTGGCGACCAGGCCCATGATCAGCGCGACGTAATGCGTGCCGGAGGCGATGATGCCGCCGAAGCGCGAAGCCTCGGCGAACATCTGGTCGTGGTGCAGCGGGTTCATGTCGCCGGCGGCAAGCGCGAACTCGTGGATGCCTTCGGTGGTGAGGGTCACGGTGCGCGTGAAGATCTCGCCCACCGGCACCGGGCGCCACCCTGCCGCCACGCTCATTCGCGGCCTTCGCCGTGCAGGCCGGACTGGATGATCGCCAGCGCGCGGTCGCTGGCCTCATCAATGCCGCCACCGGCGGAGACGCTCACTTCCAGGTCGCGCGCAATGCCGTTGCCGACACTATAGACCCAGCCGTGCACGGTGAGCGGCTGGCCGCGGCGCCAGGCTTCCTGCACGGTGGTGGTCTGGCTGACGTGGCGCACCTGCTCGATGACGTTGAGCTCGCACAGGCGCGCGTGCTGCTCGCGCATGCCGAACACGGTGCCGAGGTAGGCGCCGTGCTTGTCGCGCACGTCCTGCACGTGGCGCAACCAGTTGTCGGACAGGCCGATCTGGTGATCGGTGAGCGCGGCATGCACGCCGGAGCAGCCGTAATGGCCGACGACGATGATGTGCTTGACCGCGAGTACGTCGACGGCGAACTGGATGACGGAGAGGCAGTTGAGGTCCGAATGCACCACCACGTTGGCGATGTTGCGGTGGACGAATACTTCGCCGGGTGCGAGACCGATGATCTGGTTCGCCGGCACGCGCGAATCGGAACAGCCGATCCACAGGTATTCCGGGCTTTGCTGGCTCGACAGGCGCGAGAAAAACTGCGGGTCTTCGCGCGTGACGCGCCCTACCCAGGCGCGGTTGTTTTCAAACAGGTGATCGAGTGGCTTGCTCATGCGGAGGGGACGGCTTGACGCCGCTTTTGTTGCAACGCGGTAACAGAGTTTACCCGGCTTGCGGACTTCCTGTCTGGCGGCCAGCGCGCAGACGCGGCCCGCCACACGCCTAGCGCGTCTCGGCGAACAGCTCGCGGCCGATCAGCATGCGGCGGATTTCGGAGGTGCCGGCGCCGATTTCGTACAGTTTGGCGTCGCGCCACAGGCGCCCGGTGGGGTAGTCATAGGTGTAGCCGACGCCGCCCAGCGCCTGGATCGCTTCGCCGGCCATCCACGTCGCCTTTTCGGCGGCGTAGAGGATGACACCGGCGCAGTCCTTGCGCGCCGCGGTGCCGCCCAGGTCGCCGCGGTCCAGCGCCTCGCCCACCGCATAGCAATAGGCGCGGCAGGCGGAGAAGGTGGTGTACATATCGGCGAGCTTGCCCTGCATCAGCTGGAATTCGCCGATCGGCTGGCCGAACTGCTTGCGCTCGTGCAGATACGGCACGACGACATCCATGCACGCCGCCATGATGCCGAGCGGCCCGCCAGCGAGCACGGCGCGCTCGTAATCCAGGCCGCTCATCAGCACGTTGACGCCGCGGCCGAGGCCGCCCAGCACGTTTTCCGCCGGCACTTCGCAATCCTGGAACACCAGCTCGCAGGTGTTGGAGCCGCGCATGCCGAGCTTGTCGAGTTTTTGCGCGGTGGAAAAACCCTTGCAGCCTTTTTCGACCAGGAAGGCGGTGATGCCGCGCGGGCCGGCTTCGAGATCGTTCTTGGCGTAGACCACCAGCACGTCGGCATCCGGCCCGTTGGTGATCCACATCTTGTTGCCGTTGAGCACCCAGTGGTCGCCCTTGAAGTCGGCGCGCGTGCGCATGGAGACGACATCCGACCCCGCGCCCGGCTCGCTCATGGCGAGCGCGCCGACGAAGTCGCCGGAGATGAGCTTGGGCAGGTATTTGTCTTTCTGCGCCGGCGTGCCGTTGCGGCGGATCTGGTTCACGCAGAGATTCGAATGCGCGCCGTAGGAAAGACCCACTGAGGCCGAGCCGCGCGAGATTTCTTCCATCGCGATGATGTGCGCGAGATAGCCCAGACCGGTGCCGCCGTATTCCTCCTCCGCCGTCATGCCGAGCAGGCCCATGTCGCCCAGCTTTTTCCACAAGTCCATCGGGAATTCGTTGGCGCGGTCGATCTCGGCGGCGCGCGGCGTGATTTCGGCGGCGACGAAGGTCTCCAGGCTGGCGCGCAAGGCGCGGATTTCCTCGCTGTGGTTGAAGGTAAGGGAAGCGAATTGGCTCATGGGTTTCTCCTTCAGACGCGCGGTACCGCGCTTATTGTCGCGCGGCCTGCCCGGTTGCGTGATCGCTGCGGCCGTGCATCACCATCAGGGTCTGCTGCATCACCGCCGCCAGTTTTTCCGCGCCACCCTGCACGGCGAACACTTCGCACTGCGTAATCACCAGCGTGCGCCCGGGCTTGATCACGCGGCCGCGCGCCACGATTTCCTCGCCTTGCGCGGGGGCGAGCATATTGATCTTGTACTCGACGGTGAGCACGGAACCGCCGGGCGGCATCATCGAGTAACCGGCGTAGCCGCAGGCCGAGTCCGCGATCATGCCGACGATGCCGCCGTGGATGAAACCGTGCTGCTGCGTCAGGTCGTCGCGAAACGGCAGGCGCAGTTCGCAATGGCCGGGCGCAAGTTCGGACAGGCGCGCGCCGATCAGGTTCATCGCCGCCTGGCGCGCGAAACTGCCGCGCACCTTGGCGTCGAAATCGGGATCGGGCGAGACGAAGGAGGCCGCGGAAGCGGCGCCGGGTTGGGTAGACATCAGCCAAATTTACTTTACGTTTACGTAAACGTCAATTTGACGGCGATGCATTCGGGGGCAATCGATAAGATATTTTACCCGGATGATATTGACAGTTAATTTTATCCGGGTAAAATGCAAACATCGATTCTGAAAGCCCCGCCATGACCAGCTCCACCCCCGCCTTTACCGCCTTCCTCGGCCACCGCCGCTTGGCCGCCGGTCCCTTGCCCGAAGTCGCCTTGCGCGCCCACGAGGCCAGCCAAACCGCATCTACCGAGGCCGGCGCCCTGCTGATTTTCGCCGACGAAGACGGCCGGCAGATCGACTTGGATTTGCACGGCGATACTAGTGCAGTGCTTTCCAGGGTACCCATTCCGGATAGCGAGCGCTCACACGAAACACCGGGGCTGGCACCCGAAACTACCGCACGTGGCCCCGGCCGCCCCAAGCTGGGTGTGGTGGCGCGCGAAGTCACCCTGCTGCCGCGCCACTGGGACTGGCTCGCCGCCCAGCCCGGCGGCGCCTCGGTGGCACTGCGCAAGCTGGTCGAAGCCGCGCGCAAGCAGGGTACGGAGGGCGACCGCGCCCGCAACGCCCGCGAGGCTGCCTACCGCTTCATGTCCGCGATTGCCGGCAACCTGGCCGGCTTCGAGGAAGCCACGCGCGCCTTGTTTGCCGGCGACCTGCCGGGATTCGCGCAGCGCATGGCGGCCTGGCCCGCCGACCTGCGGGACTACGCCTTGCGCCTGGCGCAGGCCGCCTGAGGTGTACGCCATGCCCGCCTATCTCGAACCCACGCAGCAAGCCGGGCGCGCCCTGTGGCAACGCGGCCTCACCGGCGAAGTGGTGATGCTGAACCTACTGCGCCTGCGCGCGCAGGCGGATTACACAGCGCACCCCGATCTCGCGCCACCTACCCCGATCAGCGGCGCCGCCGCCTACCGGCGCTATATCGACCACGCCTTGCCGCATTTGCGCGCCAGCGGCGGCGACCTGCTGTTCCTCGGCGCCGGCGACACCTTCCTGATCGGGCCGCCGGAAGAACGCTGGGACGTCGCCATGCTGGTGCGCCAGAAGAGCCTGGCCGCCTTCATGGCCTTTGCCGGCGACCCGGCCTATCTGGCCGGCCTCGGCCATCGCGCCGCTGCCGTCGAGGATTCGCGCCTGCTCCCGCTGACCGAACTGCCGCTGCCGCGCGCCTGACTCCGCGCAACGCCGGCCTCAGGCCGCCGCCGCGCGCAGCCCCGGCCGCGCGATCTCGCGATCATCGATCGGCCAGTGCAGGAAAGCCGCCAGCACCCCCAGCACCACCGACCCGGCCCACAGCCAGTTGTACGAATGGGTGTGCTCGTACAGCACCCCGCCCAGCCAGACGCCGAAAAACGCCCCCAACTGGTGGCCGAAAAACACAAAGCCGAATAGCGTGCCGAGGTAGCGCACGCCGAACACCTGCGCGACGATGCCGTTGGTCAAAGGCACGGTGCCCAGCCAGAGGAATCCCATCACCGCGCAAAACACGTAGAGCGTGAGCGGCGACAGCGGCAGCAGTACGAACAGGGCCATCGTCGCCGCGCGCACCAGGTAAAGCACGGCCAGCAGATGCTTGCGCCGCGCTCGCGCGCCCAGCACGCCGCACACATAGGTGCCGAACACATTGGCAAACGCGATCAGCGCCAGGCCGATGGTGGCGTGGCGCGCCGTGAGGCCATGGTCGAGCAGGTATGCCGGCAGGTGCGTGGCGACGAACGCCAGCTGGAACCCGCAGGCGAGAAAGCCGGCGTTGAGCAGCCAGAAGCCGCGATGCGCGAACGCTTCGCGTAGCGCCGCCCCCATCGATTGCCCGCCGCCCGTCTTCGCCTCGCCTTCTCGCAGCATCACCGCCGCCGGCAGCAGCAATACCAGCATGCAGGCCAGCACGACGAAGGCGGCGGCCACGCCCACGCCATCGATCAGTTCATGCGCCACCGGCACCATGACGAACTGCCCCAGCCCGCCTAAAGCGCCCGCCAGCCCCAGCACCCAGCCGCGCGCCTGCAGGGGTGCCAGGCGCGAGAGCACGCCGTAGACCACGCCGAAGGTGGTGCCGGAAAGCCCGGCGCCGATCATCAGGCCGGCATAAAACGTCAGTTCCGCGGGTGTGCCCGCCGTGCTCATGCCCCACAGCCCCAGCGCATAGGCGAAGAGCCCGCCCACCAGCACTTTCGCACTGCCGTAGCGATCGGCCAGCATGCCGACGATGGGCTGCGTCAGGCCCCAGAGCAGGTTCTGGCAGGCGATGGCGAAGGCGAACGCCTCGCGGGAAAAATGCCCCTCGACCGTCATCGGCAGCAGGAACAGGCCCTGCACGTGGCGCACGCCCATGCTCGCGCCCATGATCAGGCCGCCGCACACCACGAACAACAGCAGGCCATGCCCGCGCTTCGCATCCAGACTCATCGGATTTTCGGGAGACATGCCGCATGCGCGGCGATGCGCCGATTAGAAGCGAAGCCCCGCCCCTGCACAAACGAGGTTTGCGCCGATTTCGCATGCGCAATTCTCATGCGGCCCGGGCGGCCGCATGCCCCTGCTCAGGCCGCCTTGCGCGCGCCCTTGGCCTCGGCCATCTTCTTGCGGCATTGCGCCTCGAAGGCCATCACTTCCTTGAGCTGTATCTCGATGTCTTCGCGCTGCTGCTCAAGCGTGGCGCGGTGCCGCCCCAGTACCTCGAGAAAGCGCGCGTTCTGCGCCGACTCGTCCTTCGGGCTCTCGTACATGTCGAGCAGCTCCTTCACCTCCGAGAGCGCCAATCCGAGACGCTTTCCTCTCAAGGTGAGCTTCAGGCGTGCCCGGTCGCGCGCGGAATAGACGCGGTTGCGCGCCGTGCCGCTCTTGCCGGTCTCGCGGGTGGGCGCGAGCAGGCCCTGGTCTTCGTAGAAGCGGATGGCGCGCGGGGTGATATCGAATTCGCGCGCCAGCTCGGTGATGGTGTAGGTCGGGGCCAAGGGCCGCTTTCCGCGCGCAAAGCCGAGCCGGCGGTGCAGACCGGCGTGAGACAATACGCAATTAGCAATTGACGTTTACGTAAACGGGAAGTTTAGCAAATGGCTGCCGTACCCGCGAAAAAGGAACGCCCGGAAGAAGCGCTCCTGACTTATCCCTTTGCCGACACCCCCGCGCCCGGCGAAGTGCGCGCGGTGGCCGAGGGTATTTTCTGGGTGCGCATGTCGCTGCCCTTCGCGCTCGACCACATCAACCTGTGGCTGATCCGCGACCGCATCGATGGCGCCGATTGCTGGACGCTGGTGGACACCGGCGTCGCCCTGGAGCCGACGCGCGCCGCCTGGGAGACGATTTTCGCCAGCCACCTCGAAGGGCTGCCGATCAAGCGCGTGATCCTCACCCACGCCCACCCGGACCACGTCGGCAACGCCGCCTGGATCTGCGAGCGCTACGCCGCCGCGCATTGCCTCACCACCGCCACCGCCGGGGAGTATTTCTGGGCGCACATCATGAGCGACGGCGCCATCCCCGGCTTCGACAACGACAGCCAGACCGCGCACTTCCGCCGTCACGGCGTCGCCGGCGGCCTGCTGGAAGAGATCGCGCAAAACCGCAAGTCCTACTATCACAACCTGGTGCCGGCGGTGCCCACGCAGTACGTGCGCATGCGCGCCGGCGAGATGCTGTCCATCGGCGGGCGCGGCTGGCGCGTATTCGTCGGCTACGGGCACTCAAACGAACACGCGTCACTCTACTGTGACGACCTCAATATCGTGATCTCCGGCGACATGCTGCTGCCGCGCATTTCCACCAACGTCGGCGTCTGGCCCAACGAGCCGCACGCCAGCCCGGTGCGCGATTTCCTGGAGGCGCTCCAGGCCTACGCCGCGCTGCCGGAAGATGTGCTGGTGTTGCCTTCGCACGGGCGCCTGTTCCGCGGCGCGCGCGAGCGCGTGCGCCAGTTGACCACGCACCACCACGAGCGCCTGGCGGAGACCCTGGAAGCCTGCGCCACGCCGAAATCGGCGGCCGACATCATTCCGGTGATGTTCAAGCGGGCGCTGGATGCGCACCAGACCGTGTTTGCGGTGGGCGAGACCCTGGCGCACCTGCATTACCTGCGCGACGAGGGCAAGTTGGCGCCTGCGCTTGAGAGCGACGGCGTGATCCGCTTCGCGCGGACTTAAAAAGCGGCGCGCCGGCGGATTCTCCGGCCGCCTAGTTCCCCGCCACCGCCAGCGCGTTGAACTGCTCCATGTAGTCGCCGACATTCTTGATCGCCGTCTCGCGCTGTTCAGGCGTGGCGAGGTTGGCGATGGCGGCGAACACGCGCTCGGCCTCGCGCCGGTAGGCTTGCGCGTAGGCCTGGAATTCGGGCGTGCGGCCCCGCTCGTAATCGGTCCAGCGCAGCAGGCGGCGCGCGATCTCCTCCGTCGGCGCGCGCTGCGCGGAGGCGTCTTCCAGAATCCCCAGCAATTCGGCCTGGCGCCGCTTGCGGTCGGCCAGCACCGGCGCCAGGTCGGTGGGCAGGCGCGCGGTAAGCACGCGGATCTGCTTTTTCTGCTCGCGGTCGAACGAACCGTACCAGCGCTCGGCTTCCTTCAGCACGCGCTCGTAACGCTTGTCCGCGCGCTTCCCGGCGGCGGCGTTGACGTAGTCGTCCTCGAACTCGGCGTTGTTTTTCTCCAGCTTGCGGCGCAGCGCCTCCAGGTTGCCGGCGCGCAGGCGGGTGGCGATGAGCGCCGCGTCCGGCGCGGCGTGCTCGGCCAGGCGGCGCATGCGCTTGGTCGACTCGGCGTAGAGCCAGGCCACGTCTTCCGGCTGCACCGTGCGGTTCAGGCGCAGCTGCACTTCGCCGAAGGCGCGCGCGTAATCCGGCAGTTGGGTGCGATGCCAGGCGCGTAGCGCCCGCAGGCGGTCTTTCAGCAGGTCTTCCTGGCCACCGTCGAGGTCGAAATAGCTGTCGGCCCACCAGGTGAGGAGCGTGGGAGCGTTGTTGTAGCCGGTGGAAAGGGTGCTGCATGCGGCGAGCGCCAGCGCGGCGAAGGCCAGCGCCAGGCCGCGCCGCCAGATGCCGCCGCCATGTTTTTGCCCGGATTGCCGACTAAGCTTAACCACCAGGCGCCCTCGCACATCCACCCGCATGCCTGACCCTTTCTGGACGCCTGCCAGTTTACCTTGCCGAACCGTGCGCCCGGACACAAATTCGCCATTTAGCCGGTGATAAAATCATCGCCCCGCCTCGAAGCACGTCAGCCGAGTCCGCCCCCCATGTCCCTGAACATCGTCATACTCGCCGCCGGCCAGGGCAAGCGCATGAATTCGGCGCTGCCCAAAGTCCTGCACCCGCTCGCCGGCAAGCCCCTGCTCAAGCATGTGATCGACACCGCGCGCGGCCTGCATCCGCGGCGCATCGTCGTGGTCTACGGCCACGGCGGTGAAGCCGTGCCGCAGGCGCTCAGCGGTGCCGGCACGAACCAGGCGGACCTCGCCTACGTCAAGCAGGAGCCGCAACTGGGCACGGGCCATGCCGTGATGCAGGCGCTGCCTGCTTTGGAGGGCCACGCAAGCCCGGCGGACCTGACTTTGGTTCTCTACGGCGATGTGCCGCTGACCCGCGCCGAATCGCTGCAGGCGCTGGTGGCCGCCGCGCAAGAAGCGAAAGGGCTGGCGATTCTCACCGTCGAACTGGACGACCCCGCCGGCTACGGCCGCATTGTTCGGGAAAATGCGCGGGAAGCCGGCAAGATCACCCGCATCGTCGAGCACAAGGACGCCAGCGAGGCCGAGCGCGCGATCCGCGAAGTCAATACCGGCATCATGGCGATTCCCGCCGCGCGCCTGGAAGAGTGGCTCAAGCGCCTGTCGAACAAGAACGCGCAGGGCGAGTATTACCTGACCGACATCGTGGCGATGGCGGTGGCCGACGGCGTGGCCGTGACTTCTGCCCAGCCCGCCGCGGCCTGGGAGACGCTCGGCGTAAACAGCAAGCTGCAACTGGCGGAGCTCGAGCGCGTCGCCCAGCGCAACACCGCCACCGCGCTGCTGGAGCAGGGCGTGACCCTGGCCGACCCGGCGCGCATCGACGTGCGCGGCATGCTTTCCTGCGGGCGCGACGTCAGCATTGATGTGAACTGCGTCTTCGAAGGCGAAGTGGTGCTGGGCAACGATATCGTGATCGGCCCCAATTGCGTGCTGAAAAACGTGCGCGTGCGCGCCGGCACCGTGATCAATGCGTATACGCACATCGAGGAGGCCGAGATCGGCGCCAATTGCCGCATCGGCCCCTATGCGCGCCTGCGCCCCGGCGCGAAACTGGACGAGGACGTGCACATCGGCAACTTCGTCGAAGTGAAAAACGCCAACGTCGGCAAAGGGTCGAAGGCCAACCACCTCGCCTACGTCGGCGATTCGGACGTCGGCCGGGGCGTCAACATCGGCGCCGGCACCATCACCTGCAATTACGACGGCGTCAACAAGCACCGCACGGTGATCGAAGACGGCGTGTTCGTCGGCTCCGACTCCACCTTGGTCGCTCCCGTCACCCTGCGCGCCGGCAGCTACATCGGCGCCGGTTCCACCATCACCCGTGAAACCCCGGCCGGCAAGCTGACGCTGACGCGCGCCAAGCAGATGACCGTCGATGCCTGGAAGCCGCCGGTGAAAAAGCCGAAGGCGTAAGGCGCGAGCCACTGTTTTTCTAAAGGACACACCATGTGCGGAATTGTTGCTGCCGTCGCTGACCGCGATATCGTCCCCATCCTGCTCGAAGGCCTGAAGCGCCTCGAATACCGCGGCTACGACTCCTGCGGCGTCGCCGTGCATGCGGGCGGCCTGAAGCGCGCGCGCAGCACTTCGCGCGTCGCCGACCTCGACAGCCAGGTGAAGACGAATCACTTCGAAGGCCTGACCGGCATCGCGCATACGCGCTGGGCGACCCACGGCGCGCCCGCCACGGTGAACGCGCACCCGCACTTTTCCACCGACATCGTGGCCGTGGTGCACAACGGCATCATCGAGAATTACGAAGAGCTGCGCAGCGAACTCCGGGGCAAGGGTTACAACTTCGAGAGCCAGACCGACACCGAGGTGATCGCGCACCTGATCGCCTCCGTCTACCAGGGCGATTTGTTCGCGGCCGTGCGCGCGGCGGTCAAGCGCCTGACCGGTGCCTACGCCATCGCAGTGTTTGCCAAGGATGAGCCGCACAAGATTGTCGGCGCGCGCGCCGGCAGCCCGCTGGTGCTCGGCGTGGGCGCGGGTGTGTCGGAGGGCGAGACCTTCCTCGCCTCCGATGCGATGGCGCTGGTCGGCACCACCGACCACATCTGCTATCTCGAAGAAGGCGACGTGGTGGAGATCGAGCGCGGCAGATTTCGCATCGTCGATGCCGCCGGCAAGCCGGCGCAGCGCGAGATCCGCATCGTCAAGGCCACTTCCAACGCGGTGGATCTCGGCCCCTATCGCCACTACATGCAAAAGGAAATCTTCGAGCAGCCGCAGGTGGTGGGCGACACCCTCGAAGGCGTGGAAGGCATCGCGCCCGATCTCTTCGGCGAAAACGCCGAGGCGGTGTTTCGCGGCATCGAGGCGATCCACATCCTCGCCTGCGGCACCAGCTACTACTCAGGCATGACCGCGCGCTACTGGCTGGAGGCGATCGCCGGCGTGCCCACGCAGGTGGAAATCGCCAGCGAATACCGCTACCGCGACAGCGTGCCCAACCCGAAGGCGCTGGTGGTGGTGATTTCGCAATCGGGAGAGACCGCCGACACCATGGCCGCGCTCAAGCACGCGCAATCGCTCGGCCACAAGCACACCCTGGCGATCTGCAACGTCGCCACCAGCGCGATGGTGCGCCAGACCGAACTGCAATACCTGACGCGCGCCGGGGTGGAAATCGGCGTCGCCTCCACCAAGGCCTTCACCACACAACTCACCGCGTTGTTCCTGCTCACCCTGGTGCTGGCGAAAATGCGCGGCCGCCTGGACGATGTCGCCGAATCCAAGCACATCAAGGAACTGCGCCACCTGCCGAAGGCGCTTTCCGCCGTGCTGGCCCTGGAACCGCAGATCATCGCCTGGGCCGAAGCCTTCACGCGCAAGGAGAATGCGCTGTTCCTGGGGCGCGGCCTGCACTATCCGATCGCGCTGGAAGGCGCGCTCAAGCTCAAGGAAATTTCCTACATCCACGCCGAGGCCTACCCCGCCGGCGAACTCAAGCACGGCCCGCTGGCGCTGGTCACCGAGCAGATGCCGGTGGTCACCATCGCGCCCAACGACGCGCTATTGGAAAAGCTCAAGAGCAATATGCAGGAAGTGCGCGCGCGCGGCGGCCAGTTGTACGTGTTCGCCGACAGCGACACCCACATTGCCGCCGCCGAGGGCCTGCACGTCATCCGCATGCCGGAACACTACGGGCCGCTCTCGCCCATCCTGCACGTGGTGCCGCTGCAACTGCTGGCGTACCATACCGCGACGTCGCGCGGCACCGATGTGGACAAGCCGAGGAACCTGGCGAAGAGCGTAACGGTGGAGTAGCGCGGCTTTTCCCGCCGCCCCTCTAGCTCTGCGCCGGCGCTTTCCGGCGCTCGGTTGCCGCCACCGAGTGCAGGAAATCGACCGAGTGACCGTCCTTGACGGCGATCGTCGCCAGGATGCCGGCGCCCGCCGCCGGCGTGGCGGTGTCGGCGACCGGGGCAGGCGCTTCGCCGCGCGTCTCCGGCATGGCCCAGGCCAGCAGCGCAAACGCGGCGAGCGCCACCGCGGCGAGAACCACCATGCCGGCGTGGAACCCCGCCTCATGCACGATCTCGCCGCCGGCCACCTGGCTGGCCGCCGCGCCCACGCCCACCGCCGTGGTGATCGCGCCCAGCGCCAGGTTGAAGCGCCCGCTGCCGGCCGTGAGGTCGGCAATCACCAGCACCGTGACCACGCCCAGCACCGCCACGCCGATGCCGTCGAGAATCTGGATGGCGACCAGCATCGTGGGATCGTCGGTCAGCGTGTACAGCAACGCGCGCAGCGGCAAGGCGGCGAAGGCCAGCATCAGCAGCGGCTTGCGCCCGCGCGCCGCGGCGCGCCCGATCCACCCCGAGGTGGCCGCGCTCACGCACTGCGTGGTGATCACGCAGGCCGCCATGAAGGCCATCGAGCCTGAAGGATCCATGCGCGCCAGCCGTTGCCCCACCAGCGGCAGCATGGCGCCGTTGGCAAAATGAAACAGCACGGCGCAGGCGATGAAGACCAGCACCGCCCGCTTGTAGAAAATCGAGCGCAGCGTGATGGGAGAATCAGTGACGGCAGTGACGGTAGCGGCGGCGCCGCGCGCGCGCTCATGGTCGATGGCGCGCGCCGGCAGGGCGGCCAGCGCCATCAGCGCGGGCAGCGCGAAGGCGGCGCCGGCGAACATGGCGGTGCGGTTGTCGATGGCGTAGGCGGCCAGCCCCACTGTCAGGGAGGCGAAGACGTTGCCGGCGGCGTTGAAAGCCTGGTTGCGTCCCTGGCGCGCGCCGAAGGCGTCGGGCCCGGCGATGCCCAGGGTGATGCCGTAGACCGCCGCCCCCAGCACGCCGCCCGCCACGCCCATCACCGCTTCGGCGCTGTAGATCACCAGCGGCCTGGGCCAGAAGGCGATCGCCATCGCGCACAGTCCTGTAAGCACGGTGGCCACCGCCACCAGCGCGCGTTTGGCGCGGATGCGGTCCACCAGCGCACCGGCCGGCGTCTTCACGGCGATGGCGGCAATGCCGGCGATGGTCAGCGCCAGCCCGACGTGCAGTTCGTCCCAGCCCTCGGCGGCCAGGTAGACGGCGAGAAAGGGGCCCACCGAGGCCTGCATGTCGGCGACGAAAAAATTCAGCCAGTCGAGCGCCTGGTGAGAAGACAAGCGCATCGCGGCAGGCTGCTCGGAACTGGTGGACATGACAAACCCTTGCGCGGCCGGTGATCTCGCGGCGAGCGGCATCTGCCGCAGGCGCACGCCCGCAAATAAAAACCCCGGGCGTCGTGCCCGGGGTACGGCTGCGGATCAGCGCCCAATGCCAGCGGTCGCAGCGCCTGCAAGCCGGTGTCCGCGAGAGACGGCCTCAGGGTAAGCCCCGGGCTTGCGCGGTGAATGTCAGCGTTTGTCTGAAAAAGCGGCTTGGCCGCAGCAGCGGCTTATGCGGCGCATGCCGGCGCCGCGCCAGGGCGAGGCCGCTATGATGTGCCGGCGTCAACCCAAAATAGCGGAGACAAAAATGCGCCATCGCCGGTCCATCCGTTCGTCCATCGCCCGCCTGTTGTTCGCCGCCGCTGCCTTAAGCCCGCTGCTGGCCGCCGCGCAAAACACGCCCTACCCGAATCGCCAGGTGCGCCTGATCGCCACCTACCCGCCGGGCGGCGCCTCCGACATCATGGCGCGCATCGTCGGCCAGAAGCTTTCCGATCTCTGGGGCCAGCCGGTGATCATCGAAAACAAGTCCGGCGCCAACGGCTCCATCGGCCTGGAATACGCGGCGCGCCAGCCGGCCGACGGCTACGCCTTCGTCATCGGCAACCTCGGGCCGGTCGCGGTCAATCCGCTGATCAGCAAGGTGCCGTACGACATGAACCGCGATTTCGCGCCGGTGAGCCTGATCGCCTCCAGCCCGGTGATCCTGGTGATCAACCCCTCGGTGCCGGCGAACAACCTGAAGGAACTGATCGAACTGGCGCGTGCCAAGCCGGGCACCCTGAACTTCGGCTCGGCCGGCTCCGGCAGCCTCGGCCACCTGGGCGGCGAGATGATGAAGCGCATGGCGAAGATCGAGATCACCCACGTGCCCTACAAGGGCGGCATCCTGGCGATCAACGACGTGCTGGCCGGCCAGGTGCAGATGATGATGGCCGACCCGCAGCCGATCCTGCCGCACATGCGCGCCGGCAAGGTGCGCGCGTTAGCCGTCTCCACCGCCAAGCGCAGTTCGGTGGCCCCCGAGATTCCGACGCTGGCCGAAGCCGGCCTGCCGGGCTTCGCCGCCGACAACTGGTGGGGCGTCTACCTGCCGGCCGGCACGCCCAAGCCCGTCATCGACAAGCTGCAGGCCGACCTGGTGCGCGCGATGCAAAGCGCGGAGGTGAAGGACAAGTTCAACGCCATGGGCATCGAGTCGCTCTCCACCACGCCGGAGGGGCTGCGCACCTTCTCCCGCGCGGAAAGCGAAAAGTACGGCAAGCTGGTGCGCGAAGCCAACATCAAGGCGGAGTAGGCAGGGCCACGGCGGCGGGCTGGTGCGCCGCGCCGATTCACGGCGCCGGCCCGCTTCACCTCATCCCAAAAAAAGGGCGCCCCGCTTGCGGCGGCGCGCCCTTGATCAGCCTGAGCGAGGCTCTGCGCTGCCGTCAGTCGAGTTGCACGTTCAGCCCGCGCACGATGCCGGACCAGCGCGCCGCATCTTTTTTCATGAAGCTGCCGAATTCCTGCGGCGTGCCGCCGGCCGGCAACAGGCCCAGCTTCTGGAAGCGCGCGACGATCACGGGATCAGCCACCGCTTCGTTGACCTGCGCATTCATCCACTTCACGGCGGCGGCCGGCGTGCCGGTGGGCGCGAGGAAGCCGTACCAGGCGAGCACTTCCATGCCCTTCAGGCCCGCCTGGGCAAAGGTGGGCACGTCCGGCAGGTCGGAGAGGCGGCTGGGGCCGGCAATGGCGAGGGCCTTGAGCTTGCCGCCCTTGATCTGCGGCAGCACGCCGCCGGAGGTGTCGATGACGAAGTCGAGCTGCCCGGCGATCACGTCCATCATCGCCGGCCCGCTGCCCTTGTAGGGCACGTGCGTCAATTTCGTGCCGGTGAGCTTCTGGAACAGTTCGCCCGACAAATGCGGCGGGGTGCCGACACCGCCCGAGCCGTAGTTGAGCTTGCCGGGCGCCGCCTTGGCGCGCGCGATCAGCGACTTGACGTCGGTGATGCCGGAATCGGGACGCACCGCCAGGATGGTCGGCGAATCGGCGATGTGCACCACCGGCACGAAGTCCTTGTCGATCTTGTAGTGCAGTTCCTTGTACAGCCACGGGTTGACCGACAGGGTGAACTGCCCCAGCAGGTAGGTGTAGCCGTTGGGCGTGGCGCGGGCGGCGAATTCGTTGCCGATGTTGGTGCCGGCGCCGCCGCGGTTGTCGATGATGATGGTCTTGCCGGTGTGCTCGCCGATGCGGGTGGTGATCAGGCGCGTCACCGCGTCGCTGCCGCCGCCCGGGGTGAAGGGGACGACGACGGTGATCGGCTGCGACGGATAGTCGGACTGGGCATAAGCGGCGACGCCGAGCATCGAGGCGGCGGCGAAGGCAAGCAGGTGAAGTGCGCGCATGAAGCGTGATCCTTTCAGGCTGGATGGCGATCGATTGGGGATGTCGTGGATGCGGTTCAGCCCAGCTCGCTGGGGACGCGCTTGGCAATCGCGTCGGCCAGCTGCCTGGTGGTGGCGGTGCCGCCGAGGTCGCGCGTGAGGATGCGGTCGACGCCGAGCGTGGCCCGGGTGGCGCGCACCACGGCCTGTGCTTCCTTGGCGTGGCCCAGGTGCTCCAGCATCAGGGCGCCGGAGAGCAGCAGCGCCACCGGGTTGGCGATGCCCTTGCCGGCAATGTCCGGCGCGGCGCCGTGGGAGGCTTCGAACACCGAAGCACGCTCGCCGATATTCGCGCCCGGCGCGAGACCCAGCGAGCCGACCAGGCCGGCGCCGAGGTCGGAGAGGATGTCGCCGTACTGGTTGGGGCTGACGATCACGTCGAAGCGCTGCGGCTCCTTCACGATGTGGTAGCAGGCGGCGTCGATCATGTAGTCGTCGAAGGCGATGTCGGGAAATTCCTTCGACACCTCGGTGGCGCACTTGAGGAACAGGCCGTCGGTGTAATTCAGCACGTTGGCCTTGTGCAGGCAGGTGACGCGCTTGCGGCCGTTCTTGCGCGCGTATTCGAAGCTGTAGCGCGCCACCCGGGTGCTGGCTTCGCGGGTGATCAGCTTGATCGCTTCGGCCGCATGGTCGCCGATCTTGTGCTCCCAGCCGATGTACATGTCTTCGGTGACTTCGCGCATGATCACCACGTCCATCTCGGCATGGCGCCCGGAGATGCCCTCGATGCCGCGCAAGGGGCGCGGATTGACGAACAGCTTCAGCTCGCGGCGGATCGCGTTGTTGAGCGACGGGTAGGTGGCCTCGCTGCCATCGGGCTGCACGCAGGTGATGCGCCCCAGCCCCTTGTCTACGATCAGGGGCGCCTTCAGCGCCACCTTCACCTCTTCCAGCATGCGCACCACTTCCGGCGCCAGCGGGTGGCCGTATTTCTCGATCGACTCTTCGGCAATCGGGATGTTCACCCATTCCAGCGGCAACTTCGTCGCTTCCAGCACCTGCAACACGGCCGCGGTAATTTCCGGACCGATCCCGTTTCCCTTCAGAACACCGATTTTCATTCTCTCGCCTTTGTAAACCGGGCCATACGCCCGGGTCTGAACCAATCCGCTATGTTAAACGCGCCACGCCCCACGTCCTACAGCATTTGCGGCATAACCTGGATAGGAAGCCGGCGGCGGCACCCAAGGCCGGCGCGGCCTCCGGCGTATGATGAAATGCATCAAAAAGCGATGAAAAGCTCGACGATGCCGGACATATGGCGGTGCAATGCGCTCGTCCGCTACTTCGTCCTGGGCGGTTGCAGCATCGTGCATGTGCTTGTGGCATGCCGACGCGAGCCGTCAGCACGATGGCATTGCCGCGTGTGCGCCATGTCCTACAAGATTAGCGGCCTGATGCCGATAGGTCGCCCACGCCCGTGCGGGCGAACCTGCGGCTGTGCACAAAAGCATGAACCACGACGACAAGCGCGGGCAAGACCACGACATGACCCCTGAGCATCGCATTGCCGGCATATTGGTGCCGGTGTTTTCACTGCGCTCGCCCGGCGACCAGGGCATCGGCGACACCTTCGGCCTGATCGATTTCATCGACTGGGCGGCGGCGCACGGCTTCGCGCTGGTGAAGACCCTGCCGGTGAACGAAACCGGCGACGACAACAGCCCCTACAACGCCATCAGCTCGGTGGCGCTCGACCCCTGCCTGCTGCGGCTCACGCCCGCCGCCCTGCCCGACCTGCCGGAAGAGGCGTTCCGCCGCATTGCCGGCGATGCCGCCCTGCCCGCCGGCCGCGTCGATTACGCCACGGTGAAGCGCCTGAAGATGCAGCTACTGCGCGCCGCCTTCACCCGTTTCCTCGAGCGCTGCGCCGCCGACCGCGCGCTTGCCGCCACCTTCGCCGCCTTCACCGCGGAAAACGCCGACTGGCTGGAGGATTACGCGCTGCACCAGGTGGTCGCCGGCCTGCACGGCGGCTCGTGGGCGAGCTGGGAGCCGGCGCTTGCCACCCCGCAGGCGGCAAGGCAGACGCTGTTTGGCGGCAGCCCGGAACAGTCGGCCAAGCTGGCCGGCGAAATCGTCTTTCACAAATACGTGCAATGGGAAGCCGCGCGCCAGTGGCAGCGGGTGCACGACCATGCGCGCGAGCGCGGCGTCTTCCTGATGGGCGACATTCCCTTCGGCGTGAATTACCACAGCGTCGATGTCTGGGCCGAGCGCGAGCTGTTTCTCACCGATTGGGCCGGCGGCACCCCGCCGGACGGCTTTTTCGCCCACGACGAATTCATCCGCAAGTGGGGCCAGAACTGGGGCATCCCGCTGTACGACTGGAAACGCATGGGCGCCGACGGCCTGAAATGGTGGCGCCGCCGCGTGCGGGTGGCGCGGCGCTATTTCGATTTCATGCGCATCGACCATGTGCTGGGCTTCTACCGCCTCTACGGTTTCCCCTGGCGGCCGGAGCGCAACGACGAATTCCTGCCGCTCTCACTCGACGAGATCGCCACGCGCACCGGCGGGCGCGTGCCGCATTTTTTCCCGGCTTCCGACGAAGTGCCGGCCGATGCGGCGCGCAACCGCGCCACCGGCGAGGCGCTGCTGCGCGCCCTGCTGGAAGAAGCCGGGCCGCACCGCCTGGTGGGCGAAGACCTGGGCTTCTTGCCGCCCTATGTGCGCGAAAGCCTGGAGTCGCTCGGCATGGCGGGCTACCGCATTCCGCAATGGGAGCGCGCGCCTTCCGGCGCCCTGGTGGAAGGCGCGCACTACCCGCGCCTGGCACTCGCCATGTACGGCACCCACGACCACGACCCGCTGAAGTCGCTGTGGCGCACCATGGCCGAATCCTCGACGCAGGGCGACGTCAACGACCTCGCCGCCATCTGCCATTTCGCCGGCATCCCGGCGCCGGAAGATGCCGGGTTTTCGCCGGCGCTGCACACCGCCCTGCTGGCGGCGCTGTTGCGCAGCAACGCCTGGATGGCGATCGTGCAGATCGCCGACGTCTTCGGCTGGGAAGAACGGGTCAACCTGCCCGGCACTTCCACCGACGCCAACTGGACCTGGCGCCTGCCGCGCCCGTTCGCCGAACTGGCCGAAGAAGGCACGGCGCCGCACATCCGCGAGTTGATCGCCGCCTCCGGCCGCGCGATGCCGCCTGCCGCCGGCTAAGCCGGCGCGGCCACGGCGGCACCGCAACGGACCACGCCACCGCCACCAACTACTCTGACGCTGCAATAGCGCCTGGCCGCTTTGCGATGAAAGATGACAGCATCGCGCGCACCGGACAACCCGTCCCCGCGTAAAATCCGTCTTCCACCATGGGAAGCCTGTGCGCCATCGCGCCGCGCTTCCCCTTTTGCCTTCATCGCATGAACACCACCACTGCCCAAGCCCTGCCCCATTCGACCGACCGCCCGAAAATGGCCTTTGGCGTGATCGGCGCGCTCAGCCTCTCGCACATGGTGAATGACACCATGCAATCGCTGATCCTTGCGCTCTACCCCATCCTCAAGGGCGAGTTCTCGCTTTCCTTCGCGCAGATCGGCCTGATCACCCTCACCTTCCAGCTTACCGCCTCGCTGCTGCAGCCGGCCATCGGGCTGTACACCGACAAGCGGCCGACGCCGCGTTCCCTGCCGGTCGGCATGGGCTGCACGCTGGTGGGCCTGCTGCTGCTCGCCTTCGCCAGCAATTTCCCGATGGTGCTGGTGGCCGCCGCGCTGGTGGGCACGGGCTCGGCCACCTTCCACCCGGAGTCGTCGCGCATCGCACGCTTCGCCTCCGCCGGGCAGCACGGCCTGGCACAATCGCTGTTCCAGGTCGGCGGCAACGTCGGCAGCGCCATCGGCCCGCTGATCGCCGCCGCCATCATCGTGCCCTTCGGGCAGAAGAGCGTGGCGTGGTTTGCGCTGGCCGTGATGGCCGCCATCGTCATCCTGATCCAGGTCGGCAGCTGGTACGGCGCGCAGGTTGCAAACGGCACGCGCCGCAAGGCCGCTACCGCGCGCCAGTCGCCCTACCCGCCGCGCGTGGTGACCGGCGCCATCACCGTGCTGCTGATACTGATCTTCTCCAAGTACTTCTACGTCGCCGGCCTCTCCAGCTTCTACACCTTCTACCTGATGGAAAAGTTCGGCCTCTCGGTGCCGAACGCCCAGGTGCACCTGTTCTACTTCCTGCTCGCTTCCGCCTTGGGCACCCTGGTGGGCGGCCCGGTGGGCGACCGCATCGGCCGCAAGCCGGTGATCTGGATTTCCATCCTCGGTGTCGCCCCCTTCGCGCTGCTGCTGCCGCATGCGAACCTGTTCTGGACCACCACGCTGACCATCATCATCGGCCTGTTGCTCTCCTCCGCCTTCTCGGCCATCGTGGTGTTCGCGCAGGAGCTGATCCCCGGGCGCGTGGGCATGGTGTCGGGCCTGTTCTTCGGCTTCGCCTTCGGCATGGGTGGCCTGGGCGCCGCCGTGCTGGGCATGCTGGCGGACCGCACCAGCGTGGAATTCGTCTACCACACGGTGGCTTACCTGCCACTCTTGGGGATCGTTGCCGCGCTGCTGCCCAAGCGCGCCGAGGTGCCGGTGGCACACTAGGCGGGTTCCCCGCCTCGCGCCGGGGAGCGCCCGCGCCACGCTGACCGTTGTACCCCGCGCGGCCGTCGCTTCCCCGGTACGCAGTCAGCATGCGACACCTCTGCGGCATCGCAAGACGCCGCCTTGGCGCATGTCGTTTCAGCGGCCCGACTTTCGGGTAAATTGCGTAATCTCCAAGGATTGTGACCCAGCCTGGCGGGACAATCTCGCGTCAAAAAGCCCGCCCCTTACGGGTTTCCCTCCCTCAAGCTTGGCCGGCGGGCTGCCGATATAAAAACGAGACGCGCGCCCTCTTTTGCGGCGCCATTCGCGCCCGGCGCTTAATCCCGCCGGCGGTCGAACGCCCCGTTTGCTCCATGACCCTTGCCCGCCAACCGCAATCCGCCCTGATCGTCGAAGACAGCCGCCTGCAGCGTGAATTCGCCGCGGCGCTACTGGCCGAACTCGGCGTCGAGACGATCTACCAGACGCAAAACGGCCGCGAGGCGGCCGACCTGCTGGGCATGCTGATCTTTCGTCCCTCGCTCGCGCTGGTGGACCTGGAAATGCCGGAGATGGACGGCATCGCCCTGATCCAGAAGCTGCACCAGGAAAATCTCGGCCTGCCGCTGGTGCTGATGTCCAGCCGCGAACAATCGCTGCTGGCAGCGGTGGAGCAGATGGCGCAGGAACTCGGCCTGCAGGTATTGGCCGCGGTGCAAAAGCCGCTGACCCGGGAAGCCTTGCAGCGCGCGCTCGAGCACTACACGCCCTTCGAGAACGGCGCCGCGCCGGCCCCGCGCGAACCGGCGCCTGCCATCGGCGCGCAGGACTTGCGCCAGGCGCTGGCGCAGGGCGGCATCATCACCCATTACCAGCCCAAGGTGGACATCCGCACCGGCGTGGTCAACGGCGTCGAGGCGCTGGCGCGCTGGCAGCACGCGGAACTCGGCCGCATCGCCCCCGACCGCTTCATTCCGCTGGCGGAAAAGGAAGGCCTGATCTTCGACCTCACCACGCAGGTGCTGGAGGCGGCGCTCCGCCAGGCCGCCCAGTGGAACCGGCGCGGGCTCAAGCTCACGGTGGCGGTCAATCTCTCGCCGTGCCTGCTCGACCGCGCCGAACTGGTCGATGAAATCTGCGCCGTGGTGGCGCGCCACCAGTTGCTGCCCTCGCAACTGGTGCTCGAAATCACCGAAAGCGCGCTCGCCAGCGACATCGGCCGCGCGCTGGGTATTCTCGCGCGCCTGCGCCTGAAGGGCTTCCGCCTGTCGATCGACGATTACGGCACCGGCTATTCCTCGATGCAGCAGCTGGCGCGCATTCCCTTCAACGAACTGAAGATCGACCGCTCCTTCGTGCACGGCGCGCACGGCAAGCGCAACTACATGCTGCTGCTCGCCTCCACCATCGACCTCGCCACCCGGCTGGGCCTGGCCACCGTGGCCGAAGGGGTGGAGACCGAGGAAGACTGGCGCGTGCTGCGCGAGCTTGGCTGCACCACCGCGCAAGGCTATTTCCTGGCCGCACCAATGCCGGCGGAAAACTTCATCGCCTGGAAACGCAAGTATCGCGAACAACTCGCCCCGCAGTTGCGCGACCAGGAAGCCGCGTCCGGCCCGCGGCGCGGCGCTGCCCTGCTGGCGGGCTGACGGCGCCGCCGCTTCAGCCGCGCGCGGCAAACAGGCGCAGCACTTCGCGCACGTCGCCCACCTGCTCCAGCTTCCACAGGCGCGCGAGAATCTCGCTCACAGCCGCCTCCCCCAGCACCGGCGCGGCGAGCTGCCTGAACTTGGTTTCCACGTCCGCCTGCGACAGCGGGCTTTTGTTGTGCCCCTTGAAGTAGCGCGTTTCCGCCGTCTTTTTCTCGCCTGACTTCAGCGTCACCTCGATGCGGCACGGCCATTCATCGGGATAGAGCGCGTTGAAGGCCTCGGTCTCGCGGATGGTGGTTTTCCGCAGCAGCGCCTTCAGCCGCTCATCCGCCAGGTGGTCGGCGCCGAAGCTCTCTTCGGTGACGTCGCCATCCGTCAGCGCCACCGCCACCAGGTAGGGAATGCTGTTGCCCGCGGTCTCGTGGCTGGCCGGATTCCACAGCGGCGAGCGCGGGTCTTCGAAACGCCTGGCGACCCAGTAGGACTCGATGGCGATGGCCTCGATCTCCTCCACCCGTACTTTCTCGCGCAGCATCAGCGCGGCGGTGATCGGGCTTTGCGCGTGCGCCACCGCGGGGTAGCGCTTGAGATTGGCCTGGGCGATGCGGTAGGACGCACCCGCGCCACCGAAGGGTGCCCAGTCGAACTTGCAGCCCACCATGTGCCACAGGCCCCACTTGCCTTCGATCGGCGCGTCCGGCCCGGTGAGCCCGGCGCGCGCGGCCTCGGCGGCGAACACGGCGTTGCGCGCGGCGTTGGCGCCGGCGCAGTTCTTCCACAGCGACAGCGCGCCGGTGCGGGTCTGCTCCAGGCTGAGATTGGGGATCACCGCGAGCGATACCGTGTTCAGCATCTGCGCATGATTGAGTCCCATCAGGCGCGCGCTGGCGAGCGCGCTGCCGACCAGGCAATAGAAGGTGTTGTCCAGCCCCTGCTCGCGCGGCAGCACGTCGGCGAGATTGCAGCTTACTTCATAGGAAAGTACGGCGGCGGTGAGCAATGCCTCGCCGCTTGCCCCCAGCGCATCGGCGGTGGCCAGCACACCGGAGAGCGCATCGCTGGGGTGGCAGGTCGATTGCGACATGTAGACGTCGTTGAAGTCGAGCGCGTGCACCATGGTGCCGTTGACGAAGGCGGCCATGCCGGGCGAGGTGGCCACCTGCGTGCCGAGCACGCGCGCCGGCGGGTTGCCGCCGGTCGACTTCGCCATCTCGCGGGTGATCGTGCATAGCGGCGTGTTGTAGCCGCCCATGGCGCAGCCGAGGGTGTCGATCAGCTTGGCCTTGGCGCTGTGCATGACCTCTGCGGGAATGTCGGCCGCGCGCAGGCCACCGGCGTAGGCGGCGAGGGTTTCGGTGCTCTTGTCCATCGATGTTCCCGCCCTAGTGGGTCGGCCCGCCCTTGAGCATGGTGCGGTACATCAGGCGCTTTTCGTGTTCGGCGTAATCGGCGGTGGCGGCGTGCAGGGTGGCGCGGTCGTCCCAGATGACGAAGTCGCCGTTGCGCCAGGGGTGGCTGTATTGCAGCGCCATGTTCTGCGCGCCGTGCTCATAGAGTTTTTTCAGCAGCGCTTCGCTTTCCGCCGGGTCCATGTCGATGATGTAGTCGGTCATCGCCTCGTGCACGAACAGCGCCTTGCGCCCGGTCTCGGGGTGCACGCGCACCACCGGGTGGGTCACCGGCGGCGTGTTCTTCAGTTGCTCGTCGGTGAGAGAGGGTACTTTGCGGCCGGGGCGCTGCTTGCCGTAGTAATGCACCGCCATCAGGCCGTCGATCTTCTGCTTGGTGGCCTCATCCAGCGTCTCGTAGGCGCGGCGCATGTCGGCGAAGCGCGTGTTGCCGCCCTTGCTGGGGATGGTGACGGCGTAGACAATGGTGGCCTTGGGCGGCTCGGCGATGAAGGTCTCGTCGGTATGGAACAGGGTGCCGCGGATGATGCGTTTGCCGTCTTTCACATCGCGGTCTTCGCTGGTGATGACGCCGCCTTCGGGGTACTTGTCGGAGCGGTAGGACTCCAGGTGCTGCACCTTGGGCGCGCCGAAGGCACGCGAGCCTTCGAGGAAGGGGCCCATGTCGGCGAATTTCTGGTCGCGCACGCACAGCACCAGGTGGTCCAGCAACGCCTGGTTGAGCTGCTCGCGCTCGCCGGCCTTCAGGTGGTTGAGATCGACGCCGGTCACTTCGGCGCCCATGACGTCGCTCAGGGGGGTGATTTTCATTGCGTTCTCCTCGGGCGGCCGCGCGGGCCGCGGTTGATGTTGCTGGAAGGCGATCAGTCCATCTTGGCGCCCGATTGGCGCAGGACTTTCTGCCACTTGACGATGTCTTCCTTGAGATAGGCGGCGAATTGCTCCGGGTTCATGCTGGCCGCATCCACTCCCAGCCCCGCCCATTGTTTGGTGATCGCCGGCAGGGCGGCGATACGCATCACTTCCTCGTGCAGGCGCGAGACGATGGCGGGCGGCGTGCCGGCGGGGGCGAGCAGGCCGTACCACAGCGAGACTTCGTAGCCCGGCAGGCCCGCTTCCGCGATGGTCGGCAGGTCGGGCGCGGCGGCGGTGCGCTTGGCGCCGGTAGTGGCGAGCGCGCGCAGCTTGCCGGCGCGGGCGTTGGGCAGGGCGATCGGCGAGCCGGGGAACATCACTTCGAGCTGCCCGCCGATCAGGTCGGTCACCGCGCCGGTGATGCCCTTGTAGGGCACGTGCACCATCTTCACGCCGGCGAGCGTGTTGAGCATCTCGCCGGCCAGGTGCGGCGCGCTGCCGTTGCCGGGCGAGCCGAAGTGCAGCTTGCCGGGGTTGGCACGGGCCAGCGCGATCAGCTCCTGCACCGACTTGGCCTGCACGCCCGGGTTGACCACCAGCACCAGAGGGGAGGTGGCGAACAGGCAGATGGGCGTGAAGTCCTTGATCGGGTCGTAGCCCAGGTCCTGGTACAGGCTGGGGTTGATGGTGAGGTTGTTGACCGTCAGGAGCAGGGTGTAGCCGTCGGCCGGCGCCTTGGCGACGACGGCGGTGCCGATGTTGGTATTGGCGCCGGGGCGGTTGTCGACCACCACTGCCTGGCCCCACTTCTCGCCTAATTGCTGCGCGATGCCGCGCGCCAGCACGTCGGTCGGGCCGCCGGCGGCCAGCGGCACGATCAGGCGCATCGGCTTGGCGGGGTAGGTCTCGGCGCGCGCGCCGGGGTTGCCGCCCAGCAAGGCGGCCACGCCCAGCAATGCCGGCAGGATGCTGCGGATCTTCATGTCGATGGCTCCGGTTCGTGCCGCGCCTTGAATCTCTGCGCGCCCGCGCGGGCACCGCGTTGCCGCAAACCGCGCGGCAGAGCGGGCCATTGCCTGGCGCCTGTCTCCTTCCACAACGGTTGTCAGCGTAGGCGGGCGCTCAAGCCGCGTCAAACGACCTTTGCTCATCCTGGCATGACGCGGCGTAATACTGGAACGCCGCCGGGCACGAAGCGGCGGGCGCCGCCGGCTACTGGTGGCGGCGCGCGAAGGGCATGTCGGCGGCCGGCGCCGGCGTGCCGGCGGGCGCCTCGCGGAAGCGGTCGACCGTCTCGCGCTCCAGGTGCGGGGCGAACAGGGCGATGAAGTCGTAGACGAACTTGCGCAGGTAATCGCCGCGCCGCAGGTAGAGGTTGACCACGCCGTGATCGAACAGGTCGCCGGTGTCGCGCGTGCGCAGGGTGGTGTCGACCGCTTCGTCGTAGGCGATCTGCGGCAGGATGGCGACCCCCATGCCGAGCGCCACGTAGGTCTTGCAGATTTCCGGATCGATCGCCTGCAAGGCGACGGTGGGCGTCAGGCCCGCGTCTTCGAATACCTGCCGCACCACGCGGCGGCTGCGGAAGGTGTCGTCATAGGTGATGAGGGGATACTTGGCGATTGCCTTGAGGTCGAGGCGGGAAGCGGCCAGCAGCGGATGCCCGATTGGCGCGACCAGGCAGCGCCCCAGCTTGTAGGCGGGAATACTGACCAGGCCTTCGGTGCTGTCCGGCGGCAGGCTGATGGCGACGTCCGCCACCCCTTCGGCGACCAGGCGGCAGCACTCGGTGGGCGTACCGGCCCGCAGTTGCAGGATGACTTCCGGGTTGCGCCGCGCGAACTCGCGCACGAAGCCGGGCAGCGTATGGCGCGCGTGCAGGTGGGTGGTGGCGACGACGAAGCTGCCGGCGCCCTTGCCGCTGTAATCGGCGGCCACCGCGTACATCTTGTCGGCGTCCTTGACGATGCGCTCGGCGATCGCCACCAGCGTGCGCCCGGCGTCCGACAGGCCCGTCACACGGTTGCGCCGGCGCAGGAAGATGGTGACGCCGAGTTCCTGCTCCAGCTCCAGGATCTGCTTGCTCACGCCCGATTGCGAGGTGTGCAGGGCGTCGGCCGCGGCGGAGATGTGCAGGCCGTGCTTGAGGATTTCGCAAAGGGCGCGCAGTTGGCGGATGTTCATGGCGGTGCGGGTCGCGCAGAGTGCGGATGATCATAGCAGCGTTGCCATCCGGCGCCATTGCGGGATGCGCCTGGCTGCAAACATGCGCAGGCAAACCCTGCCGCGGCGGTAAGCCTTGCCGATGACAAGCGCGCCTCCCATACGGCACAGGCCTTGCTCCTCACCTATGAGGCGTACGCACAGACGGCGCCGCGGCGCGTTCCCCCTTTCGGCGACACGCGCAGGCCGCGCAGACGGCCCTTACTCCAAGGAGATAAGCATGAAACGATTCACTTCCCTGATTGCACCACCGCTCATCGCCGCCGCCTTTGCCATGCCCCTGATCGCCAATGCGGCGGGCGGCGGCGCAGGAGGCGCCGGCGGTGCGGGCGCGGCGGGTGCGGGCGGCGGTGCAGGTGCGGCCGGCGCGGGCGTTGGCAGCGGAACGGCAGGCGTCGCTGGCACGGGCGTCTCCGGCACCGGC
This sequence comes from Burkholderiales bacterium, assembly GCA_036498945.1. Lineage (GTDB taxonomy): Bacteria > Pseudomonadota > Gammaproteobacteria > Burkholderiales > JAEUOS01 > JAQGMJ01. The sequence goes on along the minus strand of DASYEQ010000124.1, from coordinate 25,742 downwards.
AGCGCCGGCATTTCCAGCGGTATCGGCAGTACCTCCAGCAACATCGTCGGCGCCAATAGCGCCACCGGCGTGATCGGCACACCGGGCACCACCAGCAGCCTCGGCCCCACCGGCAGCCCGGGCAGCTTCGGCGACACCACCGCGCTCGGCAACTCGACCAGCGCCGGCTCGTCGCGCAATTCCTCCACCAGCGCAGGGCTGAACAATGGCATGAGTGCCAACGCCGGCGTCAACAGCGGCGCCAGTACCGCCAACGGTGTCTACGCGCCGGGCATGAACTCGAATTTCAATAGCGGCGTCGGCGTAAATAGCGGCGCGGGCATCAGCAGCGGTGCGGGGGTCAACAGCGGTGCGAGTGTCGGCAGCGGTACCAGCGCTACTGGCGGCAGCAGCGGCAGCACTGCCGCCAGTAGCGCCGGCGCCAGCACCAGCACCACCACGCCTGACCTCAGCATGAGCGACCGCCTGCTGAACGGTGGCTGATCGAGGCTGCATTGGCGCGATGCGCCAGGGCCGCCGTCGCAAGAAGCGGCTCGCAGGCGCGGAAACAAAAACGGCCCGGTTGCTACCGGGCTGTTTTCCTTGCGCGAAGACGCTGTTTACTTCTTCAGCGCCTTGATCACCGCCTGGGTGAAGGTGTTGGTGTTGCCGCGGCCCTTGATGTCGCCGGTGCGCGCGCTCTCGTCGCCCACCGCGACGGTGACGGCGTCCTGCATGCTCTTGGCCATGCGCACCGCCGCTTCGTTCTTGCGGCTGTGGCCCAGCCAGTCGAACATCATGCGGGTGGACTCGATCATCGCGTAGGGGTTGGCGATGCCGCGCCCGGCGATGTCCGGCGCCGAACCGTGGGTGGCCTGCGCCATCACCACGTCGCCGTCGCCGATGCACAGCCCCGGCGCCATGCCGAGGCCGCCGACCAGACCGGCGGCTTCGTCCGACAGGATGTCGCCGAACATGTTGGTGGTGACCACCACGTCGAAAGTCTGCGGGTCGCGCACCAGGCGCATGGCGAAGGTGTCGACGATGACGTCGTCCACCTTCACATCCGGATATTCGGCGGCGAGCTTCTTGCATTCCTCGACGAACATGCCGCAGCCGAGCTTGAATACCGTGTCCTTGTGGATGTAGGTGAGGTGCTTGCGGCGCTGGCGTGCCAGCTCAAACGCCGCGCGGGCGACACGGCGGCTGCCGGTGCGGGTGATCACGCGCACGGAGAGCGTCACTTCGTCGTTCGGGCGGAATTCGCCGGAGCCGGCGACCATGTTGCGGTCAGGCTGGAAGCCTTCGTTGTTCTCGCGCACGATGATCAGGTCGACATCGTCGAACAGGCAGCCGATGCCGGGGTAGGAGCGGGTCGGCCGCACGTTGGCGAACAGGTTGAAGTTCTTGCGCAGGATCGGGTGCGGGTTGATCGAGTCCGGGCCCTTAGGGTAATTGCGATGGCCGATCGGTCCCAGTATCCAGCCGTCCAGCGTCGGCAGGGTTTCCATGGTGACCGGCGGCAGGGTATTGCCGTGGGTCTCCAGCGCCTTGGCGCCGATGGGCAGGGGCTGCCAGTCGATTTCCACGCCGTGCAACTGGGCAGCGGCGCGCGCGATATCGACGGAAGCGGGCACGATCTCGTGGCCGATATCGTCGCCGTTGAGAATGCCGACGCGCAGGGGTTTGGTCATGGGTGTCTTTCGGAAGAGTCGGTGGGATGGAAAAGCCGGCGGCGATCATAGGCCGGTGGATGCCGGCCCGGAAGTTATCTGCCTTATGCCGCTAACAAAGCTTGGTGAGTTCGCGCACGTCGCGCAGCGACGAGAGCATCCAGCAGGCGCGGGTGATTTCGCGGGCGCGCGCCGCGCCCAGCACCGGCTCGACCAGGTTGTTGAACTTGGCTTCGAGCTGGGCGTCGGTCAGCGGGTTTTGCATCGAGCCGATCGCATGCTCGACCACGATCTCGATGCGCCGGCCGTCCTTGAGAATCGCGGCGACGTGCGCCGATTCCTCGCTGACCGAATCATCCACCGTGGCCTGCACCTTGTCGCGCAGCGCGATCACCCGCGCATCGGTGACCACGGCATCGGCATATTCACTCTCGCCGGCGCGGCCGTAGATCAGGCCCACCGCACAGCCGTGATACACGCTGAACTTGCCCTGCAGCCCGTCGGCGGGTTTCTTCTTGCCGGTGAGTTCCAGCACCAGCGAATGCACGCGCAGGTCGATGCGCTCGACATCTTCCGGTTTCACGCCCTGCTCGCGCAGGCGCACGCAGGCGTCGATGCTGGGATGGATGACGATGCCGCAGGCAAACGGCTTGTAGGTATTGAACGAAATCTCGAAACGCTCGCCGAGTTCGTCGGTGACTTCATGCCAGGCGCGCTTGTCGGACACCACCTGCACGAAGCCGCGCGGCGCCTCCAGCGAGCGCGGGCTCGCCGTGAAGCCCTGGTTCGCCATCAGCGCGGACATAAGTCCCGCACGCGCCGCGCCACCGGGGTGGAACGGCTTGGTCATGGTGCCGAACTGTTCGCGCAGGCCGACCGGCTGGGAGGCGGCGATGCCGATGGCCATCGCGGTCTTTTGCTCGTCCAGCCCCAATAGGCGCGCGCAGCCGGCGGCGGCGCCCAGCATGCCGGTGGACCCGGTGATGTGCCAGCCGCGGTCGTAGTGGTCCGGGTACATGGTGTTGCCGATGCGGCAGGAAACGTCGATGCCCAGCACCAGGGCGTCGATCACCGCGCGCCCGCTCAAGCCCTTGTGCTCCGCCAGCGCCAGCACCGCGGAAGCCACCGGGCCGGCGGGGTGGATGATGGTCTTCAGGTGCGTGTCGTCGAAATCGAAGGTGTGCGAGGTGATGCCGTTGATCAGCGCCGCGCTCGCCATGTCCACCTTTTCGCCGCGACCCAGCAGCGTGGCCTGCTGCGACGGCTCCAGCATGCGCACGGCGGCCAGCGCGGCTTCGCCCGCCTCGTGCTTCGCCGCGCCGATGGCGCAGCCCAGCCAGTTGTAGAAGGTGCGGCGCGCCTCGTGCTCGACCTTGTCGCTCCAGCCGCTGGCGGGATGGGTGGCGGCAAATTTCGCCAGGATGCCGGTGATCGCCGGGGCGGACGTATCCGCGGTGACGGTGGTATTGCGGGCCATGGAAGAGCCTCCGCGCGAGAATGACGGATCAGGGGAACTTCGATTCGGGCCGGGAGCGCGCTCCCGGCCTGGAGCTGCTTACTCGTCCAGCGTGATGTGGCGCGCCTTCGCCAGCGCGGTCCAGCGCGCGATGTCGGCGCGCATGTAGTCGCCGAACTCCTTCGGCGTCATCGGCCACACATCCACCGCTTCGGAAGAAAGCTTCTCGCTCATGCCGGGCGCCTTCAGCACCTCGACCAGGGTTTCGTTCAGGCGGTGCACGATGGCCGGCGGCAGGTTCGCCGGGCCGGCCGAGCCGTACCACTGCATGGCATCGAAGCCTTTGAAGCCGACTTCTTCCATCGTCGGCACATCGGGCAGCGCGGGGCTGCGCTTCTTGCCGGTGACGGCGAGCGCGCGCAGGCGCCCGGAGCGCACGTGCGGCAGCGCCGCGGCCAGGCCGGGGAACATCGCCTGGGTCTGGCCGCCGAGCACGTCGTTGATTGCCGGGGCGATGCCGCGGTAGGGCACGTGCACCATGTCGATCCCGGTCTGCTGCTTGAACAGTTCCATCGTCAGGTGGGTAAGCGAGCCGGCGCCGGCCGAGCCGTAGGAAAGCGGCTTGGGGCTCTTCTTCACGTAGGTGACGAATTCGGCCAGGGTTTTCGCCGGCACGTTGGCGTTGATCGCCAGAATGTTCGGGGTGGCGCCGATCATGCCGACCGGGGTGAAATCCCTGATCGCGTCGTAATTCACCTTGCGCGTCGCCGGCGTGGTGCCGTGGGTGGCAACGTAGCTTTGCATCAGGGTATAGCCATCGGGCGCGGCATGCGCGGCGGTGGTGCAGGCGACCACGCCGCCGCCGCCGCCCATGTTTTCCACCACGAAGGTGGTGTTCAGCAGCTTGCCCCAGCGCTCGGTGACGACGCGGGCGATCATGTCGTTGCCGCCGCCGGCGGCGACCGGGACGATGTAGCGGATCGGCCGGGTGGGGTAGGACTGGGCGCGCGCTGCCAGCGGCAGTACGGAGGCCGAAGCGGCCATGAGGAAGGTACGGCGTTTCATCGGATTGTCTCCTGCTTGACCGGTCTATGTTCGGGCAGTCCGGCTTTGTTGTAAATTGCAACTTTCTGAGGTTTTAATGCAGAATTTGCATAAATTGGAGCCGCCATGAAGCCCTCGCTTGCCGACCTGCGCGCCTTTGTCACCGTGGGCGAGCTGCAAAGCTTCGCCGCCGCCGCCGGGGCCCTGCACCTGTCGCAGCCGGCGCTGTCGCGCCGCATCTCGCACCTGGAAGACATGCTGGAGGTGCGCCTGATCGACCGCACCACGCGCAGCGTCGAACTCACGCTCCTGGGCCGGCGCTTTCTCTCGCAGGTGCGCGGGCTGGTGGGCGACCTCGACCGCTCCATCCTTTCGCTGCGCGATGCCGCGCAACTGGAGGAGGGAGACGTCACGGTGGGCTGCGTGTTTTCCGCCGTGCACCACTTCCTGCCGCCCTTGATCCAGAAATTCCGCGAGCAGCACCCGGGCGTGCTGATCCGCATCATCGAGGAAGGCGCCGATGAGGTGCTGGCGAGCGTGAAGCAGGGCGAGGCCGACTTCGCCCTCAACTACATCGGCATGCAGGACCCGGAGATCAGCTTCACCCCCCTCTTGAAAGAGCCCTTCGTGCTTGCCTGCCCCGCCGGCCACGCGCTGGCGCGCCGGCGTACGGTGGACTGGGAAGAACTGGCCGCCTACCCGCTGCTGCGCGTCTCCCACGCCAGCCGCAACCGCCTGTTCATCGACCAGGCGCTGGCCGAACTGCCGCCTTTACCCAAGCCGGTGTGCGAGGTGCGGCACGTCTCGACGCTCATCGGCATGGTGGAAAAGGGGCTGGGGATCGCGGTGGTGCCGCGTATCTCGCTGCCGGTGGGCGCCGCCGGCGTGGTGAGCGTGCCGCTGGCCAGGCCCGAGGTCAGCCGCACCATCGGCCTCCTGCAGCGCAGCGGCCGCAGCCTTTCACCGGCCGCCGGCGCGCTGGCAAAGCTGCTGACGCAGGCCGGGCGCGAACGCGCACGCCGGGCCAGGCGCAAGTAGCCGGCAACTTCACACCGTCGCCGTCGCGCCCTTGGCGGCGAAATAGCGCTTGGCCTTGAAGTAGATGACGAGACTCGCGGCCAGCAGCAGCATGAACAGCATGGTCATCCAGAAGCCGTCGCGCCAGTTGAGCAGCGGCATGATGCGGAAGTTCATGCCGAAGACGCCGGCGATGAAGGTGAGCGGCAGGAATACCGCGTTGATGATGGTGAGCGTGCGCATGATCTCGTTGGTGCGGTGCGCGGTGGCGGAGAAGTGCAGCTGCACCGCCGACTCAGCCGTGCGCTCCAGGCTTTCGGTGTGGTTGAGTACGCGCTCGATGTGGTTGAGCAGGTCGTTGATGCGCACGTTCATCGCATCCGACAGCGCGTCGTGCTGGTTGTCCAGCCATTCGGCTACGGCGTCGCGCTGCTCCTCGCACAACTGCTGCAGCTTGTGCAGTTCCACCCGCTGGTCGAGCATGGTGCGCCAGTCGTGGAAGGGCTTGGACGGATCGAGCAGGTCTTTTTGCCAGCGCGCCAGGCGCTGCGACAGCGGCAGGCGCAATTCGAGGTAGCGGTCCACCATCGCGTTGAGCACGCGCTGCACCAGGTCCTCCGGGCAGGTGGGCGGCTTGGCGGCATTCGACAGGAGGCGTTTGCGCACCTGCTCGGTCTGCGGCGCTTCGTCCGAGCGCACCGTCACCACCATGCGCTCGAACAGGATGAAGCAGGCGGGCGCGGTGTTGATGACGAAGGGGCAGGCGTTTTCCGGGCCATAGTTGTAATTGCCGTCCGGCCCCATGCCCATGGAGGACTCGTTTTCGTGCGTACCGGTGGAGGGCAGCAAGCCGCGGAAGATGATCACCTCGTAATCGGCGGTGTTGTCGAAGGAGGAAGGGTGCTGCGCGTTGCAGGCGTCGCGCACGTGGGAATCGTGGATCGCCTTGCCGGTCAGGCGCTCGGCGAGCGAGCGCCAGGCCTCGGCGGGTTCGGAACGCGCGCTGTCCAGCCAGGCGAAGGCGCCTTCGGGAATGGCTTCCAGGTTGTTGCAAGGCTCGATCCGGCCCTGCGAAATCAGCATCAATTGCATGCGCTGCCTCCATCATGCCTGCGGCGGGTGGAAAGGCCGGCGGCGTGCGGCCCGATATCCTTCAGACCGGCGCGGCGGCGCGGAGTTCGGCGGGGGCAAGGCGCGCCAACCCATGAGTTGACCCATAAGTTGCCTCACCCCCCGGCGTTTGTTACGCTGTCCGAGACGCGCCCGTCTTCATCGGGCCCGCACCGAAAAATCAGGCGTGAAGACGCCCGCAGACCCGAGGATGGACATGGAAAAGAAACTCACCGGAAAAATCGCGCGCGAGCGCATCAAGCTGATGGAAGTGCCGCGCCCGCCCGCCGGCATGATCGAGGGCTTCAGGTCGCTGGGCGACGCCAGCGGCGTGCTCTCGGACATCATGGACGAGCTGGGCATTCTCGGCGCCCTTCCCGCGACGAAATTCCAGCCCACCATCCCCGGCACCTGCATCGTCGGCCCGGCGCTCACGGTGCGCAACATCATGCAGCAGGAGCACCCTTACGAATCGGCGAAAAAGCACGTCAACAAGATGGCCGAATTCGAGGCGCACAACCTCGCCAGCGCCGGCGACGTGCTGGTGATTGCCGGCGTCTCCGGCGTTTCCAACATGGGCGGCATCTCGGCGCAGACCGGCAAGCGCCAGGGCGAGATGGGCGCGATCGTCGAAGGCGCGATCCGCGACGTCGCCCATTCGCGCAGTGTCGGCTACCCCGTGTGGGCCACCGAGCGCTCGCCGGTCACCGGCAAGTGGCGCCTGGAGACGGTGGAAATCAACGGCGAGATCGACATCATGGGCATCCGCGTCAACTCGGGCGACATCGTGCTGGCGGATGATTCCGGCATCGTCTTCATCCCGCGCAACCGCGCCGCCGAAATCCTGAAAATGGCGCTGGAAAAGTCGGACGCCGAAGCGCGCAAGTGCAAGCTGATCGACGAAGGCCTGGGCGTGGCCGACCTGCCCACCAACGCCTAAACCGCCCGCAGTTCCCATCAAAACCCGCCGCCCACGGCGGGGCATAACGACTTCCGGAGACAAAAATGAGCAGACTTCTCGCCTGTGCCCTGATGTGCGCCTGTGCCGCGTTCAGCGCCAGCGCCTTCGCCGAATATCCCGACAAGCCGATCAAGCTGGTGGTGGGCTTCACCGCCGGCGGGCCGACCGACATCACCGGCCGCGTCGCCGCGCAGATCCTCTCCGGCCTGGGCACGCAAGCCTTCGTCGACAACCGCCCCGGCGCCAGCGGCGCCATCGGCGCTTCGGTGGTGGCCGCCGCGCCGCCGGACGGCTACACCCTGCTGGTCAACGTGTTCGCCGACATCGTCAATCCGGTGGCCGACCGCGAGCCGCAAAACGAGATCCTCAAGCGCTTCGCCCCCGTCAGCCTGCTGGCGAGTGCGCCGAACGTGCTGGTGATCGCCCCCGGCGCACCGTTTTCCGACATGAAAAGCCTGGTCGACTACGCGCGCGCGCATCCCGAGCAGGTGAGCTTCGCCTCCGCCGGCCTGGGCACCGTGAGCCATTTGTCCGGCGTGATCTTCGGCGCGGTCACCAAGACCAAGCTGGTGCACGTGCCCTACAAGGGCACTGCCGCCGCGCAAACCGACCTGCTCGGCGGCCGCGTCAACATCATGTTCGACAACCTCAACAGCGGCCTGCCGAATGCCGCCGCCGGCAAGGTGAAGGCGCTGGCGATTACCTCCGCCCAGCGCTGGAACGCCGCGCCCAACCTGCCCACCATGGACGAACTCGGCATCAAGGGCGCGGACATCCTCTCCGTGTTCGGCATCGTCGCCCCCAAGGGCACGCCCGCCCCGGTCGTGCAAAAGCTCTCCGCCGCGCTGCTCAAGGGCCTTGCGGACCCGGCCAACATGAAGATCATCAACAACGCCGGCGCCGAAGCCGGCAAGATGACCGCCGCCGAGTACGGCAAGTATCTCGATCAGGAAACCGCGCGCTGGAAAAAGCTCGCCGCCGAAGGCGTGCTGCAACCGAACCCGAAGTAAAGGACGCATCATGGGCATCACCGTCGCCGAGCAGATCGCCGGCTCCCTCGCGGACCACGGCGTCGAGCGCGTGTTCTGCGTCCCCGGCGAAAGCTTCCTGGGTGTCACCGACGCGCTGTTGCGCGGCAACCGCGTGCAACTGGTGGTGTGCCGGCACGAGAGCGGCGCCGGCTACATGGCGATTGCCGACGGCCAGATGCACGACCGCCCCGGCGTGTGCATGGTCTCGCGCGGCCCGGGGCTGTCGAATGCGATGATCGCCCTGCACACCGCGCACCAGGACGCCGTACCCCTGGTGGTGCTGATCGGCCAGATCGACACGCGCGAGATGGGCCGCATGGCGCTGCAAGAGCAGAACTACACCAGGATCCTGGCCGACCTCACCAAATGCGTGATCGAGGTGATGAACCCCACCAACGCGGCCGAGGCGATCGGCCGCGCCATGCACCTGGCGCGCACCGGCACGCCCGGGGCGGTGGCCGTGGTGCTGCCGGAAGACGTGCTGGTGCAGGCGGCCGAAGGCCCAGCCGCGCCGCCGCGCCCGCGCCCCCTCTCCGGCCCCGGCGCTGCCGCGCTCAAACAATTGCGCGAGCTGCTCGCGCGCGCCGAGCGCCCCGTGCTCTACGTCGGCGGCGCCATCGGCGACCGGGCATCGCGCGAAGCCGTGCACGCGCTTGCCGAGAAATACCTGCTGCCGGTATGCGCCACCAACCGCCGCCCGCATTATTTCGACAGCGCGCACGCGCACTACGCCGGCTACATCGGCATCCGCACCCCCGCCGCGCTGCTGGATGAGATCAAGCGCTGCGACCTGCTGATCGCCTTAGGCGAGCGCCTCACCGACCCGGTGAGCCAGTCCTACACCTTCCCCGTGCAGCCGCAGCCCCAGGTGCCCCTGGTGCACGTCTGGCCCGACGCGGAAGAAATCGGCCGTGTCTGGGTACCCAGGCTCGGCATCGCCTGCGACCCCGCCGCGCTGGTGGAAGAACTCAATCAATCGGAAGCCCCCGCGCTCCCTGCCGCCGACGCGCGCCGCGCCTGGGTCGCGCACCTGCACCAGTTGCAACACAAGGTCTACGCCCACGACTGGGAGCCGACGGAAGACGGCGTGAACTTCGCGCAGGTGGTGCTCGCCATCAATCGCCACGTCGCCCCCGATGCGGTGATCACGTCCGATGCCGGCAATTTCTCCACCTTTATCCACCGCTACATGCGCTTTACCCGCCGCCAGACCTTCCTGAGTTCGGTGGTCGGCGCCATGGGCGCCGGCGTGCCGATGGCGGTGGCGGCGTCGATTGCCGCGCCCAAGCGCCAGGTGATCGGCTATGTCGGCGACGGCGGGGCCCTCATGACCGGCAACGAAATCGCCACCGCCCGCCTCTACGGCGCCAGGCCCCTGCTGGTGATCGCCGACAACCACGCCTACGGCACCATCGCCATGCACCAGCGCGCCCGCTACCCCGGCCACGAATTCCGCCCCTCCACCGAGTTGCACAGCCCCGACTTCGCCGCCTGGGCCACCGCCTTCGGCGCGCGCGGCATCACCATCGCGAAGCCGGAAGAAGTCGAAGCGAAAATCGCCGAGGCGTTCACGCCTTGCGACGTGCCCACCGTCGTCCACGTGCGCGTCTCGCCGACGCAGGCCACGGCGTGGAAACGGCTGGCGCAATAGGGGCAATCCAATCATAGGCGGAAGTGTCTAATGCCGCCGGGGCAACCCAAGTACTTGATTCAACGGTTCGAAAAAACCGGGGTAGCTCATCCTGGCCCCTTCTATCTAGCGCGCCGCGCTGCCCTGGACACGCACCCACACGCAAGCGACCTGGCGCAAGCGCGCCAGGTCGCTTGCTGCACTGTCAGCGCAATGCCTGCCCGGTCTTGCGCGCCTTCAGCCCAAACCACTCCGGCGGCAGCGGGGCGCTGGCCATCGCGGTGCCGGGCAGGGGGATTTCAAACTGGCCTTCGCCGCAGTCGTCCCCGGTGGAGGTGGAGGCGACTTTCTTCACCGCTTCCAGCGTGGTCTTGCTGAACTTCTGCACTTCGGCGAAACCAAGTTTCTTCTTCAGCTCGCTGTTGTGCATCGGCGTGATGCCGGCGGTGGTAACGCGATACCCGTCGAAATACTGTTGCTGCGCGAGCAGGGGCACCTTTTGCGCGTCAAGGTAGACCTTGAGCTTTTCGTCCTTGAAAGGAAAGGGCATGCCGGTCCAGAAGGGATTGAACAGGCCATCCCAGTGGCTGGGCAGGTAGGCCTTGGGGTGGATCACCGGGACGATCCACTTGGCGAGCGGCTCGCCGCCGGTGCCGATCCACACGTCGACGCTGGTGAGGCCGGCGTCGGCCATCGCGGCTTTCAGGTTGTTGAGCGGGGAGCCGTGGTTGACGCCGTCGACCCAGATGTCCTTGTCGAAGTCCCAGCCGCTGGCGGAGGTTTGCACGAAGAAGCTGAGTTTCTTGCCGCCCTGGTCCACGGTGAAGAGGAAGGCGCGGCCGCCGCCGCCGTTGGGGTAATCCTCGCCGACACCGGCTTTCAGGCCGCCGTCCACGAGAGTGGGCGGGTCGTAGAGTTCGCGCGCGAAGTGCTGCACCGGGTTGGTGTTGTCGCCGCTGTGGTTGAAGCGCACCACGCGCACGGTGATGCCGTTGCCGAGGTCAATCTTCTCGCCGCCGGAAACAGCGTGGCATTGTTCCTTCGCCACGCCGAGCGCCATCGCCTGGAAACAGGTGGCCTGGCCGCCGATGATGGGGGCGCCGGTTTCCTTCGACCACTCGGGGGTATCCCATGAATGATCAAAGTGGCTGTGACCGGAGAGCAGGTAGTTGAGCTTGGCGCCACCGAGCATGGCGTTCTTCACCTTCGTCACCGATTCGACATCGACCTTGTACGGGCTCTTGGTGAAGGCGTAGGGGTCGTTGGGCAGGCTCTTGGGGGCGTAGAAAAACGGCGGGCCGGGCACGCGCGAGATATAGCCGTCGAGCACGATGCGCGTATCGCCGATCTTGAAATACCAGTTGGCAATCGACATCCAGGTCATCTGCACTTCCGGCTCGGCGGCAGCAGCGCCGGCAGGAACGGACGCAGCCAATGTGACGGCGGCGGCGCACAACAAGGGGCGCAACAGTTTCATGATCGTCTCCTTATATACGGCTCTTCGAGTTGTCGGCCCGCTGAAGCGGGCTTGCTCTTCTACGGCCGCCGCCTGACGGTGGATGGCCGCTGTGCATCCTAGGCGCAAAGCGCGCGGGCGGCAAGCGGGGGGTGTTGCGGCCGGCGGCACCGTTGCGGCGGCGAGCGGTCGATGGCCGCATCGCGCTACAGCGCCCTGCCGATGGGCGCACCGCGCTGCGGCGGCGCCTAGCCAAGGAACGCGGCGCGTTACAGCGCCCACCGACGAGGGCCGGACCGCGTTCACCGCGGCCCGGCCGCCACGCAGCCCCCTACAGCGGCGCCTCAACCACCACCTTGCCCGCCGCCGTGCCGCCGGCCACCGCGGCATGCGCGGCCTCGATCTCGTCCCAGCCGAAGCGGCGCGGGTCCAGGCGCGGCGCCAGCTTGCCGCAATCGGTGAGGCGGGCGACTTCGCGCAGGATCTCGCCGTGGTGCTCGCGCCCTTCGCCGGTGAGTAGCGGCAGCAGGGTGAACACGCCGGAGTAGGTGCCGGCGCGAAACGACAACGGCGCCAGCGCATGACTGCCCCAGCCGAGCGCGCTGACGACGTGGCCAAAGCGCCGCACCGCTGCGAAGGAGGCGTCGAGCACCGCGCCGCCGCCGGTGTCGAACACCAGGTCGAAGCCGGCGCCGCCGGTGTGCTGCGCGACGTAATCGGCCACCGTCTCGCGCGTGTAGTCGATCGGCGTCACGCCGATGCCGCGCAGGTATTCGGCCTTGGCGCCGCTGTCGGTAGCGAAAACAGCGGCGCCATAGGCGCGCGCCAGCTGCGCGGCGATGTGCCCCACCCCGCCGCCACCGCCTTGCACCAGCACGTTCTGCCCGGGGCGCACGTTGGCGCGATCCACCAGGCCTTCCCATGCGGTGATGGCGGCCAGCGGCAGCGCCGCCGCTTCGCGCATCGACAGGATGGCGGGCTTTTTCGCCAGCAGGCGCGCATCCACCGCCGCGTATTCGGCGAGCGAGCCCGGCACGCCGCCAACCCCGCCGGTCATGCCGTAGACAGCGTCGCCGGGGGTGAAGGCGGTGACACCGGGACCGACCTGCTCGACCACGCCGGCCATGTCGATGCCGAGGATGGCGGGCAGCGGATGGCGCGCATGCGCGGCGGCGCCGGCGCGGATCTTGGTGTCCAGCGGGTTGACGCCGCTGGCGTGGATGCGCACCAGCACTTCGCCGGCGGCCGGCACCGGCCGCGGCAGGGTGGCGCGCACGAAGGGGCCACCGGCGCTTTCGACGACCAGGGCTTGCATGGTTGGGTTCGTGTTCATGATGTTTGCTCCACAAGACGATTTACGATGTGCTCAATATAGAGACCGCACAAACGCATGACAATAAAATATAATGTACGTCTTCCATGCATTTATGCATGGCCTTCTACACACTCCGGCGAAAGGCAGGCACGATGGAATGGAGCGACCTGCGCATCTTCCTGGCGATCGCGCGTGCCGGCACCCTGGGCGGGGCGGCACGGCGCATCGGCCAGACCCAGCCGACCATGGGCCGGCGCCTGCGCGCGCTCGAAGAGGCGCTGGGGCAGGCGCTGTTCCAGCGCACCGCCGACGGCCTGGTGCTGACCGACGAAGGCAGCGCGGTGCTGGCGCACGCCGAGCGCATGGAGGAGGCCGCGCTGGCGCTCGAGCGCGAACTGACCGGCGGCGAGCAGCGCCTCGAAGGGCTGCTGCGCGTTTCCTGTTCCGACTGGTTCGGCGTGCACGTGCTCTCGCCGGTGCTGGCGGAGTTTTCGCAACTGCACCCCGGGCTCACTGTCGAACTCTTGACCGATGCGCGGCTATACAGCCTGGCGCGGCGCGAGGCTGACCTGGTGCTGCGCATCCAGCCCTTCCGCGAGCCGGAGGTGGTGGCGCGCCGCCTGCGCGACATTCCCTATGGCGCGTACCTGAAGACCGGTGCACCGAGGCCGCGCGCGGGAGACGGCCGCAACACGCCGCTGGTGCTGATGGACACGGCCTTCGGCGGCATGCCGGACGTGGCGTGGATCCAGCGCCTCTTGCCCCAAGCACCGGTGGTGAGCCGCAGCAACAACCGCGAGGTGCAGGCGCGCCTGTGCGCCGCCGGCGCCGGCCTGGCGGTGCTGCCGCGCCCGCTGGGGGAAGCCACCGCCGGCATCCGGCGCATCGATTTCGCCGAAAGCCCGCCCGCGCGCACCACCTGGCTGGGTTACCACCGCGACCTCAAGCGCCAGGCGCGCCTGCGCGCCCTGCTCGACCTGGTGATCGCGCGCCTGGCCGATTGAGGCGCGACGCAGGCCGGCGCGAGGCGCAAAAGGCCGACGCGCTACCGCGCCGGCCCCTGCGCCAACAGATGCTGTGCGGTACCGCCGATTGCCACGCGACGCGGCGCGGCAAGCATGCCGCCGCCTCGATACCCCACCAACCAGGACCCGCCCCCATGGTCCGGTGCTGGCTTTAATACGCCAGGGGAGATACAGTGCCCGCAACGAATACCAATAAAACGCAGCGCACGGGAGGCGCGCCTAAGGATGAGCGGTGATTTTTTCGACCCGGTGATCCAGACGATCCTCGTCGGCTTCACCATCCAGGCCGGCGCAGCGGCGGCATTCTTTTTTCTGTACGCCGCCCACCGCAGCCACCGCTACCTGCTGCTCTGGGGCTGGGGCGCCACCCTGTTCGCGCTGCGCTGGCCGCTGCATTACGCCGGCGAAACCGAGCCTGTGGTGCGCGCCATCGAGGCGGTGCTGGCCTCCGGCGCGCTGATCTGCAACCTGCTGGGCGCCTATGAGCTGATGCCGCGCAAGCCGTTCCCCGAGCGCGGCCTGCTGGGCGTGCTGGCGCTGGCCTTTGCCGCCGCCGTGATCACGGGCGAGCTGAGCGGCCGCCTGGTGGAGACCTTCTACGCGCTGGTGGTGGGTGTGATCGTGGCGATGCAGTACTGTTTCTGGCAAGGCTACCGCGCCACGCGCCTGTCGGGCTTCATCGTCGTCGGCGCCGCCTACCTGCTGCAGGCGATCGTGCTGGCGGTGCTGCAGATCGTCTGGGGCCCGGGGGTGCGCAACTCGGTGATCGGGCCGCTGCTCAATCTCTTCACCATCGGCGGCTTCATCCTGATCGGTTTCCAGATCACCGAGCGCCAGCGCGGCGCCGCCGAGAGCACGCTGCGGCGCTTTTTCGATACCGCGCCGATCCCCATCGTCATCTGCCGCGCGCCGGGCGGCGAGATCGAGCAGGTGAACCAGGCCGCCGTCGACCTGGGCGGCGTGCCGGCCGCGGAGGCGATCGGCAAGACCGCCGCGCAGATCGGCATCGTCGCCGACGAGAGCGGGCGCCGCACCATGTACGAAGCGCTCAAGGCCGGGGACAGCATCTCCGGGCTGGAACTGGCCTATCTGCACGCCGGCCGCGAGAAGAAGCTCTTCGCGGTGAACGCCAGCCCGCTGCCGCTGGATGACGGCCCGCGCTACATCTTCGTGCTCTACGACATCAGCGAGCTGCGCCGCACCCAGCGCGAGCTGGCGCTGCTCAACGCCGGCCTGGAGCGCCAGGTGGCCGAGCGCACGCGCGACCTGGAGATGTTCGCCTATTCGCTCTCGCACGACCTGCGCGGCCCCCTGCGCGCGATCAACGGCTTTTCCGCCCTCCTTCTGGAGCGCCCCGAGTTCGACACCGAGACGCGCCACCTTCTCACGCGCATCTTCCGCAACGGCGAGCGCATGAACCAGCTGGTCGATGCCGTGCTCGGCTATTCGCGCGACAGCACGAAAAACCTCACCCCGGCGCCCTGCGCGCTCGACCCGCTGCTGGACCATTTCCTCGGCGACTACCGCTTGCAATACCCCGGCACCGCGCTGGCGGTGCGGCCGCTGGGCCATGTGCTGGGGGATGCCACCCTGCTGCAGCAGGTGCTGGAAAACCTGGTGAGCAACGCCTGCAAATACTCGGCGCGGCGCGAGCAGCCGCGCGTGGATATCTGGCGCAGCGAGGAAGACGGCAACGCCGTGCTGCACGTGCGCGACAACGGCTGCGGCTTCGACATGAAACACGCGCCGCGCCTGTTCAACCTGTTCCAGCGCATGCACACGAGCGCGCAATACGAAGGCATCGGCGTCGGCCTGGCGGTGGTCAAGCGCTTCGTCGAGCGCATGGACGGGCGCGTCGAGGTCGAAGCCGCGCAGGATGCGGGCGCCACCTTTCGCATCGTGCTGCCGGCGGCGCCCGATGTGCGGGAGACGGTGCGGGTGCGGGAGTCATAGGCGGCGCTACGTGCGCGGGCGGCTCGGGC
This sequence comes from Burkholderiales bacterium, assembly GCA_036498945.1. GTDB lineage: Bacteria > Pseudomonadota > Gammaproteobacteria > Burkholderiales > JAEUOS01 > JAQGMJ01. The sequence continues at coordinate 10,063 of DASYEQ010000124.1, read as the reverse complement.
CGCCGGCGCATGCGCATGGGCGTGCGCCGCGCTCGCGGACGATAGCGCCCTACTTCATGCCGATACCGCGCAGCATCTTGTCGGTGAGCGCCTGTTTCTTTTGCACCTTGAAGTAGTCGGCCCACGGGTCGCGCTGCTTGCCGCGCGCGCCCATCACGTCTTTGAGCGTGGCGGGCCGCGCGCGCCAGTCGCGCTTCATGTCGTCCCATGAGAGCGGCAGCGCCACCGGCGCGCCGGGGCGGGCGCGCAGGGTGAAGGGGACGGCGGCGGTGGCGCCGCGGCCGTTGCGCAGGTAGTCGATGAAGATCTTGCCCGCGCGCTTGGCCTTGGTGGCGGTGGCGAGAAAGCGGTCGGGGAAGGCTTCGACCATGCGCAGCGCGGCGTGGTGGGCGAACTCCTTCACCGTCTCCCAGTCGTAGCCCGGCTTGAACGGGACGACCACGTGCAGGCCCTTGCCGCCGGTGGTCTTGAGGAACGAGGTAAGGCCGAGAGCCTCGAACAGGGTGCGGGCGGCGCGCGCGGCGGCGGCGATTTCCTTCCACGGCACGTCGTCGGCGGGGTCGAAGTCGAGCACGATCATGTCCGGGTGCTCGATGTCGGCCATGGTGGCGCCCCAGGCATGCAATTCGATGTTGCCCCATTGCGCCAGGCCGACGAGGCCGGCGGCGTTCTCCACCACGATGTAGGGATTGTCGCCGTGGGTGTCGCGGATCTGCGGCTGGCTGATGCCTTCGACCTTCATGTCGGTGGCGTGCTTCTGGAAAAAGCAGGCTGCGCCGATGCCGCCGGGGCAGCGCACCAGCGAGAGCGGGCGGTCCTTGATGTAGGGCAGCATGCGGGAAGCGACTTGCTCGCAGAACTGCGCCACTTCGCCCTTGGTGATACCGTCATCCGGGTAGACCACGCGGTCGGCGTGGCTGATGGTGATGCCGGCGACGCTGTCGTGGCCGCCGGCGAGCTTGACAGCGGACTTGGCACTGACGGCGGCCGGCTTCGCGACGGCCCGGGCGGAGGATTTTGGCGCCGGCTTCGCGGCAGCCTTTGTGGTTTTCGCCATCGCTTTCGTCGCGGACTTTGCTGCGGCCTTCGTCGCGGCTTTCAACGTAGCCTTTGCAGCGGCTTTCACGGGACGGGCATTGCTGCTGCGGGCAACGCGGGGCGCGGCGGTGCTCATGCGTGGACTCCTGTTGGCGGACGCACGGGTGGCGGACGCACGGGTGGCGGGCGGCGCGGCCGCCTCGTCCTTGATCGCCTTCAGGCCGGCGGCGCCGCGCGTGGACTTCTTCTTGCGTGATTGTGGCGCATCGGCGGGCAATTCGGCGGCGATGTTCTTGGCCGGCTTATCGGCGCGCAAGCCTTCGAAGGCGGCCTGGCGCACGATGCCGTCGCCGGTCCATTCGGCGAAGGTGATTTCGGCGACGAGCTTGGGCTTGATCCATTGCGTGCCGCGCACGCGTGCGGCCGCCGGCAGGGCGGTGTCGAAGGGCGACTTCTCGGTGGCAAGCGCCTGCATGCGTGCGAGCATGTCGGAGAGCGCGTTCGCGTCGAACCCGGTGCCGACGCGGCCGGCGTAGCGCAGCTTGCCCTTCTCATGGACGCCGAGCAGCAATGAGCCAAAGCCGCTGCGGCTGCCCTGTGGCGGCGTGTAGCCGACGACGACGAACTCCTGGCGCTGGCGGCACTTGAGCTTGATCCAGTCGCGCGAGCGGCCGTTGACGTAGGGCCCATCGAGACGCTTGCCGATCAGCCCTTCCAGGCCGAGCTTGCAGGCTTGCGCCTGGGCGGCGCCGCCGTCGGCATCGAGATGGCCGGAGAGGCGCAGCACGCCGTCTTCCGGCGCGCGCGCGAGCAGGGCGGCGAGCAGTTCCTTGCGCTGCATCAGCGGCAAGGCGCGCAGGTCGCGGCCGGCGCAATACGCCAAGTCGAACACCATGTACACCGCTTCGCGCTTCGCCCCCTCGCCTTCGTTCGACAGCCATTGCTGCAACAGGCCGAAGGAGGAGACGCCGGCATCGTTCATCACGCAGACTTCGCCATCCAGCCAGGCAGAGCCGATGGCTAGCGCTTCGAGCGCAGCGATGATGGCGGGGAATTTATCGCTCCAGTCGTGGCCGTTGCGCGTGATCAGGCGCGCGCGGCCTTTTTCGACGCGCGCCAGCAGGCGGTAGCCATCGAGCTTGATCTCGTAGACCCAGCCTTCCCCTTCGGGGGGAGACTCGAGCAGGGTGGCGAGTTGCGGGTCGAGGGTAGCGGGCAGCGCGGCCTTGCGGCCGACATCGTCCAGCGCCGCGGAGGCAGGTTCGGTGTCGTCGCGCGACTTGCCGCGCGTGGTCTTTTGCCCGGCGGCCTGTTTGGTCACGGCCTTTTTCGCCGGTGCCTTGGCGGTAGGCTTGCGCGCTGCGGTCTTGGTTGCCGCTTTCTTCCCCGGCACTTTCGCGGCAGCTTTTTTCACCGCCGCCTTTTTGCCCGATGCCGGCTTGAAAGCCTTTTTCGGATCGGACTCGTTGCTGTCCCAGGTATCGACCCGGGCGTTGCCCTTGAGCTCTTCGACTTCACGCCCGGAGATCACGCTCTCGGGATGCTCGCGCACCAGTATCTCGCCCTTGCCGGGCATGGCGGCATCGTCGCGTTCCTTGATCAGCAGCCAGTTGTCGTGCTTCTCGTCGCCGCCGAAGCGCCCGCCGTGCATGCGCACCAGCGCCCAGTCGCCGTGCATCTTCTCGCCTTCCATGTGGAACTTGAGATGGCCTTCGCGGTAGTCGCGGCGCGCATCTCCCGAGAGGGGCGCCCAGGTGCCGCGGTCCCAGACGATCACTTCGCCGGCGCCGTATTGCTTTTCCGGGATCACACCTTCGAAGCCGCCGTATTCGATCGGGTGGTCTTCGACGTGAACGGCGAGGCGCTTGTCGGCGGGGTCGACGCTTGGCCCCTTGGGCACGGCCCAGCTCTTGAGGGTGCCGTCGAGTTCGAGGCGGAAGTCGTAGTGCAGGCGGCTGGCGGCGTGCTTCTGGATGACGAAGCGCAGACCGGACTTCTGCTTGGCCGCATGCGCGCGGCCGCGTGGTTTGGCATTCGCCGCCGCCCGCGCCGACGTGCTTGCCTTGGCGGCGCGGCCGCTGGGTTCGGCGGTCTTGGTGAAGTCGCGCTTGGCGCGGTAGCGGGTCAGGCTCATGCGTGGCGTTCCTTGCGGCGCGCCTTAGGCGGCGCGTTTGCGCGGCGCGGATTTGCTGGCGGCCTTGGCGCGCGGTTTGGCGGCGGCTTTGGAGACGGCTTTCGCGGCGCCCTTGCCGCCGGGCATGCTCTTTTGCAGCAGCGCCATCAGGTCGATCACCTCGGCCGAGCGCGGCGCCGGTGCGCGGCCCTTTTCCGGCGCGGTCACCTGGTTGATCTGGCCGGCCTTGGTCTTTTCCTCGACGCGGGCCATGATGTCTTCGTGATAGCTATCGTGGTATTCGCCCGGCTGCCACTTGCCGCGCATCGCCTCAATCAGCTTTTGCGCCATGTTCATCTCGGCGGCGGTGATGCGCGTGCCCTTGAGGTCGGGCATATTGAGGCCGATGGTGTCGCGGATTTCGTCGGGGTAGCGCAGGGTGTTGAGCATCAGCTTTTCGCCGTCGGGAATCACCGCCGCCAGGTGCTGCTTGGTGGCGATCACCACGTTGGCCAGCGCGACGCAGTTTTCCTTTTGCATCGCTTCCATCAACAGCGCATAGACCTTGATGCCCGCCTTTTGCGGCACCAGGTAATAGGGCGCGTCGAAATACATCATCGGGATGTCTTCGCGCTCGACGAAGGAGAAAATCTCCACGCTTTGCGTGGCCTTCGGGTTGGCCTGCTTGAAGTCGGCGTCCGTCAGCACGACGTACTGGCCCTTTTCGATCTTGTAGCCCTTGACGATATCTTCCCAGGCCACTTCCTTGCCGGTGCTCTTGTTGATGCGCTTGTAGCCGATCGGGTCCATGCTGCGCTTGTCGAGCATCTCCAGTTCCAGGCCCTGGCGGCGCGCGGCGGTGTGCAACTCGACCGGCACCAGCACCAGGCCGAAGGTGATGGCGCCTTTCCACAGCACGCGGCTGGAACCGCCGCGCGCGCCGTGGGATTTTTTCGCGCTGTCGTCATTCGCTGCGCGCGTAGCGCGCGGGGAGGACTTGGCGGCCTTCGAGGGTTTGGCCTTCGAGCCGGTTTTCGTTTCCGAAGAACTGTGGGCCCGGGCGGTGGGGGCCGATTTTGCGCTGCGTGCCATGGCGGGCGTCCTCGAACGGCCGTCGCACCGGGGCGGCACGGCGGGAGGGTCAGGCTACGTGCGCGCGCGGTTGGCGGATAGTAAGAGAAGACGGAAACGGGCGTCGGCATCGTCTGACGTGCGCCTCGGGAGTGCTTGCGCAATCGGGACATTCGGCCAAGAATGGCGCAGGCCGGAACATTTCAACGATACGGAGACCAGCATGAGCGAACCGGTGTTTTCCTACGACCAGATGCCCTGGCGCGACGTGCGCGCGCTGCCGGGGGCGCGCGGCTTCGAATTCAAGGCGCTGGTGTGCGACGAGCCGGAATACACCAGCGCCTATTCCTGCGAGCTGGTGCGCCTGGACCCGGGCGACCATTCGGTGCCGCACGTGGAGAAATGGAACCACACGCTGATCTTCCTCTCCGGCACCGGGGACGTGACGATCAAGGAGCGCACCTGGGAGGTGATGCCGGGCACGGTGGCCAAGGTGCGCGCGGGCGAGCGGCACTCGCTGCGCAACCTGGGCAGCGACGAGATGCTGGTGATGACCATCTACGACCCGCCGCGGCCGCGCGAGCAGGGAGAGGCGACGTAGGCTCCCGTCTTGCCCGTTTATTCGGCGCCGGTTGATCCGCGTGCGGCGCCGCGCGGTGCGCGCCGCTGCATGCACGCCATCGAGCCCGCGTCCGCAAACCTTTACCGTCGGGCACGCGCCGCCTGACGTGGCGGCGGGCAGGGCGGCGCGCGCTACGCCTGGAAGCGCGCCACCGCGCGGGAAAGCGAGCCGGAGACGCCGGTGAGCTTGTCGACTTCGCCGACGATGCGCTCGGCCAGTTGCTGCGAGGCGTCGGCCATGCCGGAGGTGTGCGCCAGGTCTTGCGCCAGCTGGCCGGCGGCGCTGCGGTGCTCGCCCAGCGAGTGGGCGATCTCCTGGATGCAGGTGTTGACGCGCTGGGTGGCGCTCACCAGGTTGTCGATGGCGGCGTTGACCCCGGCGGCCTTGCCGGCGCCGGCATCGGCGTGCTCGACGGCGCCGGCGATCGATTGCATGACGGCGCTGCCGCTGTCGCGCATCTCGACGATGGCGGTCTCGATTTCGCGCGTCGCCACCGCGGTGCGCTCGGAGAGCTTGCGCACTTCGTCGGCCACCACGGCGAAGCCGCGGCCCTGCTCGCCGGCGCGCGCGGCTTCAATCGCAGCGTTGAGCGCGAGCAGGTTGGTCTGGTTGGCGATGTCCTGGATCAGCTTGACGGTGGTGCCGGCGCTTTCGGTGCAGCGGTTCAGGCCCTCGAGGCGGCCGGCGGCGAGGTTGACGGAGGCGGCGATGCCGCGCAAGTCGCCGATGGTGGCTTCGACCACGGCGCGGCCGGTGTCGGCGGCGGCGTTGGAATCGGTGGCGATGCGGCTGGCTTCTTCCGCATTGTCGGCAAGCGAGGCGATGGCGCCGGAGAGTTCATTGACGGCGGCGGCCATCGAGTCGGCGGAGCTATTGAGCCCTTGCGCGGACTGCTGGATTTCATGCGCCGCGCCGGAGAGCACGCCGCCGGCGGTGTCGACGCTGTGCGCGCCCTGCTGCACTTCGCAGACGGAGGCACGCAACTGGCTGCGCATGGAGAACAGCGATGCCAGCATCGGGTTGCGCGCGCCTTGCGGGTCTTCGGCGCCTTCGAGGCGGCCGGCGCCGATCTCGCGCGCCAGCGCGGCGGCGGCGACCGAGCCTTCGACCAGCCCGCGCAGGAAGAAGGAGAGGTAGACCAGCGCCGCGGTTTCGAACACCACGAAGGCGGCGTGCAGCGTCACCAGCCACAGGCTGCCGGGGCGCGGGAACACGTAGATGGGCGCGCCGCTGCTTTGCAGGAGCGCGAAGCCGGCGTGGTGCACGGCGATGATGGCGGCGGCGGCGATGATCGGGCGCCAGTCGCAATAGGTGAGCAGGAGGGCGAGCAGGACGAAGATGCCGAAGTGCATTTCGAGCATGCCGCGCGCCTGATGGATGAACAGCGCCGAGAACACCATGAAGGCGGCGGCGGCGGCGAAGCGGCCGATTGCGCCGCCCTCGGCGCCGCGGATGATCAGCGCCGGCACGATGAAGGAAGGCAGCGCCACCAGCAGCACCGGCAGCCAGTCGCCGTAGACGCAGGCGAGCCCGATGGAGGTGATGAGCAACAGGCCCAGCACGCCCAGCATGATGCGGTCGGCGCGGGCGTGGAATTGTTGCAGGCTGTCGGCGGGCTCGTGGTGGCTCATGGCAGGGGAACGATGCAAAGCACGCCGGCGATCAGGCTCTTGCGCTCCAGCCACCACAGCGCCGCCAGCATGGCGCAAAGCCAGACGGCGATAAGGGCGAGGTGACGGGCGGGCATGGCGCGGCGCATGCAAGGGAATGGACGGGAGGTTGAAGATAGACGAACGCGCGCCTATTCGAAGCTGCGAATAGGCGGCCAAAGCCATCCCAATTCCACGCCGGCGATGCTCCGCGGGGAGCCATCGCGCCGAAGGGCGTTGCGCGCGAGTGCGCGGCCCCTTGTGAAGTCCATGCCATCTTAACGGCAGGGGCGCGAGGGCATGCCGGGAACAGCGGGGAAAAGATATTTTACTTTTCCCGAAAGGTGATGCGGGATGTTTGCTTGCGGGTTACGGGATTCGCGCTTGAGGGCGGCGGAAGATGACTGGCCGGTGCGACCGTGAACTACGTGTCTGGATACTGGAGTGGTGCCTGATGTGGCTGGCGCGAGGAATGGACGCCGCGCTCGAATATTGGGGTCAGCGAATATTGGGATCAGAGTCAATTTTCAAGAAACGAAAATTGACTCCGCCCCAAATTTCGCGGTGTGCCGGGAGGGACGAAAGGCGTGGGGTCGCGCGCGGCGTAGGGGCAGAGCGGCTGCTCCGGGGCGACCCCGGAGCGGTGTTACGCTCAGCTCTCCAGGTTTTTCGCCGGCGGCCAGTCGCGGGAGTAGACCGGGTTCTTCAGGAAGTCTTCCGGCTTGTAGGTCCAGAACTGGCTGACGTTGGGGTAGGTCTTTTCCACCACGTTGACCAGGCGGCCATCCTTGCGCTCGACGCGGCGGATGAACACGTCGCCGACCACGTTGCCGTAGCTGTCGAAGGAGACCGGGCCGCGCGCGGTCGAGGTTTTCACCGCGCGCAGGGCCTTCATGAAGGCGGTCTTGTCTTCGATCTTGCCCTTGATGGCGTCGAGCGCGGCTTCGAGCACGGCGGCCTCGACATAGGTGGCGGCGGCGTAGAAGCCGGGGTCGTACTTGTTTTGCGCGCGGAAGGCGGCGGCGAACTTCTGGTTGATCGGGTTGGCCAGCTCGGCGGAGTACCAGCACGAGGTGCGGATGCCCAGGGCTTCGTCGCCCATGTTGCGCAGCACGGCTTCATCCAGCGCCGTCATGCCGCCCACCACGCCCACCTTGCCCTTCATGCCGTATTCGTTGAACTGGCGCAGGTAGCGGAAGCCGTTGGAGCCGGCGAAGCCCAGGAAGATGCCGTCGACGTTGGTCTTGAGCTGCGCCAGGTAGGTGCCGTAATCGGGCACCGTGAGCGGGGCGAACTGCTTTTGCACGATCTTGCCGCCGCCTTCCTCGAACACGCGCTGGAAGCCCGCCAGCATCTCGTGGCCATAGGCGAGATCGTCGGCGATGATGCCCATGCGCTTCCACTTCAGCTCCTTCAGGCAGTAGTCCGCCATCGGGTGGGCGCACTGCGAGGAGGTGGAAGTGCCGCGCACGAACCAGGGGTTGGTCTTGCGCTGCGTCATGTCTTCGGCCGCCGCCACCGAGAGCGTCGGCAGCTTGGCCTGGCGGATGTAGTCGTCGGTGGCCAGCGCCTCGGCGGCGGCCAGCGGGCCGATCATCACGTGGATCTTGTTGCGCTCGACCAGTTCCTGCACCTTGGTGCGCGCGGTGGCCGGCACGCCGGCGGAGTCGCCGACGAACAGCTCGACCTTGCGCCCGGCCATCATGTTGTTGCGCTCCTTCAGGTACTGCACCAGCGCCTTTTCCATGTCCAGCCCGCCGGAAGCCAGCGGCCCCGTCTTCACCGTCATCAGGCCGATGCGGATGGTGCCGCCCGCCTGCGCGCGCGCCGCGGTGGAAGTGCCGACGGCCGCCACGGCCGCGGCGGCGCCGGCCGCCTTGATCAGGGTTCTGCGATTCGAATTCACCTTTGTCTCCTTTGCGCCGGCGCTTTTGCCCGGCGGCGATGGTTGGTTTGCGTCGATGGATGCGGCCGCTTTCTGTCGCGCGGCTTCACATGATGCGGTTGCCACTACCCGAGGCTTGCTGCCTGCTTCTGATTCTGGGGGCAGCTTATCAAAAAACCGGATAAATGATCGCCTGATAAAGAATATAACGCAGGCCGCGCCCGCGGGTTGCATTCCCGGCGCCGCCTACCCGCCTTCGAGGAGAGGACGGGCCGGCGATGGGAGCCGCCCCTGCGCCGCTACCGCTCCGGCGCATCCCCTGCATTGCCTGCCCGGCTTTCGGCCTGCGCCGCTTCGGCCGCCGCCTGCCTTTGCCGCCCCGCGCGCGACGACATCACCAGCATGGCCACGAAGCCCGCCGGCAGCGAGAGGATGGTGAGAAAGCCGCAATCCAGCAAACCGTCGACCAGCCAGGTCTTGCCTGCCGACGTGCCGCAGCGCAGGGGCATCTCCAGGCCCAGCGAGCGGCAATGCAGCAGCGCGCTCAACGCGTTGCCCAGCACGAACAACAGCAGCGGGCTGGCCGCCAGCGCCATCACCAACAGCAGCGCCCTGGTGGAAGTGCGCGCGGCCCCGCCGCGGCCCGGCGGCGGCAGTGGTGCGCCGCGATGTTCCTGTTTCATGTGATTCCTTTTTGACGCCGGCTGCCTTGCAGGGCTGCTGCCCCGGCCGCCCGCGCCGCAACCTTATTTGCCGTCCGACAGTGAGCGCATCTCTTTGATCAGATCGCTCTTGCCCTCGAAGCCGATGCCCGGCAGCTCCGGCAGCGTGACGTAGCCATTCTCCACCCGCACGCCATCGGGAAAGCCGCCGTAGGGCTGGAACAGGTCCGGGTAGCTCTCGTTGCCACCCAGGCCCAGGCCGGCGGCGATCATCAGCGACATCTGGTGCCCGCCGTGCGGAATGCAGCGCGACCACGACCAGCCGTATTCCTTCAGCATCTGCAAGGTGCGCAGGTATTCCACCAGGCCGTAGGAAAGCGCGCAGTCGAACTGCAGCCAATCACGGTCTTTGCGCATGCCGCCGTAGCGGATGAGGTTGCGCGCGTCCTGCATCGAAAACAGGTTTTCGCCCGTCGCCATCGGCCCCGCGTAATGCGCCGCCAACTGCGCCTGCAACTCGTAATCCAGCGGGTCGCCCGCCTCTTCGTACCAGAAGAGGTCGTAGGCCGAAAGCGCCTTGGCATACTCCACCGCGCGCGCCAGGTCAAAGCGCCCGTTCGCATCCACCGCCAGGCGGCAACCCTTGGGCAGCAGCTTGAGCACGGACTCGATGCGCGCCATATCTTCCTTAAGCGGCGCCCCGCCGATCTTCATCTTCACCACGCTATAGCCGCGGTCCAGATACCCGCGCATCTCGTCCGCCAGGCCTTGCAGCCCCTTGCCCGGATAGTAATACCCCCCCGCCGCATAGACGAACACCTTCGCGCATTCCTTCACACCTGCCTGCGTGCCATACCGCTCCGCCAGCAGCCGGAACAAAGGCTTGCCCGCGATCTTCGCCACCGCGTCCCACACCGCCATGTCGATCGTCCCGATCGCCACCGAACGCTCCCCATGCCCGCCCGGCTTCTCATTCGTGAACATCGTGGCCCACACCTTGTGCGCATCGATGTTTTCCCCCGT
>DASYEQ010000123.1:0-47224 GCA_036498945.1 Burkholderiales bacterium | reverse complement strand
GTGTTCCACGGCGAGCGCGAGGCGCCGCAGCTGATCCACACGCCATGCACGGAAGACGTGTCGACGTTGTGGTATTTCACCAGCGACAGCGCGCCGGTTTTCGGATCCTGGTCCAGTGTCAACACGGCGAAGGGCGAAGGCAGCTTGGCGTATTGCGAGCCGCCGGCCAGGTCGCGCGTGGTGTATTCGAACTGCACCACCGCGAACACGTGGTTGCCCTTGACGCCCGGGACCCTGGCGTTTTTCAGCGTCAGCAGCGTGCTGCCGTCGGGCGAGTCGGAGAAGAACTGGCGCGATTCCGAGCCGCTGGCATCCATGATCGGCTTGCCGTTGATGTCGTAATAGCCGCCGGCCAGCATCACGCCGCCCTTGCCGTCCGGCACCATGGTGCCGGTGACGAAAAAGCTTTCGTATTGCAGCTTGTATTGGTTCACCGCGCGGCCGTGGCGCACTTCGATCGAAGAGCCGACCGTGGTGGTGGCCATCGCGGCGGCATCCGCCAGCCCCGGCGCGGGCATGGAAGTGAAGCTGACGCTGAGGTTGCGCCCGCTCAGGGTGGCGGCCTGTGCCACCGCGGGCAGCATGCCGGCGAAGGAAGAGGCGATCGGCAGCAGCGGCGCGCCGGCGATCATTTCGAGGACGCGGCGGCGGGAAGGACTGGTCATGCGTAGGTTTCCTTGAGGTCGGAAGGACGCATGCGAATGCAGCACGTCCCGCGCGCGCGAGTTGGTGTGCTTGGTGTTTCCCGCACGGGCGCTGAGGATGTTATGAAGGTTGTGTGACAGACAGATTACAAGCGAACGCGCCCGCGACCCGACGCCCCCATGCGCGGCGAAACGGTGTATCTTTGATCACAGGGATACGAGCTTCGCGAGTTGCACCCACGCATGCGCCGCTCCTTGGCGCATCGCCCGTCGCACCACGGGTTCTCCCTCGTCGCGCCGCATCACCACAGTTGTTGCAAGTGGCACGCGTGCAGACACCCCGAAGGAAGTCCCCTTGCGGGAAAGCGAAAAAACCTGGGGTTTTATGGGGGTGGGCCTCTCAGGCAACCACAACTGTGGTGCCGCGAAATCACGTTTGCGCGAAACCACCGTGGTTTTCCGTGGTTTTGTGCCCCTGATGCGCTGCATGCCGCAGCGCATGAAGGCAAATCCGTCAGGCAGCCGTACAATCCGGTAATGTTGATCAACATTACCTTGCGTCGGGAAGCAACATGACCATACTGATTGCGGGCGGCGGCATCGGCGGTATTTCGGCCGCGCTCGCCCTGGCCCAGAAGGGCTTCAAGGTGCGGGTGCTGGAGCGCGCCGCCGAATTCGGCGAAATCGGCTTCGGCATCCAGCTGGGTCCCAACGCCGTCGAGATGCTGGACCGCCTGGGCGTGCGCGAGGCGCTGGAGGGCACCGCCTTCTACCCCAACAACCTGGTGATGCAGGATGCGGTGAGCGGCAAGGAAGTGTCGCGCATTCATCTGAAGGGCGCGTTCCGCCAGAAATACAAGTGGTCCTACGCGGTGATCCACCGCCGCGACCTGCACGGCGCGCTGCTCGACGCCTGCCGCGCCAGACCGGAACTGGTGTCGCTGGAAACTTCCAGCGGCCTGAAGAGTTTCAGGCAGGACAAGGGGCGGGTGCAGGCGATCCTGGAAGACGGCCGCGAGATCGAGGGCGACATGCTGATCTGCGCCGACGGCCTGCGCTCGGCGGGGCGCGCGCAGATCATCGGCGACGGCGAGCCGCACGTCTCGGGGCACATCGCGCGCCGCGGCGTGGTGCCATTGGAGCAGGTTACCGACACGCGCTTTCTCGACGACATGGTGATCTGGGTCGGCCCGCGCCTGCACCTGGTGCAATACCGCCTGCGCGGCGGCACGGTGGTGAACAACGTCTGCGTGATCGAAAGCGAGGAATACAAGCAGGGCAAGCCCGACTGGGGCGGCATGGACGAAGTGCATCGCACCTTCGAAGGCACCGTGCCCTATGTGCGCGACGCGCTGCGCTTCATTTCCACCGAGCGCAGCTGGCCGATGTGCGACCGCGAGCCGACTTCGGGCTGGACGGTGGGCAACGTCACGCTTTTGGGCGATGCGGCGCACCCGACCTTGCAATACCTGGCGCAGGGCGCCTGCATGGCCATGGAGGATAGCGTGGTGCTGGCAGCGAAGATGGCAACCCGTGGCGGCAATCCGGTGGGCAGCGTGCTGCAATCGTATGAAGAGGCGCGCTACCTGCGCGCCGCGCGCATCACGCTCACCTCGCGCTTCTTCGGCCACGTCTGCCATGCCGGCGGTGGCCAGCGCGATTTGCGCAACCACCTGGCGGCGCAGCGCGGCAACGAGAATTTTTTCGAGGTGGACTGGATCTACCGCGGCATCGAGGTGTAGCCGGTGCGCACGCAGCAGTCTTCGCCGCTCAGCCTGCTCGGCGGCCTGCTGCGCGAAGCGCGCACCCAGGACTGCTATTTCTGCGGCCAGGCGAGCGCCACGGCGGTGTGTGAACCCTGCATCGCCGCCCTGCCGCGCCTGCCGCGGGAGCGCTGCCCTTCCTGCGCGCTGCCGACGCTGCAAGGCGCGCTGTGCGGGCGCTGCATGAGCGAGACTCCACATTACGATGCCACCTGTGCGGCGCTGGCCTATGCCTACCCGCTGGACGCCGCGATTCAGGCCTTCAAGTACGAAGGCCGCCTCGGTCTGGCGCGCAGTTTCGCCGCCCTGATCGAACCGGCGGTCGGCGCGGAGCCGCCGGACCTGGTGGTCGCCATCCCGCTTGCGCCGGCGCGCCTGGCCGAGCGCGGCTACAACCAGGCGCATGAGCTGGCGCGCCTGCTGGCACGGCGGCGCAACGTGAAGCTGGACGCGCAGGCGCTCATCCGCCACAAGCAGGCGCCGCCGCAGGCCGAACTGCCGTGGAAGGAGCGCGCGAAGAACATCCGCGGCGCCTACACGGCGACGCGGCGCTTCGACGGCCTGCACGTGGCGGTGGTCGATGACGTGATGACCACCGGCAGCACGCTGAACGAACTGGCGAAGGTGCTGAAAAAGGCCGGCGCGGCCAAAGTGACCAACTGGGTGCTGGCGCGCACCCTGCCGGCGGCGATGGCTCCCGCGAAAGCTTAAAATTGCGGTTTTGCGGGCCTGGACGCAAGGCGGCTTGAAACCGCCGCCGGACGCGTCCATCTAATCCTGAGGCCTCTCAGGCCGCGCCACCCACAGCCGCACAACCAACAAGACGAGCAAGACCATGACCCCGCAACCGAATGCCCCTGCTGACACTGCCACGACGATGGACGTGACCACCGCCACTTTCGAAACCGAGGTGATCGAAGCCTCGATGCACCAGCCGGTGGTGATCGACTTCTGGGCCCCCTGGTGCGGCCCCTGCCGCGCGCTCTCGCCGATCCTGGAAAAGCTAGCGGGCGAATATGCCGGCCGCGTCAAGGTGGTGAAGATCAACTCGGACGAAAACCCCGAGCTTTCGCAGGCCTTCCGCGTGCGCAGCATTCCCTACGTCGCCGCCCTGGTAGGCGGCCAGCTGGCCGACCAGTTCCTGGGCGCACAGCCCGAAGGCCAGATCCGCCAGTTCTTCGACAAGGTGCTCGGCATGTTCGCGCAAGCGATGCCCGAAGCCGCCGCCGCGCTGGAAAACCAGGCCCCGCCCGCCGCGCCGCTTTCCCCCGCCGACCAAAAGCGCCAGGAAGCCGCCATCAAGGCACAGCAAGGCGACCTCGACGGCGCCATCGATTCCTTGAAAGCCGCTCTCGCCCTGGATCCGGGTTCGATGGGCGCGCGCATGGACCTGGCCGAGATGGAAATGGCCTCCGACCGTTTCGACGCCGCCAAGCAGCATCTTGAGTTGGTCGAACTCGCCCCCGAAGCACGCGAAGACGCCGCGCGCCTGGACAGCCTGAAGGCGCGCATCGCCACGCTCGAAGCCGTGAAGGACCTGCCCGCCACCGAGGAACTCGAAGCCAAGGTGAAGGCCAACCCGAAGGACTCCGCCGCCCGTCACGACCTGGCGCAGGCGCTGATCGCCGAAGGCATGTTCCAGGAGGCGCTGGATCACCTGCTGGAAATCATCGTCACCGACCGCCAGTGGAACGAGCAGGCTGCACGCAAGGCGATGATCAACGTGTTCAACATGCTGGGCGGCAGCGAGGAATATGCCGACCTGGTGTCGGCCTACCGCCGCAAGCTGGCGACGGCACTGAATTAAGCAGGCCGAACCGCGCGGACTAGTGCGCGGGGCCTGCGAGGCCCAGCGCCTTGAGTTCACGCACCCAGTCCTCGCCGTAGAAGTCCTCGCCCTTGGTACCGAGCAGGAAGTCGTCGATGAATTCGGGGAGGGAGGCGGCGAGGTAAAGCAGTTCGCCGCTTTGCGCGTCTTCGGCGTGGACGTGGCCTGCTTCGTCATAGAAGAATACGCTGCCGCTGTAATCGGCGGCGAATTCGGTCATGTCTTCGACCTGGCGCACGCGCTGCGGCGCGTAAACCACGATCTCATGCAGGTCGCTGCCGCCCCAGGCGAGCAGCAGCGCGCGATGCTCGGGACTGAACGCGAAGCCGGCGGCTTCGGCAGCGGCAACATCGGCCTGCGAAGGCGGCGGCACGATGTCGCACAGCTCCGGGTCGAACAACCCGGCATCGACGGCGCGCCGCAGCTTTTCGTAGGCCATGCTCAGGCGGCTTTTGCCTGCCCGCAGGCTTCGGCGGCGAGTTGATACGAGCGCAGGCGCGACGTGTGGTCGAAGATCTGCGCGGTGACCATCAGCTCGTCGGCGCCGGTGCGCTTGGCGAAAGCGTCGAGGCCGGCGCGCACCTCCTCCGGCGTGCCGACCACCGAGCACGACAACGCGTTCTTTAACATCGCCGTTTCCGCGAACCCCAGGCCCTGCGCATACCCCGCCGCCGGCGGCGGCAGCGTGCCGGGCCGGCCGCTGCGCAGGTTGACGAAAGCCTGTTGCAGCGAGGTGTAGAGCAATCCGGCTTCATCGCGGGAATCGGCAGCGAATACATTGACGCCCAGCATCACGTACGGCTTGGCGAGGAATTTCGACGGCCGGAACGTCTGGCGATACACCTCGATCGCCTGCATCAGCGCCTGCGGCGCGAAGTGCGAAGCAAAGGCGTAAGGCAGGCCGAGATGCGCCGCCAGTTGCGCGCCGAACAGGGAAGAGCCGAGGATCCACACCGGCACCTGCAGGCCAACGCCGGGAATGGCGCGAATCTGCTGCCCCGGGTCCGCCGGCTCGAAGTGGTTGATCAGCTCGACCACGTCGCGCGGAAATTCGTCGGCGTCCTCCTCCAGCTTGCGGCGCAGCGCCCGCGCGGTAGCCTGGTCCGAGCCCGGCGCGCGGCCCAGCCCCAGGTCGATGCGCCCGGGGAACAGCGACTCCAGCGTGCCGAACTGCTCGGCAATCACCAGCGGCGAATGGTTGGGCAGCATGATGCCCCCGGCGCCGACGCGGATGCTCCGGGTATGCGCCGCCACCTGGCCGATCAGGATGGAGGTCGCGGCGCTGGCAATGCCCGGCATGCCGTGGTGCTCGGCCATCCAGTAGCGCTTGTAGCCCAGCTTCTCGGCGTGCTGCGCCAGGGAGATGGTGTTGCGGAACGATTGCGCGGCATCGCTGCCCTGGGCAATCGGCGAAAGGTCGAGGACGGAAAGCGGGATCATGCGGACTTAGCTGGGTGCGCGGCGGCGTTTCACAAGCCGGAATGTTCGCATGGTCGAGCGCACGAAACGCCCATTACCCCTGCATCGGGCGCGGGTTAAACGCGCCCGCGTGCGACAATGCCGCGGCTTTCCGATATCACGCCGCTTTTTCCTGCACTCATGCTGCATATCGTCCTCTACGAACCCGAGATCCCGCCCAATACCGGCAACGTCATCCGCCTGGCGGCCAACACCGGCGCGCAGTTGCATCTGATCGAGCCGCTCGGCTTTAGCCTGGAAGACAGCCAGTTGAAGCGCGCCGGGCTGGATTACCACGAGTACGCCAGCCTCAAGGTGCATGCGGACTGGGCGGCCTGCGCGCAGGCGCTCGCGGGCAAGCGCATGTTCGCGCTGTCGACGCGCAACAGCCGCGTCTATAGCGAAGCGGAATTCCGCGACGAGGACGTGTTCGTCTTCGGTCCGGAGACACGCGGCCTGCCGGCCGAGCTGCTGGCGCATTTCCCCGACACCCGGCGCCTGCGCATTCCGATGCGCCCGAACAACCGCAGTCTCAACCTGTCGAACGCGGTCGCGGTGGTGGTGCTGGAAGCGTGGCGCCAGCTCGGCTTTGCCGGCGGCGCCTGAAGGCCGCGCCTTCGCCTTACTCGGCGCGCGACTCGCGCGACAGCAGGTCGGACACGGCCTGGCGCGCATCGACGCCGTCGAACAGCACCGCGCATACGGCCTCGGTGATCGGCATCTCGACGTTATAGCGCCGTGCCAGCGCGATCGTCTCGCGCGCCGTATAGACACCTTCGGCGACGTGGCCCAGATGGCCCAGTACGTCGTCGAGCTTGCCGCCATCAGCCAGCTTCTTGCCGACAGTGCGGTTGCGCGACAAATCGCCGGTGGCGGTGAGGATCAGGTCGCCCATGCCGGTCAACCCCATGAAGGTCTCGGCGCGGCCGCCCATGGTCAGCCCCAAGCGCGCCATCTCGGCCAGCCCGCGCGTGACCAGCGCGGCGCGGGCGTTGTGGCCCAGGCCCAGGCCATCACTGATGCCGGCGGCGATCGCCATCACGTTTTTCACCGCGCCGCCGACTTCCACGCCGACCAGGTCGTTGCTGGTGTAGACGCGGATGTTGCCGCCGTGCAGGATGGCCGCCGCGCCGGCGGCGAATTCGGCCGAAGGCGAGGCCAGGGTCAGCGCGACCGGCAGGCCGCGCGCCACCTCGGCGGAAAAGCTCGGGCCGGAGAGCGCGCCGCAGGTGGCGTGATTCCCCAGCGCCTCGGCGGCGATCTGGTGCGGCAGGCGCGACGTGCCCTGCTCGAAGCCCTTGCACAGCCAGACCACCGGCGCGTCCGCGCGCTGTTGCTTCAGGCGCGCCAGCGTCGGGCGCAGGCCGGCTACCGAGGGCGCGGCGATCACCAGGTCGGCGCGCGCCGCGGCCTCGAAGTCGGCGGTGGGCGTGACCGCCTGCGGCAGCGGTACGCCGGGGAGGAACTGCTTGTTCTCGCGCTCGCGCGCGAGCAACTCGGGCAGGCCTTCTTCGCGGGCCCACAGCGTCACCGGCATGCGCCGCGCCAGCGCTACGGCCAGCGCCGTGCCCCAGGCGCCGGCGCCCAGAATACCGACGCTCATGGACGCGGACTCCGGTGATGACCCACGGCTACCAGCCCCATACCTGGCCTACCCGTACATAGCCGGTGATGCCGTCGCGATGACGCACCTTGACGAAGCCGTTCGCCGGCGCCTCCAGGCGGTCCAGCACCACGTCCTGGCCTGCGGCCATCAGGACGCGGCCGCTTTCGTCCGGCTTGTCCAGCACCTGCGCCTGCGGCGCGCTCACCACCACCGTGCGCTTGTCGGACAGGGCCTTGCGCTCTATCCACATCAGGTCGCCGGCGCGGTCGCGCACCTTGATCCAGTTCTCGATGCTCACCACCACTTCGACCGGCATGCCCTTGGGCGCAACGAACAGCTTGCGGCCGCGAATCGCCGGAGCGTCGTAAAAAATCGCCGGCTCGGCCACCGAGCGGTATTCGGCGGCTGCCGCCGGCAGCGCCGCTGCCAGCAGGGCCGGCAGCAGGACGGCGGCTTTGATCGCATATTTCATCGCGGGTCTCCTCTTGTACGTTCCCGAGCGCGGCGCGGGCGGCAGCTTCGACTAGTGAGGGCCGGTGATGATGGTGCTGGGGCCGGGCTCGGCGCCCTGTGCCTGCTGCTGTTGCTGGCGCTGGGTGTAGAAGGCCTCGAAGTTGACGATCGGCAGGGTGAGGGCCGGGAAACCGGCGCGGGCCACCAGGTCGGAGACGTTGGCGCGCAGGTAGGGGTAGAGCACGGAAGCGCAATGGATGCCGATCAGCGGATCGATCTGGTCGGCCGGGAAATTGCGGATCTGGAAAATCCCGCCCTGGCTGACTTCGACCAGGAACACCACCTTGTCCTTCAGCTTGGTGCTGACGGTGGCGGTGACCACCACCTCGTAGAAGCCTTCGGAGAAATTGTTCGCCTCGACGTTGAGCTGGGTTTCGAGCTCGGGGGCATCCTGCTCAAAGAAGATCGAGGGCGCGTGCGGCACCTCGATCGACATGTCCTTGACGTAGATTTTCTCGTAATTGAGGATCGGCTGGTTCGGATCGGCCGCGGGGGTCTGGTCTGCCATGACAGGCTTTCAAAAAAAGGCCGCGCGCGGGAGGCGGCGGCCGGGATAAGGGAAGGGAGGCGGCGAAAGGCCGCCGCTTATGCGGCCTTCAGCAGGGGCTCGAGGCCGCCGGCGCGGTCCAGCGCGTAAAGATCGTCGCAGCCGCCGATGTGCTTGTCGCCGATGTATATCTGCGGCACGGTGCGGCGCCCGGTGCGCTCCATCATCAGGTCGCGCTGCGCCGGGTCCTGGTCGATGCGGATTTTCTCGATCTGGGTCACGCCCTTGGCGCGCAGCAACTGTTCGGCGCGGATGCAGTAGGGGCAGACGCCGGTGGCATACATGGTGATGGGAGGCATGGCGGTTCCTCGGGTTCGGGGCAGCGCGCTATTTGGTCACGGGAAGGCCGGCATCGCGCCAGGCGTTCAGGCCGCCTTGCAGCGTGTAGACCTCGGTGAAGCCCATCTCACGCAGCTTTTGCGCGGCGCCGCCGGCGCGCTGGCCGGTGTCGCAGCTCACTATGATGGGGGCCGATTTGAGCTTTTCCAGTTCGTTCTTGCGGTCGGCGAACACCTTCTCGGGAAAGCTCTTGGCGTTGAGGATGTGCCCGGCGGCGTATTCGCCCTGGTCGCGCACGTCGATCACCACCGCATCCTTCTGGTTGATCAGCTGGGTCGCGCCCAGGGTATTGAGCGAATTGCGCTTGCCGCGCACGCCCGCGATCATCGGCCAGGCCAGCATCAGGCCGGAGACGATGGCCACGAGGATGATCATCCATTGATCGATGATGAATTTTTCTAGCACTGCGTTTCCTTATTGCTTCGATTTCGAATTGGCTTGGGCGCCGTTCAAGGCTTGGGCTGCACGCCGCAGAACACTTCGCGCATCATTGATACCAGATGCAGGGTGCGATCGTCGGCGATGCGGTAATAGACCTTGTTGGCGTCCTTGCGGGTCTTGAGGATCTTCTTGTCGCGCAGGATCGCCAGGTGCTGCGAGATGTTGCTCTGGGTGGTACCGACCGCTTCGACGATCTCCTGCACCGCCACCTCGCCCCCGCCCAACAGGCACAGGATCTTCAGGCGCAGCGGATGGGCGATCGCCTTCATGGCGCGCGAAGCCAGTTCGATATCCTCGCTCTTGCCGATGAGGTCGAAAATGTCGTCGGAAATGCTTTTGGTGGAAGGCATCGAAAAAGACCCTGTGGCGGACATGCTGCGGTCAACCATAAGATTATAAAATAGAGTGGCTGAATCGATGTGACGCAATGTGATGTTGCTTTTGCGCCGCTTTTTTTCCGCCCGCCCTTTTATCAAGTTCTGATGCCGGCGCGCCCGGCCCGCTGCCATGTACAAACTAGTAATGATGCGTCACGGCGAATCGACGTGGAACCTGGAAAACCGCTTCACCGGCTGGACCGACGTCGACCTGACGCCCACCGGCGTGGAAGAGGCAAAAAAAGCCGGCCGCCTGCTGAAGGAAAAGGGCTACGGCTTCGATATTGCCTACACCTCGGTGCTCAAGCGCGCGATCAAGACCCTGAACGTGGCGCTGGAAGAGATGGACATGCTGTGGCTGCCCACCTCCAAGCACTGGCGCCTGAACGAGCGCAGCTATGGGGCGCTACAGGGCCTGAACAAGGCGGAAACCGCCGCCAAGTTCGGCGAGAAGCAGGTCCTGATCTGGCGCCGCGCCTATGCCATCGCTCCCGACCCGATCCCCCAGGACGACACCCGCCACCCGCGCTTCGACCCGCGCTACGCCAGTGTGAACCCGGCCGACCTGCCGGCCACCGAATGCCTGCAGGACACGGTGGCGCGCGTACTGCCGTTCTGGAACGATTTCATCGCCCCGGCGATCCGCGCCGGCAATCGCGTACTGATCGCCGCCCACGGCAATTCTCTTCGCGCCCTGGTGAAATACCTGGACGACCTGAGCGAGGAGAAAATCATCGGGACGAACATCCCCACCGCCCAGCCCCTGGTCTACGAGCTGGACGACGATTTGAAGCCGATCCGCAACTACTACCTCGCCCCGCCCGAGGAGATTGCCGCCGCCCAGGCGGCGGTGGCGGCGCAGGGAAAAGCCAAGACTTGACCACGGCGCGCGCGCATCGTTTTTCCTTCCTTTGCGCCGCGCTTGCCGGCGTCGTCCTCGCGCTGTCCCTGCAGGCAGCCGCGGCGCCGGCGCCCCCGGCCAACAACGCGCAGGACCTGAAAGAACTGCATGCGCGCATCGAGGCGCTGAAAAAGGAAATCAACGCCGCCGAGGGCAACCGCGCGGAGGCAGCCGATGCCCTGAAGACCTCGGAAGAGGCGATTTCCAACGCCAACCGTGAGCTGAAAGACCTGACCGACCAGCGCGTCGCCGCGCAGGGGCGCCTGCAAGACCTCGGACGCCAGACCAAGACGGCACAGGAAAACGCCGCCGGCCAGTCCGCCCGCCTGGCCAAACTCCTGCATGACCAGTACGTGCGGCGCGGCAGCAATTACGCGCGCCTGATGTTTTCCGGCGAAAACCCCGCCACCGCCGCGCGCGAACTGCAATATGCCGCCTATGTCTCGCGCGCCCAGGCGCACCTGATCGAAAGCCTGCGCGGCACCATGCAGCAATTGACCGCCCTGGCGAATGCGGCACGCGACGAGAGCGTAACCCTGGCGGAAAACGAGAACCAGCAGCGCGCCGAACGCGAGCGCCTGGCACGCGAAAACAACGCGAAGAAGCAGGTGCTGGCGCAGCTTTCCACCAAGATCGCCGCCCAGCGCCAGGAAGTCAGCACGCTGGAAGAAAACGAAAAGCGCCTGAGCCGCCTGATCGAGCGCCTGGCGCAACTGGCCAAGCAAAAGGAAAAGGAGCGCCAGGAGGCCGAGCGCCGCGAGCAGGAGCGCCTGGCGCGCGAAAAAGCGGCCGCGCCCCACAAGGGCGGTCCGGAAAAAGTCGCGCCGGTGAAGCCGCCGGTGGTGGCGCACAACGACCTGTTACCGGAGCCGGGCTTGGCCGGCGTATTCGCCTCACTGCGCGGCAAATTGCGCCTGCCGGCGCGCGGGGAACTCACCAACCGTTTCGGCACTCCACGGGAAGGCGGCGGCACCACCTGGAAAGGCCTGTTCATCCGCGCCCCGCAAGGCGAGGAAGTGCGGGCGGTGGCTCCCGGGAAGGTGGTGTTTTCCGACTGGATGCGCGGCTTCGGCAACCTGCTGATCGTCGATCACGGTGGCGAGTACCTGAGCATCTACGGCAACAACGAAACCCTGTTCAAGCAGGCGGGAGAACGAGTGGCCAGCGGCGACGTGCTGGCGCGCGTGGGCAATAGCGGCGGCAATCCGGAATCGGGTCTATACTTTGAATTGCGTTATCAAGGCAAGCCGTTTGACCCTCTTTCCTGGATCAAACACTAGCCTCAAGGCCGATTGGCCCGCAAAAAATATGATTCCCTCACCGACTCAGGCAGGGCGCCGATAGGCGCTCTCGCAGCAGATGGTTTTTTAACCAGATTTAACCGTCATATCCGCGCATCAAATCGTCGTTTTTTGCGTATAAGGTTATATAGTGGAATTTCAAGCAGAGGTGCTTGAGCAGTTGCAGGGCCGGCCGCCAGCCGGCCCCTTTGTTGAACCCCTGAAGGAGCTTGAGTCGGCATGAACGGCAAATGGAAAAACAGCGGCCTGGTAGGCATAGGCGTAGTGGCAGGATTGCTGCTGGGCCTGAACTTTTCGGCGGTGGCCCAGCGCGAGGCCCGATACCCGCTGCCGCTGCCCGAGATTCGCTCCTTGACCGAGGTGTTCGGCAAGATCAAGGAAGACTATGTCGACCCGGTTGACGACAAGAAGCTGCTCACCGGTGCGGTGCGCGGCATGCTCTCCGACCTGGACCCGCACTCCGCCTATCTGGATCCGGAAGAAAACCGTGAATTCGAGACCTCGATCCGCGGTGAATTCGGTGGCCTGGGCATCGAAGTCGGCACCGAAGACGGCTTCGTCAAGGTGGTCTCGCCGATCGAAGACACCCCTGCGGCGCGCGCCGGCATCAAGGCCAACGACCTGATCATCAAGATCGATGACAAGTCCACCAAGGGCATTACGCTCAACGACGCCGTCAAGCAGATGCGCGGCAAGCCCAAGACCCCGATCAAGCTGACCATCGCGCGCAAGGGCGAGGTCAAGCCGATCGAAGTCACCCTGATGCGCGAAGTGATCAAGGTGCAAAGCGTCAAGGCCAAGCTGGTGGAAAACGGCTACGCGTGGCTGCGCATCACCCAGTTCCAGGAACGCACCGCGGAAGACACCGCGAAGGCGCTGGAAAAGATGTTCAAGGAAAACGGCGGCAAGCTGAACGGCATCGTGCTCGACCTGCGCAACAACCCCGGCGGCCTGCTGCACGCGGCCATCGGCGTCTCCGCCGCCTTCCTGCCGCATGGCCAGCTGGTGGTTTCGTCCAACGGCCGCCTGCCCGACACCAAGCATGAGTACCTGGCGACGCCCGAGGAATACACCATGCGCCGCGAGGACATCCTGAAGGGCGTGCCGCCGGCCGCGCGCACCGTGCCGATGGTGGTGCTGGTCAACGACGGCTCGGCTTCGGCGTCAGAGATCGTCGCCGGCGCCATGCAGGACACGCACCGCGGCATCATCATGGGCCAGACCACCTTCGGCAAGGGTTCGGTGCAGACCAAGGTGAACCTCTCCAACGGCGCCGGCATGAAGCTCACCACGGCGCGCTACTACACGCCTTCGGGCCGCTCGATCCAGGCCAAGGGCATCACCCCCGACTGGATGGTGGCGGAGACCGAAAACGGCGGCTTCCGCGCCGCCCGCATGCGCGAAGCCGACCTGGCCGGCCACCTCTCCAACGACAAGGATCCGAACGCCGAGAAGGAACTGCCGCCGGTGCCCATCACCAGCGGCGAGAAGAAGGACGATGGCAAAGCCGACGACGCCAAGAAGGATACGCCGCCCAAGCGCATCGAATTCGGCTCCAAGGACGACTTCCAGTTCGCCCAGGCGCTGAACCTGCTCAAGGGCCAGCCGGTGAAGGGCGAGCACATCGCCGACCCGATCGGCGGCGCGCCTACCACCGCGGCGGCCGACGCGGCGAAGAAGTAAGCCGCATTCGTACCCCGGCGGCAGCGCGAGTTGCCGCCCAAGTTGGGGCCGGAAAACGATTTCGATTGCGAAATCGTTTTCCGGCCCCAACTTTTTGGTGGGTCCGGTACCATGTTTCTTCCATGAACGACGAACAACTGCTGCGCTATAGCCGCCATATCCTCCTGCCCGAAATGGGTATCGAAGGCCAGGAGGCCTTGCAGCGCGGCCACGCGCTGGTGATCGGCGCCGGCGGCCTGGGTTCGCCTGCGGCCCTGTATCTGGCCACGGCAGGCGTCGGCAAGATCACCCTGACCGACAACGACAGTGTCGATCTCACCAACCTGCAGCGCCAGGTACTGCATCAGACCGCCAGCGTGGGCATGCCGAAGGCGGCCTCGGGCAAGCACACCATCGCGCAATACAACCCGGACATTGAGGTGGTGGCGCTACAGGCGCGTGCAGAGGGGCCGCTGCTGGATGAACTGGTGGCAAGCGCCGACGTAGTGCTCGACTGCTGCGACAACTTCGCCACCCGTCACGCGGTCAACCGCGCCTGCGTGAAACACGGCAAGCCGCTGGTCTCGGGCGCGGCGATCCGCTTCGACGGCCAGGTGAGCGTCTTCGACCTGCGCGTTGAAGCGGCGCCGTGCTACCACTGCCTGTTTCCCGAAGGCGGCGACCTGGAGGAGTTGCGCTGCGCCGTCACCGGCGTGTTCGCGCCGCTTACCGGCATCATCGGTACGGTGCAGGCAGCCGAGGCGTTGAAGGTGCTGACGGGGATCGGCGAGAGCCTCTCCGGGCGCCTGCTATTACTGGAGGCGCTGTCGATGGAGTGGCGCAGCATCAAGGTGCCACGCGATCCGGATTGCCCGGTGTGCGGCCTGCGCGCTGCTCAGCGAGGCGCTGCCGCATCGGCCAGCCAGGCCTGAAACAGGCCGGCGCTGGCCGGGCTCGCGTTCAGCCCAGCAACAGCGGCAACTGCTTTTCCAGCCCTTCCACCGGGCTTTTGCGAAAGCCGCTCTTGGCAAACTGGTGCCAGCGCCCGACCATGAAGCACAAAAGCAGATTGGCCTCGGCCGCGACGTCGGCGCTTTCGGGCAACTCGTTGGCCGTCTGCGCTACCCGCAGGCATTGCTTCAGGCTGGACTCGATCTTGTCCATCAGGGCGTTGATGCGCACCTGCAGGCGCTCGTTCTCGTTCACCAGCGCGTCGCCGATCAGCACGCGCGTCATGCCGGGGTTCTGCGCGGAGAAGCGCGCCAGCATGGTGAGGATGGCCTGCGCCTGCTTCAGGCCCTGAGTCTCGTCGGCGGTGATCTTGTTGATCAGGCCGAAGATGGTGGACTCGACGAATTCGATCAGCCCCTCGAACATCTGCGCCTTGCTGGCGAAGTGGCGGTACAGCGCCGCTTCCGACACGTCGAGGCGGGCCGCGAGCGCGGCCGTGGTAATCTTTTCGCCCTTGGGGTTCTCCAGCATCTGGGCAATCAGCTGGAGGATCTGGGTCTTGCGGTCTCCGGAACGCGGCATGATGGGCTCAGGCGAACGTGGACATTGCGCAACACCGGCCTGCCCACACCGGAATCTCCAAGATGATGCCTCCCGCCTGCATTGTCTTCTCCCCCACTTTTGTTTTCAACTACCTGCCCGCCCCCGCCTCTACACGGGTGTAAGCGCTTACTGCATTGAAGCATTGATCCGCTTCGGCGTCAACAGCATGCGCCTTTAAGCACATCCTCCCTGGTGCGCCGTTTGTCCGGACGGGCACATACGGCCGCGGGCGGCAGCGTTACAATCCCTATCATGGCTTATTCGCAAGACCCCAAAAAAAGCGCGTCCAGGCCGAACTTCACCGGGCATTTCCTCATTGCGATGCCGTCGCTTGGCGAATCGGTGTTCGGCAAGACCGTGACTTACGTTTGCGAGCACAACGACCAGGGCGCGCTGGGCGTGGTGGTCAACCGCACGCTCGACCTGGAACTCTCCACCCTGTTCGAACAGGTGGACCTCAAGCTCGACATTGAAGATCTGCGCTCCTCGCCGGTGTATTTCGGCGGCCCGGTGCAGACCGACCGCGGTTTCGTGCTGCATCGCCCGCTGGGCGAATGGTCGTCGACGCTGAAGGTGACCGACCAGATCGGCCTCACCACGTCGCGCGATATTCTGCAGGCAGTGAGCGAAGGCAGCGGCCCGGACGACATGATCATGACCCTCGGCTACGCCGGCTGGTCCGCCGGGCAACTCGAATCGGAGATCGCGCAAAACGCCTGGCTGACGGTGGAGGCCGACCCCACGGTGATGTTCGACCTGCCGATCGAGGAACGCCTGGAAGCGGCGATGCGCCTGATCGGCGCCAACTTCGCCAACCTGATGGACGTGGCGGGGCACGCGTAGATCAACGCTCAAAAGTACAAACCTACTTTTGAGCGGCCTATACAGGTCTGGAATCGCCGGCGGAGCCGGACGATTCCAGAAATTAAAAGCGACGAAAAAGCGTCCTGATCTGCGGCAACAGACCCAATCGCCACTCGGTCACATCACATCGGCTTTTCGCAGTTGACCATCCACGGGGTGCCGAAACGGTCGGTGCACATGCCGAAGCGCTTGGCCCAGAAGGTCTCGGCGATCGGCATGGTCTGGGTGCCGCCTTCGGCAAAGGCCGCATAGATGCGGTCGGCTTCGGCGGGATCGTCGACGCTGACGTTGATGCTGAAACCCTGCGGCTGGCGATAAAACGAACCCGGCGAATCCGAACCCATGACGACGGACTGGCCGACGTTCATGCGCGCATGCATGATCTTGCCTTCGAAATCCGGGCCGCACTGCTTGAGCATTTCGCCCTCGGCCTTCAGCATCATGAGAATCTCCGCGCCAAGCACTTTGGCGTAGAAGTTGAATGCTTCTTCGCAGTTGCCGGCGAAGTTGAGGTAGGTACTGGAAGTGATCATCGTGGGTCACCTTTGGTCGGGTTGCCGGGGAAATCCTCTACTGGGGCAGTGTACGCCGCCAAACGTTCCCTCCCGGCCGTTGCCTGGCGATGGGCGATAATCGGCGCTATTTCGCCTTCCACGCCGATCTTGCCTACGCCCGAAACATTGCTTGCCTTCGACTTCGGCCTCAAACGCACCGGGGTGGCGGTCGGCAATACCGTCAGCGGCGGGGCGCGCCCGCTGACCACCATCGCCGAGGAGCAGAACGACCGGCGCTTTGCCGCCATCGAGGCGCTTATCGCCGAGTGGAAGCCCGCGCGCCTGGTGGTCGGCCTGCCGCTGGCACCGGACGGGGAAGAAACCGACATCTCGAAGCGCGCCCGCCGCTTCGCCAACCAGCTGCATGGACGTTTTGGTTTGCCGGTAGAATTGACGGATGAGCGCTACTCGTCCGCCGTGGCGGAGAACGCGCTCAAGCCCGGTCGGGCGGGCAAGAAGGAGATCGACGCTGCCGCGGCGGCCGTGATCCTGCAGGCCTGGCTGGACGAGCATCCCGAATAATCCGATCAAATCCCGTGACCGCCCTCCCCGACGCTGAAGCCCTGTGCGCCGCGCTGCTCGAACAGATGCGCCCGGCCGTGGCCGCCAATACCGTGATGATCGGCGTGCATACCGGCGGCGCATGGATCGCCGAGAAACTGCATGCGGCGCTGAAGCTTGCGACGCCGCTGGGTCTGCTTGACATCTCCTTTTATCGCGATGATTTCGCCCGCGTCGGCCTCAACCCGCAGGTAAAGAAATCGCATATACCGTTTGACGTCGAGAACGCCGCCATCATCCTGGTCGACGACGTGCTCTACACCGGGCGCACCGTGCGCGCGGCGATGAACGAGATTTTCGACTACGGCCGCCCGGCGTGCATCGACCTGGCCGTGCTGGCCGACCGCGGCGGGCGCGAGCTGCCGGTGGCGGCCCGCTACGTCGGGACCCAGGTCGAATTGCGCGATAATCAGAGCCTGAACCTTGCCCGCGACGGCGCCGGGCGCCTCAGCTTTTCCCTGGTGGAAAAAGGTACGTAAAGTAGTGAAAAACCCTCAGCTCAACCGCAACGGCGAACTGACCCACCTGCTCTCCATCGAGGGCCTTCCGAAATCCATTCTCGAAAACATCCTCAGCACGGCCGATGCCTTCGCCAGCGTCGGCGACCGCGAGGTGAAGAAGGTCCCCTTGCTGCGCGGCAAGTCGGTGTTCAACCTGTTTTTCGAGAACTCCACGCGCACCCGCACCACCTTTGAAATCGCCGCCAAGCGCCTGTCGGCGGACGTGATCAACCTCAACATCAACGCCTCTTCCACCAGCAAGGGCGAGTCGCTGCTCGACACGGTGGACAACCTGGCGGCGATGCAGGCCGACATGTTCGTGGTGCGCCATGCGCAGTCCGGCGCGCCGTATCTCATCGCCGAGCACCTGAACCGCGTGGGCGCCACCCACATCCACGTCGTCAACGCAGGCGACGGCAGGCACGCGCATCCGACGCAGGGCCTGCTCGATATGTACACCATCCGCCACTACAAGAAGGACTTCACCGGCCTGACGGTGGCGATCGTCGGCGATATCCTGCATTCGCGCGTGGCGCGCTCGGACATCCACGCCCTCACCACCCTGGGCTGTCCCGAGGTGCGGGTGATCGGCCCGCGCACGCTCCTGCCCAGCCATGTGGAGAGCCTGGGCGTGCGCGTGTTCCACGACATGACCGAGGGCCTCAAGGGTGTGGACGTGGTGATCATGCTGCGCCTGCAGAATGAGCGCATGAACGGCGCCCTGCTGCCTTCCGCCCACGAATTCTTCAAGAGCTACGGCCTGACGCCCGAGAAGCTCGCCTACGCCAAGCCCGACGCCATCGTCATGCATCCCGGCCCGATGAACCGCGGCGTCGAGATCGACTCCGCCGTGGCCGACGGCAAGCAGGCGGTGATCCTGCCGCAGGTAACCTTCGGCATCGCCGTGCGCATGGCGGTGATGAGCATGGTGGCGGGCAACTGACATGAGCAAAATCCTGATCCAAGGCGGCCGCGTCATCGACCCCGCCTCCGGCCGCGACGAAGTCACCGACGTCCATATCAACGAAGGCAAGATCACCCACATCGGCAAGCGCCCCGGCGATTTTTCCGCCGAGATGGTGATCGACGCCGCCGGCATGATCGTCGCCCCCGGCGTGGTCGACCTGTGCGCGCGTTTGCGCGAACCGGGGCAAGAATTCAAGAACGCATTGGCCTCCGAAATGCATGCGGCGGTGGCGGGCGGCATCACGTCCCTGGTGTGTTCGCCCGATACCGATCCGGTGCTCGATGAACCAGGCTTGGTGGAGATGCTGCGCTTTCGCGCCAAGAATCTGCGCGGCCCGCGCGTGTTTCCCGCCGGCGCGCTGACCGTCGGCCTGAAGGGCGAGAAGCTCACCGAGATGGCCGAATTGCGCGAGCACGGCTGCGTCGCCTTCTCGCATGCCGATGCGCCGCTTAACGACACGCAAGTGATGCTGCGCGCGATGCAGTACGCCGCCACCCACGGCTACACCATCGTGTTGCGCCCGGAAGATACGTATCTGGCGCGCGACGGCGTCGCCCACGAAGGCCAGGTGGCCGCGCGTCTGGGCCTGACGCCGATCCCGCCGGCCGCCGAGATCATCGGCGTGCTGCGCATCCTCGAACTGGTGCGCGTTACCGAAGCGCGCGTGCACCTGTCGCGCCTGTCCACCGCGCGCGCGCTCGAGATCGTGCGCGCCGCCAAGGCCCAGGGCCTGCCGGTGAGCTGCGACGTCGCCGTGCACCATATCCACCTCACCGAGCTGGACATCGGCTTTTTCGATTCGCAATGCCGCGTGGTGCCGCCCTTCCGCGACGCGCGCGACCGCGACGCCATCCGCGCCGCGCTGGCCGACGGCACCATCGACGCCATCTGCTCCGACCACGCGCCGGTGGACGAGGACGAAAAGGCCCTGCCCTTCGGCGAAGCCGAACCCGGCGTCACCGCCGTCGAACTGCTGGTGCCGCTGACCCTGAAGTGGGCGCAGGAAGAGCGCATCGACCTCAAGCGCGCCCTGTCGCTGATCACCTCGGGCGCCGCCCGCGCGCTCGGCCTCAACTACGGCCAGCTCGCCGTCGGCGGCCCGGCCGACGTGATGCTGTTCGCACCCGACGAATTCTGGAAAGTCGAGCCCGCCAGGCTGCTTTCGCAGGGCAAGAACACTCCCTTCATCGGCTACGAACTGCCCGGCCGCGTACGCCAGACCCTGGTGGCCGGCGTAGTCGTGCACGGCGCTTGAACCGCGCCACGCCGCTGCCGGTGCGCGCCTGGCGCCTCGCGCGCATGGGCCTGCATGTCGCGCG
The DNA here is from genome assembly GCA_036498945.1 of Burkholderiales bacterium. GTDB lineage: Bacteria > Pseudomonadota > Gammaproteobacteria > Burkholderiales > JAEUOS01 > JAQGMJ01. Next base: position 27,525 of record DASYEQ010000123.1, on the reverse strand, counting down.
CGGCTTCGCTACCCTGGCTTTCGTGTTCCCGCGCGTGGATCGCGCGAAACAGGATCAACTGGTGCGCGCCTGGAGCCACCACGTGCTGGGCATTTTCGGGGTCAGCATCTCGGTGGCCAAGCCTTACGACCTGGAGCAGTTGGGCGAGAAGCGCCTGTTCATCGGCAACCACATCTCCTGGCTCGACATCTACGCCGTGCAGTCGGTGACCGGCGCGCGCTTTGTCGCCAAGTCCGAACTGGCAGCCTGGCCGGTGCTGGGGCGCCTGATGCGCAATGCCGGCACCGTGTTCATCGAGCGCACCAAGCGCGCCGACACCCTGCGCATCAACCAGACCGTGCGCGAACACCTGGATGCCGGTGAAGTCATCGCCATCTTTCCCGAGGGCACCACCAGCGACGGCCGCGACGTGCTCAAGTTCCACGGCAACCTCCTGCAGGCGGCGCTCGACGCCGGCGCCGAGATCGTGCCCTTTTGCCTGCGCTACATGGATGCCGACGGCCACTTCACCGACGTGCCCGCCTACTGGGGCGAAATGACGTTCTGGCAGTCGATCAAGCTGGTATTGCGTGAGCGCCGCATGCACGTGGACCTGAGTTTTTTCCACCCCATGGCGCAGGACGACCGCAACCGCCGCGACCTGGCGCACGCCGCCGAGAGCATGATCCGCGAGCGCGTGCACGGGGTGACGGCGCAGGACCGCTGAGAGCACGGGCGCAGGCGAAGCTGCCCCTGCGCACAAAGATACCCGCGCCCCTCAATGAAGTGAAGCTGAGTCACGCGACTTGGCGATCCAGCCGTCGCGGTCGTCGGTCTCCTCGAAAGGGTCGGCGCGCAGCCGCCCGACCACGCCATACACCGCCGCATCGATGCGGCGGCAGACCAGGGTGGCGATACCGCCGAGCAGCAAGGCCATCACGCTTTCCGGGCCTGCGCTCATAGGCGGCGTAGCAAAGCCGATCATCTCCGAGGGCGCCAGCACGCCCCACGCCGCCGCGCCCACCACGAAGAACAGCGCCTCGGTGACGATCATCCCGCGCCTGTCGCGCAGGTGCTTTTGCACGGGCACGAGCAGCAGATGCAACAGCGCCAGGCAACAGCCGATCGCCAGGAACACGCCGAACCAGTGGCGCGCGTAAGACATGCCCAGGCCCACGATGAACGAGGGACTCAGGAGCAATGGCGTCCCGCTGCCCATCGGAAAAAGCAGTACCAGGACGGAAAAGATCAACACCTTGAGGATGGCCAGCACCCACGGCCCGGCGAGCATCTGCACCGCCACCGTGCAGGCGAAATGCCTGACGATGCTCTGGCGCCCTTCCGGCAGGCCTGCTTCAGGCGCGGCCTCCAGGTCCACGGCAGGCGTCTTCGGCCGCCACTCTCTCATGCTTTTCTCCATCTGCAACACGCGCGAACGCTTTTCTCCACGCCCGGCAGGCGCTTCAATTCGGGCCGCGCCGGCAGGTCGCGCGGCAGGCGCATACCCCACACCAGCCTCACCCGCTCGAGCGCGGCCAGCACCCACCACCCCGGATCGGATTCTCCAGTGTACAGCCCGAGGCGTGCCGAACCTGGAAAGGCATGGTGGTTGTTATGCCACGCCTCACCCATGGTGATGAGCGCGGCGATGCGCACGTTGTAGCCCTGCGCGGCGGCCCCCTCCACATGATAGGTGCGCTCGCCGTGATTGTGGGCGAAATAGCCGACCAGCCAATGCCCGAAGATGCAGGTGGCGGCGCGCGCACACGCGCCCCACCACACGTAGCTCCAGCCGCCCCACGCATGCAGGGCCACGGCCCAGAGCAGGTGGTGCAGCATCCAGGTGCGCTCGAGGAAATGATAAAAGCGGTCGTGCGCGATGCGTGGTTCGAGAGTTAGCGCCGGCGCATGGTCGAGGCGGATTTCGCAATGCAGTTGCCACCAGGCGTCGCGCAGTAGCGGGCCGGCATTGGCCAGGTAGGGATGGCAGCGGCGCTGGCGCTGCGCCCAATCGCGCAAGTCGTGGGTGCGCACCATGCCAAAGGGGCCGGCCATGCCCACCAGGATGCCGCAATACACCAGGAAATACTCCAGCCAGCGCGGACACTGGAAGCTGTCGTGGATCAGCTTGCGATGCATGCCCAGGGAATGCCCGAAGAGCAGCACGGCGCCGGTGCTGACGACGTAAAGCAGCAGTGCATTCCAGGAAAAGGTGGCGGCGCCGCCGATCACCGCCCCCAGCACGAGACCGGCGAACCACAGCGACTTGACCGGCGCCCAGGCTACGCGCCCGCTCGACGGATCGGCATCGGTGACACCGATGCGCGGCGGATTGACGACTTGATTCATCCCTGCACTCCCCAGGAAAACCAGCGGTTTCGTAACCGGGGGCTGCAATTCAATTGCGCCCGGATATTTGTTATTTCTGTAATTACAGAAATAACCTTATTCCTCGACATTCAGTTTGTCAAGCGCCAGCGCCGAACTCACCCGCCGAGGTCAAAAATCGCTGCTTTTCCGGCGAAGAGCGGCCGGGCCTGCGGTCTACCATGGCAGGAAATGGAGTTTTGCGGGCACAAGACATGGAAAGTGCGGTAGAGCATCGGCCGGAAACAGCGCCAGGGGATTCGCCCGGCGCCATGGACCCAGCCGTCCATGAGCTGCACGCCGCGCAAATGCGCCTGATCGCCGCGCGCTGGCCCACCCTGGCCGCACACCTGGCCGCCCTGCCCGACCCCGGCCTGCCGCTGGACCTGGTGCAGGGCCGCGTCACCACCCTGCGGGTGGCCGGCCTGCAGTTCGGCAGCCGCCACGACCCGGTACGCGAAGCCGCCACGCAAGCTGCGCAATTGCCCGAGGCGCCGGTGCTGCACCTCTACGGCGTAGGCCTGGGCGATTTGCCGCGGCACCTGCTGCAAACCCGCCCGGCGCTACAACGCCTGGAAGTCCGCCTGCTCAATGCCGCTCTTTTCGCGTGCCTGCTGCACCTGGTCGATCATCGCGCCTGGCTGGCGGATACGCGCGTGCAGCTTTCGCTGGCAAGCGGCGAGGACGACATTCGCGCGCCGTTTTTCGCCCACCCCGCCGAACTCGGGCTGGTGGACGATGGCAGCGCGCGCATGCGCGACCGCCTGATCGCCGAACTCACCCTGCCCTTCATCCGCCAGACCTTTCGCGCCGGCAACCCGTTGCTTGTCGAGCGCCTGGCACAAAACCACGCGCTGCTCGCCGCGGACCACGATGTCGCCGAACTCTTTGGCACCGCCGCCGGCCGCGAGGCCTTGATCATCGGCACCGGCCCGACGCTGGAATTGCATCTCGACCGCCTGGCTGAAATTGCCGCGCAGCCCGGCCGCCCGCTGATGATCGCCGCCGATACGGCGCTGGCCCCACTGGCGCGGGTCGGCGTGCATCCCGACATCGCGGTCGCCTGCGATTACCGCATCGAAGCGCGGCATCTGGCCGCCGGCAGCAATGGCCGGACCGCACTGGTCTACGCGCCGCTGATCGCGGGCGAGGTGCTGCGCTCGTGGAACGGCCCGCGCTATGCCGCATATTCCTCCTCGCCGATTTATGAGGAGGTGCGCAAGCAGATCCACAAGGCCGCCCTGTTCGAAGGCGGCAGCGTGATCCATCCGGCGATCGACCTGGCGGTGAAAATGGGCTGCGGGACGCTCACGCTCTTCGGCACCGACTTCTGCTTTCCGCACGGCAAGACCCACGCCCACTGGCCGGCAGGCGCGCTGCGCGCCGACGTCAATACCGCGCGCGCCTGGGTGCTCGACTGCCGCGGCCGCCGCGCCGTCACCAACAACAACTTCGCCACTTATCTGGTCGAGCTGGAGCGCTACGTCAAGCGCCATCCGCAAGTGTGCTTTTTCCAGACCAGCCACGACGGCGCGCGCGTCGCCGGCGCGCAATTGCATCCGGAGTACATGCGATGAGCGACGCAACGCATAGCTGTCTGACTGCGCTCGCGCTCAAGCTGCGCTGCGGATTTTTCACCGAAGCCTGCGACGCCTTGCCGGCAATGATGGAGACCCTGGCAGTGCACGTGTCGGCACAGCCGGCGGAGCAACAACAAGCCTTTGCCCTGCATCTCGATGCCGCATTGCAGGACTGGGAACGCCAGGACTGGCTGGGCCTGGCTGACACGCTGGAATACGACCTGGCGGCGCAGTTAGGAAATTGAAGCGGACCGCGACGCCGCGTATTGCGCGAGCGTTTCCTCGATCGGCCCGAAGCCGCGCAGCCGCCCCTGCTCAAGCCAAAGGATCTTGTTGCAATAGGCGCGCAGGATTTCCTGCGCATGCGAGGCGATCACCAGGATGCGCGAGTTGTACATCAACTGCTTGACCCGCTCGGCGGCGCGATCGGCGAAGTGCGGATCGCCGACGCCGATCATCTCGTCCATCACCAGGATGTCCGGGTGGATCGCGGTGGCCACCGCGAAGGCCAGGCGCAACAGCATGCCCTGGGAATAGGTGCGCACCGGCAGGTCGAGATAGGACCCAAGCTCGGTGAATTCGCCGATGGAAGGCGCGAGCACGCGCGCCTGACGGAAACCCAGGCCGAGGTAGATGCTGCGATAGACGATGTTTTCCCAGCCGCTGGACTCCATGTCCATGCCGAGCGTGAGGTCGGTATAGGCGGCAACCTTGCCGCTGATGGCGACACGCCCGGCGATCGGCGGGTAGACGCCGGCAATCACTCGCAGCAAGGTGGTCTTGCCGGCGCCGTTGGCGCCGACGATGCCGACGCGGTCGCCGTCCGCCAAGGCCAGGCTGATGTCGTCGAGCGCTCGCACGGTCACCACGCGCGCATCGGCGGAAAGGCGGCCGCCGAGGCTCTGCGTCAATTGCTGGCGCAGCGAGCGCGAGCGCGGCGTGTAGACCGGAAAATCCACGCCGACGCCGTCCAGGATGACGCTCGCCATCTCAGAGCCAGTAGATCAGGCGGCGGCGCACGGCGCCGGCGACAAGCAGCGTGACCAGCACCAGCCCCGCCGCACAGGCCAGCGCATAGGCCCATGCCGCCGGCTCCGGGGCCAGTCCCAGCAGCGGATCGCGCATGATGGCGAGAAAGGCGGCGAAGGGATTGGCGTGCGCGATCCACTCGAAGCGCGGCGGCAGGAAGTCGCGCTTCCACAGCACCGGCGTGACATAGAACATCAGTTGCATCAGCGTCGAGGTGAAGAGGATCATGTCGCGATAACGCGCGCACAGCATGCCGGCCAGGTAGCTGACGCAAAAACCGGCAACCAGCGCCAGTGCAAACCCGGGCAGGAACAGCAGGGCACCCGCGCCCACGCCGCCGTGCACCGCCAGTACCACGGCAATCACCACCGCGTCGTGCGCCAGGATCAGCATGTTGCGGTAGAGCAGCGCATAGACGTAGGTCGACGCCGCCAGCCCCTGGTTGGTCAGGCTGTGCGCGCTGGCCACGAATACGCCGGCCCCTTCGGTCACCAGGGTGGACATGAAATTCCACAGGATCATGCTGACGGCGATGTAGGCGAAGATTTCGCGCGCCGGCTGTTTCCAGAGCAGGGTCCAGACGCCGCCCAGGATGACAATCGACGCTGCCGTGGACAGCGTCAGCCAGAACTGGCCGAACATCGAGCGCGCATAGCGCCGGCGCAGCACCGCGCTGCCTTCGAGGTGCACGATGCGCCAGTTGGCCAGGCCGGCGGCGCATTCGCGCCAGCCCGCGAGCAGGCCCGATTGCGAGCTAAGGATGACCGGAACTTCGTGCATGCGCCGATGGGTTGGGTGTTGGGTTGGCGGGCGCCATCTTAGCCGAAGGTCGCCCCGCGCGGTCCAGCACGTTGACATATCAGGTAAAAGACATGCGGCGGCGCTTGCAGCCGTCCTCCAGCATCGGCTAATCTGCCACGTTTCGGTATGCCGCCGTTACGCTGACACTTTTGGTGAGTTGTGATGAGAGAAATAGCCTGCGCCTGGATGACAGCGCTTTGCCTGCTGGTGCCGAGCCTGCCGGCCTTCGCGGCGCCCCCACAGAAAACAGCCCTTGCGGAGGAAATGTTCGAGTACCCAGCGGTGCAGGGAGACACACTCACCGGCATCAGCGCGCGCTTCCTGGAAGACGGCAACGCCTGGCGGCAACTGCTCAAATACAACCGCGTACCCAATCCGGACCATATCAATCCGGGCGAAATCATTCGCATGCCGCTTTCGTGGATGAAGCGCGATCCGGCGCCGCTTTCGGCGGTGGTGGCGCGCGGCGAGGCACAGGTGATGCACAATGGCGCGACGGCGCCGCTGACCCCGGGCGCCACGCTGGCGCAGGGCGATGAGGTGCGCACCGGCAAGGATGGCTACGTCACGCTGCGCCTGGCTGATGGTTCGGTGCTGAAGCTGCCTGCCGATTCGCGCATGACGGTGCAAAACGCGGAAAAGATCCGCGACACCACGGCGGTGCGCAGCAAAATGCAACTGCTGCAGGGCCGGGTGGAAGCGGTGGTGACCAAGTTCAAGGGTTCGGGCAACCGCTTTGAAGTCACCACGGAGCAAGCGGTGGCGGGGGTGCGCGGCACCGAGTTTCGCGTCGCGGTGGATGGCGGCAGCACGGCTTCCGAAGTGCTGGACGGCCGCGTGGCGCTGGATGGCGAAGGCGCCGCCGCGGGCAAGGGCGCGGTGCTGGCGGCGGGCTTTGGCAGCAAGGTAAGCGGCGGCGAGGTACTGCCGCCGGTGCAGCTATTGCCGGCGCCGGTGCTGGGCGATTTGCCGGTGCAGGAGCGCCTGATCGTGCGCTTTACTTTCCCCGCGCTCGCCGGCGCGCAAAAATACCGCGCTCAAGTGGGGCGCGACGCCAACTTCTACGACGTGGTCGCCGATACGCTGGTGGACGCGCCCAACCTGCGTTTCGCCGGGCTGGACGATGGCCCTTATTTCCTGCGCGTGCGCGGGGTGGACGCCAACGGGCTGGAAGGGCGCGACGCGGTCTATCCCTTCACGGTGAAGGCGCGCCCCGAGCCGCCGCTGGTCTCGGCGCCTGCGGACAAGAGCAAGGTGCGCATCGCGCCGGTGGAATTCGCCTGGGCCACCATCGATGGCGGCGCGAAATACTGGATGCAGGTGGCGCGCGACGCGAACTTCAACAGTATCGTGTTCGAATCCAAGGACATCGCCGACACCAAGATCACCGCTCCTGCCGGCCTGGCGCTGGGCGACTACTACTGGCGCATCCGCACACTGCTGGGCACCGACCTCGGGCCATGGAGCGACGTGCGTGTGCTCCACCTGCTGCCGCCCCCGGCGGTGCCGGAGCCGCCGCAAATCGAAGGGCGCCGCATCCGCTTCTCCTGGAGCGGCGAGCCGGGGCAGAGCTTCGTGTTCCAGGTAGCGGGCGACGCCAGGTTCGAGAAGATGGTGTTCGAAGAGAAGCTCACCGACCCGAAACTGGACAAGCCGACACCGAAGAGCGGCACCTACTACATGCGCTATCGCGCCATCGACGCGGATGGTTTCGAAGGGCCGTTCACCGCGCCGCAGCGCTTTGTCATTGATCCGCCCAAGGTGGGCAGTTCGTCCAACCTCTACAGCGGCGACGAGTAGCCGGGCAATCGCGGCAGCCGCGCCGGCGCGGGGCCGCGCCTTCAGTCGCGCGGGCCGTAGCCCTGCGGGCCGGCAACGCACTCGACCTGGAACAGCACGCGGTCTTCCAGGCGTAGCGCCGTGAGCTGCCGGCCCCAGACGCAGCCGCTGTCGAGGCCGGCGAGGTTGCCGGCGATGTTCAGGCCGCGCGAGGCCCAGTGGCCGTAGATCACCTGCACGTTGCGGGTGGCGCGCATCGGCTCTTCGTACCAGGCGATGTAACCCTTGGGGGCGGCGTCGGTCTTGGTCGCGAATTCCATGCTCGCGCCTTTTTTCAGCGGCGTGATGAAGCGCACGCGCGTGAAGGCGTTGATCAGCAGGCGCAGGCGGTCGTAGCCGGCGAGGTTTTCGTCCCAGGCGGCCGGCTCGCCGCCTTTCATATGGGCGAACAGCGCCGGATCGGTCATCAGCGCGTGCTCGACTTCGCCGGCAAGCGCCACTGCCTGCTGCGCGTCCCATTGCGGCAGCACGCCGGCATGCACCATCAGGTGGCCGTCTTCATAGTGCGCTAGCTTGCGCGAGCGCAGCCAGGCGATGAGTTCGTGCTTGTCCGGCGCTTCGAGGATTTCCTGCATGGTGTCGCCGCGATGGATCTTGCCGTAGCCGGCGTCTATCATCAGCAGGAACAGGTCGTGGTTGCCGAGCACCACGGTGGCGGCCTCGCCCAGGTCGCGCACGAAGCGCACGGTGGCGGCAGAATGCGGGCCGCGGTTGATCAGGTCGCCAGTGAACCAGAGGCGGTCGCGGCGCGCGTCGAACCCGATCTTGTCCAGCAGCAGGCGCAATTCGTCCAGGCAACCCTGGATGTCGCCGATGGCATAGGTAGGCATGGCCGCATTGTAAGCGAGGCCTGTGACAGGGACCCGCCCCTTATAATTGCTGTTTTACCCGCTTCCCGACACGATGTTCCAGGATCTGCCCGCCGCCGCCATCACCCGCTTTCACGATGAGGCGCATGCTCGCGCCGGCTGGCCGGCGGAAGGCGGCGTCCATGCCGACAAGCCGGCCGATAATCCCTGGTCGTGGATCGAGACCAACCACCGCTACAACAGCCTGTTGTGGGCGGAGGAAGACCTGGCGCGGCGCCAGAACGTGCCGGACTCCGCGATTGCCGCCAACAAGCGCGCCATCGACGGCTTCAACCAGAAGCGCAACGACGCGACGGAAAAGATCGACGAGGCAATTCTCTCGCGCCTGGCAGCGGTCGCCGTGCAAGGCAATGCGCGCCTGAACAGCGAGACGGCGGGCTCGATGATCGACCGCCTCTCCATCATGAGCCTGAAGATCAGGGCGATGCGCGAGCAGACCCTGCGTACCGATGTGGATGCCGCCCACATCGCGACCTGCCAGGCGAAGCTGGGGAAACTCAACGAGCAGCGCGGCGACCTGGCGAACTGCCTGGATGCACTGCTGGCGGGTGCGCAGGCGGGCAGCGCGTATTACAAGATCTATCGCCAGTTCAAGATGTACAACGATCCGAAGCTGAACCCGCAGATGTACAAGAACGCCTAAAAACGCTTTAACGTGCCAGCAGTCCCTCGACGGTACTGAACACCAGTTCATCAGGCAATTCGGCCACAGCTTTTTGCGCGTCCAGATAGGCGGCGCGGCGCCCGCGCGGGCCCCATTGGTCGGGATGCGGCGAGACATCGGTTTCGGCGAACAGGCCAAGCACGCCGCCGGGACTGGCGGCGGCGAAGTGCATCAGGCCGCTGTCGGGAAAAAGGCTGAAGGCGGCATTCCAGATCAGGCCGATCGCCGGCTTGAGCGCGCCGCGAAACGGCACGATGTGTGGGGAATTGGCGTCGAGCACCGGCTGCGCTACCTCGTCGTCACCCGGGTACAGCGGGTTGTCGCTCTTGCCCGGAGTCCACATGAAGACGGTCTTGAGACCATGCTTTTGCGCGAACCAGTCGCTCCAGCGCAATACCTGGTCGCGTGTCGGCTGCTTTTTCGCGCGCCGTGCGCCCAGGCCGATGATGACGTAGCGTTTCGGCGCGAGCTTTTGGCTGGCGAGCCATTGTTCGGCTTCGGCCTGCCACTGGCCGGGAAGACTGAATTGCGGGTAAGGCAATTGCGCCGGTGCCGCGACGCCCATCGGCGCCAGCAGCGCGATCATCGCTTCGACTTCGTGGCGCTTCGGATCGAAATCGATGCGGTCGGTGACGCCGGGGTAGCGATTGTCCGCCGGGAAGGAGGCGATCACGCGTTTTGCGCCCAGCGCGGTGCCACGCTCGATGGCGCGCCGGCTTTCAGCGCTGTTGCCGACGATCGCCACGTCGAAGTGCTCGCGCTTGAGCAGCCGGTTGATGTTCCAGGTGGCCCAGGCGGCCTTGATGCTGACCTTGTTGCCGGTACGCACGCGCGGGTAGACCCAGCGCTTGTCGACGTTTGGATTGCCTTCGGCGACCCAGGCGTTGTAGTCGTTGGCGAGCAAGTGGATTTTCGCTTGCGGCAAGGCCGCGCGCAGCACCGCCAGCATGGGAGTGGTGAGCAACAGGTCGCCGATCTTGTCGCGCTTGATGACGAGGATTTTCATGCGGGGCTGACGATGCGTGCCTCTTTGAGCGCGGCGGCAGGGAAAGCGCGCAAGGGGCAATCGGCGGGCGTTTCTTCCAGCGGCGTCGGACCGGGCACGGCGCAATAATCGGCCACCGCCGAGTGCAGGCAGCAGGGGCGGGTGCAGGCCTTTTGCTCGCAATGGGTGTCGCCCAGTTCGGCCAGGCGTACCCAGGTGGCTTGCGGCTGCGCCGGCATGACGATCTTGTGCGGCTGGGTGGGGCCGAAAAACACGGTGGCGGGAATGCCGATGGCGGCGGCCAGGTGATACAGGCCGGTGTCGGTGCCGACCCAGGCGCTGAGTTGCATGTATTGCGCCACCAGGTCGCGCAGGTCGGAAAAGCCGCGCCATTCGCAGCCGGGCGGAAGCTGGGTCTGCATCAGTTCAGGCGCGCCGGTATTGCGTGGATTGGCGTAGATATGCAGCAGGGCGTCGGGGTGGCGCTTGCGTACTTCGGCGAGCAGGATCAGGAGCGTGTGCGCATCGAAATTGCGCCGCAGCTCATCGGCGATCGGCACGATGCCGACGATGGCGCGCGGGCGCGGCGTGGCGGCGTAGCGTGCGGCAAGGCTCTCGATGCGCAAGGCCTGCGGCGTGGGCGCGGCGGGATCGAAGGCGTGGATCACGCTCATCGCCGGCGCCACCAGCGGGTAGTCCCCCGGCAGGCTGCCCTCTTCGAAAACCTCCGGGGCGAATTTCCTGTTCCAGGCGATCTTGCGCGCCGCCTTCACCTGGCGGCCGATGGTGGCGATCGGCTTGCCCGAGCCCCACAGCACACCGAGGATGTCGAAGGCCGGTTCGGTCAGGCGCAGCCACAGCAGGCGCAGGAACATGCCGATGCGGCTGTCGAAACCGATCACCCGCAGGCCCTGTTCGCCGGCGAACAGGCGCGCGTAATCGGTGCGGGTGAGGAGGGTGACCGCATCCCGCGGACGCGCGTCGGCGTAGGCGCGGGCGGCGGCGTAGCTGATCAGGGTGTCGCCGAGTTTGCTGCGGATGGCGAATAGGATACGGCGGGGCATGAGGGCTGCCCAAGCGGGCAGAACGGGATGGACGGAGGGAAATCGCGGCGCCCGGTGCGGCGCTTACGCGGCCCGTATAATACCCGAGCCCCACTCTGCCGAGCCCGTTGCAAACGCTCCCCACCACCCGATGATGCCGAAATTCTGGCGCGACTGGCGGCGCCCCGTCGAGTTGGCGCTGCTGCTGGCGTTCGTGTTTTTCCTGCCGCTGCGCGAGGCGCCGAAGAATATCCTCTGGGGCCTGTACGTGATCACCTGGTTCGTCAACCGGGTGCGCGCGCGCGATTTCGGCGGCCCCTGGAACGGCTGGGACACGATCTCGGTCTTCTGGGTGGTCGCCAGTTACCTGGCGGCAACATTCGCCGGCATCCATCGCGGCGACGGCAACGAGTTCCTCGCCGTCAACGACCTGGTCAAATACGTCGGCCTGCTCTGGTGCGTGCGCCGCGCGCGCTACAGCACCGGCGAGACGCTCACGCTGCTGGCGGCACTGGTGTTTTCCTGCGTGGTGGCGGAGATCGAGGCGCTGATCAACTGGCTGGTGCTGCACAAGCGCCACGCGCTGGAGCTCAACTCGGTGGGCCAGGTGAACCACAGCGCGATCTACATGACCATCTGCCTGGGGATCGATGCGGCGTTCACGCTGGTCTATTGGCGCACGCTCACACCGGCGCGGCGCGTGCTGCTCGCCGGAGCGGGACTGCTGATGCTGATCGGCCTGTTCCTCACCGGCAGCCGCGCCGCGGCGGGCTGCGCGGTGCTGATCGTGTGCGTGCTGGCGGCGGTGTGCGGGCGCGTGCTGGGGCTGGGGCGCGCGGTGTGGGCGGGGGCGCTGCTGGTGATCGCTGCAAGCTTGTTGATCGGCGGCACCAGCGCCTTGCAGCGCCAGATCGAAACCACCGAAGACGACAACATGCTCACCCAGCGCGACCTGATCTGGAACCGCGGCCTGGTGGCCTGGCGCGCCGTGCCATGGTTCGGCGTCGGCCCCGACAACTATAGCCAGATCACGGCGCGCGACCTGCAGGCCGAACTGAAGGCCGAAGGCAAGCCCTACGACCCGCGCGAATACGCCGGCGCGCCGCACGCGCACAACCTGTACATCAACACCCTGGTCGAGCGCGGCATCCTCGGCCTGGCGGCCTTGCTGGCGGCCTTGCTGACGTGGGCGGCAATGCTGTGGCGCCACCGCCCGCGCATGGGCGCCGACCCGGCGGCGCTGATGCTGTGGTGCGCCAGCTTTTCCGGCTGGCTGGTAACGGTATTGATCGGCATGGTCAACACCACCTTGCATCACGAACACGCCCTGCTGGCGCTGATGACGCTCGGCCTGTGGCTGCCGGTGGCGCGCCCGCTGCCGCAACCGGCGCTGACCACCTTGCAACCGGCCCCCGCTGCCGCGGGACCATGAGCGAATATCGTCGCATCCTGGTGGTCCGCCGCGACAACATCGGCGACCTGGTGCTGACCACACCGCTGATCCACGCCTTGCGCCAGCGCTTTCCCAGTGCGTGGATCGCCGCGCTCACCAACAGCTACAACGCGCCAGTGCTCGAAGGCAACGGCGACCTGGACGCGGTCTACGCCTACGACAAGGCCAAGCACCGGCCGGACCGCACGCGCATCGGCGTGGCAATCAGCACCGCGCGCCTGCTGCTGCAATTGCGCCACGAAGGCATCGACCTCGCCATCCTCGCCGCGCCGGGCTACCAGCGCCAGGCAGCCCGGCTGGTGAAACTGGTGGGCGCGCGCGACGTGCTGGGATTTGCGGCCGCGGAGGAGAATCGAAGCATCACCCTGCCGCTGGAGTACGGCGCGGGCGCGCAACTGCATGCCGCCGAAGACGTCTTCCGCCTGCTCGCCCCCTTGGGCGTGCAGGGTGGACCGGGGCCATGCCGCATGACGGCGAACCCCGCCGCCGTCGCCGCCGTCCGCGCGCGCCTGGGCAATGCGCGTGGTCCGCTGGTCGCGGTGCACATCAGCGCGCGCCGCCCGCGCCAGCAGTGGCCGGCGCAACGCTTCGCCGAGGTGATCGCCGCCTTGCATCGGCGGTGCGGCACTACTGCCATGCTGCTGTGGGCGCCCGGCGCGGCCGATGATCCGCGCCACCCCGGCGACGATGCCAAGGCGCGCGAAGTGCAGGCGCTGGCGGGCGACGCGCCGGTGATCCCCATGGCCACTACTTCGCTGGGCGAACTGGCGGGCGCGCTTGCCTGCGCCGACCTGATGCTGTGCATCGACGGTGGCGCCATGCACGTGACCGCGGCGCTGGGCCGGCCGGTGGTGGCGCTGTTCGGCGATTCGCCAGTGCATCGCTGGCGCCCCTGGGGAGTGCCGCAGCGGGTGATCGCGGCGGCCGGCGGCGACCTGGCGCCGCAGGCGGCGGCACCGGTGATCGAGGCGGCGGTTTCCCTGCTGGCCGAAATCGCGGCGGCACGCGCATGAACGTCACCGTTGCCGGGGCCAACGGCTTCATCGGTCGCGCCATCTGCGCCGCCCTGCTGGCACAAGGCGACGCCGTCACCGCGCTGGTGCGCCGCGCCGATGCCGCGGCCGACCTGCCCGCCGGCGTCGCTGCGCTGGCGCTGCCCGACCACACGGACGAGGCGGCAGCGCGCGCGCAGTTGCCGGCAGGCGACTGCCTGATCCACGCGGCGGGGCTGGCGCACGCACTGGCAGGCGATCATCAGCTTGAGGCTTATCGCGCAGCCAACGTCGCCGGCCCATGCGCGCTGGCGCGCGCGGCAGCAGCGCGCGGCTACCGGCGCATGGTGTTCCTGAGTTCCATCGGCGTGCTGGGCGCGCGCGACCACGGTGCGCCGCTGGACGAGAACGCCGCGCCGGCGCCGGCGCGGCCCTACGCGGTTTCCAAGCTGGAAGCGGAACAGGCGTTATTCGCCATCGGCCGCGAGACCGGCCTGGAAATCACCGTGCTACGCCCGCCCATGGTCTACGGGCCGGGCAATGGCGGCAATTTTCCGCGCCTGATGCGCTGGGTAAACTCGGGCCTGCCGCTTCCCCTCGGCGCGATCGACAACGCGCGCAGTTATGTCTACGTCGGCAACCTTGCGGCGGCGGCGCTGGCCTGCGCCGCCCATGCGCGGGCGGCCAACCGCCTGTTTCTGGTCGCGGACGAACGCAGCTACTCGACGCCCGCGATCGTGCGCCTGATCGCGCGTGAAATGGGCCGGCCGGCGCGCCTGTGGCCGTTGCCACTGGCCGCCTTGCGCCTGCTGGGCGCGCTTACGGGCAAGTCGCGCGAAATCGGCAGCCTGACCGACAGCTTGCGCATCGACGCCGCCTGCCTGCGCCAGGTGACGGGCTGGACACCGCGCTTTTCCACCGAGGAAGGGGTGGCGCTGACCGCGCGCTGGTTCCTCGGCCAGCGGGCCAAGGACGGGCGCTAGCCCGGCTGATATTCGGGCACGCGGCGGCGCAGCTCGGCCTTCACGTCGGCGGTGCCGGCGGGCGTGGAAGCCAGCCAGCCCAGCAATTCCGCGCGCCAGGCTTCACCCGGGACCTCGGAAGGCTTGGCCACGCGCAGCTTGGCGTGCGGCGTCGGCAAGGTGGTCTCGCTGTCGGCCAGCAATTCTTCGTACAGCTTTTCGCCGGGGCGCAAGCCCGTGAATTCGACGCGTATCTCTTCCAGCGACAGGCCGGAGAGACGGATCATGTCGCGCGCCAGGTCGGCGATTTTCACCGGCTCGCCCATGTCGAGCACGAAGATCTCGCCGCCACGACCCATCAGGCCGGCTTGCAGCACCAGCTGCGCCGCCTCGGGAATCGACATGAAGTAGCGCACGATCTCCGGGTGGGTCACCGTCACCGGGCCGCCGCGCGCGATCTGCTCGCGGAATTTCGGGATCACACTGCCGGTGGAGCCGAGCACATTGCCGAAACGCACCATCACGAAACGGGTGCCGCCGGCGGCCGCGGCTTCCCGGTCCAGGCTCTGGCATACCAGCTCGGCCAGGCGCTTGGAGGCACCCATCACGTTGGT
Source organism: Burkholderiales bacterium (assembly GCA_036498945.1). GTDB lineage: Bacteria > Pseudomonadota > Gammaproteobacteria > Burkholderiales > JAEUOS01 > JAQGMJ01. The sequence continues at coordinate 12,348 of DASYEQ010000123.1, read as the reverse complement.
CGGGTTGACCGCCTTGTCGGTGGAGATCAGCACGAACTTCGGCACCTGCGCGGCGATGGCCGCGCGCCCGACGGTGAACGTGCCCAGCACGTTGTTGCGCAACGCCTCCCAGGCGTTGGCGTCTTCCATCAGCGGCACGTGCTTGTAGGCGGCGGCGTGGAACACCACCGCCGGCTTGTATTGCGCCAGCACGCCGCGGATGCGCGTCTCGTCGCGCACGTCGCCGATCACGCATTCGATGGCCAGCGAGGGCACGTGGTGGCGCAGCTCCTGCTCGATGGTGTAGAGCGCGAACTCGCCGTTTTCCACCAGCACCAGCTGCTTGGGCGAGAAGCGCGCGACCTGGCGCGCCAGTTCCGATCCGATCGAGCCGCCGGCGCCGGTCACCAGCACGACGTGATCGGTGATGAGGTTTTTCAGGCCGTCAGAATCCAGCACCACCGGGTCGCGCCCGAGCAGATCGTCCAGCTCGACCTGGCGGATCGCCGAAACCTGCACCTTGCCGCTCATCAGGTCGTCGAACGAGGGGATGGTCATGATCTTCAATTCCGCCGCGCGGCACTCTTCGACGATGCGCCGGCGCACGCGGTGGGTGGCCTCCGGCATGGCGATGATGGCGTGGGTGGCGCCGCAATCGATGGCGACGCGCTTGATGTCGGCGATCTGCCCGGCCACTTTCACGTCCTGCAGCACGCGGCCGGTGAGTGCCGCGTCCTCGTCAATCAGGCCGACCACGCGCCAGTCGGCCGAGCGCGCCAATTCCTTCACCAGGCTGACGGCGGCGTCGCCCGCGCCGATGATCAGTACCGGCGCGCCCTGCGAAAGAATGGCGCCGAACTGGCGGTGCTCCTTCCACCAGCGGTAGGCCAGGCGGTCGCCGCCCATGATCAGCAACAGCAGGATGGGCTCGAGCACCAGCACCGAGCGCGGCACCCCGCTGTTGAAGCCCAGCATGACCAGCGCGAAGGGCCCGACCGCCGCGCCCGCGGCTACCGCGAACAGGATGCGCCGCAGATCGGGCAGCGACGCATAGCGCCAGATGCCCCGGTACAGGCCGAAGAAGTAATACGCGGCCGCCTGCACCGGCACGCACACCAGCATCGCCTTTTGCAGCCCCGGTACGTAGTAATCCGGAATCTCCAGGTTCAGGCGCAGCCAGTAGGCCAGGGCCCAGGCGAGCACGACTGCCAGCACGTCGTGGACGAAGGCCAGGCCGGTCAGGGTGTAATGGCGGATGAGATACTGCATCGATCAAATATTCTGGTTATGGCGGCGCCAGGCCCGGTCGATCAGTAACGCCGGCAGGAGGAACAGCAGTGCAATTGTCGCAAATATCGCCGCCAGCTCCAGCGCCGGCGCGGACAAGGCCCACAGGGCGCCGGCGCCGCAGGCTGCCATCAGCGCGTATTCGGCGGCCGCCAGTTGCGCGTGGGTCCAGCCCATGCGCACCAGGCGCTGGTAATAGTGCTCGCGATGCGCTTCCCAGAAGCGCTCGCGGCGCAGCATGCGCCTGAGCACGGTGATGGTGCCGTCCAGTGCGAACGGAGCGAATACCAGCAGCGGAAACCAGCACGGCCACTGGCCCGCGGCCCAGCCATGCACGCCGATGGCGGCAGCGAGAAAACCCAGCGGTACCGAGCCGGCGTCGCCCATGAAGATTTTTCCGCCCAGGTTGAAGCACAAAAAACCGCCGGCGGCGGCGGCTAGCGCGAAGCACAGCGCCGCCAGCGCGGGATCGCCGGCGCCGGCATTGAGCCCGCCGGCCTCGCCCAGTAGCGCGATGCCGTAGCTGGAAAAGCCGAACAGCGCCATACCCCCGGCCAAACCATTGGCGCCATCCATGAAGTTGTACAGGTTGGCGAAACCGGCCACGCCGATCGCCAGCAGCGGCACCCAGGCCCAGGCGACACCGCCGTCGGCCAGCGCCAGAGGCAGCACGAACCATAGCGCCGCCGCCAGGTGCACCGGCAGGCGCACGCGCACGGAGAGGCCGGCGCGATCGTCGATCAGGGATAGCAGCACCAGCCCCGCCGCCGGCGCGCACACCGTCAAAACCGGCAGGCGGCCGCCTTGCGCGGCGATCAGCACGCCGGCAACAGTGGCCGCTGCCACGATCGCCAGGCCGCCGGTGCGCGGCACCACGCGGCTATGCAGCGAGCGTTCGTTGGGGGTATCCATCGCCCATTGCCAGCGCGCGCGCACCAGCAACGCTGTGGCCGCCAGGGCAAGCATGAGAGCCAGCGCAGGGGCGAGGGCGGCGAATCCGGGCAGGCTCACTCGACAGCTTTCGCCGCGAGTTTGGGCGGCAGGTGCGCACGGATCGCGGCAATCTCGCGCGCCACCACCTTGGCCTCGTCATATAGTTCGAGAGCACGCTCGCGCCCGGCGGCGCCCATGCGTTCGCGCAGCGCGGCGTCGCGCACCAGGCACAGGAAGGCTTCTTCCAGCGCGCGGGCATCGCGCGTCGGCACCAGCAGGCCGGTGAGACCGGGCACCACCTCCTCGCGCGAGCCGCGGATATCGGTCGCCACCACCGCGCGCGCCATGTGCATGGCTTCGATGATGGTGCGCGGCATGCCCTCGCGATAGGACGGCAGGGTGAAAACGTCCATGGCGGCGAACAGATCCGGCATGTCGCTGCGCACGCCGGCCAGGATCAGGCGCTCGCCCAGCGCCGCCCGCGCGCGCGCCAGCTGCGCGTCGATGCCGGCGTCGCGCTCGCTCGCCAGGTGACCGCCGATGACGACGAAATAGGCTTCCGGCGCCTGCGCCGCGACGGCGGCAGCCGCCTCGAAGAATTCACCGAAGCCTTTTTCGGCCACCATGCGGCCGATCATGCCGATCAGCACCGCGTTTTCCGGCACGCCGAGTTCGGCGCGGGTGGCCTGGCGCGGACGCGCGGCCCGCGGATTGAAGCGTTCGATGTCGACACCGTTGCCGATCGCCAGCACACGGTCGGCCGGCAGGAAACGCTTTTCGACCGCCGTCACCGCGTCTTCCTCGCTTTGGGTGAACAAGAGGTCAGTGCAGCGACCGCCCATCCATTCAAGGAAAGTGAAGATCGTGCGCGGCAGCGGACGCATCTGCTCATGGAAATAAAAGCCATGCGCGGTGTAGACAATCAGCGGCACGCCAGCCGCGCGGGCAGCAATGCGCCCCACCAGCGCGGCCACCGGCGTGTGCGCGTGCACCACGTCGAATTTCTCGCGCCGGAACAGGCGGATCAGGCGCAGCAGCGAAACCAGGTGCCGCGCCGGATTGAGCCCGCGCGAGATGCCGACGGTGCGGACCTCGTAACCATGGGCGCGCAGCTCGCCGACGCCGCCCTCGTCGCTGCATACCGCGATCACCTCCCAGCCGGCGCGGCGCATGCCGTCGATCAGCGGGGTGAGCAGGTATTTGACGGTGTAGTCGACAGCGCAGAGTTGGCAGACTTTAAGGCGCACGAACGCGTGGGTGGGAGCGAAGAGAACATATAATTATAGGTTGAACACGATTTCCGACCGGGTCCGCCCGGCAATCATGCCCAAAAAAGCACTCATCACCGGCATTACCGGCCAGGACGGCGCCTACCTGGCGGAATTCCTGCTCGCAAAGGGCTACGAGGTCCACGGCATCAAGCGCCGTTCCTCGCTGTTCAACACGGCGCGCATCGACCACCTCTACCAGGACCCGCACGAACAGGGCCGGCGCCTGATCCTGCACCATGGCGACCTGACGGATTCGATGAGCATCATCCGCGTGGTGCAGGCGGTGCAGCCCGACGAGATCTACAACCTCGGCGCGCAAAGCCACGTCGCCGTCTCCTTCGAAGAGCCGGAATATACGGCAAACTCCGACGCCATGGGCGCTCTGCGCGTGCTCGAGGCCATCCGCATCCTCGGCCTGGAGAAAAAATCCCGCTTCTACCAGGCATCGACCTCCGAGCTCTACGGCCTGGTGCAGGAAGTGCCGCAGAAGGAGACCACCCCCTTCTACCCGCGCAGCCCATACGCGGTGGCCAAGCTCTATGCTTACTGGATCACGGTGAACTACCGCGAAGCCTATGGCATCTACGCCTGCAACGGTATCCTGTTCAACCATGAGTCGCCGCTGCGCGGCGAGACTTTCGTCACGCGCAAAATCACCCGCGCGCTGGCGCGCATCAAGCTGGGTTCGCAGGACTGCCTGTACCTGGGCAACCTGGAGGCCAGGCGCGACTGGGGCCACGCGAAGGATTACGTCGAGATGCAGTGGCTGATGCTGCAGCAGGAAAAACCCGAGGACTTCGTCATTGCCACCGGTCAGCAGTTCAGCGTGCGCGAGTTCGTCGACGCTGCGGCCACCGAACTGGGCATGAAACTGTCGTGGGAGGGCAGCGGCCTGGAACAGAAGGCGCGCAACGCTACCGGCAAGGTGGTGGTGGCGGTCGATCCGCGCTATTTCCGCCCTGCGGAGGTGGAGACCCTGTTGGGCGACCCGTCGAAGGCCAAGCGGCTGCTGGGTTGGACGCCGAAAGTCTCGTTCCAGGCGCTGGTGGCCGAAATGGCGCGCGAAGACCTGATACTGGCCGAGCGCGACGCACTGGTGCGTAAGCACGGCTATACCGCCATCGACCCGCAGGAATAGGCATGAGCGCGGCATTGCAAAAATCGGCCCGGATCTACGTCGCCGGCCACCGCGGTTTAGCCGGATCGGCACTGGTTCGGCGCCTGGAAGGTGCCGGCTACACCAACCTGGTGACGCGCACACACGCTGAACTCGACCTCACCGATGCACAGGCGACGCGGGCGTTTTTCGCCGACCAGCAGCCGGAATACGTGCTGCTGGCCGCAGCAAAGGTCGGCGGCATTCTCGCCAACGACACCTACCCGGCCGATTTCATACGCGAGAACCTGGCAATCCAGACCAACGTGATCCACCAGGCCTGGACGCATGGTGCGAAGCGCCTGCTGTTCCTCGGCTCATCCTGCATCTATCCGCGCGACTGCCCGCAGCCGATTCGCGAGGATTACTTGCTGACGGGCCCGCTGGAGGCCACCAACCGCGCCTACGCGCTGGCGAAAATCGCCGGGGTGGAGATGTGCTGGAGCTACAATCGCCAGCACGGTGCGCGCTTTCTTGCCGCCATGCCGACCAACCTGTACGGCCCCGGCGACAACTACGACCTGAAGAATTCCCACGTGCTTCCGGCGCTGCTGCGCAAGATGCACGAGGCGAAGAAATCGGGCGCGCGCCAGGTGGAGATCTGGGGCAGCGGCAGGCCGCTGCGCGAGTTCCTGCATTCGGACGACATGGCGGACGCCTGTGTGCATCTGCTGGAACTACCGGAGGCGGCTTTCGACGCGCTTACGCAATCGAAGACCGTGGCGCCGCTGGTCAACGTCGGCACCGGCATCGACCAGACCATCCTGGAACTGGCCGGGCTGATCAAGAAGGCGGTGGGTTACCAAGGCGAATTCGTGTTCGACCCGAGCAAGCCGGACGGCACGCCACGCAAGCTGCTCGACGTCTCGAAGCTGCACGGCACCGGCTGGCAGCCCCGTTTCACCCTGGAAACCGGCCTGGCAGACGCGTACCGCGACTTCCTTGCCCACCACGCCAAATAGCGACTGTCCCGCAAAAACAAAAAGCGCCCTAGGGCGCTTTTTGTTTTTGGCGATGCCGGCTTAAACCGAGAACGAGGAACCGCAGCCGCAAGTGGTGGTGGCGTTCGGGTTCTTGATCACGAACTGCGCGCCTTCGAGGTCTTCCTTGTAGTCGATCTCGGCGCCAACCAGGTACTGGTAGCTCATGGAATCGATCAGCAGCTTGACGCCGTTCTTTTCCATCATGGTATCGTCTTCATTGACGGCTTCGTCGAACGTAAAGCCGTACTGGAAGCCTGAGCAGCCGCCGCCGGAAACGAACACACGCAGCTTGAGATCGGCGTTGCCTTCTTCCTCGATCAGGCTCGCCACCTTGTTGGCAGCGCTTTCGGTGAAGATGAAAGGAGCGGGAATTTCGACGGGAGCATTCATGAAAGATCCTAGGCTATCTGGCTAGGTGCGCAAAGCACCCTCAATACCCCCATTATGGGGCCAGCGGGCAGGAACTTCAAACCCACGGACAATAGGGGTATTTTCGAATAAAAACCGTTACTTACGGCTTTTGGCCGCCTCCGCACGGCCCCCGGCCTTTGGCGGATGCGGCAGTCTCGCTGGCCGTCAGGCGTTGTTGGCGGCCAGCTTGAGATTGCTGTTGCGGGCCTCGCCGCCGGTGTGTTCCAGTTTGCCGTCCACCGTCGCGCCGAGATGGATTTCCAGCGTTTTGTAATGCACGTCACCGGTAACCCGGGCCTTGGGCTGCAGTTCAAGGTATTCACTGACGTAAATCGGACCGTCGACGGCGCCGTTGACCACCACGTGGGCGGCGCGGATCTCGCCCTGGATGCGCGCCGATTCGCTCACCACCAGGGTGCTGTTGGTTTCGGTGCTGCCGGTGGACGCGGCAACGTTGCCTTTGACGGTGCCGTCGATGCGCAGCCCGCCGGTGAAAACGACGTCGCCTTCGATGATGGTGGTGGCGCCGATCAGGCTTTCGATCGTCGTCTGGGGCTTGCTTTTCTTGCCTATCATGAACCTCTCCTCAACTCTTGGCGTCGGCGGGGACGGCGGTCTCGGTGGCCTTGAGTGCGTTGCCCTCCAGCAAACGCACAAGCACTTGTTTTGGGCGGACCCCTGGCGGCAGCATGAGGCTGCCTTCGGCGCGCTGGAAAAAGCGGAATTTAACCTGGGTGGCCTGGGCAGCCGGGTCGTCGGCAGCAGGCAATCGGATCATAGCACCGTTCGTGCCGTCGGCTCCCGGCTGGGGAGTGACCTCGAACACCAGCCGGCCGGAGAAGTCTGGCTCCTGATTGCCGGCCATGATGCTGCCGGTACGGGCGCCGCGGGTCAGCAGCATGCGGTACTTGAGGACTTGGCCGTCCACCTCGACCTTGAAGCCGTTGATGGCAAAGCTGCCCTCCTTGCGGTCGGTGGAAACCATGGCCTCGAATAGGCCGACGTCTTCCTTCAGGCGGGAATTCTGGGTTTCCAGGGTCTTCATCTGCTCGGCCATACGCTTTTGCGTGGTGCGCTCGATCGCCATCTGGCTATCGGCGGAATTCTGCAGCGCCTTCAGGCGGTTGTTTTCCTCGGTCAACTGGGCGGTGCGACTGCGCAAGTCGGTCAGTTCCTGACGCACTTCGGTACGGTCGAAACCGGCAATCTTGCGCCCGGCATCATAGACCCAGGCGGCGCCCGCGGTGGAAACCGAAAGGACGACGATCCAGAAGACTGCGCGCAGATACCAGGGTGTGTGAGTACGCACCGACATCCTCGGCGCCGCAATCGTCATGCGGCGGCGCAGGAAACGCAGGGAACGGAAATTCCAGGGCATAGGCAGTCAGAGGCGGCGGGCGACGCACCCGCCTAAGGGCCGGTCAGGGGACCAGGCCCACGCCTTCCAGGCCCATGGTTTCGGGCAGGCCACATGCCAGGTTCATCGCCTGCACGGCTTGGCCGGCAGCACCCTTGGTGAGGTTGTCGATCACCGAGAGGATCATCAGGGTGTCGCCATTGTGGGGACGATGGATCGCCAGCCGGCAGGTGTTGGCGCCGCGCACCGAGCGGGTATCAGGCGCCGAGCCGGGCGGCATGACGTCGACGAAAGGCTCGCCGGCGTAGGTTTCCTCGTAGAGTTTCTGGAAATCGGCTTCCTTGGTGATACGCGCGTAAATCGTTGATTGCATGCCGCGGATCATCGGCGTCAGGTGCGGACTGAAGATCAGGCCGACCTGGCTGCCGGCAAGGCGCGAGAGCTCCTGCACGATCTCCGGATGATGACGATGCCCCTTGACGCCGTAGGACATGAAATTGTCCGCGGCCTCGGAGAACAGGAGATTGATCTCCCCCTTGCGGCCGGCGCCGGAGACGCCCGATTTGCTGTCGGAAATGATATGCGTGGCGTCGATCAGCTTGTTTTCCAGCAGCGGCTTCAGCCCCAGTTGCACGGTGGTGGGGTAGCAGCCGGGCATGCCGACCACGCGCGCCTTTTTCAGGCGCTCGCGATTGAGTTCGGGCAGACCGTATACGGCTTCTTCGAGAAGGTTCAGTGCCGTGTGCGGCATCTTGTACCACTGCTCGAACATCTTCGGATCTTTCAGGCGAAAGTCGGCGGCGAGATCGATGATCTTCACGCCGGCGTTCACCAGTTCCGGCCCCATGTTCATTGCCACGCCGTGCGGGGTGGCGAAAAACACCACGTCGCAGGAATTGAGATCGGCTTCATCCGGCGTGCTGAACTTGAGATCGACGACGCGGCGCAGGCTGGGAAACATCTCGGAGACCGGCATGCCGGCCTCCTTACGCGAGGTGATGGCCATCAGCTTGGCCTGCGGATGGCGCGACAGCAGGCGCAACAACTCCACTCCGGTATATCCCGTACCGCCGACGATGCCGATCTTCACCATGATGATTCACCTCTTTGAGACACACGCGATGCTAACAGGGAACGCGACCGGTTTCAGGGTCGCCACGCAACTTACAGCGGGCTTGCGCACAATACATCGGGCCGGCGCACAAAACAAAAAGGGCCGCCGAACCGGCGACCCTTTTGGCAAGGCCGAAAACCGATCAGCGCTTGGAGAATTGCTTCCTGCGTCGCGCCTTGTGCAGGCCGACCTTCTTACGCTCAACCTCACGGGCGTCGCGGGTGACGAGACCAGCCTTGGACAGCACGGGCTTGAGGGTGGCGTCATAATCGATCAGCGCGCGGGTGATGCCGTGGCGCACCGCGCCGGCCTGGCCGGACTCGCCGCCGCCGTTGACGTTGACCTTGATGTCGAACGTCTCGAGATGCTTGGTCAGCTCCAGCGGCTGACGCACGATCATGCGGCCGGTTTCGCGGGCAAAGAACTCGTCCACGGGCTTGCCGTTGACGACGATGGCGCCTTTGCCGGCCTTCATGAACACGCGGGCAACGGCGGTCTTGCGGCGGCCGGTACCGTAGTTTTTGTTGTCAACCATGATTCAGTGACCTCGTTTCGTAGTCTCGTAGCCTGCGCGCTTATTGCAGCGTCAGGGTTTTGGGCTGCTGGGCAGTGTGCGGGTGGCTATCTTCGGCGTAGACCTTGAGCTTCTTGATCATCGCGTAGCCGAGCGGACCCTTGGGCAACATACCCTTGACCGCCTTTTCCAGAGCACGACCGGGAGCACGGGCCTGCATCTTGGTGAAGTTGGTTTCGTAGATACCGCCGGGGTAGCCGGAGTGGCGGAAATACTTCTTGTCATTGGCCTTGTTGCCGGTCACGCGCAGGGCGGCGGCATTGACCACGACGATGAAGTCGCCGGTGTCCACGTGCGGGGTGAACTCGGGCTTGTGCTTGCCGCGCAGGCGGCGGGCGATCTCAACGGCGACGCGGCCCAGGACCAGGTCCTTGGCATCGATGACGAACCAGTCGCGCTTGACTTCATGCGGCTTGGCGGAAAAGGTTTTCATTGCAACCTCTAATCTACGTTGCTTAAAGCTCGGATTCGAATTAGCGTCAAGGCCCGGACTTCAAGCCGGGGATGAAGCTCCCGGCGCTGCTGCGTACGGTTCCGGCATGAACTCAGTGATTCAAATTCGCCGGCTGGCACGCGCAATAGGCTTTTTGACGCGAAGCCCATCATTGTAGCCTGCAAATGTCTTGCAGGTCAACGCTTTGCTTGGATTTTTGCCGCGCCCTCGCTACAAAGCGGCCCCACTGCTCCCGGACCATACCAAAAAAAAAGCCCAAGCACTGAGGCTTGGGCTTAATCCACCAAAGGAGGAGGGTGGAGGAGACAAACTTGGCGTGAAACGTTTCCGGGGCTTCAACCGCGCCACACCAAATACTTACCGGTGCTCGCTGAATTGCGGATCTCGAAGACTTGCCTCTCAAACCGCGCCGAATTCGTTCACTACGGGATGAATAATACCAGTAGCATTTGTGCAATGCAAGAGCTGCTTCGATTTTTTTGTTGCACCTGTATTCAATTTGCCACACCTCAAGAAATACGTGAAATAAATCACAAAAAAACAATCACTTGAAATCTCAATATCTAATTATGACCGGCGGTCATTATTCTCTATTAAGTATATGTTTACTTCTGCACGAGATAAGTTACCGCATTGCAACATAACCCACTTATGACAAAAGAATAATCCAAGCCCCTGAATTTAAGGGTAAAAACTAAGGGGGACGCATGCGGTAAAATGGACCGATTCAGGCTCGATGGGTGGTTTTCATGCAAAGCGTAGTCAAGTGGGTGGGGCCGCAAGGTATGGCTTTCATGGCCGAAACCGGCAGCGGGCATGCGGTTGTAATGGATGGCGCCCCGGAAGGCGGCGGGCGCAATCTGGGGCCGCGGCCGATGGAAATGGTGCTTCTGGGCACCGGCGGCTGCACCGCTTATGATGTGGTGCTGATCCTGAAAAACAGCGGCCAGCCGATCACCGGCTGCGAAGTGCGCCTGGAATCCGAGCGCGCGGAGAAGGATCCCAAGGTATTCACCAAGATCCACCTGCATTTCATCGTGCGCGGCCGCGGCCTGCGCGCCCAGCTGGTGGAGCATGCGATCAAGCGCAGCCACGAGAAATACTGCTCGGCCACCGCAATGCTGGAATCGACCGCCGCCATCACCCACGATTTCGAGATCGTCGAAGAATAACGCCCGATTTTCCCGAAAGGCGCCGCCAAGAGCGCCCGCACCTGTCACAGAGGAGACCTCAATGCGCAAATTCCCCCTGGCGGCCGCGGCCGCCGCAGCCTTTCTGTTGCCCGGCCTCAGCCTGGCGCAAACCACAGGCTTTCCCGACCACCCGGTGCGCTTCGTCGTGCCGTTTACTGCCGGCGGCAATGCCGATGTGGTGGCGCGCATCGTCGCCCGCGGCATGAGCGATGCACTCAAGCAGTCGGTGGTGGTGGACAACAAGCCAGGCGCCAACGCGATGATCGGCGCCGAGGCGGTGGCGCGGGCGCCCGCCGACGGCTACACCGTACTGGAAGCCACCGCCGAGACCCACGCCATCAATCCGCACATCTACAAGAAGGTGCCGTACGACGCGATCAAGGATTTCGCCGCCGTCGGGGTGATGGATTACTTCCCCTTCGCCCTGGTGGTGAACCCGAAACTGCCGGTGGACAACCTGAAGGAATTTGTCACCTACGCCAAGGAGCATCCGGGCAAGCTTTCCTTCGCTTCCTGGGGCGTGGGCAGCACTTCGCAGATCGCCTTCGAGCAGTTCAAGCAGACGGCGGGGCTGAACCTGCTGCACGTGCCCTTCCAGGGCGCGGCGCCGGCGATCACCGCGGTGTCCTCCAGCCAGGTGGACGCGTTCTTCGTGCCCTTGTCGGTCGCCGTGCCGCAGGCCAAGAGCGGCCACGTCAAGCTGCTCGGCACCACCACTGCCGCTCGCGCGGCCAGTACACCGGATGTACCGACCTTCAGCGAACAGGGCTACCCGGTGGTGATTGGTGGCTGGCACGTGATCGTCGCGCCCAAGGCAACGCCCAAGAACGTGCTGGCGCGCCTGAACCGTGCGCTCAATGAGGCGCTGAAATCGAAGGAAATCCGCGAGGCCCTGATGAAACAGGGCCTGGACCCGGCCAACACGACGCCGGCCGAAGCCGACAAGATGCTGCAGGCGGAATGGCAGCGCTGGGGCAAGATCGCCAAGGATGCGGCCATCACGGTGGACTGAAAGCGCGACGAGGGGCGCCACGGCGCCCTGCCCCGGCTACTTCTTGTTGCGCGCTTCCTGGACGATGAAGCGGTCGAGCGCTGCGACGCGGTTGCTGCCCAACATGGCGCGGGCGCGCTGATAGTTCTCCTTCTGCAGCGCCTGCAGATCGGCCACCTTTGCCTGGTAGGCGGGCGAGCCGGCGTGCTGCATCAGCTTTTCCAGCACGCCGCTGGTGGACGTGTATGAAGGGCTGGCGTCGTGATCGAATTCCCCCACCAGCATGTGCAGCGCGGTTTCCGGGCTGACGTTGCGATCGCAGATGTCGAAGGACAGGTGCAGTGAATAGTCGCCGGAGGTCTCGACCAGGTGTGGCGTCTTGCTGCGCATATAGAGGGCGTCGCCTGGCAGCGCCTCGAACTCGGCCACCTGCCTGCCCATTTTTTCCGGGGGCAGGTCGAACATGTCGGCGCGGCGCGGCGCCTGGCGCTCGAAAATGCGCCATTTCTTGCGCCCGGCGAGCTGGACCACCAGCACGTCATCGAGATCCAGGTGGCCTCGATAGGCCTCGTTGCCTTTTTGCGAAAAAAAGCCGACGGCGTTGGACATGACGCAGTCGTGCGGCGCATCCAGCGCGGCGCAAAA
>DASYEQ010000122.1:0-62980 GCA_036498945.1 Burkholderiales bacterium | reverse complement strand
AGATCTTCTTGTTCAGCCCGAGCTTGCGGGTCACGTCTTCGTCCAGCGTGAGGCCGGCGGCCCCCTTGAACTCGTCCATCCCGCCGGCGCTCTTGGATTCAAGCTTGAAGCGCACGCGGATGTCGTTGACCGAATCGGCGTTGCGCACCGCCTCTTCGCGGGTGATGACACCGGCTTCGGCCAGGTCGAACAGCGCCATGTCGAAGGTGCGGCAGCCGTTTTCCTTGGCCTTGATCATGCCTTCCTTGATCTCGTTGATCTCGCCCTTGTAGATCATGTCGGCGATCAGCGGAGTGTTCTGCATGATTTCCACCGCCGCCGCGCGCCCGCGGCCGTCGGCCTTGCGGATCAGGCGCTGCGAGATGATGGCGCGCAGGTTGAGCGACAGGTCCATCAGCACCTGGGCGCGCTTTTCGGTCGAGAAGAAGTTGAGTACGCGGTCGATCGCCTGGTTGGCGTTGTTGGCGTGCAGGGTGGCCATGCACAGGTGGCCGGTCTCGGCGAAGGCGAGCGCGTGCTCCATCACTTCCTTCTCGCGGATTTCGCCGATGAAAATCACGTCCGGCGCCTGGCGCAGGGTGTTCTTCAGCGCGTTTTCCCACGACAGGGTGTCGCGGCCGATTTCGCGCTGCGAGATCAGGCTGCTCTGGTTCGGGTGCACGTATTCGACCGGGTCTTCGATGGTGACGATGTGGTCGCTGGAATTGGCGTTGCGATGATTGATCATCCCCGCCAGCGAGGTGCTCTTGCCCGAGCCGGTGCCGCCGACCATCAGGATCAGCCCGCGCCTGGCCATGACGATTTCCTTGAGATCCTGCGGCAGGCCCAGGTCCTCGATGGTCGGGATCTTGGTGGCGATGGTGCGGCAGACCATGCTGACGTGCTCCTGCTGCCAGAACACGTTGACGCGGAAGCGGCCGATGCCTTCGGGCGAGATGGCGAAGTTGCACTCGCGCTCAGTCTCGAACTCGCGGCGCTGCTTGTCGTTCATCAGCGCGTAGGCGAACAGCTTGGTATGGTCGGCGGCCAGCTTCTGGTTGGCTACCGGGGTGATTTTGCCGTCGATCTTGATCGAGGGTGCGAAATCCGGGGCGATGAACAGGTCCGAGCCCTTCTTCGACACCATCAGGCCCAGCAGGTCATGCATGTACTTGTTTGCTTGTAGATCGTCCACGCCATGCTCCCCGAAAGAATGTATGAATGCAGTTGCTGTTTGAATCGATTATAGCCTCGGGCAGCACAAACCGACGCTGCCTGACGAGGCGGTCAAGGCACGTCGGGCGTATAGGTAGCGTCGACCTTAGGGACATCAATGGCCAGCCCGAGTGCCTCGCTGGCACCCTGGATGATGGAGAGGGAGGTCGCGCCGTGCCCGCCGCGATAGGCGTAGATCAGGTCGTAGCGCGCCGGCTGGTACAGATGCTCCGGGCTCGCCGGCTCGGCGAAATGGCCATACGCCAAGTCTTCGCGCACGTAAAAGCAGTTGACCCCCGCAAGGTTGCAGCCGGCCAGCCGATAGCCTTTGGCCTGCGCGACCCGTTGGATCGCCCCTAGCGAGGCGCCCATGTAGTCGTCGCCTTTCCAGGTGTGCGTGGGATTGTAGGCAATGCGCCAGGCCGCAGGCGGGGGAAACTTGGCGTTGTATTCGATGCTTACGACACGCGGGCTGATGCAGTTGATCGCCTCCCACAAGTAGAGGTCGTTGCCGTCGACATCGATCGACAGCAAATCGATTTCGGCGCCCAGCCCGGCGCCGGCGATCAGTTCGTCGACATTGTCGCGCGTGATGAAGGCCTGGCGGAACTGCAGCACGCCGCGCTCGATCAGCGGCTGGAAGCCGTAGCTGATCATTTTGGCGTTTTCGTCGCCGCCATCCATCCACAGGCCGCGCCAGCCTTGCGCCAGCAGCCAGGCGGTGTTGTTCTCCAGGCCGTCGCCGACGCCGAATTCGACGAAGGTCTTGTGCCTGACGCCGATGCGCCGGAAGATTTCGGCGAGGATGCCGTCCTCGTCGTTTTGCGAATAGACCTTCGCGCCGAACCGTTCCAGGCGCTTCGGATCGGCCCAGTCAGGATCGGTGCGCAAGCTGCGCAACAATCGCTGGGCGCGCAGCCAGAGTTCGGCCTGACCGCGCTCGTATTCCTTGCGGCGGTAAAACTCGTCGCGCGCGCCCACCTCGGCGGCAGGCGCTTGCACGGGGGCGGCGGGCGGTTGCACGGCGGCAGCCTCTGGTTCGACTGTCGGCGCCGCCCCGGCAGGCAGCGGCGCCGCGGTCTCGCCTGGCTTGCGGACCAGCACGTTGGATATCAGGTTACCGATCATGGATGGCGCGCGCCCGGTCTCGTCCCAGGCTCTTGTGAATCATCGGGGCAAGTATAGCGCGGCGCGGCGCCTTGCCTTACGGCACATGCGGCTTGCAGAAGGCCGCCACCTGCGCCATGTCAAAGTCCAGCCCGAGCGCCTGCTGCGCGCCGCGCACCACGGAAAGCGAGTTGGCGCCGTGGCCGGAGCGGTAGGCATGGATCAGGTCATAGCGCGCCGGCTGGTACAGGTGCTCGGCGGTCGCCGGGGAGGCAAACAGGTCGCCCGCGAGGTCGTCGCGCACGAAAAACGCGTTATTCCCGGCGAAGTTGCAGCCGGCGAGTCGATAGCCCTTGGCCCGACCAACCTCCACCAGCGCGCCAAGCGAAGCCCCCATGTAGTCGTCGCCCTTCCACAGATGCGCCGGGTTATAGGCGATGGACCACGTGGAAGGCGGCGGGAACTTGCCGTTGTACTCGATCACCACCACGCGCGCGCTGGTACGGCTAATCGCTTCCCAGAGATAGACGTCGTTGCCGTCGACGTCGATCGACAGCACATCGACCTCCGCGCCCAGGCCTGCCGCGGCGATCAGTTCGTCGACATTCTCGAGGGTGACGAAAACGCGCTGGAATTGCAGCACGCCGTGCGCCAGCAGCGGCGCGAAGCCGAGTTTGACGAGATCGGCGTTGTATTCGCCGCCGTCCATCCACAAGCCGCGCCAGCCCTGCGCCAAGAGCCAGGTGGTGTTGTTCTCCAGGCCGTCGCCGGCGCCGAATTCGACGAAGGTGCGGTGCTTGACGCCGATGCGCTGCAATATCTCCGCCAGGATGCCGTCTTCATCGCTCTGTGAATACGACTTCCAGCCGTAGCGCTCCAGGCGTTTCGGATCGGCATGGCGCGGATCGGCCATCAGCGCCTGCAAGACCAGCTGCCCCTGCATCCACAGGGTGGCGAGGTCGGTTTCCAGTTTCTTGCGGCGGAAGAACTCCTCGCGTTCGATCAGTCCGCCGGCGTTGTCCGCAGGTGCGGGCTCGGCGGCAGGCGCTGCAGTAGCCGGCGCCGCGACGGGCACGGCCGCCGGCGCGGGTTGCGCTGCACCGATCCCCCGGTTGAAAACGCTGGAAAGCAGATTGCCGATCATGGAAGTTGTCTGCGTGATCAGAAGACCGGGGCGAATTATAGCGGCGCGTACGCGCAGCGCTCTTGACACCTCGTTATTTGACATCTAAAGTAATTTCCCATGAAACAGGAAACCGCCGCCGGTGCCGAGGCGCGCAGCGAGGAAGACGCCGTGCTGGACCAGGAATCGCGCCTGATCGAGGGCGACCACGAGGCGCTGCGCCTGTGGCTGCGCCTGCTTACCTGCACCAACCTGATCGAGGCGCAGATCCGCGCCGACTTGCGCGCCGATTTCCAGTGCACCCTGCCGCGCTTCGACCTGATGGCGCAACTCTACCGCCACCCGGGCGGGATGAAAATGGGGGAATTGTCGCGCCGCCTGATGGTGACCGGCGGCAACGTCACCGGCATCGCCGACCAGTTGGTGAAGGAAGGGCTGGTGCAGCGCGAGACCGACGCCAGCGACCGCCGCGCCTTCCTGCTCAAACTTACCCCCACCGGGCGCAAGAGCTTCGCCAAAATGGCCGCGCAGCACGAGCAATGGGTGGTAAGCCTGGTCGGCGGTCTCACCGAAACCGAGCGCCATGCCCTCCACGGGCTGCTTGGGCGTCTCAAGACCACTTTGAAGGAACCTGGCGCATGAGCGAACCCACCCTGCAAGCCCTGCAGCCCCTGGCGGGCTACCAGGCCAGACACTTTCTCTGGCAGGCGCAAGGCGCGGTGGCGACCATCACGCTGAACCGCCCGGAGCGCAAGAATCCCCTTACCTTCGACTCCTATGCGGAGCTGCGCGACCTGTTCCGTGCGCTGGCCCATGCCTGCGATATCAAGGTGGTGGTGATGGCCGGCAGCGGCGGCAACTTCTGCTCCGGCGGCGACGTGCACGAGATCATCGGGCCCCTGACCAAGCTGGCGATGCCCGAGCTGCTGCAATTCACCCGCATGACTGGCGACCTGGTAAAGGCGATGCGCCATTGCCCGCAGCCGATCATCGCCGCGGTGGATGGCGTTTGCGCCGGCGCCGGCGCCATCATGGCGATGGCAGCCGACCTGCGCATCGGCACGCCGCAGGCGAAAACCGCCTTCCTCTTCACCCGCGTCGGCCTGGCCGGCTGCGACATGGGCGCCTGCGCCATCCTGCCGCGCATCATCGGCCAGGGGCGCGCGGCCGAACTGCTGTACACCGGGCGCAGCATGAGCGCGGAAGAAGGCGAGCGCTGGGGCTTTTTCAACCGCCTCGTCCCCGGCGAGGCGGTATTGCAGGAAGCCCGGGCGCTGGCGCAGACCCTGGCGGAGGGCCCGACCTTCGCCCACGGCATGACCAAGAACCAGTTGCACGTCGAGTGGGACATGAGCGTGGACGAGGCGATCGAGGCCGAAGCGCAGGCGCAGGCGATCTGCATGCAGACGCAGGATTTCCACCGCGCCTATCATGCCTTCGCGGCGAAACAAAAGCCGAAGTTCGAAGGCAATTGAGGCAGCGATGGACCGCACCTATCTCGACTGGCCGTTTTTCACTCCCGAGCATCGCGATCTGGCGCGCGAGCTCGACGCCTGGTTGCCACATGGCCTGAAAGGCTTCGCGCATCCGCATACCACGCCCGAAGTCGATGCCGCCTGCCGCGACCTGGTGCAGCGCCTGGCGCAGGCAGGCTTCACGCGCTATGCGGTGCCGAAGGCGCACGGCGGCGCGCTGGACGCGCTGGATTCGCGCTCGCTTTGCATGATCCGCGAGCACCTGGCGTATCACGAAGGCCTGGCGGATTTCGCCTTTGCCATGCAGGGCCTGGGCAGCGGCGCGATTACGCTCGCCGGCTCGGCGGCACAAAAAGCCGCCTACCTGCCGAAAGTGGCGGCAGGCCAGGCGATCGCCGCCTTCGCGCTGTCCGAACCCGAGGCGGGTTCGGACGTCGGCGCGATGGCGATGAGTGCGCGGCGCGACGACGATGCTTATGTATTGAACGGCGAGAAGACCTGGATTTCCAACGGCGGCATCGCCGACTTCTACGTCGTCTTCGCGCGCAGCGACGCCGCCAGCCGCGGCGCGAAAGGCATCAGCGCCTTCATCGTCGATGCGAACACGCCGGGCCTGTCGATCGCCGAGCGTATCGAGGTGATCGCGCCCCACCCACTCGCGCGTCTCAGGTTTGATAACGCGCGGGTGCCGGCCACGCAACTGTTAAGCGAGGAAGGCGCCGGCTTCAAGCTGGCGATGGCAACGCTGGACATCTTTCGCGCCTCGGTCGCCGCCGCCGCGCTGGGCTTCGCGCGCCGGGCGATGGACGAGGCGCTCAAACGGGCGAAATCGCGGCCGATGTTCGGCGCCACACTGGCCGACCTGCAATTGACGCAGGCGGCGATCGGCGAGATGGCGACCATGATCGACAGCGCGGCGCTTCTCACCTATCGCGCCGCGTGGCAGCGCGACGTCGCCGGCGAGCGCGCCACCCGCGAGGCCGCGATGGCCAAGATGACCGCCACCGAAAACGCGCAGGCGGTGATCGACCGCGCGCTGCAGATGTTCGGCGGCCTGGGCGTGAAATCGGGCGAGACGGTGGAGCGGCTGTACCGCGAGATCCGCGCCTTGCGCATCTACGAGGGTGCCACCGAAGTGCAAAAGCTGATCATCGCGCGCGAGACCATGAAAGGCCATGAAAGGTAAACCGGCAACCATGAGCACCCTGATCGACACCTTCGCCCGCGACCGCCTGCCGCCGAAGAGCCAGTGGCCCGAATTCCTCTTCCCCCTGCCCGGGCTGCAATACCCGGCGCGGCTCAACGCCGCCGCCGAACTGCTGGACCGCGCCGTGGCGGAGGGTGACGGCAACCGCCCTGCAATCTGGATGCCGGTGGAAGGCAAGCCGGTCTGCGCCACTTACGCGCAGTTGCAAAACCGGGTGAACCGCGTCGCCCAGGTGCTGACCGAGGATTTCGGCCTCAAGCCCGGCAACCGCGTGCTGCTGCGCGGGCCGAACAACGCCATGATGGCGGTGTGCTGGCTGGCGGCGATCAAGGCGGGGCTCATCGCCGTGGCGACCATGCCGCTGTTGCGCGCCAAGGAATTGAAGCAGGTGATCGACCGGGCGCAGATCACCCACGCGCTGTGCAGCCAGCCACTGTGGCAGGAAATCGCCAATTGCATGATTCCCAACGGCGAGCACTTTTGCCCGACGCTGACGCGCGTTGGCTATTTCGACGACGGCGAAGGCGGCTCGATCGAGGAGTTGCTGAGTTTCAAATCGGGCGAATACACCGCCGTTGATACCGCCGCCGACGACATCGCGATGATCGCCTTCACTTCCGGCACCACCGGCGAGCCCAAGGGCACGGTGCATTTCCATCGTGACATCATCGCCATGTGCGATTGCTTTCCGCGCTCCTGCCTGAAGGCGACGAAGGACGACATTTTTTGCGGCACGCCGCCGATCGCCTTTACCTTCGGGCTGGGCGGCATGCTGGCCTTCCCGATGCGCGCGCGCGCTTCCACCGTGCTGGTGGAAAAGCTCAACCCTGATCTGTTGTTGCGCACCATCGACAACTTCAAGGCGACCGTCTGCTTCACCGCGCCGACCTTCTATCGCCAGATGGCGGCGCTGGCCAAGGCGCATAAGCTCAAGTCGCTGAAAAAATGCGTTTCCGCCGGCGAAGCCCTGCCGGATGCCACCCGCCAGTTGTTCAAGGAGGCCACCGGCATCGAAATCATCGACGGCATCGGCGCCACCGAGATGATGCACATCTTCATTTCGCACACGCCGGAAACGGTGCGCCGCGGCGCCACCGGCCGCGCAATTCCCGGCTACATCGCGCAGGTGCAGGACGAAAACGGGCACGAATGCCCGCCCGGCACGGTGGGCAAACTGGCGGTGAAGGGCCCGACCGGCTGCCGCTATCTCGACGATCCGCGCCAGGTCAACTACGTGAAAAACGGCTGGAACCTGACCGGCGACGCCTACCTGATGGATGCCGACGGCTATTTTTTCTATCAGGCGCGCACCGACGACATGATCATTTCCGCCGGCTATAACATCGCCGGGCCGGAGGTGGAGTCCTGCCTGCTGGCGCACGAGGCGGTGGCCGAGTGCGGCGTGGTCGGCCAAACCGACGCGGACCGCGGGCAGGTCGTCAAGGCCTACGTGGTGCTCAAGCCCGGCTACTACGGCAACCAGGCGATGACCAAGACCTTGCAGGACTACGTAAAGAACGCCATCGCGCCGTACAAATACCCGCGCGCCATCGAGTACGTGGAAAGCCTGCCACGCACCGAGACCGGCAAGCTGCAACGCTTCCGCCTGCGCCAACTAGCCGCGGTATAAAAAAACAAAGGCGCCAAGGCGCCCTTTGTTTCGTCGTTTTTCCGTCAAAAAATCGACCGGCTCTGCCAGCGATTTTTTACAGATCAGCCTCGAAAAAAGTAGGAGTGTACTTTTTTCGACTCAGCGTAGCGCCCCAAACACCTTGCTGACGATGCTCGACCCGGCCTTCACCGGGTCGGCACGGATCGCGCGCTCTTCATCGGCCATGATGATGAACAGGCCATCGAGGGATTTGGCGGTGACGTAGGTCTCGACCTTGGCGTTGTCGCCCTTCACCAGGCCGAATTGCGAGCCCTTGCTGGCCAGTTCGTTGTATTTCTGCGCCAGGCCGATGCGCTGGGTCACTGCCGTTACCACCGGCAGGAACTTGTCACGCAGGGTACCGGAAGTTTTGCTCTTGAAAAACTGGGTGCCGGAATCCTGGCCGCCGCTGATGATGCCCTTGGCGTCTTGCACGCTCATGGCCTTCACCGCGCTGACGAAAATCGGCTTGGCCTCGACCACCGCTTTTTCCGCGGCATGGTTGATCTGCTCGTGCAGGTCGTCGAGCTGCTTTTTCATGCCCATGGCGGAGAGGATGCCGCTGGCCTTTTCCAGGTATTCGGGCAGCGGAATCTTCACCTTGGGGTTGTTCCAGAAGCCATTCGCCACGCCCAGGGTACCGATGGCGTTCGCGGTGGCGGAAGAAAGTGCCCCCTTCAGGCCGGCGATGGCGTCAGTGTTGCTGATGTCGGCCAGCGACAGCGCCCAGGCCGGCGCCACCACCAGGCTGCCGGCGGCGGCCGGCAGCAACAGGAGGACGCGTCTGCGGGTAAAATGCGGACTGGCGGATTGCGGCATCCACGTAGCCTGTTGATCCGTATCAGTTTGTGCCTGGAATTCGGTTGATTGTTTTTGCATGACTGCCTCCTGCGGAGGGTTTTTCGGAATGAAAACAGCACTCAAGGTTAGCCTGATCGTTACGAGCCTGGCAATAGCGGCTGGTGGTGCGTATGTTGCTTTCACGCAGCAGCAGGTCATGCCGCAAACCCAATTCGCTACCGTCAATGGCGAGTTGATCTCTTCCGCCGACCTCAAGGGCAAGGTCACGCTGGTGAACTTCTGGGCCACTTCCTGCGCCCCCTGCATCAGCGAGATGCCGAAGTTCACCCAGACCTACAACGAATTCAAGGGCCGCGGCCTGGAAACCATCCTGGTGGCGATGGATTATGACCCGCCGGCCTATGTGAAGAATTTCAGCGAGCGCAACAAGCTGCCCTTCAAGGTCGCGATGGATGCGCGCGGCGAGATTGCCAAGAGCTTTGGCGACGTCAGCATCACCCCCACCACCTTCCTGATCGACAAGAAGGGCCGCATCATCAAGAGCTACCTGGGCGAGCCGGACTTCGGCAAGCTGCATGAGCTGATCGACACGGCGCTGAAAGAAAGCACGTGAGCGAAGAGGACCCCGGCCAGCCTGGGCGCCGCTGGGTCTGGATGGACCGCTGGGACCCCGGCACCTGGGAGATGCCCAGCAACCCGACGAAACTGCAGCGCGTGCTGGCAGGCATCGCGCTGGTCGTGATCGTGGTGATGACGGTTTACGTGCCGCTGAAGATGCTGGGCGTGTTCTAGCCGCGCAAACGAAACAAAAAAGCCGGCCGCTTTTGACAGGCGGCCGGCTTTTTTCATGAGTGCGCGGCTAGTTATCGATCTTCAGGTCGAGCCCTTTGATGATCTTGCCCCACTTGACGATGTCAGCATCCACCGTCTGCGCGAACTGCTGGCGCGATTCCGGCTGCACCTCGATGCCCTGCTGACCCAGCTTGGAGGCAACCGCCGGGTTGGAGAGGATCTTGTTGATGCTGTCGTGCAGCTTGTCGAGCACCGGCGCGGGCGTGCCGGCGGGGGCGAAAAAGGCGTACCAGGGTGCGTACTCGAAGCCCGGCACGCCGGCCTCTTCGAGGGTGGGCAGGTTGGGCAGCGCGGGCGTGCGCTTCTTGCCCGAGGTGGCAATCGCGTGCACCTTGCCGGACTGGATATGGGGCATCACCGCGGGAATGGTGAGCAGCATGGCCTGGATCTGGCCGCTGATCAAGTCCACCAGCGCGGGGCCGGAGCCTTTGTAGGGCACGTGCACCAGCTTGATGTGGGCGGTGGACTGCAGCAGTTCCATTGGCAGGTGGCCGGCGCTGCCCAGGCCCCCGGAGCCGTAGTTGATGGTGCCGGGCCTGGCGCGCGCGAGCGCCAGGAAGTCCTGCACGGTCTTCACCGGCAGGCTGTTGGTCAGGCACAGGCCGTTGGGTGTGGCGCCGACCAGCGCGACGGGGACGATGTCCTTACGCGCATCGTAATTGACCTTGGTATAGAGCGTCGCGTTGAAGGCGAAGCCCATGTGATGCACCATCAGCGTGTAGCCGTCAGGAGCGGCATGCGCGACCATGGAGGTGGCGATGGTGCCGCCGGCGCCGCCGCGGTTATCCACCACGAAGCTCTGGCCAAGCTGCTGCGTCAGTTCCTTGCCGACGATGCGGGCGACGATGTCGACGGTCCCGCCGGCGGCGAACGGCGCAATAAGGGTGACCGGGTGATCCGGCCAGTTGCCTGCGCCTGCCGCGCGAGCGGATGAAGAAAACGCCAGCGCACCCGCCGCCAGCAGGGCGCCGGCGGTGAGCGCAGGCAGCAGCCCGCGAGTCGTTTTAATAGTCATTGAATTGATATCGTCGTACTTTTGTCTCGTCCAGTATCACACCCAGGCCGGGGCCTTCCGGCAGCGCGATTTCGCCGCTGGAAAGATCCAGTTTCGACACAACAATATCATCGGAAGTCTTCAGCGGCCCGACGCATTCCAGGCCGGCGATCACCACCGGGCTGGTGGCGGCGAGCATGATCTCGGCCACAGTGTTGACGCCCAGGCCGAAGCCGTGGCCGATCACCACCTGCATGCCGGCGGCCGCCGCTGTCTCCAGCATGCGCCGGCAGTTGAGAAAGCCGCCCTGCTTCATCACCTTGAGCTTGACGATGTCGGCGCAGTCGGCGCGAATGACGTCGATCAGGCTGGCGTAATCGGTGATCGACTCGTCGGCCATTACCGGGATGCCGATGCTTTGCCTCACCTTCGCCATGCCGGCGATGTCTTCCGCCGCCGTGGGCTGCTCCAGTAATTGCATATCGAAAGGCTCGAGCAGCTTGCCCAATGCGATGCCGTCTTCGACGCTGTAGCCGGCGTTGGCGTCGGCGCGCAATTTCATCTCCGGCCCCACGGCCTCGCGCACCGCTTTCACGCGTTCGCGATCCTTATGGATGTCGCCGCCGACCTTGATCTTCGCCGAGCGAAAGCCCTGGTCGAACCATTTCTTGGCTTCGGCCGCGGCTTCTTCCGGCGGCAGGATGCCGATCCAGGCATTGAAGCGCAGGGATTCCGTGACCGCGCCGCCCAAGAACTGGTGCACCGGCAGGCCGACGTGGCGCGCCAGCATGTCGACGGCAGCCATTTCGACCGCGGCCTTGGCATCGAGAAAGCCGCTCAATGCCTTGTCCATCGCCGCCAGCAGGCGGTGGATGTTGCCGGCGTCCATCCCCTGCACCACGGGGGCGAGCTTGTCGCGGATCGCCGCCAGCGATTGCTGGATGGTCTCCACCGAGTAGCCGGGCGAGGGGTCGATGTTGCCCAGACCCACGCTGCCGTCGGCGGCGGTCAGGCGCACCAGGGCGCTTTTTTGCGTGGTCTTGGTGATGTAGGCGTTCTTGAAGCCCGGCCCCACCAGGGGCACGGCGACACCGAAGACTTCGACCTTGGCGATCGGCAGGCGCAAGCCCTTCATGCGGTCACCGCCTCATCCATGCGATACGGGGTGACGATCGGCCCCTTGATCTGCGTGCGGTGCATGACGCGGCGGCTGGTGGGGTCGAACGAGTCGCGGCGATGCAGGGTGGAACGGTTGTCCCACAGCATCAGGTCGTTCAGCTTCCACACCTGGCGGAAGGAAAGGTGCGGCTGGGTGGCGTGCTCCCACAGGGTGTCGAGCAGTTCGTTGCTCTCGGCTAAGCCCATGCCGATGACGTAGCTGTTGCGGCGGCGGCCGAGGAATAGCGCCGCGCGGCCGGTATCGGGATGGCGAATCACCAACGGGTGATGCGAGCCGGGCGCCTCGCGCGGATCGCTGATTTCCTTCATGCCTTTGCGCATCATGCCGGCGCTGTTATAGGTCGAATCGTGGATCGCCTGCTTGCCGTCGATCCCGCGCTTCAGGTCTTCCGGCAGCGTTTCATAGGCCAGGTGCATGTTGGACCAGAAGGTATCGCCGCCGGAAGGCGGGATTTCCAGCGCGTGCAGGAAGGCGCCGCGCGGCGGGTTGTCGATGTAGGTCATGTCGCAATGCCACACCGCTTCGCCGTCGCCGAGGTTGCCGATCGGCTGGCCGCCTTCTTTCACGTTGGAGATGACGTTGATCTCCGGAAACTCGGAGAGGAAGGGCTTGCCGTAGGGATTGGGGCCGGGCGGGTCGAGCTCGCCGAACTTGCGCGTGATGTCCAGCAGTTGCGGGTCGGCCAGGCGCTGGCCGCGAAAGCGCAGCACGAAATGCTTGTTCCACGCCGCCTTGAGTTCGGACATGGTTTCCGGCGAGAGCGGCTGGTGCAGATCGACGCCGCTGACTTCGGCGCCCAGCGCGGGACTGAGCGCGGTAACTTTGATGCTCGACATGCCTATCTCCTGTCCTTCGGCGGTGCCCGGTTGCGGCGCCGCGTTGCAATTCACGATGGAAGGAGCATAACTGCCGGGAAGGGATGCTGTAAATGATATAGTTTTGCCATATCGTTATGCTCAAATGGCATCAGCGAGGAGGCAAGGCGATGGCGCAAAAAGAGTTGTTGCGCCGGCACCTGGAGGTGCTGGTGATGGTGGCGCGCGAAGGCTCGGTACACGCGGCCGCGCAGGCGCTCGCCATGACGCAGCCTGCAGTATCGCGCCTGGTGGGGGAAAGCGAACGCCTGCTGGAGGCAAAGCTGTTCGAGCGCTCCAGCCGCGGCAGCATGCCGACGGCGCAGGGCCGCGCCGTACTGGCGCGCGCGCAGGCGCTGTTGCGCGGTTTCGAGCGTCTGCGCGATTTCGCCGGCGGCGAGCTGCCGGTGATCCGCATCGGCTGCATCCCGCGGGTGATGCACAGCCTGATGCCGCGGGTACTGGAGCGGGTCTACGCTGCGGCCCCGGCAGCCTATCGCCTGCAACTGATCGAGGACAACTCGGCCGCATTGGTGCAATCGATGGCGCGCGGCGAACTCGATTTCTCGCTCTCCCGCCTGGCCGATGCGCAAGTGGGGGAGTTGGCCAGCGAGCACCTGTATAGCGAGCGCACGGTGGTGGTTTGCGCCGCCGCCAATCGCGCGGTGCCGCGAGGCGCGGTCGCACTCTCCGGCCTGCTGGAGCAACCCTGGGTGCTGCCGCATCGCGAAACCTCCTCGCGCGCGACACTGGACCGCGTGCTGCACGAGCAGGCGCTGCCGGCGATTGTGCCGATCATCGAGGCGCGTTCTTTCGAGACCAATCTGGCGGTGATCGCCGGCACGCAGTTGCTGTCCATCGCTCCCGAATCCATCGCACGCCAGCAGGCCACCCTCGGCGCGCTGCGCATCGTCGACCTCAAACAGCCGCTGCCAATGAGCGCGGTGATGCTGTGCCACCAGCGCGACGCGGTGGCCGATCCGACGCTGGCGGCCTTCCGCGCGCTGATTCTGGACGCAGCGCGCGAGACCCGCGCGGCGATCGGCAAACGCGGCAGGAAGGGATGAGGCGCATGCAGCGTTTAGAATCGCGCGTTGGCTTTTATCTGCCTCACTGCTAAAGCGATCACGTGCTGTTCAACTCCTACGCCTTCCTGCTGGTCTTCCTGCCGGCGGCGTACATCGCCTTTTACCTCGCCGCCCCCCGCTCGGCGCGCCTGGCCAACGGGCTGCTGGCGCTGGCCTCGCTGGCCTTCTACGGCTGGTGGGACTGGCGCTACGTGCCGCTGCTGCTGGCGAGCATGCTGGGCAACTTTTTCGTCGCCACCCGCCTGATGCAGGCCGCGCGCGCGGGCGCTGAGCAGATAGGCCGACGATGGCTGGCGGCCGCCATCGTTGCCAACCTGGCGCTCCTGGGCGTATTCAAGTACGCCGACTTCTTCCTTTCCAGCGCCGATGCGTTGGGCGCGCAGTTCCCGTTGCTGCACCTGGCGCTGCCGCTGGGCATCTCGTTTTTCACGTTCACCCAGATTGCCTACCTGGTGGACATTCGCCGCGGCGAGGTCGAGCGCCTGCGCTTCATCGACTATGCGCTGTTCGTCACCTACTTTCCCCACCTGATCGCCGGGCCCATCCTGCACCACCGCGAGATGATGCCGCAGTTCGCCGGGCCGGAAATGCATCGCCGCAACCCGCATTTTCTCAACGTCGGCCTCGCCATTTTTGCCTGCGGCCTGGCGAAAAAGACCCTGATCGCCGACGCGCTCGCCCCCTACGCGGACGCGATCTTCTCCGCCGCCGCACTCGCCACACCGCTCAAGCCCTGGGAAGCCTGGGGCGGCGCACTGGCCTACAGCTTCCAGTTGTATTTCGATTTCTCCGGCTATTCGGACATGGCGGTGGGCTTGTCGCTCTTGTTCGGCGTGCGTCTGCCGGTGAACTTCCTCTCGCCTTACAAGGCAGTGAACATCATCGATTTCTGGCGCCGCTGGCACATCACCCTCTCACGTTTCTTGCGCGATTACCTGTACATCCCGCTGGGCGGCAATCGCCAGGGCAAGGAGCGACGTTACGTCAACCTGATGCTCACCATGCTGCTGGGCGGCCTGTGGCATGGGGCGGCGTGGACTTATGTGGCCTGGGGCGGGTTGCATGGACTCTATCTCGTCGCCAATCACGGTTGGCGGGCTACGTGCGCCGGACACCCGCGGCTTGCGCGCGTGTTCGCCGGCTGGCGCGGCATCGCTCTCACCTTTTTCTTCGTCGTGCTGGCCTGGGTGTTTTTCCGCGCGCCGACCTTCGCCGCCGCCGCGCATATGCTTTCGGCCATGTTCGGCCTCTCTCCCGTGCCGGTGGCGCGCGCCACGCCGGACGAAAACTGGTTGCGCGGCGCTCTGCTGCTGCTGATTTTCGCCCTCGTCGCCTGGCGCGCGCCCAACGTCAGCGAAATCTTCCTGGGTGAAAAGCCCGTGCTGGAAAGCGCGCAACTGTGCGCGCCACAGCGCCTCGCCTGGCGCAACGGCTGGGCCGGCGTGATCTGTGCCGGCCTGCTGCTGGCGGCGGGCGTGCTGACCTTTCATCGCAACTCGCCGTTTTTGTATTTCCAGTTCTGATGCGCGTCCTCGCCTGCGCCCTCGCCTTCCTGCTCCTGGCCGCCGCCGCCAACGTGGTGATCGATCCACTGGGCATATTTTTTGTCGCGGATGTGCCGGGGCTGAATCACTACAAGCCGGAGATCCTCAACTACTGGCGCGTCTCGCTACCCATGCGCGCGCGCATGGTGAAGCCGCAGACGGTAATTCTCGGTTCCTCGCGCAGCCTGCTGGGGCTCGATCCCAAGGGCGCCGGGCCTGAAGCCTTCAACTTCAGCGTACCCGGAGCCACCACTTGCGAGTTGCGCGACGCCCTGCAAATCGCGCTCGAAGGCGGGCGGCTCAAGCGCGCCGTGATCGAGCTCGACTTCTTCGCGGCCACCGCGCGGCGCATCAACCCGGATTGCGGCCTGCCGGAGGCGCGCGACCATCCCTGGCGCCTGCTGGCGCAGACGGTGCTCTCTTCCGACACTCTCAACGCGTCGCTCAAGACCGTCACCAAGCAACGCAAGGTCGACCCGGCGATCTGGCAGCCCGGCCCGGATGGGCATGCGCATCTCGACCCGGGCTTCAACGCCAAGACCGGCGGCCCGCGTGCGCGCTTTACCAACATGGAACAGGTCTACACCCGCGACTACTACCTGATGCCGCCGGTGTGCGGCTTCGTGCTGGAGCGCACCGGCAGCGGCAGCCTGGACTATTTGCGCAAGCTGCTGGACCTGGCTTACGCGAACCATATCGAAACCCGCCTGTTTTTCTCGCCGGAACATGCGCGGCAACTGGCGTTGATCGACGATGCGCGCCTGTTCCCTGTCTATGAAGCCTGGATGCGCGGTGTACTGCGCGTGAGTCAGGAGGCCGCAGTAGCAGCCGGGCAGGCACCGTTCCCGGTGAGCACGAATTTCGAGAAGGATTGGGTCACCGAGCCCCTCCCCGCTTCACCTGACGCCGATACGCGCTGGATCATCGACGGTACGCACTACACGCCCGCAGCGGGGCGCGCGATCCTGGCAAAAGTGATGGGCCCCCCGCAAAGTGTCGATGTGACCCAGGAGATGGCGCGCCTGCACGCGCTGATGCAGTCCTATTTCAGCGCCCATCCGCAGGAGCGCGCCGAGATCGACGCCACTTTCGCGGCGGCGCGCCGCGAATGCAAAAACTAGCGCGGCTTAAACCGCGCCGGTAGGTCCTTTGAACGCCGTCAGACCGCGCCGGCAGGGCTTTGAACGCCGTCAGACCGCGCCGGCGTTGTGCGCCTGGACGTCCGCGTGATAGCTGGAGCGCACCATCGGCCCGCAGGCGGCGTGCGAGAACCCCATCTTCTGCGCTTCGGTTTCGTACATTTTGAAGATGGCCGGCTCGACGTAGCGTTTCACCGCGAGGTGGTGCCCGGAAGGCTGCAGGTATTGGCCGATGGTCAGCATGTCGACGTCGTGCGTACGCAGGTCGCGCATGACTTGCAGTATCTCCTCGTCGGTCTCGCCCAGGCCCACCATCAGGCCGGACTTGGTCATTACCTCCGGATGCGCGGCCTTGAACTGCTTGAGCAGCTGCAGCGAGTGCTCGTAACTGGAGCCGGGGCGCGCTTCCTTGTACAGGCGCGGCACCGATTCGAGGTTGTGGTTCATCACGTCCGGCGGTGCGGCATTGAGGATGCCGAGCGCCCGGTCGAGACGGCCGCGGAAGTCGGGGGTGAGGATTTCGATGCGCGTGGTCGGCGAATGCTCGCGCACCGCCTTGATGCATTCGACGAAGTGGCCGGCGCCGCCGTCGCGCAGGTCGTCGCGGTCGACACTGGTGATCACCACATAGCGCAGCTTGAGCGCGCCGATGGTCTTGGCCAGGTTCAACGGCTCATCCACATCCAGCGGCAGCGGGCGGCCATGCGCCACGTCGCAGAACGGGCAGCGGCGCGTGCACAGGCTGCCCATGATCATGAAGGTGGCCGTGCCCTTGCCGAAGCATTCGCCGATATTCGGACAGGAGGCTTCCTCGCACACCGTGTGCAGCTTGTGCTCGCGCAGGATTTCCTTGATCTCGAAAAAGCGCGTGTTGGAGGAAGCGGCCTTGACGCGAATCCAGTCCGGCTTGGCGATCTTCTCCATCGGAATGACCTTGATGGGAATGCGCGCGGTCTTGGATTCGCCTTTTTGCGCTACACCGGCGGAAACCGTGCTGCCGGGGTTTCCTGGCGAAGCCGCGTTGGTTTCGCCCGGGGTCTGCACTGCACTCATGATGCCTTCTTTCGCTTTTGGCGTTGATTGCTGCTTAGCTTGCCTTACGATTGCTCGGACCATCGACCCAGAAATTGCCGATCGCCAGGTGATCGACGCGCTGGTCCACCACCGCCTGCACCGCTTCGTGCGGACCACAAACGATCGGCTCTTCGTGCACGTTGAAGCTGGTGTTGAGCACCAGCGGGATGCCGGAGAGCTGGCGATAGCGGTCGATCAGTTGCCAGTACTTGGGGTTGCGGTCGCGGCGCACCAGTTGCGGCCGCGCGGTGCCGTCAACATGCACCACGGCGGGAATGCGCTCATGCCATTCCTTTTTTACGTCGTAGGTGATGGTCATGAATTCGGCCGTGTGGCGGCCGGGCGCGACGCCGTCGAACAGTTCGTCCGCATATTCGGCCAGGACCGAGGGTGCGAAGGGCATGAATTCGGTGCGCTCCAGGCGTTCGTTCAGCCAGGTATTGATGGCGCGGTCGGTGGGCCCGGCCACCATGGAGCGGTTACCCAGCGCCCGCGGGCCAAACTCCATCGGGCCCTGGAACCAGCCCACCACTTGCGCGTTGTGCATCGCCTGCGCGGTCTTTTCCACCACCTGGTCAAACGGCAGCTCTTCGTACGTCAACCCGCGGCGGTCCAGCTCGGCCTTGATCTCGTCACGCGTGGGATCGGTACCCCAGTAGACGGTGTCCAGCGTATTCACATTACGGCCGAGGAAACCGGGCTCCAGCTTGTCCAGCACCATCAGGGCAGAACCGACGCTGTTGCCGGTGTCGGACATGCCGGGAAAGACAAACACTTCGTCCAGTTCCGTCATCGCCGCCAGGCGCTGGTTCAGCTTGACGTTGGCGAACACGCCGCCGTTCAAGGCCAGCTTGCGCATACCGGTCGCTTTGAGGAAGTTGCGACAGATGGTGACGATGGCTTCCTCAAACACCTGCTGCGCGGCGGCGGCAACGTTTTCGCGGCTATGGCCTTCGATGGCAGCGGCCAGGTATTCCTTGCGCTTGGCCAGCGCGTCTTCCACACCGGCGAAATCGGAATCGAAATTGACGCCGTCGGCGGAGATGCGCATCGCCTTCCTGAACTTGTCGTACAGCGGCTTGGGGTCGCCGTAGGCGGCCAGACCGAGCACCTTGCCTTCATGGCGCAGCGGACGGAAGCCCAGCAGCTCGGTGATGTCCATGTAGAAGTAACCGGGCGAGTTGCCGGGCGTATCGCCGACGTGCAGGATGCGGATGCGTCCCTGCTCGAAGGTGCCAGCGGTGTAATGAATGTCGAGGTCGCCCTCGCCGTCCATCGTAATCACCGCGCACTTGTCGTAGCCGGAGTAGAACGCGGCGGCGACTGTGTGCGACATGTGGTGGTCGACGAAATGCACCTTGCAGTCAGGGCGGAAACCCTCGACCTTCAGGAATTCGTCGGTGACCAGGTATTCCTCCGGCTTTTGCGTCGAATTCATGCGCCGCAGGTCGTTCTGCACGCTGCGCAGGAACACCTGGCGCTTGTTCTCCAGGCCGCGCAGCTTTTTCACGCCATTGGAAACGATGCGCTCCAGGCGCTTGTGCACCGGGTTGTTGACGCGGCGGGTGTAGTCGTCGGAAAAATGGTCGTAGTTCGAAGCGATGTGGTCGATATCGGTGCGCTTCAGGCCCGCGATGCGCAGGCACTCGTCGATGGCGCCGCGCGGCATGCGCCCGCCATCGCACTTGATGCGCGAGACGCGCTCTTCCGATACCGCGGCGACCAGCTTGCCGTCGCGGAAAATGCAGGCGGAAGAGTCATGCGACGCCGCCATCCCCAGAACTATGCTCATAAAAAGTCCGTCAGTCTTATTGTCGATCGATTGTCTGGGCCAGATGCACTGCCAGGCGCTCCCCTGCTTCTTGCGCGGTGGCGCCGGGAACGAACTGGCTCAGTTGCGCAGCTTCCAAACCCGCGTAGCCACAGGGGTTGATGCCACTGAAGGGGGACAGGTCCATCGCCACGTTCAGGCTCACCCCGTGGTAGCTGCAGCCGCCGCGCACTTTCAGGCCCAAAGCCGCAATTTTCGCATCATTCACGTAAACCCCGGGCATGCCGGGCCGGCGGTGGCCGGGAACGCCATATTCGGTCAGCGTGGCGATGATGGCGTCTTCCAGGCGCGCCACCAGTTCGCGCACCTTGTAGTCGCGCCGGCGCAAGTCGATCAGGGTGTAGGCCACCACCTGGCCGGGGCCGTGGTAGGTCACCTGGCCGCCGCGGTCGATGGGGGAGACGGGAATGTTGCCGGGGTTGAGCACGTGCTCGGGCTTAGCCGCAAGGCCCAGGGTATAGACGGGATCGTGTTCGGTGAGCCAGATTTCATCCGGCGTAAGCGCATTGCGCACATCGGTGAAGGCGCGCATCGCCGCGTAGGTGGCGGCGTGCGCGGTGCGCCCCAGGCGCTTGACGACAACGGCTTCCGGCGCACTGGGCATCACCTGATACGATGAAGATGCAATCACCGGGTGCATCTGGTTTTTCGTAGCTTTTTCTTCATGGAATTGACCGGCTTTGCCGGCAATTCCATGCCGATTAAACCCCGGCAAAAGTAGGTTTTTACTTTTGCCGGAACCATTAGAGGGCCCACTGCACCATCGGGTGTTCCGACAGTTCCGAGTAAAGGGCGTCGAGCTGCTCGCGCGAGGTAGCACGGATGACGAAAGTGAGGCTCAGGTAGTTGCCCTCGCGTGAGGGCCGCATCCCCAGGGTCGCCTCGTCGAAATCCGGCGCATGGCGCTTCACCACCGCGACGATGGTCTGGGCGAACGTGGGCTGCGTCTTGCCCACGATCTTGAGCGGGAAGTCGGTCGGGTATTCGATCAGGGATTCGGGCTGTTGCATGGTTTGCACCCCGGCGGTATTCAGCATGGCGTTGGCTCTTTCGGTCGGGTTGGACAGGCTTCCTAGATGGTGCCGGAAGTGCCGGTTTGCAACCCGCTCAAAGCCCCCGCCGTCAGCCGCACAAGCGCTTTTTCGCGTCCTGGTAAGCGGCGTAAAACTTGTGATACACGGGCCCCGGCTTGCCGGCGAATTCGCCTTTGCCGACCGGTTTGCCGTTGAGCTGCGTTCCGGCCAGCACTTCGCGGGTGGCCGAGGTGATGAGAATCTCGTCGGCGGCGTCCACTTCGGCCTCGGTGATGCGGCGCACCTCGAAGGGGATGCCGGCCACCTGGGCGATTTCCTGCATCAGGCTATAGCGGATGCCTTCGAGAATCAGGTTGTCGCGCGGCGGCGCCGTGACCTTGCCATCTTTCACGATCCACACATTGGCGGAAGACGATTCGGTGAGGTAGCCGTCGCGGAACATCACGCAATCGTCCACGCCGGCGTCCAGGGAATCCTGTTTGGCCAGGACTGCGCCCAGGAGCGACACCGACTTGATGTCGCAGCGCAGCCAGCGCAGGTCGGGCAGCTTGGTCAGCGTGAGGCCGCCTTCGCGCTGCGCCTTGGGTACCGGCTTGAACGGCGAGGTGATGGCGAACAGCGTCGGCTCGACATCGCCTGCGGGAAAGCCGAAATCGCGCGGCGCCACGCCGCGGGTGATCTGGAAATAGACGAACTGGTCGGCATCCGGCAAAGTCGCCGCCAGCTTGGCGATCAGGTCTTTCCACCCTTCGCGCGACAGCGGATTTTTCAGCTTCACCTTGTCGAGCGAACGCTCCATGCGGTCCAGGTGCTGGTCGATGCGAAACGGCCGCTTGTTGTAGAGCGCCACCACTTCGTAGATGCCGTCGCCGAAAATGAAGCCGCGGTCCAGCACGGAAACCTTGGCGTCTTTCAGCGGCAGGAATTCACCGTTGAGGTAGACGATGCGGTTGAGCAATTCGGCGGGCAGGGTCATTGAGGTTTCCCGAAATTTATTTTTTGGCGAACCACAAACGCATCGTATCAAGGGTGCGGCCGAAAAAGCCGGCGCTGTCGACTTTTTCCAGCGCCACCACCGGCACTTCAGCGACGTCACGCCCTTCCAGGGTCACCTTCATGGTGCCGATCTTTTGCCCCGCAGCAATCGGCGCCAACAGCGGCTTTTGCGTGTTCAGCGTCGCCTTGATCTTGGCGGCGTCACCCTTGGGCACGCTGACGTAAAGCTCGCGGTCGAACCCGGCCTTCACCTCGCGCGACTCGCCTTTCCAAACTTCCAGCGAGGAAATATTCTGCCCCTTCTGGTACAGGCGCACGTCGTCGTAAGCGAGGAAGCCATAGTTCAGCAGCTTCTCGGTCTCGGAAGAACGCGCCGATTCGGTCTGCGTACCCACCACCACCGCGATCATGCGTCGCGGGCCGCGCTTGGCGGAGGCGATCAGGCAAAAGCCGGCGGAGTCGGTATGCCCGGTCTTCAGGCCGTCGACATTCGGATCCAGCCACAGCAGGCGGTTGCGGTTCGGCTGGGTGATCTTGTTGTAGGTGTATTCCTTGGTGGCGTACAGGGCGTAGTACTCAGGGTAATCGCGCACCAGCGCGGCGGAGAGCTTGGCCAGGTCCTCGACCGTGGTGTAGTGCTGCGGGTCGGGCAGGCCGGTGGCATTGGCGAAGTGGCTGTTCTTCATCCCCAGGCGCTGCGCCTCGCGATTCATCATGGCGGCAAACTGGTCTTCGCTGCCGGCGATCAGTTCCGCCATGGCCACCGACGCATCGTTGCCCGACTGGATGATCATGCCGTGCATCGCCTCGTCCACCGTTACCGGCTTTTTCGGCTCGATGAACATGCGCGAGCCGCCGGTCTTCCAGGCGTGTACCGAGACCGGCACGTTCTGCTGAAGCGAAATCGTCTTCGACTTCAGCGCCGCGAAGGTCAGGTAGGCCGTCATCAGCTTGGTCAGCGACGCCGGTTCGACGCGCTCGGCCGGGCCTTGCGCGGCCAGTACCTGATTGCTGGTCATATCCAGCAGGTACCAGGCCTTGGCGTTGAGAACGGGAGCGGGAGGATTTTCGGCCGCGGCGGGAGCTGCGGCAAGGCCCGCGCAAAGGGCCAGTGCGCAGGCCGATAGGACCTGCGCGATGCGCGAAAACTGGGACATTAAAACCTAAAAAAAGCCTGAAAAATCAAGAGCGAATTATACCTTTTTTACCTCTCGGGAAGGCCGGGACGGTGCCGGCTCCTCTCGACCCTGAATGGGAGCGGTAAAGCGCATGAAAGTTCTGCCGCCGGCAAAAAACCCAGCGGGCGACACAGCGGAAGGCCGCCGCCACTGCCGGCAACTGCGGCAGTGGCGGCGGCCAACCCTGCATCCTTACTCTGCCTGAATGCCGGCGGTAGCGACGATGGAACGGTACAGCGACATCATCTTCGGCGCCTCGGCGGTGAATTTGGCAGCCTGCACCACATTCACTTCGAAGCCGGCGCCTTCCAGGCGCGGGCGCAGGTCGGCCGACTCCGCGGCCTTGGTGATGGCGGCGTTGAGCTTGGCGGTGACTTCAGGCGGCATGCCGGCCGGGCCCAGGGCGCCGATCCAGGTGTCGGGCACGGCGAAGCCGGGGACGCCTGCCTCGGCCATGGTGGGAACATTGGGCGCGACCTTGGCGCGGGTGGACTCGAGCACGGCGAGGGCGCGCAGCTTGCCGGCGGCAACATATTGCTTGATATTGGAATAGATCAGGATGCCTACCGGCACCTGGCCGCCGATCACGTCCGTCACCGCCGGTGCGCCGCCCTTGTAGGGCACGTGGGTCATGTCGAGCCCGGCCATGTGGTTCAGCAGCTCGCCGCCCAGGTGCTGCGAGGTGCCGGCGCCGGAGGTGGCAAACGAGACCTTGCCGGGATTCTTTTTCACGTAGGCGATCAGTTCCTTGATCGACTTGATGCCGGTGCCGGGGTTGACGAACAGGGTCTGCGGCGCCTTGCCGACGATGGTGATCGGCGTGAAGTCCTTCACCGGGTCGTAGTGCACGCTCTTCGACAGGTAGGGCATGGCGTAATGCGAGCCTACGGTCACCAGCAGCGTGTAGCCGTCGGGCGCGGCGTGCGCCACCAGTTCAGTGCCGATCACGCTGTTGCCGCCGGGGCGGTTGTCGACGATCACCGACTGCCCGAGGATTCCGGCCATTTCCTGCGCCACCGCGCGGCCGGCGACGTCCACCCCGCCGCCGGCGGAATACGGCACCACGATGCGGATCAGGTGGTTGGGATAGGCCTGGGCCTGCGCCGCCAGAGGCGTGGCGGCGAGGGCCAGGACGGCGAGGACGCGCTTGATCGTCTGCATTTTGTCTCCGGTTGTTTTTTGCGGGGCGCTCAGGCCTTGGTGCCGAGCACGTGGTGCGCCACTTCGTCATGCCGCGCGAACCATACGCCCGCATGCCCTTTGTAATACTTGAGAATCTCATTGACCATGGCAGCGATCGGCGGGCGGGCGCCGAAGTGGCTATGCACGGTCAGGTTGATCTGCGCGCCGGGCTCGTTCTCGTAGAGGTAGTCGAACATGCCCTTGTAGACGTCGTAGAGGTCTTTCGGGCTGCCGCGCATCACGCGGTTGTCGGTGAATTCGCTGTGCGGCAGGGCAACGATCTTGCGGCCGCCCGCTTCCACCACATAGGGCAGGTCGGTATCGTGATAATCGCCGTGCCAGACGCAGCCGGCCTCGGCGAGAAAGCGCGCGGTGTGCACCGTGGGCGTCATGCGCGGGCTGGCCCAGCCGGCCATCTTGAAGCCGGTGGTGTCCTGGATGATGCCGGCGCAGCGGCCGATCAACTCGCGCTCCTCCGTCTCGTTCATGTACGGCAGGAACATGTTCTGGGTGTACGAGTGGCCGGCGATTTCGTGGCCGGAGCGACCCAGTTCCTTCGCGGCTTCGGGAAAGCGCTCCAGCGACTTGGCGTTGGCGCAGATGGTGGCCTTGACGCCGAACTTGTCGAACAGGCGCATCAGGCGCCAGATGCCGGTGCGCCCGCCGTAATTGGCCCAGGAGACCGATTGCAGGTCGAGCGTGCCTTCCTTCAGCGAACTGGCCATCGGCCCGTACGGCGGCCCCTTGCCTTCGGGCCAGCTTTCGTACATCACGGTGAGCAGCACGGCAATGCGGGCGCCGTTGGGCCAGGGGGGCAGGGCTTGTTCCATGGAAATTCCGGAGGGGTGAATGCGTGAATGCGGGAGCGCATTCTACGGGCGGGCTTGCGCCTGCGCGAGACGGTGAAAGGTTATGAGGTGGATGCGGATACCGCTACGCCACGGGCAAACAGACGGCGGGACGCATGCACAACCGCCGCGGTACGTGCACAACCGCCGCGGCTTCAGGTGCGGCCGGAAAACAGCACCAGCGAGGCGCGCAGCCCCGGGTGGTTGTCGCGCAGTTCCAGCCCGCCGCGGTGCAGCTTGGCCACCGCCGCCACCAGGCTCAGGCCCAGGCCCACGCCGGGGGTGCCGCGGCTGGTGTCGCCGCGATAAAAGCGCTCGCTGACCTTGGGCTTTTCGGCGTCCGCGATGCCGGGGCCGTCGTCGGCCACGGTCAGTGCCAGGGCGCCGTCGGGGCGCTGCTCGGCTTCCACGGTGATGGCGCCGCGCTCGCGGGCGAACTTGATGGCGTTGTCGATCAGGTTGCCTACCGCCTGCGTCAGCAGCAAGGGGTCGCCGGAGACCACCAGGGAATCCGGCATGTCGCAGGTGATCGAGACACCCTTCAATTCGGCCACCGGCTGGTAGAACTCGGCGGTATCGCCCAGCACCTTGGTGACGTCGACTTCGACAAAGCCGGAGCGGCGCGCGCCGGTATCGATCTCTGCCAGGCGCAGCAGCGCGTTGAAGATGCCGATCACGCGGTCCACATCGGCCACCGCCGACTCCACCTCGGCGAAGGTAGCTTCTTCCGGGGGGCGCCGCAGCGACAGGCCTTCGAGGCGCGAGCGCAGTTCGGTAAGCGGGGTGCGCAGGTCGTGGGCGATGGCGTTGGCGACGTCGCGCACACCGTGGATCAACTGCTCGATCTGGTCGAGCATGCGGTTGACGGTGGCGGCCAGCATGTCGAGCTCGTCGCCGCCGCCCTTGGAGCGCGTGTCGCGCACCGGCAAGCGGCGCGTCAGGTTGCCCTGGACGATGGCCGACGCCGTCTGGCTGATGCTTTGCACCTCGGCCATGAAGGCGCGGCGGATCACCAGACCCGAGAACAGGCCCATCAGCAGCACGATGCCGGTGCAGCCGGCCAGGCCCCAGATGAAAAAATTCTCCAGGCGCTGGAAACGCCCGGTGACGCGGCCTACCAGCAGCTGGTAGCCGTCGGAGAGCGGCACGCGCATCATCACCATGCGCGTGGGGCGACCGTTGAGGTCGCCGATCAGCAACTGGAAGTTGCCGGTGTCGCCGGTGAAGCCGTCCGGCCAGGCGTAGAGGTTGCCGGCCAGGCGCTTGCGGCTGGCGTCGGTGAACATTACGATCTTGCCAGTGGCAGGCTCGGTGATGACGCGGCGATCGATGGTGGCGGCCAGGAATTCCGGGCCGCGCTGGTGGTAGATCTCGGTCAGCCAGACCGCCTCTTCGCGCAGGAATTCGCCGCGGCCCTGGTCGAGCGCCTCGTGCCAGGCGAACCATAGCGGCGCGGCAAAAGCGGCCAGCACGACGATCGAGATCGCGGTGAAGCCGAGTGCCAGGTTGAGCGCCGAAAAACGCGGGCGCGTCAGCGCGCGAAAGCGCCGCCACCCGTGCGTGGTGTCGGCGGCGCCGCGCATGGCCGGGACTGCGAGGCGCTCGCCGGCCATGCCGTCAGTCCTCCGCCGTCAGCATGTAGCCGGCGTTGCGGATGGTGCGTAGCAGCGGGCGCTCGGCGCCGGCGTCGAGCTTCTGGCGCAGCTTGCTGACGTGCACGTCGATCACATTGGTCTGCGGGTCGAAATGGAAATTCCACACGTTTTCCAGCAACATGGTGCGCGTCACCACCTGGTTGGCGTGGCGCAGCAGGTATTCGAGCAGCTTGAATTCGCGCGGCTGCAGGTTGACCGGGCGGCCGCCGCGCGTCACCTTGCGCGAGAGCACGTCCATTTTCAGGTCGGCCAGCGAGAGCATGGTGGCGACCTGCGATTCCTGCGCGCGCCGCAGGAGCGCGTCCAGGCGCGCCAGCAGCTCGCCGAAGGCGAACGGCTTGACCAGGTAATCGTCGGCGCCGCTTTTAAGGCCCCGGATACGCTCGTCCACGTCCGACAGCGCGGAGAGGATAAGCACGGGTGTCTTGCTGCCGCCGCCGCGCATGGCGGCGAGAATGCCCAAGCCGTCGATACCACCGGGCAGCATGCGGTCCATGATGATCGCGTCATAGGTGCCGGTGGTGGCGCGCGCCATGCCGTCGCGGCCGTCCGCCGCGTGGTCGATGGCGTGGCCCGCCTCCTCCATGCCCTTCCTGACGAAGTTGGCAACCAGCTCGTTGTCTTCGACGAGCAATACTTTCATGGGATTCAGACCTTCATTACGGGCCCGTGGCCGGCATGAATGCCTGTCATGGGCGACTGCCTAGTATGCCCCAGTCCGGACAAAGATGCCGCCTTTTGCCGGCTTTTGCGCGCTTTTGACATTCCGCCCCGGCAGCAGGGGATCAGACCCTACGCCGCGGTGCGAATGTTGTGAAACCGTTGCTGCAATTCGTGGCGCAACTGCTTGCGCAGCTTGGCCGCCTCGAAGCGGCGTGCCTCGTCGGGCGTGGCGGGAACCAGCGGCGGCACCGGCGCGGGTTTCAAGTCGTCATCCACCGCCACCATGGTGAAGTAGCAGCTGTTGGCATGGCGCACCACCTGGCTGCGGATGTTTTCCGTCACCACCTTGACGCCGATTTCCATCGAGGTGTTGCCGGTGAAATTGACCGCGGCCAGGAAGGTGACGAGTTCGCCTACGTGGATCGGCTGGAGGAACAGCACCTGGTCCACCGAGAGCGTGACGACGTAGCGCCCGGCATAGCGGCTGGCGCAGGCATAGGCCACCTGGTCGAGCAGCTTGAGGATGGTACCGCCGTGCACGTTGCCGGTGAAATTGGCCATGTCCGGCGTCATCAGCACGGTCATCGACAGTTGGTGGGTGGGCAGGTTCAAGCGTGGCTCCGCAGCGGAAAGGGAAACGCGCATTTTCCCATGTCCAAGCGGCGCTAGAGGAAGCGCACGCCGGCGTGGGTGGGACCGTGGGCGCCGGCCCATACCGGAACATCCGCCGCGGCCGCAATCGCCTCGACGCAGGCGGCCGGCGCGGTGAGCGCTTGCGGAGCGTAGACCGGGTGCGCGCGCCCGAGCAGTCCGGTGAGCGCCACCTGGTGTGCGAGGTCGCCATGCTCGCCCAGGCGCAG
This sequence comes from Burkholderiales bacterium, assembly GCA_036498945.1. Classification (GTDB taxonomy): domain Bacteria; phylum Pseudomonadota; class Gammaproteobacteria; order Burkholderiales; family JAEUOS01; genus JAQGMJ01. The sequence continues at coordinate 35,450 of DASYEQ010000122.1, read as the reverse complement.
GCCGGTGATGCGCCCGGTTGCCCGCGCCCGCATGCAAAGCGCCGCCGGCGCATCCTCGGCCTCATAGGCTTCGCACCAGCGCAAGGGCATCTGTTCATTGACCCGATCAAGGTGACTGACCAGGAGGCCGTCGATACGGCCGGCGGCGGCCAGCGCGTAGCGCAGCAGCACCGCGTCCGGGTGGCCACGGCGAAAGCGGCCTTGCCAGCCATCATCGGCATTGTGGGGTTCGGGCAGCGCGGAAAGCGCGGCGTCGAAGGTCGGCAGCGGCCCGGCGCCGTGGCGCGTGAGGTGGCTGCGCAGCAGGCCCAGGTGCATCGCCTCTGGCGGCAGCCCGGCGTCCGCCAGCACCGCCTCCACCGCCCCGGTGTTGATGCTGCTCCAGGTGGTGTGCGGATGAAAGCCGCGCCACTCGTCCAGCAACACCCCCTGCGCTCCCTCGAACAACACGGTGCCCGGCAAGGCCAGGCGCCCTGCCACCTGGTCTTGCGCGGCGGGCGCCACCTGGCGCAACAATTCCTGGGCCTGCGCCAGCCAGCGCACACCGAGTTGAGCGTCGTTCAGCACCGCCAATTCGCGCGCCGCCTGCCCTGCCGGCGTGGCCATGTCGCGAAATTCGGCGGCCAATCGCGCGCGCATCGCTTCGAGCAACTGCGCTGCGCGCGCCGGGCGCGCCAGGTCGGCATAGCGCAGCACCTCATCCGCGTGCGCCAGTCCATGGCGCACGGTCTCGCCGACGCCGACGCCGCAGGTGCCATGCGCCGCGTCCCCGCGCAGCAGTTCACGCAAGCGGCCAGCGGCCTGGTGAAACGGCGTGGTGATGCGGCAGCGCGCGTCGATCACAAGGCGTTGCAGCGCATCGGCGACGCCTAGCGCGACCAGCGCCCGCGCCTCCACCAGCAGCGCGGTCGGATGCACCACGACCGGCGCGGCGAGCACGCTGAATACCTCTGGTATCAGCGTACCGGCACAAAATTGCGAGAACGTATGATGCCGCCCGTCCGGCAGCACCACGTTGTGCCCCGCCTGCGCGCCGCCGTTGAAACGCACCACGGTATGCGCCTGCCAGCGGCGGCACAGGGCGTCGGTGAAAACGCCCTTGCCGCAGTCGCCAAAGGCCAGGCCGATCAGCGAGGCGTAGCGCGGGCGCTCTAGCCGAAGAGCTTGCGCCACCACGAGGACCCGGGCGCCGCACCCGCCGGCTTGTGGTGGACACGGGCGGCCGCGTTGGGATCAAGCAGCGCGGCGTAGGGCCCGATCGCGCGCGCGGTGGCGGCGGCGCGATCCTCGGCGATGCCGTTGGCGGTGAGGCTTTGCATCACTGCCTCGACGTCCGGAAGCTTGCGTTCCGTAAGGCCGACGATGGCGGCGGCGACGGTGCAGGCGTCGTGCGGCGACTCCATGCAGATCACCTGGTCGCCCAGCAGTTCGCGCCAGCGGCCTTCGCAGCGCTGGCGCCGCTTGAGATCGGGGATGAGGAAGAACATGTGGTAGCTTTCGGCGGCCGCCGCGATCACTTCCTCGATCGGGATGTCCTCGTCCAGCGTGTCGCCGGTGAGCACGCCGATCTGGTGGCGCGAGACTGCCTTGTAGGGCAGCTCGTCGCCGGTCATGAACAGGTAGCCGCGCTTTTTGCGCTTTTCCCAGCAGTCGATGTCGGTGTGCTGCGCCAGCACGTAGAAGGCCAGCTCGTAGCTCTCCTCGCCGCTGCCCCCGCCCCCGCCTTCGAGATAAGTCCAGGTGAGCCACTGGTCCATCAGCTCGGCGGTCGATTCGAATTGCCCCACCTGCAGCGGCGCGCGGTCGGAAGTGGCGTCGCCGATGGCCATGAACAGCAGTTGCGGATCGGGCACCTTGCAGGCGGTGAGCAGCTTCATGAAGGTGGGCAGTTCGGTGCGCGCCAACTGGCGCGGGATGTCGCCCATCGACCCGGTCACGTCCAGCGCGAAAGCGACGGCGGTCGTATCCGGGTGGTCGGGGCTGTCGCGCGACTCGCGCACTTTCAGCCCGCGCGGGTCCATCAGCGCGTGGCAGCCACGCTGGGTGAAGATCTCGTCGTTCGAGCGCGCGGCGCGATCGGCCACCAGGGCGGCGTGCGCCGCGTGCGAATAGTTGCCGTAACCCATTCTTCTTCCTTTCAGTTGGCAGGCCCGCGCGGGGCCGGTTCAAACACCACGAAACGCGGCGCGCCGAAGGCTTCCCCCGCCGCCGCTTTCAATTCCGCTTCGATGCCGCGCGCCCCGAGGGCGTCGCAGGCAGATTCGTCTTCGCTTGCCAGGCGCAGCACGCGCGCCAGCGGCGCCGGCACCGTGGCGGCGATTGCCGGCTCGCCCTCGCCCGCGCTCAGCAGCGCGCGCATGCTCCAGGCCACCTGGCGCAGGTCACGCGCTTTCGCCTGTGCGTTCGCGCCTTCGTGCGCCTGCGACCAGCCGATGATCAGCACGCCATGGTTGCGCGGGTGCACCAGCAAGTGGCGATTGCACAGGCGGCCGTGCGCCCAGCCGTTGTCGTGCGTATAGGCCAGCACTTCGAGCACGCGGCGCCACATCCACACGACATGGCGCGGATCGATGCCCACCGGGTATCCGGCGCGCGCGTCTTCCAGGCTGCCCCAATAGCCGCTGGGGTGGCGCAGCAGCAATGCAGTGCGCTCGTTGCCGGCGCCATCGTGCGCAATGCCGGCGCCGATGGGCTGCGGCAGGCGCTGGGTGAAATAGGCGGAGCCGGCGGTCTGCAACCCTTGCAGGCGCGCGAGGATCGCCGCTTCCCGCTCCAGCGCAGCCGCCGTCACGGCATCGCGCGCCAGCTTGATCACCACGCGCTCCGCCGGAAACAGGCGTTGCGCCAGGAACACATCGGCAGCGTCGCCGCCGCCCAGCGGCGCCAGCACACGATAGGCCGCGCCGCGCCAGCGCCATAACTGCCCGGATGAGTCGGCGGCGCGGGCGCGCTGCGCCGCCTCACGGAACCACGCCGCCTGCACCACGTCCCTGGCGCGCGTGACCACCGCCGTGCAATAGGGGCAGGTGACGTTGCGCCAGCGCGCCTGGCGCGGCAGCGGTGCGCCGCATTGCGGGCAGGTAAGCGCGACGAAGGCCATGCCTAGCGCAGTGCCGGTGGGAAAAAGGGTTTCAGTGCCATGCGCGCAGAATGATATCGCGCAGGATGTGCAGGCGGCGATGAAAAAAATGATCCGCCCCCGGCACCACGATCACCGGGAGCTCCATCGGCTCGGCCCAGCGCAGCACCAGGTTGAGCGGCACCGTCTCGTCGCGCTCGCCGTGGATGACGATGCTATCGGCGGGTACTGCTTCCAATAGGCCACGCGTCACCGCGGTGCCGACGAACACGATGCGCTCGGCGGTGAGGCGCCTGGCCACGCGTGACTGCACCAGCGAGCCGAATGAAAAACCCGCCAGCACCAGCGGCGCATCACCGATATTTTCGCGCGCGCGCACCGCGCGCACCACCGCCACCAGGTCATCGGTCTCGCCATTACCGTCGTCATGCGTGCCGGCGGAAGCGCCGACGCCGCGGAAATTCGGCCGCACCGCGACATAGCCCAGTTCGACGAAGGTCTTGGCGAGGGTGACCGCCACCTTGTTGTCAAGTGCCCCGCCGTACAGCGGGTGCGGATGCGCCACCAGCGCAAGACCGCGCGGCGCGCCCGCCGGATGGTCGATCACCGTCTCGATCGCGCCGACCGGGCCTTCAAGCAATATGTGTTCGGAAGCGGGCATGCCACGCAGACAAAAGGAAGCTTGCGCCGGCGTTGCATGCCGGCGCGGGGGTCACCGCGAGGCGCGGCTCAGATCTTCAGGCGCTCGACCGGTGTGCCGTTTTTCAGGTGCGACTCGATGATCTCGTTGATATCGGTCTCGTCGACATAGGTGTACCAGGTCTCTTCCGGATAGACGACGATGCAGGGCCCTTCCTCACAACGGTCCAGGCAGCCGGCGTTGTTGACGCGCACCGCGCCGGCGCCCGCCAGCCCGGCCTTCTTGACCTGTTTCTTGCAGTAGTCGCGCATCGCCACCGCATTCTTGTCGGCGCAGCAGGGGCGTACGTTGCCGTGCTCGTCGGGTTCGCGCTTGTTGGTGCAGAAAAATACGTGGTGCTTGTAATAACTCATGGATGAATCACTCGGTCGATGCCTCGATGCTTTCGAGTATAACGCCGGCGCGGTTTCACGCCTGCGCGCTCTCGGTCAGTGCCGAGAGCGCGTACAGCAGCGCGAGAAAGGGCCAGAGCGCCGCCACCAGTTGCGTCAGGCCGTTGAAATCGAGAAAGCGCCCGGGGTTGATCTGCTGCACCGCCGAGAGGTAATAAGGGTTGGGCGGCGCGATGTTCACCACCACGGTGGCGAAGGTGACGGCGATCATCAGCACGGCCAGGCGCATTGCGCGCGTCAGCGCCAGGGTGGCGATGAGCGCCGCCGCGCCTGCCGCCAGGCCGCGCAGGGCCCCGGGAGTAAGCCAGAGCCAGGCGGCGTCCGGCCCGAACAGGATGGCCTGCGACAGCGAACGCAGCACGCAGGCACAGGCGATCAGCACCGTCAGGCAGGCGACGCGCGGCGCGCGCGGCGCCAGTGCGCACAGCAACAGCACCCCGGCGGCAAACAGGCTGGAGGCGGTCACCGCCGTTTCGACGCGCGCGAATTCGGCGGGCGTGAAGGGATAGCCGGAGAGCGGCGCGCTCAGGTAGGCAAGCGCACTGCCGTGGCCGAACAGGATGCTCTCGGGAAACAGCAGGGCAAACAGCCACAAGCCGGCGAGGATCAGGGCGCGGCCGGCGCTACGCCCCGGTAGCAGCCAGGCCGCGCCGAGCCGGCGCAGCAGGTCGCTGTCGATCAAGGGCAGCAGGGGCAGCGCCAGCAGCGCGCCGATCAGGGCGCCGGCGCTGTTGGTGGCGAGATCGACCAGCGAAGGGGTACGCGAAGGCAGGTAGGTCTGCAGTGACTCCAGCAGCAGCGAGAGCGCGGCGCCGATCAGCGCCGCCAGCAGCAGTGCCGGCAGCGCGCGCAGTCGCGGATGGAATGCCAGCACCAGGAGCATGCCCAGCGGCACGTAGGCGAGGATGTTGAAGACAACATCGAACGGCAGGATGATGCCCGGCCAATGCGTAAGCCAGGCCCAGGGCGGCGCCGGCGCGGCGCGCCAGGAAGTGATCGGGTGCAACGTGGCGTAGATGATCAGCAGCAGGTAGACCACGCAAAGCTCGCGCGCCGCCGGCGCGCCCTGCCGCTCCCGCATGCCTATTCCCCGGCCCAGGCGAGCACGGCGTCCACCAGCTGTTCACCAGCGCGCTTGAGCGCCGCGGCGCCGCCGGGACCGTCGGCGCTCGCCGCCGGCGCCTCGATGGCGAAGGCCTTCTGGCGCACGGCCGCATCCGCAGCACCGAGCACGCTGGCGCGCGCACGCACCACCGCGCGGCTGCTGTGCTCGCTGTCGAACACCTGGCTGAACTCGTCGATCTCGATGCGCAGCGTCGGCCCGCCGCCGCCGATCACCGCGCCGCCCGCCACCGCGCGCTCTTTCAGGCGCGCCTCGATCAGGGCGGCCGGCGGCATGGTCCACTTGGTCTGCGTATAAACGCGCGGCTGCGCGAGGTCGGCATAGGCCAGGCGGTAGTAGAGATTGACGCTGTCGAGCCAGCGCGGCGCACCGACTTCGACCTGGCCGATCTTTTTCAGCGTGGCGCGTGGTGCGCCCGCGGCCGCCAGGCCGAAGTCGTAGGTGCCGACCGGCGGCTGCGGCTTGGGGCCGACGCCGCAGGAGGTCAGGCTTACGGCCAGCGCCAGGGCGCCGGCGATGAAGGTGGGGCGTTTCATCCGCGTTTCCTTTTCTTGTTATCGGATAGAGGATTTCGGCGCCACGAAGCCCGGCTCACCCGGACCGGGGATGCCCGGCTGCGGCCCGAACAGCACGGCGGTGGGATCTTCGCCCAGCTTGCCGACGGTGCGGTCGATGCTGCGCATGCCGCGTCCGGCGTCGTCCACAAAAGCGTTGATGCGCGGCAGGGTGCCGGTTTCCACCGCGTTGGCGGCGTGGGCCACCTGGTCGACGCCGCCGGCGATGCGGTCCACCGCATCGACCTTGCGATTGAGGTCGCCCGCCAGCTTGGTGACGGCGCGCATGGTGTCGTCGGCCGAGAGCACGGTCTGGCGCCCGGCGGTAGCGAGCGCGGAGACGTTGCGCGCCGCCGGCTGCACCTCGTCGACCAGCACACCGACCTTGGCCGACACCGATTGCAGGTTGGCGAGCGTACCGGTGAGCAGGCGCTGGTTGTTGTCGTTGAGCAGTGCGTTCACATGATCGGCGGCGGTGGAGAGCTTGCCCAGCAGGTCTTCGCCGGAGGTGCTGAAACGATCCAGCAGCGAGGCGCGGATCGCCAGGCGCGCCGCCGGCGGCAGGGGCTTGGGATCGCGGGCATTGGGGTCGGCGTCAAGCTGGATGAAGGCCAGGCCCGTGAGCCCCTGCATGCCGAGCTCGGCGAAGGTGGCGGTGGTCATCGGCGTGTTCGGCAGGATGCCGACCTGCACCAGGATCTGCCCCGGCTTTTGCGGATCGAATTCGATCGCCTCCACCTTGCCCACCTCCATGCCGCGATAGCGCACCGCCGCCTGCGGGTTGAGGCCGGCGACCGAGCCGTTGGTCACCAGCGTGTAGCCGACACGCTCGGAAACATCCCGGTTGAGCCACATGGCGGTGGCGACGATGGCGATCGTCAGGAGCACCGTGAAGATGCCGGCGATCAGGGCGTGGGAGCGGTTTTCCATGGAGGGTCTCCTCTGACTCTATACCACAAAGGGATATTCGCGGATCACCTCGATGGCGCGCTGCGCGCGCTCGCCGAGGAAGAACTTCTTGATGAAAGGGTGCGGCACGGCAATCACGTCGCGCACCGGCGCATTTACCAGCACACGCTGATCGGCCAGCACGGCGACGCTGGTGGACAGCTCGAACAGGGTGTCGAGGTCGTGGGTCACCATCACCACCGTCAGCTTGAGTTCGCGGTGCAGGTCGCGGATCAGGGCAACGAAGGAATCGGAACGGTCGGGGTCGAGCCCCGCGGTGGGCTCGTCGAGGAACAGCAGTTCCGGCTCAAGCGCGAGCGCACGCGCCAGCGCGACTCGCTTGACCATGCCGCCGGAGAGGTCGGAGGGCATGGCGCGCGCGTGGCGCGCCTCGATGCCCACCATGGCGAGCTTCATCAGCACTACTTCGCGGATCAGCTCTTCGTCGAAGCACTTGAGTTCGCGCAGCGGCAGCGCGAGATTGTCGAACACCGGCAGCGCCGAATACAGGGCGCCCTCCTGGAACAGCACGCCCCAGCGGTTGCGCAGGGATTGCAGGCCGTCGGCATCCAGCCGGTCGAGGCGCTGGCCGAACAGCTTCACCGAGCCCTGGCTGGGCGTCTCCAGCCCGAGCATCTGGCGCAGCAGCGTGGTCTTGCCGGAGCCGGAACCGCCGACCAGCGCGAGGATTTCGCCGCTGCGCACCTGCAGGTCGAGATTGCGGTGAACCACGAAGTCGCCGAACTTGGTCCACAGGCCTGCGATGTCGATGACGTATTGGCCGTCCCAGTCGGTGGTGATCTTGCGCGCGCGCATACTCAGATACCGACGTTGGAAAAAGCGATGGCGAACACCGCGTCCGCCAGGATGACGACGGTGATCGAGGACACCACCGAACTGGTGGTGCCCTGCCCCAGGCTTTCGGTGTTGGGCTCGATGCGCAGGCCGAAATGGCATGCCACCAGCGCGATCAGCGCGCCGAACACCGCGCCCTTGCCGACGCCGATGTAGAGGTTTGCCACCTTGACGGCCGCCGGCAGGGAATCGAAAAAGTAGGAAATCGACAGGCCCAGCTGCAGTTTCGCCGCCACCATGCCGCCGGCGAGCGCGATCGCATCGGTCCAGAGCACCAGGAGCGGCAGCGCGATCGCCAGCGCCACCACCTTGGGCAGGATCAGGCGAAAGCCCTGCGGAATGCCCATCACGGTGAGCGCGTCCAGTTCCTCGGTGACGCGCATCACGCCGAGGGAAGCGGTCATCGCCGAGCCGGAACGCCCGGCCACCAGGATGGCGGCCAGTACCGGCCCCAGTTCGCGGATGATCGCCAGGCCCAGGAGATCAACGATGAAGATGTCGGCGCCGAACTGCTTCAACTGCCGCGCCGACAGGTAGGAGAGCACGATACCGATCAGGAAACCCACCAGCGCGGTGATGCCCAGCGCCTGGGCGCCGCTGCGGAACAGGTTGGCGGAGATTTCGCGCCAAGGCCCGGCCTGCGGCTTGCGCAGGAAAGTGAGCATATCGAGGGTCAATTGTCCCAGCAGGCGCACGAAACCGGCCAGGTGATCGGCGAACAGGAATAACTGGTTGCCGATGAACACGAACAGCGCCAGCGGATCGAAGGGTTGCGCGGTTTGTTGCAAGGCCCCTTCGCTGCTGAAGCTGGAAAACAGCGCGTCGTGACCTTCGTCGATCTGCAATTGCGGCGGGCGCGCGTGGCCCCAGGCGCGCCAGAACATCAGGGCGCCAACGTGATCGAAGGCATCGGTCTGCGTCAAATCCCAGTGCGCGCGCGGGTCGCGGCCGTGCGCGGCCAGCGCTTCTTTCAGCCCCAGCACCTGAGCGCGCGCCACCTTGCCGCCGCGGCCTTGCGCCAGCCCCTGCACGTTCCACAGGCCGCGCGGGATGATGGTAAGCCCGTCGGCGTTGCGGCTGATCTCGAGTTGTGGCGCGAGTGAATCGACGGGCATCAGTTTTTTGGAATGCGTGGGCCAGCCGCGACAATACGCGCCCTGCGCGAAACGTCACGGCGCGGCCATGCCTGAACAGGAAGGCCGCGATGTGTTTTCCATCCCCCTGGAGCGGCCAGCGTTTGCAGTGTAACCGCTAGGCCTAGCGCTTACAATCAGCCGATGGGATTAGATGCCCCCCCTCCTTTGGCGCTATTCGAGAGCGTTTTCACCGTGCTGCGCATGCTCGGGCAGGCGCACGGCGCCTCCACCGCCACCCTCGCGGCGACTCCGGCGCCGGGGATTTCCTTAGAGAACGTCCTGCACGAAATGGCGACATTGGGCGTTCCGGCCAGCGAGGACGCGTCAGGACAATGGCGGCTGGCACGCCCCTTCGACGCGCTTGATGCCACGGCCGTGATGCAGATGCTGGAGGCGGCCGCGCCGCGCCATCGGCTTGTGGTGGCGGATATCTGCGCCTCGACCAATAGCGACATCCTGCCCCTGGCGGGCGGCCTGCCGGCCGGCGCCGCGCAAGTGCTGGCGGCGGAACTGCAAACCGCCGGGCGCGGGCGCCGCGGCCGCAGCTGGGTCTCGGGCCTCTCGACCAGCCTCACTTTCAGTGTATTGCGCCGCTTCGACGCCGGCCTGCCGGCCTTGGCGGGCTTGAGCCTGGCCACCGGCCTGGCAGTGGCGCAGGCGCTCGAAGACCTGGGCGCGCGCGGCGTCGCGCTGAAATGGCCGAATGACATCCTGCTGAAATGCGGTGATGCCTATGCGAAGCTGGGCGGCATCCTGATCGAACTTGGCGCCGAGCCGGCCGGCACGCGCGCGGTGATCGGCATCGGCCTCAACGTGCGCCTGCCGGCGCAGGCGCGCGCGCAGGTGAACGCACAGCCGACCACGGCAAGCGCGCAGCCGGTGGCCGATCTGGCCGAGGCGGGGCTGCAGGTGGCGCGCAATCGCCTGCTGGCGGCGATCCTGCGCCGCTTGCAGGGGGTGCTCGACACCTTCGCGCGCGAAGGTTTCACCGCGCTGCGCGGCGAGTGGAACAAGCGCCACGCCTACCAGGGCGCGGCGGTACTGATGATCAACGACGGCCGGGTGGAAAAATCCGGCACCATCGAAGGCGTGGACGCGCAGGGTGCGCTGCGCCTGGCCACCACCGCGGGGCTGGAAACGCTGGTCAGCGGCGAGTTGTCGCTGCGCCCGGCCGCCTGATCAATCAGCCAGCGCCGGCCACTCGATTTTCGGCCGCGCGTCTTCAAATGCCAGCGCGGCGCGCAAGGCGAGGTCTTCGCGATACGCCGGCGCGACGATCTGCAGGCCGATCGGCAAACCACTTGCGGTGAAGCCGCAGTTCACCGACATCGCCGGCTGCTGCGTCAGGTTGAAGGGGTAGGTGAAGGGCGTCCACCAGGTCCAGTCGGCCGGGTGCGACTCGATGCCCGGCGGCAACGCCGGCATCACCTGGCCGACTTCAAAGGCAGGCACGGCCAGCGTGGGGCTAAGCAGCAGGTCGTACTGCGTATGCAGGCGCTTCATCGCTTCGCCGACGGCGACGCGCTGCCACTGATAGTCGAGAAAGTCGCCGATGTTGTATTTCTCCGCGTATTCGCAGGTGGCTTGCAGGCCGGGATCGAGCAGCTTGAACTGCTCCGGCGACAGCTTGCCGAAGGTATTGCGCGCGGTGGCGAACCAGTGCACCGAGAACAGCGGCCCGCAATCGGGAATGCCGGGGTCGGCCTCTTCGACGGTCGCCCCCAAGGCGGCAAACGCGGCGGCGGCGCGGCGCACCGCCGCCTCGACTTCGGGATGCACGTATTTGACGTAGCCCAGGCGCGGACTGTAGGCCACGCGCAGGCCCTTCAAACCTTTTGCGATGGTCGACAGCCAGCCTGCCTGCGGTGGTGGCAGCGCGGTCCAGTCGCGTGCGTCGGGGCGCGCGAGAATGTCGAGCATGCCGGCGCAATCGCGCACGCTGCGCGCCATCGGGCCGACGTGGGCGACGTTGCCCATCGGCGAGAGCGGCCATGCCGGCACGCGGCCGAAGTGCGCCTTGATGCCGGCCAGGGCGGTGAAGGAAGCGGGAATGCGGATCGAGCCGCCACCGTCGGTACCGACGTGCAAGGCGCCCATACCGGAGGCGAGCGCCGCGGAGGCGCCGCCCGAGGAGCCGCCCGGCGTCATGTCGAGGTTCCACGGGTTGCGCGTGATGCCGGTGAGCGGCGAATCGGTGACGCCTTTCCAGCCCGATTCCGGTGTGGTGGTCTTGCCCAGCAGCACGGCGCCGGCTTCGCGCAGGCGCGCAGCGGCGGGTGCGTCGTCGTTCCACGGGCCAGCGGGGTTGGTGGTCTTCGAGCCACGCAGGGTGGGCCAACCGCGCGTCAACACCAGGTCCTTGATGCCGGCGGGCACGCCATCGATGAAAGAGAGCGGCTTGCGCTTGTGCCAGCGCTCCTCGGAAGCGCGCGCGGCAACAAGGGCTGCTTCGTGGTCGATGAAGCAAAAGGCGTTGACCCGGGGATTGACCGCCTCGATGCGCGCCAGTACCGCCTGCGTGGCCTCCACCGGCGACAAGCGGCCCTTGGCATAGGCCGCGGTCAGCTCGACGGCGGACCAGTAATGCAGCGGGGAGCTCACTTGTCCGACCACAGCACGCCGGCGGTGGCCCAGTCTTCCTTTTTCACGTCTTCGAGAATGATGTCCACCGACTCCGGGCTGCACTTGAGCACGCGGCAGGTCTCGCGGGTGAGGGCTTCGACCAGCTCGCGCTTGATCTCTTTGGTACGGCCTTCAAACAGCTTGATGGTCATGGTGGGCACGGCGGTCTCCTTCCTTATTTGATTGCGGCCAGCAGCGCGTCGATCTGCGCGCCGACGGCGGACGCATAGCTGGCGCCGAACAGGTGATGATGATTGAGCAGATGGTACAACTGGTACAGGCTGCGGCGGGCGGTGTAGCCCGTATCCAGCGGCCAGGCTTCGCGATAAGCGGCATGGAAGGCCGGGGGCAGGCCGCCGAACATTTCGGTCGTTGCCAGTTCCGCTTCGCGGTCGCCGTAGTAGACGGCGGGATCGTAGATCACCGGCGTGCCGTCGGCGAGGAAGCCGGCGTTGCCCGGCCACAGGTCGCCGTGCAGGAGCGAGGGCTGCGGGCGATAGGCGCCGAAAAAACCTTCCAGGCGTTCGGCCAGTTCGAAGCCGCGGTCTATCCACGGCCGTGCCGAGGCCTCCTCCTGCGCCAGGCGCAATTGCGGCAACAGGCGCTGCTCGCGCCAGAACAGCGGCCAGGAAGCACTTTGCGTGTTCGGCTGCGGGGTGGCGCCGATGAAGTTGTCGCGCTCGAAGCCGAAAGCCGGCGCGGTGGCGCGGTGCAGTTGCGCCAGTTCGCGCCCCAGGCGCGCGTGCGCGGCCTCGACGCCGGCGCGCAGGTCGAGGTATTCGAGCACCAGGAAGTAATAGCGCACCTCGCCGCCGACCAGCCAGGTCTGCGGCACGCGCACGCCGCCGGCCGCGCGCAACGCCTCCAGCCCGCGCGCTTCGGCGCGCAGGCGCTCACGCTGCTCGGGCGTGCCGACCTTGACGAAAAAGCGCGCGCCGTCGGCCAGCGTGGCGATAAAGGCCGGCTGGATCGAACCTCCCGCCACGGCCTTGAGGTCGCCGATTTCCACCACCCGCCGCGAGATGCGCGCGATCAGGGTGGTGAGGCAGTATTTGACGTGCTGCGGTTGCATATCGGCGCATGATACATGCTGGCCGCGGGGCACTTGCCGCAATCCCGCCGTACCGCCGGCATTCGCGGCACCGCGCGCCGCTGTGCATGTTCATCTGCCCTGCCGCACCTCCCGGATAAGCGGCGCCGGTCGCCTGCGCCCGCTACAATGTGTGCATGACTACTCCTCCGAAACGTCTGGTGGTCGGCGTCACCGGCGCCACCGGCTGCATCTACGGCGTGCGCCTGCTGCAGGTGATGCAGGGCCTGGCCGGCTGGGAAACCCACGTGGTGGTGTCCAACGCCGGCGCGCTCAACGCGCAGCATGAAATGTCGATGTCGAAAAAAGAGATCGAGGCGCTGGGCGGCGTCGCCTACGACGCCCGCGACATCGGCGCGGCGATCGCCAGCGGCTCCTTCCTCACCGCCGGCATGGTGATCGCGCCGTGCTCGATGAAGACCCTGGCCGCGGTGGCGCATGCCTATGCCGATAACCTGATCACCCGCGCGGCGGACGTCACGCTGAAAGAGCGCCGCCGCCTGGTGCTGCTGACGCGCGAGACGCCGCTCAACCTGGCGCACCTGCGCAACATGACGGCGGTGACCGAGATGGGCGGCATCATCTACCCGCCGGTGCCGGCGCTGTACCAGACACGGCATTCGATCGACGACCTGGTGAGCCATACCGTCGGCCGGGTGCTCGACCTGTTTGGCGTCGAGGCCGAGGGCCTGGTGGAACGCTGGCGCGGACTGACCGGCTAAGCGTAAGCTGTCTCGCATGCTCGGGCGACTCCTCGATGTGCTGAAAAAGCCGGCGGCGCGCCCCGCCGCCGCTCCCTCCGCGCCGGACATGCGCACCGCGCAGACGCTCGCCGCGCTAGCCGGCTTCGAGCAACAGTACGCCGCGCTGCACGGCCCGGCGCAGGCGCCCGATGCCAGCGCGGCGACACTACAGGCTTATGCCCATGCCTGCTACGGCCTCGAAACCCCGGCGCATGACGCCGAATGCGAACACGCCCTCAAGCGCCTGCTCGCGCTTGAGCCGGACAACCCGCAGGCCCACTACGCGCTGGCGCTCCTGATCTCCGCCGACGCCCGCTTCGCCGAAGCGGAAACGCACCTGCGCGCCGCCTACGCGCGCGCGCCGGACAATGCCGACGTGGCGCTCTCCCTGACGATGTGCCTGCTACAGCGCGACAACTACGTCGAGGGCTTCCGCCTGTTCGAAACGCGCCGCGCCCATTCCACCCACCCGGCGCCGCACATTGCCGCACTGCCCGCCTGGCACGGCGAAGCACTCGCCGGCAAGACCATCGTGTTATGGGCCGACTGGGGCGGCTTCGGCGACGATCTTGCCTACCTGCGCTACGCCCGCGTCATCCGCGAGACCTTGCAGCCGGCGCGCCTGGTGGTGGCCGCGCGCGCGCCGCTCAAGCGCCTGCTTGCCGCCCAGTCCTATATCGATGAAGCAGTCGATCTCGGTGCGCGGGTGGCTGGCGACTGGCAATGCCCGCTGATCGACGCTGTCGCCGTGGTCGGCAGCAACATCGCCAACCTGCCCGCGTGGCCGGCCTACCTTGCCACGCCGGCCGACGAACTGCCTTACTGGCGCGAGCGCCTGGCCGGCGCCCGCGGTCTCAAGGTAGGGCTGGTGTGGACCAGCACCTCGGTGCCGCAGGTTGAACTGGACCTGGTCGGGCGCTACGACAAGCATCTCGCCAACGCCGCCCTCGCCTCGCTTGCCGGCATCGCCGGCATGACTTACGTCAGCCTGCAAAAGGGCGCGGGCATTCCGCGCGCCGCGGCGCTACTTCCCGGCACCCCGGTGCTCGACCACACCGATGACCTGGGAGACTTCGCCGACACCGCCGCGCTGATCAGCCAGCTCGACCTGGTGCTCACCATCGACACCTCGATCGCTCATCTTGCGGGCGCCCTGGGTGTGCCCGCGCTGGTGCTGCTGAAAAAGAGCACCGCCTGCTTCTGGCCGATCGGGCGCGACACCACGCCGTGGTATCCCTCGGTGCGCATGCTGGTGCAGCCGGCCCTGCGCGATTGGACTTCAGTGCTGGCGCGCGCCCGCGCGATCCTGGAGCGGCGCGCCGCCGGTGTGCCCTGGCCGCAATGCTGCGACGCGCCCTGAACGCAACGTAGCCGCCGCGGCGGCCGACCTACCCGCGCTGGATTGCCGCGCTCAGCCCCGGCGGGTTTTTCAGCGTCTGGTAGATCACGCAATAGCGCTCGGTGAGCTTGTGCAAGGTCACCAGTTGCTCGGCACTGGCGTCGGTGTCCAGATCGAAGCTCAGGCGGATGTCGCGAAAGCCGACCGGCGCCTGCTTGTCAACACCCAGAGTGCCGCGGAAATCCAGCTCGCCCTCGGCGCGCACCGTACCCTTGCGGATATCAATCGCCAGAGCGGTAGCCACCGCCTTCAACGTCACGCCGGCGCAGGCCACCAGGGCTTCGAGCAGCATGTCGCCCGAGCAAACCTGCGAGCCATCGCCGCCGGAGGCAGGATGCAGGCCGGCATCGACCAGAGCGCGGCCGGTCTCGACCTTGCACGAAATGGCCTCGCTGCCGAGCTCACCCTGGGCTCTCAGGGTGACCACGGCGGCTAGCGGGTCGTCGCGATAGGTGTTCTTGAGCGGCGCCTGCAGCGCGCGGAGGGAGTCGGCATCCATGACCGCATCATACGCGGCCAAGCTGTGGCCGGATGAAGCGCTCCGGTTACAGGCCGAGCGCGAGGCGGCTGTCGGCCGGCTCGGCGCCGCGCAGCAGCGCCGCGCGGATCGGACCATCGTCCAGCAAGGCGGCCACCTGCTGCGCCGAGGCGCCGACCGCATCGCGCAGGGCTTGCGCCTGGGCCGGCCCGGGGCGGGCGACGGTAAGATCGGCCTGCGCCAATTGTGCCTGCGCGGCGGCCTGGCTGATGCCGGTTTCCTGCGCCAGCACCTGCGCGGCTTGCTGCGGATGCGCGGCGATCCAGTGGCGCGCATGCTCATACGCCGCAATCACCCGCGCGGCCGACGAGCGATGTGCGGCAAGCCAAGGTTCGGAGACGGCGACGAAGCCGTAGCTGGCGGGCGTCGGATGGGCATACACGTACACTGCCTTCACCGGCACGCCGGCGGCGCGCGCCTTGAGCGCATCACCACTTGCCACCAAGGCGAAATCGACCTCGCCGCGGGCCAGCGCCGGGAGGGCGCCGGCACCTTGGAACCGTACCCACTGCACCGTCACACCATCGTTCCTGAGCGCTTCCTCGACCCAGCCGAACTTCTTCGCTACCACGGTGGTGGGCGCCTGCGCCGCATAGTCCAGGCGTAGCGTGTGCTCACCCTCAGCGGCCTGGGCGCAGTTCAACGTAAACGCCACTGCGGCGGTCGACACGGCAAGGAAACGACGCAAGGAGAAAGAGGCGGCGGGCATGACGGCGGCGTTTTGCAGGTTCAGGAGCGGTCAGCATAATGGGTGCTATATAACTAACGAACGAATATATAAGCAATTCTTAATGCGAATAAGGCATTAGCCGCCGCCAATGAAAACGGCGGTCCGCACAGGCGGCACCGCCGTTTCCTCCGCAGGGCGCAACCGCGCCCGCGGGTCAAAACCGTCAGTCGGCGAACTGCCCGGCCTTCTTGATGATCGGGCTCCACTTGTCGATCTCCGCCTTCAGGTGCTTGTGCAGGCCCTCGGGGGTGACGTCGGCATCGGCCACCGGAATGGTGCCCAGCTTGTCCATCGCGCTCTTGAAGCCGGGGTCCTTCACGCCCGCCTGCAGCGCCTTCACCAGCGCGTCGATCGCCGGCTTGGGCGTGCCCTTGGGGGCGTAGACGCCGTGCCACACCGCCACGTCGAACTGCGGGTAGCCCTGCTCGGCCATGGTCGGCAGGTCAGGCAGCGAGGAGATGCGCTTGGGCGTTGTCGCGCCATAGGCCTTGACGCGCTTGCTGAGGATCAGCTGCGTGGTCTGCGTGGTCTGGTCGCACAGGATGTCCACCTGGCCGCCTTGCAGGTCGGTCATCGCCGGGGCGGTGCCCTTGTAGGGGACGGTGGTCAGTTCGGTCTGGATCGCGGTCTGGAACAAGAGGCCGCACAGGTGCGAAGCGGCACCCAGACCCGCGTGGGCCAGGTTCACCTTCTTCGAATTCGCCTTCACGTAGGCCACCAGCTCCTTCATGTTGTTGGCCGGGAAGTTGGGGCGCGCCACCAGCGTCATCGGCACGTTCACCACCTGGCCGATGTATTCATAGTCGGTCAGCGGGTTGAAGCGCAGCTTGCGGTACAGCGCGGGCGAAGTCGCCATGCCGATGTGGTGGATCAGAAGCGTGTAGCCGTCCGCCGGCGCATGGGCGACATATTCGGAGGCGATGGTGCCGCCCGCGCCCGGCTTGTTGTCGACAATGATGTTCTGGCCGAGCGGCTTGGTCATCGCTTGCGCAATCTGGCGCGCGACGATGTCCGTGGGTCCGCCGGCGGCGAACGGCACGATCATGGTGACCGGATGGTTGGGGTAATTCTGGGCATGCGCCAGACCGAAGGTCAAAGCGCAAGCGGCGCCTGCGAGCAGGCGAAGGGTGGTTTTCATTTTAAGGATGCCTCCTTTGAGTGACGAATCGTTGGTGATTATTTTGTTGTTATTGTTGGGCAGGAAGCCTGATCGCGGCAGCCGGGGAGAACCCTGATCATCCGCCGCGATATCGCCTTCGTAGCCCAATGCGAACGGGGCGAATTCTATCCCAACTGCCTGCGTAATCCATATACGCGAAACACAACAATTCTGGTGTCCGCTTATAAAAGGACGGTGTTTTTCGCAAAAACTCCTGGCAGCCGGCCAGGACCCTAAGAAAACCTTAGGTTTTTGCGCAAAACCGGTACTACAAACGTGGTACTTGCTGACCGGTCCGGACAGCGCGCCGCGCGCGAAACGGCAGCTAAAACGCCTACTGCCAGATACCTGCCACCAAAGATACACGCAAAGTCGCTACACATGTGTGGTACCGGCGCCACCATCCGGCAGGCGCTTCGGCGCTCTCCTATAGCCAAAACGGCGCCTGTCCTACAGCGGCAACGCGGCCAGCAGGCGCATCCTGTGTCTCATCGGAACCCCCGCATGAAGCGCAAGGAGCCCAGCATGGCCAAGGACCTCGATACCGGATATTTCGACCCCGCCCAGTCGTCGCTTAACGCGGGCTTTGGCGACCTCGCCGGCACTGCGCTTGAGAGCGACGCCGATTTTCTGGCCGTCGACGAGGGCGTCGCCGACTACGACGAAGCCAGCGACCTCGAAGACCTGATTTCCCTCGGCCTGCACATGGCCGACTAACCAAAAGAGAAAACCGTCATGCTCGGAACCGTACTTCTCATCGTCCTGATCCTGCTGCTCATCGGCGCCCTGCCCTCCTGGCCTTACAGCAACTCCTGGGGCTACTACCCCAGCGGCGGCGTCGGACTGGTGGTCATCGTCGTGCTGGTGTTGCTGGTGACAGGCAATATATAGACGCCAGCCACCGCGCATCCAGACCCCGAAGCAAAAAGCCGCCCTGACGGGCGGCTTTTTGTATGGCGCGGCGCCGGCTTACTTGCCGATCACTTCCGCAATCGCGCCGCCCAGGTCCGACGTCTTCGCCTTGCCGCCGATGTCCGGCGTGCGCGGCGCGCCGGAAGACGGTTCCAGCACGGTTTCGATTGCCTTGACGATGGCCGCGCCCGCTTCCGGGTAGCCGAGGTGATCCAGCATCATCGCGCCCGACCATATCTGCCCGATCGGGTTCGCAATGCCCTTGCCGGCAATGTCCGGCGCCGAGCCGTGCACCGGCTCGAACAGGGACGGGAACACACGATCCGCATTGATGTTGCCCGAGGGCGCGATGCCGATGGTGCCGGTGCACGCGGGGCCCAGGTCGGAGAGGATGTCGCCGAACAGGTTGGACGCCACCACCACGTCGAAGAACTGCGGACGCGCGACGAAGTGCGCCGAGAGAATGTCGATGTGAAACTTGTCCCATTTCACATCGGGATACTTCTTGCCCATCTCGACCACGCGTTCATCCCAGTAAGGCATGGTGATGGAGATGCCGTTGGACTTGGTGCCGGAGGTCAGGTGTTTCTTCGGACGCTTTTGCGCCAGGTCGAAAGCGTACTTCAGTACGCGGTCGGTGCCCTTGCGGGTGAAGGTGGAAATCTGCTGCGCCATCTCGCGATCGGTGCCTTCGAAAATCCGGCCACCCAGGGAGGAGTACTCGCCCTCGGTGTTTTCGCGCACGATCCAGAAGTCGATGTCACCCGGCTTGCGGTCGGCCAGCGGCGACTTGATGCCGGGCATCAGGCGCACCGGGCGCAGGTTGACGTACTGGTCGAACTCGCGGCGGAACTTGATCAGCGAGTCCCATAGCGAAACGTGGTCCGGCACGATCGCCGGCATGCCGGTGGCGCCGAAGAACAGGCAGTCGTGGCCGCCGATCTTGTCTTTCCAGTCGGCCGGCATCCAGTAGTTATGCTTGGCGTAGTTGTCGCAGCTCCAGTCGAACTGGTCGAACTGCAGGTCGATGCCGAACTTGCGCGCGGCCGCGTCCACCGCCTTCAGGCCCTCGGGCATGACTTCCTTGCCGATGCCGTCGCCGGCGATCACTGCGATGCGATGTTTTGCCATAGTCAGTCTCTCTTTGTCTCGTCGTTAAAAGAATTTAGCAGCCTGCTCAAGCAGCCATTCCGGCGCTTCTTCCGGCACGTAATGCCCGCTGGGCGCGGCTTCGCCTTGCACGTCCTTGGCATATTCATGCCAGATCTTCATCGCATCGAAGCACTTGGCGATGGTGCCGTCGCGCCCCCAGTACACGCGCAGCGGCACTTCCACTTTCCTGCCGGCGGCACGGTCGGCGCGGTCGTGCTCCAGATCGATGGTGGCGGCGGCGCGATAGTCCGAGCAGAAGGCGTGGATGGTGCCGGGGATCTTGGCGCAGCGGATGTATTCGGCAAACGCTTCCGGATGAAACAGCCCGGCGCCCTTGGGGCCGCGGCTCATGTGCTTGCGGATGAACACTTCCGGGTCGGCGCCCAGCACCGTCTCCGGGAAAGGGTGCGGCTGGATCAGGAAAAACCAGTGCCAGTACTGGCGCGCGAATTCCATCGTCGTCTGCTCGTACATGGCCAGCGTCGGGCAGATGTCCAGAAGGATGGCTTTTTCGACCGCTTGCGGATGGTCGAGGCACAAGCGATGCGCGACGCGCGCGCCGCGGTCATGGCCGATCACCAGGAAGCGCTCGTGGCCCAGCGCCTTCATCACCTTGACCTGGTCCAGCGCCATGGTGCGCTTGGAGTAGTTGCTGTTGTCGGGCAGGCCGTGGATTTTCTCGCTGTCGCCATAGCCGCGCAGGTCGACGGCGACGACGAAATATTGTTCCGCCAGCTTGGGCGCCATCAGGTTCCAGATGGCGTGGGTCTCGGGGTGGCCGTGCAGCAGCAACAGGGCACGGCCGTCGCGCTTGCCGCCGCAGACCAGATTGATCTCGGCGCCGTCGCCTTGGACGCGCCTGCTCTCGAATCCGGGAAAAAGCATGATTTGCGAGAAGATAAAAACCGGGAAGGGCTCGCAGTCTACCAGCCCGCCGCCCGCGTGTTTGCGCGGGGGCCGTTCACTCGGCGGCGAAAAAGTCGCGCATGGCCGCGCCCATCTCCGGCTTGGTGACCGCGCTCATGTGATTGCCTGGCACTTGCACGTAGTGCGCCTGCGGCAGCGCGCCCGCCAGGTCTTCCGCCGAGCCGTTGTCGCGATCCTCGGCCCCGGAGAGCGTCAGCACCGGCACCTGGATGTTCGCCAGGTCCGCATGCGGCGTATCCACCGCGGTGTCGAGAATTTTCAGCAGCGCCAGTGCGTCGCCGCCGGTGCTCTTGAGAAACTGCTCGGCCATCCATTCCGCCGAGCCGGACTTGAAGCTGCCGAGGTTGGTGAGTACACGGCGAAAGAATTCCCCGCGCCCGGCCGTGTCCAGCACCCCCTCCAGCCCCATGCCCGCCACTACCGCGCGGCGCGGCGTGGCGCCGCGCACCAGCATGCGCAAGGTCGTGCGCCCGCCCAGCGAATAGCCGCCGAGGTCGTAATCGGTAAGCCCCAGGTGCTCGATCAGCGCAAAGCCATCATCAGTCAGCACGTCCAGCGTATACGCCGCATCGTCATGCGACTTCGCGCTGTCGCCGTGGCTGCGCAAGTCCGGCATGATCACCCGAAAACCCGCCTCCACCAGCTTTTGCGCGTGCCCGTACTTCGCCCAGTTGATCACGCCGCTGGAGAAGAACCCATGGATCAGCACCACCGGCCGCCCCTGCCCCATCTCCCGATAAGCCAGCCGCGCGCCATCGCGCCCCTCGAAGAATTGCACCGGAAGATCAATAGCTGCGGTTGCCATGAATAGTCGGACGCTCACGCACGAGACGTCCTTTCGTAAAGATGTTTAGTCCCAAAAAATCGTCCGGCTCCGCCGGCGATTTTGCCAAATCAGGCCACTCAAAAGTAGGTGTGTACTTTTGAGTGAAAGAAGTTGGGCCTGTAAGCGGGGTTCTGTTACGGGCAGTTGCCTGCCTATGACGACCATTCCTCTAGGCCGCCGGTTACCCGGCGGCTCAAGCCACCTACCCGCACGCTCAGCGAGCCGCTTCAATGCGTGCCTATTTGGTGTTGCACCGGATAGAGGTTGCCGCGTTTCACCGTAACTGAATACGCTCGTCTCTGTGGCCCTGGTCCTCGCCTTCGGCCCTTGCGGGCCTTATAACGGACGGCCGTTAGCCGCTATCCTGCTCTGTGGTGCCCCGACTTTCCTCCCGGCTTGCGGTTGCCCGCAACCCCGGCGATCGTCCGGCCCGACTTCCGGGTAGGATGGTACCACTTCAAGGAAAATTGGACCGGAAACGCTGATCGTCCGGGCACGCCGATTGCGCTCAAAAGCGCTGTGTTTTCAATCATGTACACGAGATGTTTTTGTGAACCCGAAAAGCGACACGCGGTCCAATCCGAGGTAGCCCGCGCCTCCCGCCGCGCGCCTTTTCCATTCCCCAAAACACGACTCACGGAAACCGCCATGCCGACTATTTTTCGTGCCTTTATCGCTTCGCTCCTGGTGCTTTGCACCTTCTCTTTCCAATCCGCCTTCGGCCAGGATTACGCGCGTGAAAAACGCTGGGCCCAGGAGGTGAAACAAGGACTCGTCACCGGCGAATCGGTGATGATCAAGGAACAGCGCGGCCCCGAGTTCCTCGGTATCTATACCCAGGTGCAGCACCCGGTCGCCACCGTCGTGCTGGTGCATGGCCTGGGTGTGCATCCGGACCACGGCATCATCGGCGACCTGCGCACCAAGCTGGCCGACCTCGGCTACAACACCCTGGCGATCCAGATGCCGGTGCTGGCCGCCGACGCGCCGCAGGCCGACTACACCAAGGTGATGCCGGACGCTACCAAGCGCATCCGCGCCGCCGCCAAGTGGCTCACCGACCACGGCCAGACCAACCTGGTGCTGGTGTCGCACAGCATGGGCTCGAAAATGGCCGACTTCTATTTCGCCACCACTGCCCAGAACGGCGGCCAGCAGCCCTTCCACGCCTGGGTGGCGATGGGCCTGGGTCAGGCGTATACCGACGTGAACGGCAAGTACCCCTTCCCGATGCTCGACGTCTACGCCGAAAACGACCTGCCTGCCGTGCTCGCCAAGGCCTCCGAGCGCCGCACGCAACTGAACGCCGCCAACGGCAGCCACCAGGTCGAAATCGGCAAGACCGACCACTTCTACGCCGGCCAGGAAAAGGCGCTGGTGAGTCAGATCGACCAGTTTCTGCGCGGGAGTACGGTGGCGAAGAACTAAGCTGGCCGCGGCGCAGAAAGAGGGCAGGCCTTGTGCCTGCCCTTTTTTTTCCTATTCCCTGAACAGCCTCGCGAAATGCCCGCGCAGCCACTGGTTGGCCGGGTCCTTGTGATAGCGGCGGTGCCAGTACTGGTTGACCTGGAACACGGGAATTTTCAGCGGGTGCGGCAGCAGGCGTAGCGGCAGCATCTTCGCGTATGCCTCGGCGAGTTTTTGCGGCACGGTCGCTACCAGGTCGGTGGCGGCCACGACCATCGGCGCGGCCAGGAAGTGCGGCAGGCGCACCACCATTTCCGGCGCCAGGCCGGCGCGCTCGAACATGGTTTCGACCATGCCGTGGCCGGTACCTTCGGCATTGACAATGGCATGGCGCGCGGCGATGAAGGCCTTCATGCTGACAGAGTCGCCGATTTGCGCATGGCCCTGGCGCAGCATGCAGACGTATTTCTGCTCGAACAGGCGCTGCTGGTAGAAACCAGCCTTGAGATCGGGGATGAAGCCAATGGCGAGATCGACCGCGCCGGCTTCCATCGCCAGGCGCGCTTCGCGCACCGGCAAGGTGACGGCTTCGATGCCAATTTGCGGCGCGGCCTGTTGCATGAATTGCAGCAACTGCGGCAGGAAGACGATTTCGCCGATGTCGGACATGATGAGGGTGAAGCGGCGGCGCGAATGCGCAGCGTCGAAAACGGGGCCGGGTTCCAGGCCTTCGCGCAGGAGCGCGAGGGCTTGCGCGACGGTAGCGGCGGCGCGGTCGGCGGCGGGGGTGGGGTTCATGCCCTGCGGGCTGCGGGTGAAAAGCTCGTCGGCGAATTCGCGGCGCAGGCGTTTCAGGGCGTTGGAGACGGCGGGCTGGCTGATGGCGAGCGCGGCGGCCGCGGCGGAGACGTTGCGGTGGGTGTAGACGGCGTCGAACACGCGTAGCAGGTTGAGGTCGAGGCTGGCGAGGTTCATGTCCTTTCCTCTGGATATATGATTGGAAAATACCAGATATTCACCATGATGATTGCGTGGCGGCGGCCGGCGGCATAGAGTGGCGAAGTAGCCATAACGACAGCGGAGACTCTCCATGAACGCACCCGACCGCGGCGTCACCCAGCCGGTGCAATGGCACTGGCGCGAGGATGCGACTTCGCGCGTGCCCTATCGCACCTATACCGATGAGCAGTTGTACCAGCGCGAACTGGAGCGCCTGTTCTACAGCGGGCACTGGTGCTACGTCGGGCTGGCGGCGGAGATTCCGCAGGCCGGTGATTTCAAGCGCACCTTCATCGGCGAGCGCCAGGTGATCATGGTGCGTGATCAGGACGGGGCGATCAACGTGGTGGAAAACCATTGCGCGCATCGCGGGGTGGCGTTTTGCCAGCAGAATTTCGGGCATGCGAAGGAGTTCGTCTGCCCGTATCACCAGTGGAACTACGATCTCAAGGGCAACCTGATCGGCCTGCCGTTTCGCCGCGGGGTGCGCCAGGACGGCAAGATCAACGGCGGCATGCCGGCGGATTTCAAGCTGGAAGACCACAGCCTGACCAAGCTGAAGGTGGCGGAGAAGAACGGCGTGGTGTTCGCCTCCTTCGATCATGCGGTGGAGGATTTCGACAGCTACCTGGGGGAGCTGAAGCCCTGGTTCGAGCGCGCTTTCGACGGGCGCGGGCTGACCATCCTGGGCTACTCGCGCCAGCGCATTCCGGGTAACTGGAAACTGATGCAGGAGAACATCAAGGATCCATATCACCCGGGCCTGTTGCATACCTGGTTCATCACCTTCGGCCTGTGGCGCGCGGACCAGCGCTCGCAAATGGTGATGGATGCGCACGGGCGCCACGCGGCGATGATCAGCCGCAAGAACGACGGCGGCGCGGGCGAAGTGACCAAGGGCGTTTCGAGTTTCAAGGCGGACATGAAGCTGCAGGACGACCGCGTGCTCGACGTGGTGCCGGAGGCGTGGTGGAAAGGGCCCTCGGCCTGCATGCAGACGATCTTTCCGTCGCTGATCATCCAGCACAATGTCAATTCGATTTCGACGCGCCAGATCATTCCGCAAGGGCCGGGCAGCTTCGATTTCATCTGGAC
The DNA here is from genome assembly GCA_036498945.1 of Burkholderiales bacterium. GTDB lineage: Bacteria > Pseudomonadota > Gammaproteobacteria > Burkholderiales > JAEUOS01 > JAQGMJ01. The sequence goes on along the minus strand of DASYEQ010000122.1, from coordinate 11,064 downwards.
CCATTTCGGCTTCGAAGACGATACGCCGGAGATGACGCGCCGCCGCCTGCGCCAGGCCAATCTGTTCGGGCCGGCGGGCTTCGTTTCGGCGGACGACGGGGAAGTGATCGAGCTGTCGCAGGTTGGCTTCACCCAGCATCCGGATTACCAGACCATTGCCGAACTGGGCGGGCGCGAGATCGGCAATACCGACCACATGGTGACGGAGACGCTGATCCGCGGCATGTACGGCTATTACCGCAAGGTGATGGGGCTATGAGCGACCATATACTCAGCGCAAACGTGGTGACGGTCGAAGAGCGTTTCGCACTGGACGATCTATACGGCCGCTACATTGCGTGCCTGGACGAAGCGCGCTTTACCGAGTGGCCTGACTTTTTCACCGAGGCCTGCATCTACAAGGTGATGCCGCGCGAAAATTACGACCGCGGCCGGCCGCTGGCGACCATGGCGGCGGAAAGCCGCGGCATGCTGGTCGACCGTGTCTACGGCATGCAGAACACGCTGTACCACCAGCCGTATTACCAGCGCCACGTGCTCTCCGGGCTGTTTGTGCGCGAGGTGGAGGAGAAGGACGGGCAGCGGCGCATTCTCACGCAGGCGAACTACGCGGTGTTCCGCACCAAGCAGAACGAACTGTCGGAAGTGTTCAACGTCGGGCGCTACATCGACGCGGTGGTGGAAGACGGGGGGCGGCTGCGGTTTGCCGAGAAGTGGTGCGTCTTCGACAGCGAACTGATCCCCAATTCCCTGATCTACCCTATCTGAAGCTGCCGGGAGCGATGCGGCGCGCGAGAAGGTAAACTTGCGCGCGAGCGAGGTTGCGTGCGCGCCAGCGAAGCTGCCAGGGAAACAACGCCCAGTGAGGGCCGACGATTCCCGCCTACGACAAGCCGTTAACAGAAGCAGACAGGCCGTGGATCTAGACAGTATTTTTTTCATGCGCACCGCCGCAGGCGAGGCCAGCCAGGCCGACCCGAAGATCAAGATGTCGCCGGCGTTCCGGCGCATGCTGCGCCTGCTGGACGGCAGCCGCAGCCTGGCGGACCTGGGGCGCGATTTTCCGCAGCTGGATGCGGAGGACCTGCGCCTGTGGATCAGCGAACTGCTGCGCCAGAAGATGATCAAGCGCGCGCCGGCGCTTACCAACAGCCAGCGCATCCGCATGCGCGCCAATGCGCCGGCGGCGGAAATCCAGGTGGAGAAGATCGCCGAGGAAATCCGCCCCTGGCTGGCGGAGAAGGACATCGAGCATTCCGGACCGCGCCCACGGCCGGCGCAACTGGCGCGCACGGCGCGCCTGGCCGCGATCGAGGCGCGCACGGCGGCCGATTCGATCGGCCGCGAGGGTTTTTTTCTCGAACCCGAGCAGAAGCGCAAGCGCGCCACCACCGGCGCCGCCCTGGTGCTGGTGGTGGAGGACGACGAGATCCAGGCCAAGGTGATCGGCAAGTTCCTCGAGCAGGACGGCCACCAGGTACGCCTGGCGCATAGCGGCAGCCAGGCGCAGGCGATCCTGCGCGAAAAGCCGCTGCCGGCGCTGGTGTTGCTGGACGTGGAGTTGCCGGACATGGACGGTTTTTCGCTTCTGGAGCAGATCCGCGCCCAGCGCGCCACGCAAAGCCTGCGCGTGATCATGGTGACCGCGCACGCCGCCGAGGCCGACCTCGCCAAGGGGGTGGTGCTGGGGGCCAACGGCTATCTCACCAAGCCGTTCCAGCGGGCGATGCTGAAGGCAGCCGTAGGCCGCTTGCTGCCCGGCGCCTGAGCCGGTTCAACACCCGCATCCCTCGCGCCGTTTGCGGCAGATGCAAAGATAGAGGCGCGCCTGCGCGACGCACGTACGCGCGCACCATCGATTCCGCGCGAAGGCGCCGGCCTTTCTCCTTAAGGGCAGGCCGGCCATCGATGGGCGATGCAAAGGTGATTTTTTCGCGCCATTGAGTAAGAATGCGCTTGAGCGCCGTTATGCCGTTTGCATGTCCCGCCATTCGATCCGGATTTGTGTAGACTACGGGTCAAGTTATTTTTTCTGGGGATGTGTTTTGAATTCGGGATCGGCGTATGGGCCATCCCGCAGCCAAAGGCCGGGGCATGGCGTATTTAACGGAATTCCATCCTTATCCCGAGACCGTGCAAAAACCCTCTTTATTTTTTGTCGACCAGGAAAGCCTGTTCTATGCGCGTACCGCGCTGGGCGAGGCCAGCTATGAGGATGCCTCAGTCACCATGTCGCCGGCGTTCCGCCGCATGCTGCGCGAGCTGGACGGGCGCCGCAGTGTCGCCGACCTGGCGAAGCTGTTTCCCCATCTCGACCAGGAAGACATGCAGATGTGGATAGGGGAGTTGCTGCATCAGCAGATGATCATGCCGGTCGAGCCGGGCAGTGCCGCCGCGCAGGCCGCTGCGGCGCCTCGCCCCGCCGCCGGGTCCGCTGCCGCCCCCAGAACGGCGCCGCCGACGGCACGCGCGACGCCGCCTGCGGGGGCGCGCGTGGCGCCGACGCCGCCAGCCGGCGCCGCGCCGGCCACGGCGGAGCGCGAGGTGCAGCAGATCGCCGAGGAGATCCAGCCCTGGCTGGCGGAACTGGGCAAGAAGCCGCTGCCGGCCGAGGGCGGCTTGAGCCGCACCGCGCGCATGGTGGCGATCGAGGCTTCGACCACCGCCAGTTCGATGGGGCGCGAGGGCTTTTTCATGAGCCCGGACGGGCCACGCCAGCCGCTTACGCCCGGGGCGCAGCGCCTGATCCTGGTGGTGGAAGACGACCAGATGCAGGCGGCGATGGTGAGCCGGATCCTGGAAGCCTCGGGCTACAAGGTGAAAGTGGCGCGCAGCGGTGCGCAAGCCACCACGGCAATGACTTCGCGCCCTGCACCGGACCTGGTGCTGCTGGACGTGGAGCTGCCGGACACCGACGGTTTTACGCTGCTGAAACAGATTCGTGCCCATCCGCTGCTGCAGTTCCAGCGGGTGGTGATGCTGACCGCGCGCGCCGACCGCGCCGACATCGCCAAAGGGGTGCTCCTGGGAGCCGACGGCTACCTGACCAAGCCGTTCCGCCCCGAGACCATCAAGATGGCGCTGCAACAGGCGCTGCCGGGATGAGGATTTTCTGAACCACGACTGAAGCCGCCATGAGCGCCACTGCCACGCCACCGCCGGAACACCTGGTCTACCGCCTGACGCGCACGGGCGCGTCCGTCGCATCCCAGCCGCAGGGACGGGTGTCGCGCGGCTTTTTGCGCCTGCTCTCGGCGATCGACGGCATGCGCAACCTGGCGAAGGTGCAGGATCAGGTACGCGACCTGGGCCTGTCGCAGGCCGACCTGATGGCGTGGATGCGTGAGCTGGAACGCCAGGAGATGGTGGAAATGGCGGTGGCGATCCGCACGCCCGGCTTTTCCTACGAGGGCTTCCTGGAAGTGGAGCGCGACGAGGGTTTCGAGCGCACGGTGGAGCAGATCCGCCAGGCCTTGAAGCGCGATCAGCCGGGCGCCGACGATCACCTGCTGCGCACCACCGCGCGCCTGATGGCGCTGGAGTCTGGCCCGACCACGCGTGCGATCACCGAGAACGGTTTTTTCGCACTGCAATCGCGCAACTCGGGCGACGGCGGCACACGGCCGGACAATTTCCTGGTGCTGATCGTGGAAGACGACGCGCTGCAGGCACGGGTGGCGCAGAACATCGTCTCCAAGGAGGGCTTCCAGACCTCCTGGGCGGAGGACGGGCATGAACTGGTGTCGCACCTGAAGGCGCCGCGCCGGCCAGACCTGATCTTGCTGGACGTGGATTTGCAGGGCAGCGAGGACGGCTTCGACTACCTGGCGAAGATCCGCCGCCATCCCTCCTTCACTTCGACGCGGGTGATCATGCTCACCGCGCGCTCGGAACGCGAGGACATCGCGCGCGGGGTGATGCTGGGCGCCAACGGCTACGTTACCAAGCCGTATCGCCCGGAACTGCTGCGCGGGGCGATCCGCCAGACGCTCAATCTCGCAGCCGCTTGAAGGCTGCCGGCCGGCGCCGGCCTGATACACTCATGCGATCCATAACGGCGCCTGCGGGCGCCGCGATGCGCTTATGCCCGATAATGATCAGGCGATAAATCGCTACGGCTGGCGTCCCGTGACGGCGCCGTCACAGACAAGGAGACATCCATGGCCATCCACGGCATGAACCACTTCACCATCCTGACCGACGACATGGAAGGCACGCGCGACTTCTATTGCAAGATGCTCGACCTGGAAGTCGGCAAGCGGCCGAACTTCAGCTTTCCCGGCTGGTGGCTGTACAAGGATGGCGTGCCCATCCTGCACGTGGTCGGCGGCCGCCCGAAGGCGGACTTGCGCGCCGGCACGCTGGACCACATGGCCTTCACCGCCACCGGCCTCATGCCCACGCTCAAGCTGCTGGACGAGAGCAAGGTCGGCTACGAATTGCGCCGCCTGAACGCGCCCGAGGGCGGCGTCGACTTGTGGCAGCTGTTTTTCATGGACCCGAACAATGCCAAGGTGGAACTGGATTTTGCCGGCAGCGAGGCGGGGCCGGCGGACTTCAAGGACGTGGGCACCGCCGCCGCCACCGTGCAGATGCAGATGACTGGCAAGTAGGCGGCTGGCAGCCCCGCGTCAATCGGGGGGAACAAAAAAGGGGGGCCGATGGCGCCCTTTTTTGTTTACGTGCGGCTCAACTCAAACGCACGTATTCGTAATCCACCGGCAGGTTGTTGATGCCACGGTCTGGCGGGGCGATCCAGGCGGCCATCTTGCCCGGTTCGGTGACACGTTGCTGAAGGCTTTTCACGAACGAACGGTCTTCCGCGGAAGGCAGCGTCGCTTTGAGTAGCTCATCGTAAGCCGCCTGGCTGATGGGATTGCCGGCGAGGTCGGTGGCGACGTTGGCCCAGATACCGATGGAGCGGTGGAAGCGATCCGAGGGTAGCTTGAGTTCGACGTTGAAACCGGCGCGCTCGATCAGCTTGTTCCAGCGCTTGAAGCCGATTTCGCAGTCCTTCACGTACTCGTTGCGCGTGACGGCATTCATGGCGTTGCGCATCGCCAGTTCTTCGGTCTTCACGCCGCCGGCGCCGTCGGGCGCTTCGAGCTTGTAGACGGTGTCGATTTCCTCGTGGTCGGGGAACTTGGCTTCGTCGGGGCGGCCCTTGATGCCGTTGGCGAAGTAGGCGCCGGCATTCGACGACGATTCCGAACCGAACAGGTCGAGCGCGGAGGAGAACCAGAAGTTCATGTACTTCTGCACCGTCGGCAGGTCGATGGCGCCAGCGTCGCGGATCGCCTTGGCATCGTCGGTACCCAGCTCCTTCATCACTTCGAGCGTACGGCGCACCACACGGCCGATACCGGTCTCGCCGACGAACATGTGGTGTGCTTCTTCGGTCAGCATGAAGCGCGTGGTGCGCGCCAGCGGATCGAAGGCGGATTCGGCCAGGCTTTTGAGCTGGTACTTGCCGTCGCGATCAGTGAAGTAGGTGAACATGAAGAACGACAGCCAGTCGTCGATCGGCTCGTTGAAGGTGCCGAGGATGCGCGGCTTGTCCTGGTCGCCGGAGTGGCGCATCAGCAGTTCTTCGGCCTCTTCGCGGCCGTCACGGCCAAAGTAGGCGTGCAGCAGGTAGACCATGGCCCAGAGATGGCGGCCTTCTTCCACATTGACCTGGAACAGGTTGCGCAGGTCGTAGAGCGAAGGGCAGGTGTGGCCGAGCAGGCGCTGCTGCTCCACCGATGCAGGCTCGGTATCGCCTTGGGTAACGATCAGGCGGCGGAAGGTGGAACGATATTCGCCCGGCACCTGTTGCCACACGTCTTCGCCGATGTGGTCGCCGAAGCCGATCTTGCGGTCCTGCTCCTGGTCGGCGAGGAAAATGCCCCAGCGGTAGTCGGGCATTTTCACCGCGCCGTAGGAAGCCCAGCCTTGCGCGTCGACGCCGACGGCGGTGCGCAGGTAGACGTCGTTGCCCTGGAAGTCGCTCGGACCCATGCCCTTCCACCAGTCGAGGAAAGCGGGTTGCCAGTGCTCGAGGGCGCGCTGCAGGGTGCGGTCGCTGGCGAGGTTGACGTTGTTGGGGATGCGTTCGCTGTAGTTGATGGACATCGCGGTCTCCTGAATTCTTTGGCGGCACCAGCCGCCCGCAATTCGCTTTTTCGTAGCAGTTGGATCACGAAATGATCCGGCTTTGCCGGTCATTTGATGCAAGTCAGATCCGGTAAAAGTAGGGTTTTACTTTTACCGGATCACACGCGTTCCCAATTAAACTTTGCTTTGCGGCCGGTGCCGAACACCTTCAGCGCGCCGTCGGCGCCCACGGCATTCGGACGCTGGAAGATCCAGTTCTGCCACGCGGTGAGGCGGCCAAAGATGCGCGTCTCCATGGTCTCGGGGCCGCCGAAGCGCAAGGAGGCTTCCATACCAGTGAGCGCATCGGGCGAGAGCGATGCGCGCTCTTCGATCATCACGCGGATTTCATCGTCCCAGTCGATGTCGTCCGGCGCAACGGTGATCAGGCCGGCGTCCGCCGCCGCGCGCGCATGGACTTCGCCGCCGATCAGGGACCAGGCCGCGGATACCGGCAATTCATCGTTGGAAAAACGCGTCGCCAGGCGCGACAGGCCATTGACCATCGGGTAGGTGCCGAAGTTGGCCTCGGTCAGGACGATCGCCGGAGCGCCATCGCCATCGGCCAGGTCGAGCATGTAGCTGCGGTCGGCAGCCAGCGCCAGTTCCAGCAGGGGGCCGGCGAAGCAGGAGCCTTCGTCGATCACCGCCACCATGGTGCGCGAGGAAACATCCAGACGCGCGAAGGTGCGGCGCAGGTGGCCCAGGGTCTCGCGCACGAACCAGTCTTTTGCGTGGTTCTTCAACACTAGATCGGCACCCAGCACGTGGGCGGCGCTGCCACGGGTCTTGAACACCCAGACACCGACTTCAAGTTCATTGGTGCGCAGGTTGAGGATGGCGTCGTCCAGCTCGCGCGCCAGCTTCAGCGGCCACCACTCCGCGCCGGCGGCGTGGATCGCGGGGACATCGGCTTCAACGGCAGCGGCGGGCGCGGAGACGGTGATGGTGGCAACGCGCGCGGCGCGGTCCACTTCCACATCCACGGTCCCGTAGTGATAGCCCTTGGGGTCGAAGCTGCGCTTGAGCGGCGTGAGTGCGATGCCTTGGCCGCCCGGGCGGTCGCTGGTCTGCGCCAGTTCGGCGGCGCGCGCCTTGATGTATTCGGCGAACTGCGCCGGCTTGGCAAACCCGTCGACCAGCTTCCATTGCTGGGCGCGGTCGGCGCGCACGCCCTCGCTCGTAGTGCAAAAGATGTCGGCGAGGTCACGGCGCATTTTGCGCTTGTCGATCAGGCGTGTCAGGCCGCCGGTGCCGGGCAGTACGCCCAGGAGCGGCACCTCGGGCAGCGAGACGGTGGAGGAGCGGTCGTCCACCAGATAAATCCTGTCGCAGGCCAGCGCCAACTCGTAGCCGCCACCGGCGCATGCGCCGTTCACCGCCGCCAGGAACTTCAAGCCGGAGTGACGCGAGGAATCTTCCATGCCGTTGCGCGTCTCGTTGGTGAACTTGCAGAAATTCACCTTCCACTGGTGGGTGGAGAGGCCCAGCATGTAGATGTTGGCACCTGAGCAGAAGATGCGGTCGCGCGCGGAAGTCAGCACTACGCTTTTCACTTCGGGATGCTCGAAGCGGATGCGGTTGACTGCATCGTTCAGCTCGATGTCCACGCCAAGGTCGTAGGAGTTGAGCTTCATCGCGTAGCCGGGGCGGATGCCGCCGTCTTCCTTGATGTCCAGCGCCAGGGTGGCGGTGGCCCCGTCGAAGCGCAACTTCCAGTGCTTGTACTGGCCCGGGTGGGTTTCGAAATCGACCGGGGTGGCGGCGGCATCGGCCGCCTGCAATACAGCGCTCATGGTTGTCTCCTGCTTGGGGTTCAGGCCGCGCTCAGCGCAGCCACGTTTTCGGTGAGGTCGGCCAGGCTTTTCTCAATGGCGCGGCCGGAGGTGTCGATGGTGCAGTCGGCGCGGCCGTACAGCGCCGAGCGGGTGCCGAGGATGCGGCGCAGGTCTTCCATGGCTTCGCGGTTGCCCTTCATCGGCCGCGTATCGCCCTGCGCCACCACGCGCGCCATATGCTCTTCCGGCGCGGCCTTGAGCCACACCGTGAAGCAGGAGGCGAGCAGGTGCTCGTAAGTCTCCGGCTCGGAAACGATGGAGCCGCCGGTGGCGATCACCACGCGCTCATGCTTGGCGATGATGCAGTCCAGCGCCGCGCGCTCATAACGGCGATAACCCGCCTGGCCGTAGAGCAGGAAGATCTCGTTCAGCGAGGTATTGGCTTCGCGCTCCACTTCGCGGTCGAGTTCGACAAACGGTACTTTCAGTTCTTTCGCCAGCAGGGAACCGATGGAAGACTTGCCGGCTCCGCGCAGGCCGACCAGTGCGATGCGCTGCGAGCGCGCCTGCACATCCGTATGGAATTCGCGCTCCAGCAATTCGGCGGCACGCCGCATTTGCGCCGGGCTCAGGCGGCGCAGCAGGGTTTGCACTTCCGCATGCTCGGCGCTGACGCTGCCCTGCTCGCGCAGCAACTCGATGGAAGGCACGTTCAGCGCCTGGGCGATGCGCTTGAGCAGCACCACGGAAACATTACCCTCGCCCGCTTCCAGCAGCGCCAGGTAGCGCTCGGAAACACCAGAGTCGCGCGCCAGGATCTTGCGCGTCATACCACGCTGCGCGCGAAGGTTACGCACGCGCTCGCCCAGCGCATTCAGATATTGCGCTTCGTCGAAAGCAGCCGGTTCGGTCTGGTCTTTGAGTACCGCGGACATGGCGATGCCTCTTTCAGGAAATATGAATTATATTTCTTGATTAATTTAGTAAATGCAATATAATGCAGTCTATGCTTGAGCCCAGGAAATTGCAAGCGGCTTTTTGCACTGGGGCAAAATCAATGCAAGGAGACAGCACGTGGCACTCGAACTGAACATCCTCGTCGGCACCATGACCGGCACCGCCGAACTGGTGGCGCAGGAAATCGAACTCACCATGGGCGATGACGATACCGTCGTCACCATCATCGACATGGACAAGCTCCACGCTTCGCTGTTCAAGCCGGGCAATCTATACCTCGTCTGCACCTCCACCTACGGCTCCGGCGACGTGCCGGACAACGCGCGCGACTTCTACGAGTCGCTGCAGCAAGCGCGCCCCAATCTCGAAGGCGTGCGCTATGGGGTGATCGGCCTGGGCGACCGCACCTATCAGCAGACTTTCTGTTTCGGCGGCAAGAAGTTCGACACCATCCTTTCGGAACTGGGCGCTTCACGCATCGGCGAGGTGTGCATTCATGATGCGAGCGCGGGCACCATGCCGGAAGAGGTGTGCGTGGAGTGGGCGCAAGCCTGGATCGAAACCGCGCGGACTGAAATGGCGGCCGCGTAGGCAAGCGTTTTTCGTTGCGGTTGGTTCAATAATATTCACCGGCAATGCATGAGTGCGTTGCCGGAACGCATTTGGAGGAGACAAAATGACCGAGCTTTCCAGCGCCGACCATTCGGTGAGCCCGCCGCACGTGAACGTGCCGCGTGCCTACAACGCCGCGCACGACCTGCTGGAGCGCAATCGCGGCCGCAGCGGCAAGACGGCGTTCATCGATGTCGGCGGCTGCATCACTTATGGCGAACTGAACGAGCGGGTGAACCGCGCTGCGGGCGCCCTCACCTCGCTGGGCCTGAAGCGAGAAGACCGCGTGATGCTGGCGCTGCTCGACACCATCGATTTCCCGGTGGTGTTCCTCGGCGCGATCAAGGCCGGCATCGTGCCGATCGCCGCCAACACCCTGCTCACCACCGCGGACTTCGAATTCATGCTGCGCGACTCGCGCGCCACCGCGCTGGTGGTTTCCGAGGCGCTGCTGCCGGCCTTCCTGCCGATCCTGCCGCGGCTGCCGCAAGTCAAGCACGTGATCGTGCCCGGCCACGCCAACGCCGGCATGCACAACCTGACGATGCTGCTGGACGCCGCCGCACCCGAGTTCGTCCCCGCCGATACCTCGGCGGATGATCCCTGCTTCTGGCTCTACTCCAGCGGCTCGACCGGCACGCCCAAGGGCACGGTGCACCTGCATTCGCACCTGATCCTCACCGCCGAGTTGTACGCCAGGCCGGTGCTGGGCATCCGCGAGGATGACGTGGTGTTTTCCGCGGCGAAACTCTTCTTTGCCTATGGCCTGGGCAACGGCCTGACCTTCCCGATGAGCGTGGGCGCTACCACCATATTGTTCAACGGCCGCCCGACGCCGGATGCGGTGTTCGGTGTGCTGAAAAAGCACAAGCCCACCATCTTCTACGGCGTACCCACGCTGTACGCCGGCATGCTGGCTTCGCCCAACCTGCCCCGACGTGATGAAACCGCATTGCGCGTCTGCACCTCGGCAGGCGAAGCCCTGCCGGCGGACATCGGCAAGCGCTTCACCGAACACTTCGGCGCCGAGATTCTCGACGGCATCGGCTCGACCGAGATGCTGCACATCTTCATCTCCAATCGTTTCGGCGATGCCGCGCCGGCCTCGACCGGCAAGCCGGTGATCGGCTACGAGGCCAAGGTCGTCGGCGACGACATGAAGGAGAAGCCGCGCGGCGAACTCGGCAAGCTCGCGGTACGCGGCCCGACCGGCTGCCGCTATCTCGCCGACAAGCGGCAGAAGGACTACGTCCGCGACGGTTGGAACCTGACCGGCGACACCTTCGTAGAAGATACGGAGGGACGATTTCATTTCATCGCACGCGCCGACGATATGATCGTCTCCGGCGGCTACAACATCGCCGGCCCCGAGGTCGAAATCGCGTTGCTATCTCACGCCGAGGTGGCCGAATGCGCCGTGGTGGCAGCGCCGGACGATGAGCGCGGACAAATCGTTGCGGCTTACGTGGTGTTGCGCGCCGGCGTTGTCGGCGACGCGGCCTGCGTCAAGCGGCTACAGGACCACGTCAAGGCGATGATCGCGCCCTACAAATACCCGCGTGCGGTCAACTTCATCGTGACT
>DASYEQ010000121.1:0-2727 GCA_036498945.1 Burkholderiales bacterium | reverse complement strand
TCCGAAGGCGGCTACGTCAACGATCCCGCCGATCCCGGCGGCGAGACGAAATGGGGCATCAGCAAGCGCAGCTATCCCGACCTTGACATCCGGAACCTCACGCGCGAGGAGGCGATGGCGATCTACAAGCGCGACTTCTGGGACGTGCTGGGAGAAGAGACGCATCCGGCGGTGAAGTTCCAGGTGTTCGACTTCGCCGTCAACAGCGGTATCGGCACGGCGGTGCGCAAGCTGCAAAGCGCGATCGGCGTGGCCGACGACGGGCATTGGGGGGCGGTGTCGGCGGCGAAGCTGGCGGCGCTGGATGTGAACGACGTGCTGATGCGCTTCATCGCCGAGCGCCTGGATTTCTGGCGCAGGCTGTCGACGTGGCCGAAGTTCGGCGCCGGCTGGGCCGGGCGGGCGGCGGCCGATCTGCGCTTTGCCGCGGAGGACAACTGAGATGGACTTCACCCAGATCATCAAGACCATCGCGCCCACCGTCGCTTCCGCGCTGGGCGGGCCGCTGGCGGGCGCGGCGGTGTCGGCGCTCGGTTCCATCTTCGGCATCGGCGAGCCGACGCAGGAAAAGATCAAGGACGCCATCGAAAGCGCGCAGATGACGCCGGCGCAGGTGGCGCAGATCAAGGCGCTGGAACTGCAATACCAGAACGACGAAAAGGAGCGCCAGTTCAAGTATGCCGAACTCGAATTCAAGGACCTGGACAGCGCGCGCCAGCGCGACGTGCAGACCAAGGACAACGTCAACCGCAACCTCGCCTACGCCATCGTCGGCGCCTTCATCGCGCTGGTCGCGGCCACCCTGCTGGGGCAGACCAAGGTCGATTCGGTGCTCGCCGGCACGCTGGTCGGCTACCTGTCGGCCAAATGCGAACAGGTGCTCGCCTACTACTTCGGCTCCTCGCGCGGCAGCGAGCGCAAGACGGAACTGCTCGCCGCCGCCCCCGCCGTCAAACCCGGCCCGGCGGCCTGAGCGCTGCGCGCATCACGCGGCGCCGCGATGGCCAGGTAAATGCGCCTGGGCGCGCGCGCAGCTTCGCGTTGGCGCTTCCGTGAGTCGATCCGTCCATCCTGGCGCATCGCTCCTGCGCGGTGATCACCGCGCCGCCGCGCGCTGCCGCCCACGCGCGGCACGCCGCGCTCTCGCAACCGGGCTGCCCAGCGCGCCGGCGCGAAGCACATCCGCCGCTCGTGCTTCGCCGCCCGCCTCTGCCGCGTCGCGCCCGCGCGCCGGCAGCGCATTGTGCTCCCGCGCCGGCAATGCCTCACGCCCGCACGCCGCCAACGCATCACGCTCCCGCGCCCCAACCATCATGTAACAAGCCAGCCGCATCCGCTTCTCCTCGCCGCAACCCCCAGGCACGGCGCAGATTGTCGGCCCCGCCACTGACAAAACCTGTCAGCAGCCCGCGCGCAAATGCAGATGCACGGCCGCGTTGCCTAATCCTCCGGCAAATCCTGCTCCGCGCGCCACGCCTTCATCAGCGCCGTGCGGCGCTGCGGATAACGCTCCCTTGCGCAATCGCATTGCCCGATGCGGTCCGCGCGAAAATGCCGGAAGCCCTCGCGCAACTCGCACCACGCCACCAGCATGCGCGTACGCTCGAAAAACGCCAGCGCCAGCGGCCACACCGTGCGCTCGCTCGCCTGCCCCTGCTCATCCGTATACGCCAGGCGCAGCTTGTGCTCGTTGCGGATCGCCTCGCGCAACACCTGCAAGAGCCCCGTGGCCGCCGCTCCCGGCGGCGCCTTGCCCGTGGTCCACAGCCCCGTGTTGGCAATCGTCTCGCGCAGATCCTTCGGGCTCGCCGTCGCAATCTTCGCCAGCGCGCTTTGCGCCGCCTGCGCCAGCGCCTCGTCCCCCTGGCCGCGCACCCAGCGCGCGCCCAGCACCAGCGCCTCCAGCTCATCCACCCCAAACATCAGCGGCGGCAAAAAGAACCCCGGCGTCAGCACATAGCCCACGCCCGCCTCCCCCGCGATCGGCGCCCCCAGGCCGATCAGCGTCTGCACATCGCGATAGATCGTGCGCACCGAAACCTCCAGCTCCTGCGCCAGGCGCTCCGCCGCCACCGGGCGGCGATGCGCGCGCAAGGCATCCAGCAGCGTAAACAGGCGGGCAGTGCGGCTCATGCGGAAAGGTCGTGGCTCTCGAACAGAAAAAGGGTGCGCATTTACGGTGCCTAAAAAAGCGGCAAAGCGCTACTTTTGCCGCATTTCCGCGCACCCAAAAACGTCCACAATTCTACCCCTTTCCCCTCTGAAAACACGCGCCATCGCACGCTGGCGCCCGCCGGAAATCATGCACTTTCACCAGTACCGAAATTCAACCACACTTGGTTGAGCACGTTGCGTATCTTGGTCATCAGTACCTCCTGAAACCACGACCATGCCCATCCGCATCCCCATCATCCGGCAAGACACCAGCACCCCCTTCGTGCCACAGCAAAGCCGCCAGGCGATCCAGATCGACGACCCGCGCGGCCGCGCCCTGCAAGGCCTCGGCCAAGGCATCGGCGACTTCGGCGACGGGCTCAGCAAATCCCTCAAGCGCCAATCCACCGACACCGCCGCCGACCGCGACGACGCCGACCTCGGCCAAGTCATGCGCAACAACGCCGCCGCACTCGCCGCGGACTCTGCCGCCACCACCGACCGCGACGACGTTTCCGGCGCCGCCACCTGGCGCACCAGCGTCCTCGAAACCCAGCGCCAGCAAAACCTCAA
>DASYEQ010000120.1:0-57098 GCA_036498945.1 Burkholderiales bacterium | reverse complement strand
TCAAGCGCCGCGACCCCGATTTGATGTGGGGCGGCAAGCGCGGGCCGACGCCGGAACCGGAGCCCAGCCTGGCATTGCAGGAACACCTGGCGCGGGCGCGCCACGCGGAGCTGAACGAGGAGGTACAGCGCAACCTGGAGGCGCGCGGCGGGCGCATCAGGCCAGGGGCGCTGCGGCCGCAGGGGTTGCCACCTGGATACAACCCACCGTGGCTGCGAGATGACAGGCCGCAGTTCGCGATTGGCGCGGGGGAGTGTTCGCTGGATGACTAGGGGCACGAAGCCGCGGTGGCGGCGAACATCGTCTTCTAGTGTCATGGCCCAAGGTCACCTCTTTCAGGGCGTTCCCGCGCAAGCGGGAATGACAATGGAAGAGGACGCGGGAATCCGAATTGGACGCGTGGTGCCCGGAGCGGGAATCGAACCCGCACGCCCCTTTGCAGGAAGCGAGGGATTTTAAGTCCCTTGTGTCTACCAATTTCACCATCCGGGCGCGTGAATGTCGCGCGGGCGCTATTTTGCCAGAGTAAAGGCTCCCTGCTACATCGGATTAGCGTTTCGCCCTCGCGCGCCGCAAGTCCTCTAGAGTATTGTTCGCGCTCGCGCCGGAGCCACCGGACGCCTGCAACGGAGACCCTCATGCCCAGCCCCCAACACCCGAAGACCGGCCGCCCCCACCTGAAACGCGACAACCAGCAATGGGTGTTCGACTGGGTGATCAAGGAGACCGGCAACGTCTTCCACTTCCAGAACGACGGCCGCGGCCGCCTGCCGCGCAGCGTGCGCAATCACGACATGATCAGCAAGCACCTGGCGGCGCAGGCGAAAAAGCAGGAGCAGATGGCCGCCGCCGAAGCCGAGGCCGGCCACCGCGAGACGGCGATGGAACTGTATTACCAGACCGCGATGTCGTGGATGGACGCGCAGCACGTGGTGTTCGAGACCAACGACGAAAAGCGCTTCCTGCACGGCGGCCTGATCCGCTGCTATGACAAGGTGCGCGAACTGGCGCCCTACAAGATCGAGCACGTCGACATTCCGTGGAACGGCACCATCGTCTCCGGCAATCTGCACCTCGCCCCCGGCGACGGCGCGAAGCCCTTGATCATGTACGTGCCCGGCTGCGACCAGACCAAGGAAGCCTGGCCGCACCCCTATTACAACCATGCGGTGCAGCGCGGCATGCACTGCTTCTCGTTCGACGGCCCCGGCCAGGGCGAGAGCAACCTGCGCGGCATCAAGCTGACCTCCAGCAATTACGAGGAAGCCGCCAGCGCGGCGATCACTTACCTGATGGGCCGCAAGGAAGTCGATGCGAAAAAGATCGGCGTCTACGCCCTCTCCTTCGGTTCGCACTGGGGCATGCGCATCGCCGCCACCGACCACCGCATCGCCGCGGTCGCCGCGCCCTGGGCCTCCTTCGGCGACAAGTATTTCCTGATGAATGAAGAATCGCCGCGCTACAAGCAGCTGTTCGCCTACCTCACGCAATCGCAAAGCGAAGCGGAAGTCGACAAGGTGGTGGCGGAGATGAACATGGAAGGCCGCATGGGCGAGATCCAGTGCCCGACGCTGATCGTCAACGGCGAATTCGACCCGCGCGCCCCGGCCGACGAGATCTACCGACTGTTCGACCAGATGAAGGCACCGGCCGAATTCTGGATGCTGCCCGACCAGCACCACAATGGTTCCGTCTCCGGCGCCGGCCGCGCGGTGATCTGGCAGGCCGACATCCACTCCTTCGCCACCGACTGGCTGCGCGACCGCCTGCTGGGCAAGCCGGTGAAGTACCCGGGCAAAGTGCTGTACCTCGACCAGGCCAGCGGGCCGAATGGGAAATCGCCTACCATGAAGCGGTATTGGTACGAGTAACTGACTGAGGAACAATGGCGAAAACGGGAAAGCCCATCGCTCTCCTCCGCTGTCATTCCCGCGCAGGCGGGAATCCGGCTCCTCTTCTGACTTGGGTTTTGGTTTGAATGACTGACTGGATTCCCGCCTGCGCGGGAATGACAGTGAGGTCGTGCGGGGCTTAATGTGGTTCCATGGAGCCGCGGCCACTCTTTCCGGAGAACACAAGCATGACCGAATCCCTGCTCCCCCTGCGCGGTTACACCGTCCTCGACCTGACGCGCGCGCGTTCCGGCCCCACCGCCGCACGCCAGATGGCCGACTGGGGCGCCAACGTCATCAAGATCGAAGAACCGGGCGATGCCGACGGTGACGGCAGCGCCTTCGACCTGCGCGACGGCGCCGACTTCCAGAACCTGCATCGAAACAAGCGCAGCATCTCGCTCAACCTGAAAAGCCCGGACGGGGTGGCGCTGCTGCACAAGATGGCGGCCAAGGCGGATGTGCTGATCGAGAACTACCGCCCCGGCGTCAAGCACCGCCTGGGCATCGACTACGAAACGCTGAAGGCGATCAACCCGCGCATCGTCTACGCCAGCATCTCCGGCTTCGGCCAGGAAGGGCCGTACGCGAACCGGCCGGGGCTGGACCAGATCGTCCAGGGCATGAGCGGCCTGATGTCGATCACCGGCCTGCCGGGCCAGGGGCCGGTGCGCGCCGGCATCGCGGTGGGCGACTCCTCCGCCGGCATCTACCTCGCCTTCGGCATCGTGCTGGCGCTGCTGGAGCGCGAGCGCTCCGGCCAGGGGCAATGGGTACACACGTCGCTCCTGCAGGCGCTGATCGCCATGCTCGACTTCCAGGCGGCGCGCTGGCTGGTGGCGGGCGAAGTGCCGAAGCAGGCGGGCAACAGCCACCCCACCGCCATTCCCACCGGCGTGTTCAAGACGGCGGATGGCTACATCAACATCGCCGCCACCGGCAAGCTGTTCGAGCGCATGTGCAAGGAAATCGGCGCGCCCGAGCTGACGACCAACCCCGACTACGCGGACGCGAAAAAGCGCTCGGCCAACCGCGACGCGCTGCACGCGGCGATGGAAGCCAAGCTGGTGGCCGCGCCTTCGGCGGATTGGATCTCACGCCTCAACCAGGCGGGCGTGCCCTGCGGCCCGATCTACACCATGGACCAGGTGTTCGGTGACCCGCAGGTGGAGGAAATCGGCATCGCGCAGCCGGTGACTCACTCGCGCCTGGGCGACATCCGCGTGGTGGGCCAGGGCGTGAACCTGAGCCGCACGCCGACGCAGGTGCGCACCGCCGCGCCCGACCTGGGCGAGAACACCGAGGAGGTGCTGCGCGAATACGGTGTCAGCGGCGAAGAGTTTGCGGATCTGAAAAAGCGCGGCGTGATTTGAAGCGGGAGCGCGGCGTGGCGTGAACCTGGAGCGCGGCGCGCCCGCAGGCACGCGCTCGCGTCCTAGCTCACCCAATCAGCAGCCGCGGGACGACCGTGCATGCCGCGCACGCTCACCCGCCCCGGCAACGGGCGGGCGATGCGGCTTGGCAACTCAGGATTCCAGGTTCTTCAGCGGCGGCCAGTCACGCGAATACACCGGGTTCTTCAGGAAGGCCTTGGGGTCGTAGGTCCAGAACTGGCTGACGTTGGTGTAGGTCTTCACCACGCTGTTGACGAGACGCCCTTCCTTGCGCGTCACCTGGCGGATGAACATGTCGCCGATGACGTTGCCGTACTCGTCGATCTTCACCGAGCCGCGCATGGTGGGAATCGCCACCGCATGCAGGGCCTTCATCAACGCAGCGCTGTCTTCCACATGTCCCTTCACCGCTTCCGCCGCCGCCTTGAACACCTCGCCGTTGACGTGGCCGGCCATGCAATACCAGCCCGGGTCGTACTTGTACTTGGCGCGGAAGGCCGGCACCACGCGCTTGTTGACCGGGTTGTCCAGCTCCGCCGAATAAGGGCAGACGGTGTAGGTGCCCAGGGCCTCGTCGCCCATGTTGCGCAGCACGGCTTCATCCAGCGAAGCCTGGCCGCCGGCCAGGCTGATCTTGCCCTTGAGGCCGTATTCGTTGAACTGGCGCAGGAAGCGGAAACCGTTGGAGCCGGCGAAGCCGAAGAAGATGCCGTCGGCGTTGGTCTTCAGTTGCGCCAGGTAGGAGCCATAATCCGGCACCGTCAGCGGCGGCAGCAGGCGTTGCACCACCTTGCCGCCGCCCTCCTCGAACACGCGGGCGAAGCCGCCGAGTTGCTCGTGGCCAAAGGCGATGTCGTCGGCCATGATGATGGCCCGCTTCCACTTCAACTGCTTCAGGCAGAAGTCCGCCATCGGGTGCGTGCCCTGGGCGGAAGAGCCCGGCGGGCGCACGAACCAGGGGCTGGCCTTGCGCTGCGTCATGTCTTCCGCCGCGGCCACGCCCAGGGTCGGCATCTTGTGGGCGCGGATGTAGTCGTCGATCGCCAGCGCCTCGAAGGCGGCCAGCGGGCCGATCAGGGCGTGGATCTTGTTCTTCTCGGTCAGCTCCTGCATCTTGGTGCGCGCAGTGGCGGGCACCCCGCCGGAGTCGGCGACGATCAGCTCGACCTTGCGGCCGGCGATCATGTTGCCGCTTTCCTCCAGTTGCATCTGCAGGCCGCGCTCCATGTCCAGGCCGCCGGAAGCGAGCGGGCCGGTCTTCACCGTGATCATGCCCAGGCGGATCGGACCGCTTTGCGCGCGCACGATGGCGGGAAAGCCGAGCGCGGCCCCGGCGGCAACCGTGCCGTTGATGAACTGTCTGCGGTTGGTACTCATATGTCTCCTTTATGCGCGCGGGGCGGATGCCGGCGCGGCGTTGGCGCGTGGTGCGCGCTGCCGGTCGATTGTACGGTCAGCATCGCCCTTCACCGTGCTATGCGTTGTCTTATGCTTCGCATAGAAAATCACAATGCCAAGGATTCACGGACGACATTCCCTCATAGGATGGTTTTTTTGCTTATAGAGGACTTAACCAAAAATGGTTCAGACATCGAGCCGATATACGCACGCCGCGGTATCGCGATACAGCGCCGCCTTCTCGGCGGCCGAAGCCCCCTGCGTGATTCGCTTCAGGGCGTTCCACAACGTACCGTAACCGGTGCTGGTCTTGTCCACCGGGAAGTTGCTTTCCATCATGCAGCGCGAAACGCCGAAAGTCTCGATGCAGAACTCGATGTAGGGGCGCCAGGCGTCCGCCAGCTCCTGCGAGGACGGCGGCTCTTCGCGCAGGTGGAAATCCCAGCCGCAGCGGGTCATGCCCAGGCCGCCCAGCTTGACGGTGAGATTGGGGAATTGCGCCAGTGCGCGGATGTTCGCGCTCCAAACCTGGTAGACCTCGTCGCGCTTGCCGGCGTACGGCCCCTCGCCCAGCACGCCGCCGACATGGTTGAGGATCATCTGCGTATCGGGAAAGGCGCGCAGCAGGTCTGCCAGTTCCGGCAATTGCGGATGGAACATCCAGACGTCGAACGACAGGCCCAGCGGCGCGAGATGCGCGAGCCCCTGGCGAAATTTCGGATCCAGCGCCATGTGCGGCACTTGCGGCGGGAAGGAGCCCTCGTTGCTGGCGTCATAAGGAATGTTGCGGCGGATGCCTCGCAGGCGCCCGTTGCCGGCGGCGATTTGCGCCTCCAGTACCGGGCGGACGGCGTCGCCCAGCGCCAGTTCGGCGAAACCGACGATGCCGGCGCAAAAGCGCGTCTTGCCGTAGAGGCCGGAGGCGCCCATCGCGGCGATGCCGTTGGCAAACTCCACCTCGCCCACCGCCTTCATCTCGGCCGGCCCATCGGCGCGGTACATGGTCGGGCCCGACTGCACCAGCACGGTGGCGATGATGTTGTGGCCACTGCCAGTGTCTTCCAGCAGCTCCTCCAGCACGTAACGGCCGCGCTTGTCGCCGTGCCAGGCGTGATGGTGCGGGTCGATGATCGGCAGTTCCGGTTCCAGGGCCGCTTCCTGGCCGCGCCGGGTCCAGACGGCCAGTTCGTCGAGTTCGCGCGCCTTGGTGCGCGGGGAATGGGGCGATGCAGAGGTGGGCATGGGCATTTTCTTTCGCGAAGGCCACGCAGGTTAAGCGCGCCACCCGGCGCGGTCAAAGCCGCGGCGCTTAATCCAGGCATAAGGCGGCCGGTCGGCCTGCAACCTCCGCGCCGCCGGCTTGTCCAACGGCTGTCATAAAATGCCTCCGAACCCAGCGCCGCGCCCCGGCGTTGCCCGATCCCGACTCGAATAACAAAACCCATGAAACCGCGCACCGCCATCAAACGCATCCTGCCCGAGCGCTTTCGCGTGCGCGTCGTCGGCGTCTCCTGGCGCGACCTGACACTCAGCCTGCTGCCGATTGCCGTGGTGGTGGCGATCGTGATCGCGCTGATCGTGCATTTCAGCCACCCTTCGGCGCCCGATACCCTGATCATCAGCACCGGGCCGGACGGCAGCAGCTTTTCACTCTATGCGCAACGTTATGCCAAGGTGCTGGCACGCAACGGCGTCAAGCTGCAGATCGTCTCCTCCCAGGGGTCGCTGGAAAACCTGCAGCGCCTGAACAATCCGAAATTCAAGGTCGACGTCGGCTTCGTGCAAGGCGGCGTCGCCGCCCCGCAGGACACCGAGAACCTGGTGTCGCTGGGCAGCATCTCCTACGTGCCGATGATGGTGTTCTACCGCAGCAGGAAGCCGGTGGACAAGCTCTCCGCCTTCACCGGCAAGCGCATTGCCATCGGCCCCGAGGGCAGCGGCACGCGGGCGCTGGCGCTGACCCTGCTCAAGGGCAACGGCATCGTCACCGGCGGCAAGACCGAGTTGCTGGACCTGGCGGGGGAGGATGCAGCAGATGCCCTGCTCTCCGGCAAGATCGACGCCGCGCTCCTGATGGGCGACTCGGCCACCCCGCCGATCATGCGCAAGCTGCTTACCTCCACCGCGGTGCGCCTGCTCAACTTCAGCCAGGCCGATGCCTACACGCGCCGCTACCCCTATCTCACCAAGCTCGCGCTGCCGATGGGCTCCTTCGACGTCGGCAAGAACCTGCCGGCCGAAGACTACGCGCTGATCGGCCCGACGGTGGAACTGATCGCCCGCGACGATCTCGCGCCCGCGCTTTCCGACCTGCTGATCGAGGCGGCGCGCGAGGTGCACGGCCGCGCCGGCCTGTTGCAGCACGCCGGCGAATTCCCCGCGCCCCTCGAACACGAGTTCCGCATCAGCGACGACGCCACCCGCTATTACCAGTCGGGCAAGGGCTTTCTCTATCGCAACCTGCCGTTCTGGCTGGCTAACATCATCAACCGCGTGGCCGTGGTGCTGGTGCCGCTGATCGTGGTGCTGGTGCCGGGCCTGCGCATGGTGCCGGGGCTGTATTCCTGGCGTATCCGCTCGCGCATCTACCGCTGGTACGGCGCGCTGATCACGATCGAGCGCGCCTCGATGTCGGAGATGACGCCGGATGAACGCGACCAGCTGATCAAGCGCCTGGACCATATCGAGAACGCGGTGAACCAGATGAAGGTGCCGCTGGCCTACGCCGACCAGTTCTACGTCCTGCGCGTGCACATCGGCTTCGTGCGCGATCGCCTGGTGCCGGCGAATGCGCCAGAGGCGCCGCCGGCCGAGGAGACGGCGGCGGACGATGCACCGGTGGTGGGCGGTGCGCCGCCCACCTCGCCCGCACCCGGCTAGCGCAGGCTCAAGGTCTGGCGCTTCCACTCCGGCGACTGCCAGCGCTGGAAGGTGGAGAGCATGCCGGGCTCGGCGACTTCACGCGCTGTGTTGAGCGTCGCCAGATCGATCACCTCGAAGCTGCGCTTGTACTTGCCCTCGCCGCGGGCCTCGCGCGCCGCCAGCATCTGCGCACCGCCCGGTACCCAGCCGGCGAACTCGGCATAGCCGACGTCCGGATTGGTGGCGGCCGGCGGCAGCACGTCCACGCTCCAGCCTTGGCCCTCCTTGCGGAACACCCACAATTCGCGCCACGCCGCCATGGTCTGCACCGCCAGCGCCAGGGCGTTGCCGTCGCGGCTGGTGCTGGTGGAGGCGGTCCACACCAGGCCAAAGGTGCAGCGCCGCGCCAGGGGGCTCTTCACATCCGGCCTGGCGGCATCGAGTAGCAGCACGCAAGTCTCGCCCGGCTGGCCCGGCACGGTGCGCAGTTGCGCTCCCTTGCCGGTGGAGGCCACGGTCGCCGGCAGCGCCGCCCAGCGTGAAGCGTTGACGCGCATTGCCGCATCGGCATATGAACCCACGTCCTCGTACGCCAGCTCCTGCTTGTTGACACCCGCCAGTTCGGTGATCGCGCGTGCCGCCGCGCCTTCGGCCTTTTGCGGATCGGGCGTGCCGGCGGGCATCGGCGTGGCGGCAAGCGCGGCCGTGGTCTGCGCCTCGCGGGCGCGCAGGTAGGCCAGGCCCGCCCATACGCCGGCGCGGCGCATCAGCACGCGGTTCTTGAGATAGCCGGGCAGCGCGGCGGCGTCCACCCGATCCAGCACCTCGGCGCGCCACTCCTCGACGCGCAGGCGTGCCGGCGGCGTCAGGTCCGGGTTGACGCATTCATGGCGTGTCAAACCCAGCGCGGCACGGGCGCGCTGCGGCGCGCTGGCGGGCATGGCAAGCACGCGGCGGAAGGCTTCGCCGTCGTAGCAGATCTGCATGCGCCCATCCTGCTCGTAGGTCGCGAAGGTGATGCCGTAGCGCGCCGCCACATCGAGATGCGCGCTCAGCGTGGCCGCCGCCAGCTTGTCGAGCGAGCGTGTGGAGGAGGCGCGGCGCGCCAGGCGATCGGCGAAGCCGCCGAGAGCGTCGAGCGCTTCGACGCCGGCGGCGCCATTGAGCACCTCGGCGGGCGCCGCTTCGAGATAGGCCGCCGCCACGCCGATACCCAGCGCTTCCGACCCCGGGGTGTCGCGCAGGAAGCGCAGGATGCCCAGCAACTCCGGCGCATCCGCCGGCGCGAGCGCGCTGCGATAGACGTAGCTCACGTGCACGAAGCCGCCGCGCTCGCGCTTGTGGTCGTACACCTGCAGGTAATCGAGACGCTCGCCGCGCACTTCCAGCACTTCGCCTTGCGTCAGCGTCGCCTGCAATTGCGCCGAGGCGCGCGGCGCGGCGCGCAAGGACACCTGGTCCTGCATCACGATGGCGACGGTGGGATGGACGCTTGCTGCCGTACCCGGAGCCGGCGTGGCCGGCGTCTTCTGCTGCGGCGCCGGCAACATCACCGACGCCGGGGTGAGCTTGGAGGCCTTGGGCGCGGCTTGCGCGGCGCAGGTGAAGGCCACGCAAAGAATGAAAACCAGTCGGGTCGGGCGCATGATCATTGCCCTTCCTTGGCCGATGCGTCACCTGATGCATCGCTCTGGCCGGCGTCGGCAGATTGGGCAGCGCTCTGGGCCGCGGCCAAGTTGGCTTGCTTGCCCAGCAGCGTGTTGCCGATGAAGCTGCCATCGGCCGGCGGCGGGGCGATGATCACCTGGATCTTGTCGGAGAGCTTGTCGGCCAGCGTCTTCTGGATCAGCAGGGGATGCTTGGTCACCAGCGCGCCTTCGCGCTCCATTTGCAGCGCCGCCACCTTGCCCAGGCGGTCTTGCCGATAGGCTTCGGCATCCGCCAGCTTCTGGCGCGCATCCGCCTCACCCGAGGCTTCGATGCGCCGCGCCTGCGCCGTGCCTTCCGCACCCTTGATGCGCGCGCCCTTCTCTGCTTCTGCTTCGAGCTCGCGCTGGCGGATCTGCTGCTGCTTGAAAGGGATGACGTGCTTCATCGCTTCTTCCTGCGACTTGGCGGCGATGATCTGCTCGCGCCCGGCAGCTTCAGCCGCCTTCTCGCGCTTCACCTTGTCGGCCTCGGCGACGAGCTCGGTCTCCTTGACCTGCTTTTCCTTCAGCTCAAGCGTATAGCGCATCTTCTCGCTCGAGAGTTCCTCCGCCAGCAGCGACTCCATGCCGCGGCGGTAGTCAGCCGGCAGGTCGATCTTGCCGATCAGCACGTTCTTCAGCTCCACCCCGTCGGCGGCCAGCTTGTTACCGATATCGGTCTCCAGCACCTTCTGGATTTCGCTGCGCTTGGTGGAGAAGATCTCTTTCACGGTGTAGCGCGCGAACACCTTGTAGACCACGCCCTGCACCGCCGGCTCGACGATGTCGGCGCCGACGTTGTCCGGCAGGCGCTTGTACATCGCCGGGATGCGTGCGGGGTCCAGGGCGTAGCGCACCGTCATGTCCGCGCCGACCGACAGCCCTTCGACCGATTGCAGGGGCGCGGGGCCACTGGCAGAAGACATCTCCGTGGGCCGGTAGATGGCGTCGCGCATGGAATAGGTGCGCAATTCGTACAGGCCGGGAATCACCATCACGCTGCCTTCGCGCCATTCGCTGATGCCGCCGGTCACCTGGTTGATGCGCAGGCCGATCTCGCCGCGCCCCACCTTGTGCAGCGGCGGGTGCCTGGAGACATAACTGCCGGCGGCAACCACGATCACGCCGGCGATGAAGATGCGCCGGACGCGCCTGTCCGCCACCGCCATGCGCAGCGAGTCGAGGCCGGCGCCGAACATCGCGCGCGCCTCGGCGCCGTTGCTGAAGGGAGAAGCGTTGCCGCCAGCGTCCTGACCGGCCACGCCTTCCGGCGGCACACCCGGCCTCTCGGGCGGCTCCGCCGCGCCCCCTCCAGGCGGCGCGACACGCGGGCTGAAGACTTGCGCAATGGAACGGGCCAGGGCCGAAAGGCGCGGCAGCATGATGTTTCTCCTCGACTGGGGCAGGAACCGGCTGGGCGAAGCTGCCTCTCCGGTATGCGTGCGATGATTCTTTCGCGCCACCCACGGAGCAGACAATCGCCATGCGCGCCCTCTTCCTACGCGGGCGCGCCGCGCGCCTTCCGCGCGCGGAAGAAAGATTCACACTGCGAGACGCCGGCTTGGCATATAGTCATGTTGCCATGCTGTCCATGCCCTGCAATTCGGGCAAAAATCTGGCGCAATCGGTCAACACCGTGGCAGCCCGCCCAAGAAAAAACCGCAATGACCAAGGTAGCCGTAATCGAAGACGACGAGCCCACCAGCAACCAGCTGGCCGGCTGGATCCGCGCCGCCCGCCCGGGCATCGAAGTGGACCAGTGGTTCAACCGCGACGACGCTGAAAGCGCGCTGGCGCGCAACGCCTACGACATGGTGGTGCTGGATATCGAGCTCAACCGCGAGCGCCACGCCGGCGTCGCCATCATCAACGCCATCAACAAGCGCCACCAGGGCACGCCGGTGCTGGTGGTCTCGGCGATGCCCGCCACCATCTACCGCAGCATCATGAAGGCGCTGGACGCCTGGGACTACCTGCAGAAGACCACCTTCGAGGAAAGCGATTTCGTCGATACCCTGCTGGACATCCTGCGCGAGGCCAAGTCACGCCACGGCGAGAAGGCTAGCCCGCAGGCCAGCGACCTGTCGCTCGACCCGCTGTGGCAGCGCAATCCTACCTGGCGCGGCGAGCGCCTCAACCTGCCGCTCACCGCGCAGCGCATCCTCGCCACCCTGCACCAGAAAAACGGCCAGGTGGTTTCCTACGACGAACTGTTCGAAGTCGTCAAAAGCGGGCGCAACCGCGACAACGTGCGCAAGCACATCAGCACCATCCGCGACGCTTTTCGTGAAATCGATCCGGCTTTCGACGGCATCGAGAATATTCCGATGCGCGGCTTTCGCTGGACCGCGCCCGCTGCCGCCGCGGGCGCCAAGCCGCGCGCGTGAGCGCCCTGCCCAAGCTGCCGGTGCCACGCCTGGGGCTGGCAGCGTTTCGCGGCCGCCTGCTGGTGCGCGGCGCATTTCTGCTGCTGATCGCCGCCACCCTGTCGCTTGCCGTGGTGCTGCTGAAGGAAGAAAAGCGCCGCAGCTACCAGAACTACCGCCAGAACCTCGCCAAGACCGAAGCCGAGATCGTCGCGCGCCTGCGCCACCCGGCCGGCCAGCTGGCGCTGCTCAACCCCGACATGGCGCGTGCCGGCGTGCTGCCGCTGCGCCCGGTGGTGCTGCCGTTTTCCGCGATTGACTTCGACGACCAGAACAAGGTGCGCCAGGCGGTGGAAATGGCCGGCTGCCTAGTGCAATACGCCGACGGCAGTTCCGCCTGCGCGGGCGTGGGCAACAATCCCTACGCCGGCGGCTTTCTCTATCTCGCCGGCAGCTTCCTGAGCGGCCCCCTGGTGGGCCGCGAGCACGGCGTGCTGGCGCTTTACAACGTGCACCGCGCACGCGTGACCCTTGACACACGCGGGCAGACCTGGCAATGGATCGCCCCCTTCGAAGCGCAGAGCGAACCCGATGCCCCGGTGCATGGCCGCCTCACCGGCTTTACCGGCGGCGGCCCGGAACTGGTCAAGCACAGCCGGCCGGTGCGCGAATTCCGCGGCTGGCTATGGCAAAGCCCGCTGTGCGCCGACGCCGCGCTCACCGCCGCCGATTGCCCACGCCGCTCTTTTTTCTCCATCCGCCTGCCGGTCGACGTATTCCGCGAAGCGCTGTTCGGCAGACCGCGCCCGGTGTGGCCGCCGCCCGACCTCGACGCGGTGCGCGTGCGTATCGAGGTTTTCGGCCCCGGCCCGGAAGAAGATGTAGCGCACGCGCAACCGATCTTCGACAGCAACGCCGGCAACCCCACGCCGCCGTTTTCCCTGGGCGACCTCGCCACCGGGCTTGCCGCCGGCGAGACCCTGCACCTGCGCAAGCTGGGCGCCGCGCCGCGCGACATCGCCGAGCTGCACGGCACGGGCGAGCCTTATGTGCCGACCGCGCCGTGGATGAGCCGCCTGGTCGAGCGCCTGCAGGTGCCGGGGTTCGACAGCCCGATCGAAGAGCGCGCCACCATCAGCAGCGCCGCCGGGCAATACACAGTGGTGCTCGACGGCGACCTGCGCGGCGTGGATGCGGGCATCGCGGCGGTGGCCACGCGCCTGTCGTGGTTCGTCGGCGCCATGCTGCTGGCCATCGTCCTCGCCTGGCTGGCGATCGAGATCGGCCTGATCAGCCGCATTGCCGTGCTGACGCGCCGCGCCGCCGCCGTCTCGCACAACGTGCAGGACGCACGGGCGGAAGCCGGCAGCGCCGACCAGGCGCAGGCGCGCATCGCCGCGCTGGACGTAGGCGACCTGCGCGGCAGTGACGAACTGG
This sequence comes from Burkholderiales bacterium, assembly GCA_036498945.1. GTDB lineage: Bacteria > Pseudomonadota > Gammaproteobacteria > Burkholderiales > JAEUOS01 > JAQGMJ01. The sequence continues at coordinate 44,061 of DASYEQ010000120.1, read as the reverse complement.
GTATTCTCGCCGGCGGCCTTTCCGACCTCCTGCAGCGCGTGCAGGACGACGTGCGCCGCGAGCACATCCGCACGCAGCAGGAGCGCGAGCTGTGGCACGCCGTGGGCCACGAGATCATGTCGCCGCTGCAGTCCCTGATGGTGCTGCATCCGGATGAGGAAGACGCCAGCCGACGTTACATCGCGCGCATGCAGCAGGCGGTGCGCGTGCTCTACGGCACCGCCTCGCCGAGTGAAGCCTTGCAGGCCGCCGCCTTGCGTGTCGAGGCGCTGGACCTGAATGCCTTTCTCATGCACCTGGCGGCGAACGCGCATTTCGCCGGTGTCGCCGATGTGCGCTATACCCCCGCCGCGGAGCCGGTGCCGGTACGCGCCGACGAATTCCCGCTGGAAGATGCGGTAACCCACATCCTGCGCAACGCCGACCGCCATCGCACGCCCGGCAGCCCGATCACCCTGACGCTCGAACTCGGCGACGCCACCGCCGGTGTCGCCATCCACAACCAGGGCGCGCGCATCGAACCGGCGCTGCTGGACCGGATTTTCGAATACGGCGTGTCGGACGCCGAAACTGCGACAGGCGCGACGAACGGCGAACGCCGCGGCCAGGGCCTGTTCGTCGCCAAGACCTATATGGCGAAAATGGGCGGCACGGCGAGCGCGCGCAACGAGGCCGACGGCGTAAGCTTCATCCTGACGTTCCAGCGCGCGGCCTGAAGCCGCCGCTTACGCGTGGCCGCCTTCCTCCCCGCGCCCTTCCCCATCCGGCGCGCCTGGAGGCACATTGCGTTCCTGCGTCAGGAAGCCCATGGCAAGGTGCTGGTAAAGCTCCTGCGCGAACCGCGTGCTCACTGCCTTGGCGATCAGCGCCACCGCCATCAGGCTGATCACCATGCCGTGGCCATCGATCATTTCCATCACGATGACGGCGGCGGTGATCGGCGACTGCGTCACCGCCGCCAGGAAGCCCGCCATGCACAGCGCGATGATCTGCAGGCTTTCTGCCGGCGTGCCGTGCAGGGTGCCGTAGGTGGCCGCGATCAGTGGCGCGGTGACGGCGCCGATGGCCGCCCCCGCCGCCAGCGAAGGCGCGAACAAGCCGCCGGGAATGCCGGAGAAATAGCTGATCACGGTCGCCAGCCAGCGCGTGATCGCCGCATGCCAGGGCAGGTGGGCTTCGCCGGAGACGAGTTTCGCGGTGACTCCATAGCCGCTACCGTAGGAAAAGCCGCCGCCCAGCCAGCCGATCAGCGCGACCAGAAAGCCGCAGGCGCCGGCGAAGAGCACCGGATACGCCGCGCGCCAGCGCCACAGCACGAAATCGGGCTCGCGCATGGGCGAGAGCAGCAGGCGGCTGAAGAGGCCGCCGGCCAGCCCGCAACCCAGGCCATAGAAGACGATGGGCACGACGATTGCGCGCGTCACCTCGCCCACCCGCATGTGGCCAAAATAGTTGTAGTTGCCGAGGATGGAAATCGACGCCAGGCCGGAGACGATGATGGTGGAGACCAGGATGCCGCTGGTGCGCCCTTCCAGGCGCTTGCCCAGTTCCTCGATGGCGAAGACGATGCCCGCCAGCGGCGTATTGAAGGCCGCGGCCACGCCGGCGGCGCCGCCCGCCAGCACCAGGTCGGAAGCGCGGATGGCGCGCGCGTGCGGGATCAGGCGGTGGGCGAAATGCATGATCGAGGCGGCCACCTGCACCGAAGGCCCCTCGCGGCCGGCGGAATAGCCGCCGGCCAGGGCGAAGGCGCCGAGGAATATCTTGCCGAAAGCGATGCGCAGCGACACCAGATGGCTCACTGGCCGGTTATGCGCGGCCAGGCGGGTAGCGGCGATCACCTGCGGAATGCCGCTGCCCTGGCTGCCGGGAAAATAGCGCCGGGTGAGAAAGACGGTGAGCATGCCGATCGGCGGCGCCAGCAGGAACGGCAGCCAGGGGCGGTGCGCGGTGACGCTGAAGAAGAAATTCAGTGCCAGGTCGGCCAGCCTGGCGAAGCCCACCACCGTCAGGCCGGCGACGGCGGCGGCGCCCCACAAAGTGGCGCGGGTACGCCAGCGCAGACTGGAAAGCCGGCCGCGCAGCACGCCGCTTACCATGCGCCGCTCCGCCCGCCTGGAACAGCGCAAACGCCCTTGTGTGCGCTACCGCACATAACGCTCCGTGCTTCACGCGTCACAGGTCAGCCAGCGGCCTTTCCGCGTAGCGCTCGTCGCGCTCGCGTAATTGCGCGATCACCTGCTTCAGCGCTTCGTCCAGGGTTCGCAGCGCGCCGTCGGGCAAGGCACCCAGCGCGTCAGGCAGCAGGCCCTCGGCCGGCCCCGGAGCACGCGCCAGCAGTTCGGCGGCTTCGTTCGAGAGGATGAGACCGACGCGGCGCTGGTCGGCTTGGCTGCGCTGCTTTTCCAACAGGTGGCGCGCCACCAGCTTTTCCACCAACTGGCTGCACGTCGATTGGTGGATGTGCAGGCGCCCGGCGAGATCGGAAATGCCGATGTGAGGCGTGCGTTGCACTTCCTGCAGGATCCATAGTTGCGAGCCGGAGACGCCGCAACTGCTTTCGATGTCGCGAAATTGCGCACGCACGCTGCCATAGAGGAGGCGGAATTTTTTCAGCACCTCCATCGGCAACTCACGGTCGGCTTGTTGGGTCAAAGCAGTTCCTGCGGGCGACAGTTGCCCAAACGGGACAAGTGCTTGCATTTTACATTGACATCATTTATATTGCAATCAATGTATTAATTTATTTTAATTTTTTATTAACTTTGTGCTAAATTGTGTGCCAGTGCATTTCCTGGCTGGCGCCGTCTCAGGAGCCGACCATGCAGCAACAAACAATGAGCCTGAACATTAATCTTTCGACCTGCCGCCGCTTGGCTGTCCGTACCGCCGCCCTCGGTGTGGTGGCACTGGCGGCCGTGGCCTGCTCCAGCACCAAGCCGAAGCCGGCGCCGACAACCGCCGCTGCCGCGCCCTATGCGGCGCCTGGGGCCGGTAGCCAGCCGGTGAGCCGTGGCGAGACGCAAGAGCAGATCCTCCAGCGCATCATCAATATGCTGGCGTCAAACAGTATCTACTTCGACTACAACAATTACACTATCAAGCCCGAATACCAGAGCGTCCTGCAGAAGGATTTCCAGGCGCTGAAGAGCATGCCGCCTGTGGCGCTGCGCCTGGAAGGCAATGCGGATGAGCGCGGCAGTGCCGAATACAACCTCGCCCTGGGCCAGAAGCGCGCAGAAGCCGTGCGCCGCGCGCTGGGCGTGCTGGGCATGTCCGACTCCTCCATGGAAGCCATCAGCTATGGCAAGGAAAGGCCGAAGGCCGATTGCCATGAAGAAAACTGCTGGTCGCAGAATCGTCGCGTTGACATCGCAGTAAAGAAGTAATCCCGGAAAAGTAAAGGCGGGGCCCCTTCCCGCAACAGGTTTGAGCAGCAGTAGCAGTAAGGGACTTCGAGGAGCGCAAGCTCCTCGTTTTTTTTGCCCGTCCGCTTTACGCACGCATCAGCAGGCCGCTACGCGAGACTGTCGACCACGCCGCCATCCACGCGCAGCGCCGCGCCCGTGGTCGCGGAGGCCTGCGGCGAGCAGACGTAGACTGCAAGGTTCGCTACCTCCTCCACCGTCGCCAGGCGGCCGATGATGGAAGTGGAACGATGCGCCTTGACGAAGGCCGCGCCCGCCTCGTCGATGCTCTGCCCCGCTTTGCGCGCCGCATCCTTGAGCATTTCCGCCACGCCTTCGCTCTTGGTCGGCCCCGGCAGGATGGCGTTCACCGTGACGCCGGTGCCGGCCATGCGCTTGGCGAGACCGCGCGAGATCGAGAGATACGCCGTCTTGGTGAAGCCATAGTGAATCATGTCGGCCGGAATGTTCAGGCCCGACTCGGAAGAGACGAAGACCACCCTGCCCCAACCCTTCTTTTGCATGCCCTGCAGATAGGCGCGTGACAGGCGCACGCCGGACATCACATTGGTCTCGAAAAAGCGCGTCCACTCGGCATCGGGAATCTCGAAAAAATCCTGCGGGCCGAAAATACCGACGTTGTTGACCAGGATGTCAGCGTCGGCATGGGCCTTGACGAGCGCGTCGCAGCCGGCCGCCGTACTCAGGTCGCCGGCGAAGCCCAGCAGCGCCGCCGCCGGCACGGTTGCCTTGATTTTGGCGATGGCGCCATCGACGGCGGCCTGGGTGCGCCCGTTGATCAGCACTTTCGCCCCTGCGCCCGCGAGGCCTTGCGCGATGGCCAGGCCGATGCCGGCGGTGGAGCCGGTGACGATGGCGGTCTTGCCGGACAAATCGATCTTCATGTGAACCTCCTGTGGAATACGGTGGCGTGCATCTGAGGCCACAGCGGCGGAATTCAACCGCAGTCTCAAGTTCCGGGAACGATCACCGGCCCCTTGAGCACTTGCGCCGGCAGCGGCGCCTCGTCGGCGCGCGGCAGCGGCACGGCAGCGCCGTCTTCCAGCACCACGGTATCGGCATGCAAAGCGCGCGCTTCGGCGACGAACCCGTCCAGTGCCTGGTAGCGCTGCGAGAAATGCGTCAGCGCCAATTGACGCACGCCGGCATCACGCGCCACCTGCGCCGCTTGCGCGGCGGTCATGTGGCCATGATTGGCAGCTTCGGCCGACTCGCTGGAAAGATAGGTGGACTCCGACACCAGGAGGTCAGCGTCGCGCGCAATCACCGCCGCGTTGTCGCACAGGCGTGTATCCATCAGGAAGCCGAAGACCATGCCGCGCCTGGGGCTGCTCACCTCCTCCAGCGTGACGCGCCCGGCGGGCGTATCGAGAAAACCTTGCGCCTTCAGGCAGCCGACATCCGGCCCCTTGATGCCGCGCGCGGCCAGCGCGTCGTTGCGCATGGAAACGCTGTCGGGCTCGCGCACGCGGTAGCCGTAGCAATCGACCGGATGGTCCAGCGCATGGGCCTCGATGGTAAAGCGCTCATCGGTCAACACCACGCCATCGGCGCTGACCGGATGCTCGCGCAGCTTGGTGACGTTATAGTAGATCGACGCATTCTTGAGATTGTCGATGTACTGCTTGCCGGAGGCGGGATAGACCAGGTCCACCGTATGCGGCACGCGGTCCAGCGAGATGCGCTGCAGGATGCCCGCCAGCCCCAGGCAATGGTCGCCGTGCAGATGGGTGATGAGGATCAGGTGGATGTCGGAGGCGGCCACGCCGAAATACGCCATCTGGCGCTGCGTGCCTTCGCCGGGATCGAACATCAGGCCGCGATCGTCCCAGTGCAAAAAGTAGCCGTTGTGGTTGCGTCTGCGCGTGGGCACCTGGCTGCCGGTGCCCAGCGCCGTAAAGCGTCGGTTGGACATGATGGGCGCACTATAGCAGCCGCCCATCCGCCGGCCGAAAGCGCGCTCAGGCCCTGGGCTGCTCCTGCAGCACCAGCGTACTTCTACGCTCCATCAGGTCGCCGCCGGCATCGCGCACCGTTTCCTTGAGCACCAGGCCGGTCTCGGAAATATCGGTCACCAGCCCTTCATCACGTCCCAGGTAGCTGCCGATCTTGACGCGATAGAGATTGGCTCCGGCCTTGATCAAGGCGTAGGTCTCGCCCTTCTGGCGCAGCATGCCGACCATCGTCAGACTCTCCAGAGGAAAGGCTTCCAGCGCCTCGCGCCGGCGCCTCGGCTCTTCGCGCGCCGTGGTCTTGGCCGGGGGTGCGGCCTTGGCCGGGTCGAAGGGATCGACCATCGCCGTCGACGCGTATTTATAGGGCTCGAAACGGCGCGGCTCGTCGATCTTCTCCACCTTGCCGTTCATGCCGGCGGCGGCGGTGTTCATCCATGCCTGCACCTGCTGGTGCGAATTGCCGCAGCCGGACAGGGCCAGCGCAGCGAGCGCGGCCAGTGCGCCGGCCTTGATGGGGATTGCAGATGTCGCCTTGATGTTCATGTTCTCGACTCCTTGCGAAAAATCCGTGGAAGGAAAAACGCAACAGCCCGAACATGTTAGCGCATCGCCATCGCCCGCCGCTAGTCGGCCGAAATACCCGCCTCCTTCACCACCTTGGCATAGCGATTGGTTTCCGCCTTGATGTAGGCGGCGAATTCGGCGGGCGTGCCGCCGACCGCATCACCCCCCTGGGCGTTGAGCGCCTCCTGCATCTGCTTGGAGCGGGTGGCGCGCATGGTCTCTTCACTGATTTTTTTCAGCACGTCGGCGGCCATGTTCTTCGGCCCTACCAGGCCATACCAGGCGAGCGACTGGTAGCCTGGCACGCCGGATTCGGCCACTGTCGGCAAATCCGGATGCTTGGGGCTGCGCGTGGGCGAGGAAATCGCCAGCGCACGCAGCTTGCCCGAGGTGATGAAGGCCATCGAGGTCGGCTGCGTCACCATCAGGCTGACGTTGCCGGCGATCACATCCATCAGCCCCGGCGAGCCGCCCTTGTAGGGCACGTGGTCCATCTTGATGCCGGCCATGTAGGCCAGCAGCGCGCCTCCCAGATGCTGGGAGGAACCGATGCCGCCGGAGGCGTAGCTGAGCGGCTTGGGCCCCTTTTTCGCCAGCGCGATCAGTTCCTTCAGGTTGTGCGCCGGCACCGAGGGGTTGACCAGCACCATCTGCGCGAAGGTGGCGGTGAGTGAAATCGGCGTGAAGTCGCGCTCGGTGTCGTACGGCAGCTTCTTGTACATCAGCGGATTGACCGCATGGCCCATGGCGACGAACAGCAGCGTATAGCCATCACCCGGTGATTTCGCCGCCATTTCGGCGGCGATGATGCCATTGGCGCCGGGGTGGTTGTCCGGTATCACCTGGGTTTTCCAGTCTTCCGACATCTGCTGCGCGACCACGCGCGCCAGCACGTCAGTGGTACCGCCGGCGACGAAGGGAATCAGGATGCGGATCGGCTTGTTCGGGTAATCCTCGGCGTGGGCGGTGGCGCAAAGGCAAAGCGCGGCGGCCGCAAGCGCGCGCATGGCCCGGCGGTGCGCGGTCAAGCCGCGGCCTCCATCACATAGCCGGAGGGCGTGCCCATCACGGTGGTGCGCTCCAGGTGGCGGCGCTTGGTCTCGTCGAAATCGGCCAGCGCGATGTGCATGGTGCAGCGGTTGTCCCATAGCAGGATGTCGTTGGCGTGCCAGACGTGGCGGTAGACGAATTCCGGGCGGGTGGCATGCTCGATCAGGTATTTGATCAGCGGCTGGCTTTCTTCCTCGGTCATGTCGACGAAGCTTTTCACCTTTTCGCCGACGTACAGCGCCTTGCGGCCGGTCTCGGGATGCACGCGCACCACTGGCTGGGCAATCGGCGGGTTCAGGCGCTTGTCTTCGGCGACGCGGTCGGCGGAGAGGTCGACGATCTTGCGTTGCGACTTGTGCACACCGTGCAGGCCGTCGATCATCTTTTTCATGCCGGCGGACAGATGGTCGTAGGCCATGGTCATGTTGGCAAACATGGTGTCGCCGCCCACCGGCGGCACGGTATAGCTGCGCAAGAGCGAACCCAGCGCCGGCACCGGGGTGAAGCTCATGTCGGAATGCCACACCCGGCCGGTGTAGCGCGAGTCGGAAGGCTGGCCGTTGGGCTTGGGCTCATTCGTAACCATCAGCAGCTCCGGGTGCTCCGGATGACGGTCACGCGGCAGGCTGTCGTGGCGATCCAGCGGGCCGAAGCGCGCGGAGAAGGCGATGTGCTGCTCGCGGCTGATGTCCTGGTCGCGGAACAGCAGGATGCCGTGATCGAGAAAGGCCTGGCGGACTTCCGCCATCTCGGCTTCGCTGAAGTTGCGCGCCACGTCGATCTCGCACACCTCCGCGCCGAGGCTATGCGATAAGGGGCGCAGCTTGAGTGCCATTGCGTTGTCTCCAGAGCAGTTGCGCGGCTGATTTCGCCGTCCGATTGGTAGTGACATTGGAGCAGATTCACTGCCCCTTGTCATCGCTATCGCTCTCATGTACGGGATTGGGTCGCATAAGCAATTCCTGATTCCCATATGGAATCGACCATAACCGAATCGCATGCAGAGGCTGGCGATCATGCGCGGCCGGACTTTGACGCCGCCCTGTCACAGTGCTTCAATGCGCGAGCCGGCCGGACCGGCACCACAACAACAGGAGACAACCATGAAGCTTCGCGTTCTTGCCTGCGCCCTGCTCGCCCCGTTTTGCCTTTCCACGCCCGTCCATGCGCAGGCGGTGCCGGAAATCCGTTTCGACTCGGTGCCCAACCTGCTCAAGCTGCCCAAGGACCTGTACCTCGGCGAAGCCTCGGGCGTCGCCGTCAATTCCAAGGGCCACATTTTCGTCTTCTCGCGCGGCGGCAGCCCGGGCCCGGCGTACGCGGCGCGCGCCGCGCAATTGTTCGAATTCGCCCCCGACGGAAAATTCATCCGCGAAATCGGCAAGGATCTGTACGCCTGGTCGTTCGCGCACACCGTGCGCATCGACGCGCAGGACAACATCTGGGTCGCCGACAAGGGCTCGGATATGGTGATCAAGTTCAACCCGGCCGGGCGCGTGATCCTGACCCTGGGCCGCAAGCAGGAAGCTTCGGACAAGGAGACCGGCCCGCTGGAGCATCCGAAGCCGCCGCTGCCGGCCGAGAACGGCCGCTTTCGGCAGGTCACCGACATGACCTGGGACCCGCAGGGCAATACCTACATTTCCGATGGCTACATCAACTCGCGCGTCGCCAAGGTAGACAAGAACGGCAACTGGGTGAAGAGCTGGGGCGAGCGCGGCAGCGAGCCGGGCCAGTTCAATACCCCGCACAGCATCGCCGCCGACGCGCAGGGCAATATTTACGTCGCCGACCGCTTCAACCGCCGCATCCAGGTGTTCGATACCGACGGCAGGTTCCTGCGCGCCATGACCATCGACGTGCCTTTCGATCATGCCACCATGCCGGTGATCGGCAACAAGCCGAACCCGGATGCCACGTCCGGCACCATGTCGCCCGGCGCACCGTGGGCGATCTGCATCACGCCCGGCCCCCACCAGGTACTGTATGCCTCCGACGCCTACCCCGGGCGCATCTACAAGCTGTCGCTCGATGGCAAGGTACTGGGCGTGCTGGGCGAAGGCGGCCGCCAGCTGAAACAGTTCGCCTGGATCCACGAGATCGCCTGCCCGAGCGAGAACACGCTGTTCGTCGCCGAATTGCTGAGCTGGCGGGTGCAAAAGCTGATCCTGCACCCCTAAGGCTGCTGACAGTTCCGGGCGCCTTCCGGTGTTAGAGTATGCGTACCGCCTGCGCGTGATCCGCGCGGCGGCGCGAACAACAACATTCGGAGAACCCGTATGCAGGAATTACAGCCGCCGTGCAGCGGCGCAATCGAAGAAAAAAACGCCGACGGCACCTTCCGTGTGCGCGACTCCAACTACGAGGGCCAGTTGTTCACCGGTCCGGTGGTAAACCCCGGGCAATACGTCACCATCACCCACGTGGTGATGGACGGCGACAAGCCCTGGCTGGTGCGCCACTACGTGCTTGAGCTGGAGGAGCCTCCGCACCGGGACGCTTGAGCAATATCGCCAAAGAAAAGGCCGCCCAAGGGCGGCCTTTTCTTCGGCGCGGAGCGTATTACTTGCGCACCGCAGCCAGTACCCGATCCACCATCACGCCGGACTGGCCGAGGTAATTCGACGGATCGCAGAAGGCTTCGAGCTGCGCGCGCGTCACGTGCTTCTTGATCTCCGGATGTTCGGCAAGGATTTCCACCAGGTGGCGGTTCTGCTTGATCGCCTCGCGGCACAGGTCGTACACCAGGTCGTGCGCATATTCGCGGCCGATGAAAGGGCCCAGGCCCATCATCACGGCTTCCGACATCAACAGGCCATTGGTCAGGTCGATGTTGGAACGCATCTTCACCGTGTCCACTTCCAGTCCGGCGAGAATGAACTTGGTCTGCTTAAGCGCCCCCGCCAGCAGGCAAAAGGCTTCCGGCAACGCCACCCATTCGATTTCCCACGGGCCGGTGGAGCGTTCGTGGTCGGCCACCATCGCGTCCATCAGCGCTGCGGCGTGCTGGCGCACTACCGAGATGTTGGCGTGGATATACAGGCAGGAGATCGGGTTGCGCTTCTGCGGCATGGTGGAGGACGAGCCGCGGCCTTGCGCGAAGGGCTCATAGACTTCGCCCACCTCCGTCTGCATCATCAGCTTGATGTCCATCGCCACCTTGCCGAGCGAGCCGCCGACGAGACCCAGGAAGGCGCCGACCTCCGCGATGGTGTCACGCACCGTGTGCCAGGCGATCAGCGGCTGCGCGAGCCCCAGCTCCTTCATCATCGCCGCCTGGGTTTCCATTGCGCCTTTTTCCAGCGACGCGAGAGTGCCGCAGGCGCCACCGAATTCGCCCATCAGCACACGCGGCTTCAGTTGCTCCAGGCGTTCACGGTGACGCTCGATGCCGGCGAGGATGGCCGCCATCTTGTAGCCGAAGGTCATGGGAATTGCCTGCTGCAGGTTGCTGCGCCCGGCAATCGGCGTGTCGCGGTACTTCTTCGACAGGTTCACCAGGTGGCCGGATATCTCCTTCAGGTCCGACTCGATCAACGCCAGCCCCTCGCGGATCTGCAGCACGGTGGCGGTATCGGTGATGTCCTGGGTGGTGGCGCCCCAGTGGCAGTATTCGCCCAGCTTGTCGCGGGTGTTGGCGTTGATCTGGTTCACCACCGCGATGATGGGGTAGCCGATCTGCTCGGTCTTGGCCTTGAGCTTGTCGAAATCGATCTTGCTGATGTCGCAGGCCTTGACGATCTCCTCGGCGGCTTCCTTGGGGATGATGCCCAGTTCGCCCTGCACCTTGGACAAGGCGCGCTCGACGTCGAGATATTTGGCGGTGCGGTTTTCGTCAGACCAGACCTGACGCATTTTCGCGTCGCTGAACATGTCGCCGAAGATTTTGGAATCGACAATGGTGGCGGGCATGAAAAAATTCTCCTGTTGCTGTTTTGCGTGTTGCGGATATTGAAACGATTTACGCCAGGGTGGCGGTCGCATCCATGGTGAGCCAGCCTTCGTGGTCGCGGCCCCACAGGCGCACGCTCTTGCCATCAGCCGAGGGCTGGCCGTGCACCGAGAAGGGATTGATGTCGAAGGTCGGCCGCACCGCCTTGAATTCGAAATTCGTCACCTTGGCATCCGGCATCTGGCGCCGCAGCAGATCCATCAGAAGCGTGGCGATCAGCGGCCCATGCACGATCAGGCCGGGGTAACCCTCGACTTCGGTGACGTACTTGCGGTCGTAGTGGATGCGATGGCCGTTGAAGGTGAGCGCCGAATAGCGGAACAGCAGCACATCGTCGGCCACGATGTCGCGTTTGAACGCCCACTCGCCCGGTGCGGCAGCCGGCGGTGGCACCGGGTCGTCCGGCTTTGGCGCTTCGCGGTAGACGATGTTGTGATGCTCGGTCAGCGCCACCTTGTCCGCGCCGTTGCGCCGCAGTTCATGGCGCACCTTGACGAACAGCAGCGTGCCGCTGCGCCCACTTTTTTCCTTGACGTCGACGATGGTGGAAGTACGCGACAGCGCATCGCCGACAACGACGGGCTCATGGAATTCGAAGTCACTGCCGGCCCACATGCGCCGTGGCAGCGGCACCGGCGGCAAAAAGCCGCCGCGCTTGGCGTGCCCGTCCGGCCCGATTTCCGACTGGCGCGGCATCGGCAGGAAGTACAGCCAGTGCCAGAGATATGGCAGCGGCGTGCCGGGCGCCGGGCGCTCCACCGGCCAGTCGAGCGTGGCGGAAAGCGCGGCATACGGTGCCTGCGTGACGGCGTCCTCGAGGATTTCGCTGCGGCCGATCCAGTCGGCCAGGTTGACGCTCATGGCTTGCTCAATCGACGCTGATCTTGGCGGCCGCGGCCACGGCCTTCCAGCGCGCGAGTTCCTTTTTGACGTGTTCTTTCAGTTGGTCCGGCGTGCTGGTTTCGACTTCGCCGCCCTGTGCTTCGATGCGCTTGATGGTATCGGGCTCGGCCAGCACGGTGTTGAGCTCGCGATTCATGCGCGCGACGATCGGGCGCGGCGTTTTCGCCGGGAAGAACAGCGCATACCACTGCGTCACTTCCACATCCTTGATGCCCTGCTCCGCCATGGTCGGCAGGTCAGGCATGCTGGGCGAACGCTTCGGCCCGACCAATGCCAGCGCGCGCAGTTGCCCGGCCTTGACGTGCGGGAAGGCGGAAAACAGGCTGGGGAACATCACTTGCGTGTTGCCGGCAATGGTGTCCAGCAGCCCCGGGCCCGAGCCTTTGTAGGGTACGTGCACCATTTGCACCCCGGCCTTGAGCTTGAACAATTCGCCGGTCAGGTGCGGGGCGCTGCCGGTGCCGGCGGAAGCGTAGGAATACTTGCCCGGGTTGGCTTTCAGCAGCGCCACCAGTTCGGCCGCGTTCTTCACCGGCAGCTTGGGGTTGGACACCATCAGCGTGGGCGAGACCGCCACCATGCCGATCGGCTCGAAATCGTTCACCGGGTCATAGCGCAGCTTTTGCAGCACCGGGTTGATGCCGTGGGTGGCGATATAGCCGAAGTCGATGGTGTAGCCGTCCGGCGCCGAGTGCATCACGTATTCGCTGGCGATGGTGCCGCTGCCGCCGGCGCGATTGTCGACGATCACCGACTTGCCCAGGCGCGGCGCCAGGGCCTGCGCCAGGATGCGCGCGATCGCATCATTGGCGCCGCCCGGGGCGGTGGGCACGACGATGGTGATGGTTCGTTCGGGCCAGGTCTGCGCCTGGGCGGAGGCGCCGCAGGCCAGCGCCAGTGCGGCAAAAGAGAGGGAAGCGCGAAGGGTTCGCGGAAGAGTGGTAAGGGGCATTGCTGGTCTCCTGCCTGGGGTCGTGGGCGCGATGCGCGCCGAAAATGAGTGAGTTCTTGGACGTTGTATAAGCCGCGCGGGCCAAGCGCCCGCGGGAGTTGCGCACTATACGCCCGGCTCACCAGGGTGGATGCCGGCTACGGCGCTTATAGGGCGCCTAAGCCCGCCGGCGCAGCCGAACCCCCATATTGCGCCGCCACGCCCTTGCTGTAAATTGCAACGTTTGCCATCATCGTTGCATGAAACGCATCAATTTCGATTTGCAGCAGTTGCAGGCTTTCATTTCGGTGGCCGAGCGCGGCAGTTTTCGCGCCGCCGCCGAGCAAATCAACCTCTCGCCCCCGGCGCTGTCGCGGCGCATCGAGCGCCTGGAAACCGGCCTCGGCGCGCGCCTGTTCAACCGCACCACCCGCGAAGTGCAGTTGACCAGCCTGGGGCGCGTATTCCTCGAGCGCGCCCGCGCGGCGCTTGACGATCTCGAAGCCGCCATGCTGGGCGTCACCGACCTGGCCGCCACCCGCACGGGGCTGGTCACCGTTGCCTGCGTGCCTTCGGCGGCACTCTACTTCCTGCCCGGGGTGATCAGCAGTTTTTGCGCGCACTACCCTGCCATCCGCCTGCGGGTAATCGACGAGGCCGTCAACCCGGTGATTTCCAGCGTGCTTTCCGGCGAATCGGACTTTGGCATCAGCTTCATGGGTACGCGCGTGCCGGAGATCGACTTCGAGCCGATCCACACCGACCCGTTCGTACTCGCGGTGCGGCGCAACCATCGCCTGGCCAGCCGCGCCTGGGTCTCCTGGGCGGAACTGGAAAGCGAACGCCTGATCGCGGTGGCGCGCACCAGCGGCAACCGCCAGTTGCTCGACGACGCGCTCGCCAAGGCCGGGCGCCATCCGATCAGCACGCTGGAGGTGAGCCACATCGCCACGCTGCTCGGCATGGTGGAGGCAGGCCTGGGCGTGGCGGCGGTGCCGCGCATGGCAATCTCGCCGCGCCACGCCACCCTCAAGGCGGTGCCGCTGCGCCAGCCTGCGGTGTCGCGCAGCCTGGGACTCATCACGCGCCACGGCGCCAGCCTGCGCCCGACGGCGCAGATGTTCCGCGATTACCTGCGCGCGGCGCTGAAGACGGGCAAACGCCGCGCCCGGACGTGAGGCAATCGGTCCCAAAGCCGCGGCGGCGATGGCACAATGACGCCGCCGCGCACGCCAGCGGCGCGATAAAAACATGAGGGCCTGACGAGATGGAAAGCTTCACCCGCACCGTGCTGTTCACCAACGCCCAGGGCCAGGCGCAGTTCCGCGAAGAAGAGATGCCTCTCCCCGAGGGCACGCCGCAATCCATGCTGTCGGCGCAGATGCCGGCACAGGGCTACCAGTTGCGCAAGAGCCCGGTGGGCTTTCGCAGCGAGTTCCATTGCACGCCGAAGCCGCAATGGGTGTTCATTCTCGGCGGCATCATGGAGATCACCCTGCAGGACGGCAGCAGCCGGCAGTTCCTGCCCGGCGAGCACTTCTATTCAGCCGACACCCTGCCCGAGGGCGCCACCTTCGACGCGCAGGTGCATGGCCATCGCAGCCGGCAGGTGGGTGAAGCCCCGCTCGTCACCCTGTTCCTCAAGGATTGAAACCCGGCGCCGCTGAACCAATCGCGGCGGCAGCGCTCCAACCCGGCACGACAGCCCGCGCCGTCCAGCCCAAAACAAGAGGAGAACATCATGCAGACAGACAATATCGGCAAACTCATCCTGCGCCTGACCGTGGGGGTACTGATCCTGTTCCACGGCATCGCCAAGGTCTTGCATCCGGACATGCTCGCGCCGATCATGAAAAACGTCGCCAGTCTCGGGCTGCCCGGTCCGTTCGCCTACGCCGTGTACCTGGGCGAGGTGCTGGGGCCGCTCCTGATCATCCTCGGCGTGTTCGCGCGCCTGGGCGGCGTGCTGGTGGTGATCAACATGATCTTTGCCCTCATCCTGTCGCACACCCCGCAGCTTCTAACGCTGGCCAAGAACGGCGGCTACGGGCTGGAACTGCAGGCGTTTTACCTGTTTTGCGGGCTGACCGTGGCAATACTCGGCAGCGGCCGCTACGCCATGCGGCCTGATTGAGCTCCGGGGCGGCGTTCGCAGGTCGAACCGACCGCCCTTCATAGCACTCCCGCCCTTCCTTTACCGCCGGCATCTTGCTGCTGCCTGGATCGGCGGCATGACTCCCCAAACGCCGGTTTTTACGGTAAGGTGCGGGCCGCGCAACGGGCTCGCGCGGCCAGGACGGCTGTTTCGCGCGCCCCAAAGTAGGCCGGGACCCAACCGGCGGCATTGCCGCTGCCCGGCCTTTTGCGCATCACTGATGGAGTCATGCGTAGCCTCAGCCTGAAATGGCGCGCCGTCTTTTGCGTGACGGCGCTGACCGTATTGGTCCTCGCGGCCGTAAGCGCGGTGCAGATGCAATTCATGCACCGCGATTTCGCACGCGTGCTGGCCAACCAGCAGTTCGAGATGGTCTCGCGCCTGGCGCAGGAGCTGGACGCCAAGCTGCAAAGCTATGTCGACCTGGTGGAGCGCTCGGCCGCCGGCCTGCCGCGCGAATTGCTCGATTCCCCCGAGGCGCTGCGCAATTACTACCGCAGCCGGCCGGCGATGTTCAGCACCTTCGACGACATGCTGGTGCTTTCGGCCGACGGCCATGTGGTGGCGGATTATCCGCCGGTGGCCGGGCGCGCCGGCCTGTCGCTGGACGACCCCGCCCTGCTGGCGCGGCTGGCGGCGACGCGGCACGCCGTCATCAGCGGGCCGGTGCGCGGGCCGGCCACGGGCGAGCCGCTGGTGCGCGTCGACATGCCCATCCTCGGGCCGAACGGCGAAATGCGCGGCATCCTCGAAGGCGTACTGCGCCTGAACAGCCGCAATTTCTTAGCCGGCATGGCCGATGCGAAGATCGGCAAATCGGGCTACTTCGCCATCATCACCAAGGGCGCCGATCCGCGCTACGTGGTGCATCCGGACCGCAGCCGCATCATGCAGCCGCGCCCTGCCGGCACCTCGGCCTCCGTCGGCCGCGCCCTGGCCGGCTACGACGGTTCTTCCGAAGACTTCAACAGCCGCGGCGTCGAGGCGCTGTACAGCTATAAGTCGCTGAAGGCGGTGGACTGGGTGCTGGTGGCCGCGGTGCCGGCCGCCGAAGCCTATTCGCCGCTGGTGGATGCCGAGCGTCGTCTGTGGCTGCTGGGCGGCGCGGCCTGCCTGCTGATGATTCCGCTGGTGTGGGGCATGGCGTGGCTGATCCTGCGCCCGGTCGCCAGCCTGCGCGACGAGATCGACAAGCTGCGCGGCGCCGGCCGCGGCTACCGGCCGGTACCGGTGGAGCGGCGCGACGAGATCGGCGACCTGACGAAGAGTTTCAACGCCCTGATGCGCGAGCGCGCGGTAGCGGAAGCAAAACAGCGCGACAGCGAAGAACGCCTGCGCACCATCACCGACAACCTGCCGGTGCTGATCTCCTATCTCGACACCAGTCTCATCTACCGCTTCGTCAACCGCACCTACAGCGACTGGTTCCACGCCACCGGCGGCGAGTTCGTCGGCCGCAGCATGCGCGAGGTGGTGGGCGAGGAAGGCTATGTCGTCGCCGGCGCCGCCGCCGAACGCGTGCTGCAGGGCGAAGCCATGACCTACCGCCGCCGCCTTGCCGTAAACGGCGAACCGCGCGTCATCGAAGTCGTGATGGTGCCGGACTTCGATGTCGACAACCGCGTCATCGGCCTCTACATCCTGGCCACGGACATCACTGCGCTGTTGGCCGCGCGCGACGAATTGCGCGCCCTCAACCTCGACCTGGAGGAGCGGGTGCGCGAGCGCACCGCCGCGCTGGCGCTCTCCAACCGCGAACTGGAGACTTTCGCCTATTCCGTGGCGCACGATTTCCGCGCCCCCTTGCGCGCGATGGACAGTTTTTCCGCCCTCCTGCTGGAAGAACAGGGCGGGCGCCTGGATGAAGCCGGGCGCGACTACCTGAAGCGCATCCGCGAATCGAGCAACCGTCTGGCGCGCCTGATCGACGACCTGCTGCGCCTGGCGCAACTGGCGCAGCACGAGTTGCGCCACGAGAATGTCGATCTCTCCGCCCTCGCCTCCCAGGCGCTGGCGGTGCTGCAGGCGGCCGAGCCCGGCCGTTGCGTGCACAGCATCGTCGCCCCTGGGCTGATCGTCGGCGGCGACCGCGCGCTTCTCGGCACGCTGCTGCGCGAAGTGATCGGCAACGCCTGGAAATTCACCGCCGCGGTGGAACACGCGCGCATCGAATTCGGCTGCGAAACGCGCAACGGGCCTACCTATTTCGTGCGCGACAACGGCGTCGGTTTCGACATGGAATTCGCGCAAAAGGTATTTACGCCCTTCGCCCGCCTGCACGGCGAAAGCGAATTCACCGGCACCGGCATCGGCCTGGCGCTGGCGCGGCGCATCGTCGAGCGCCACGGCGGCCACCTGTGGGCCGAAGCGCAGGACGGTGCCGGCGCGATGTTCCGCTTTACCCTGCCGGGCTGATCCCGGCGCGCGCAGGCACGCTCAGACCTGGAAGCCCACCCACAGCAGCAAGCCCTCGCCGATGTCACGCATCAGGCCGGGGGCTTCGCTGCGATAGCGCACCGCGCCGGCACGCTCGGTGTCGAACCAGGCGCGAAAACGCGCGACATCCGGCGCGTGGTCAAAGGCCATCATCACCTCGTAGTTGAGGAACAGGCTGCGGCCGTCGAGATTGGCCGAACCCGCCAGTGCGACCCGCTCGTCGATCACTGCCAGCTTGGCGTGCAGCATGCCCGGCGCCAGCCAGATGCACACACCGGCGCCTGCGAGGGCGCGCAGCGAGCGGTGGCGCGCGGCATCGGCCAGGCGATGGTTGGAGTGCGCCGGCAGCAGCAGATCCACCTGCACGCCACGGCGCGCCGCCAGGCACAGGCTCATCAGCAGCGCCTCCTCCAGCACCACGTAGGGCGAAACCAGGGCAATGCGCGAGCTGGCGCGGTAGGCCCCGCTCACCAGCATCGCGTAGACCGTGTCGTCCTCCTCATCGGGGCCGGAAGAGATCACTTGCGCGCTCGGCGGCAACGCATCCTGTAGCGGCGCGCCGGCGACAAATGCACCAGCCGTGGCCGCCGGCGCGGCATGCGCGTCAACCATGGCGATAGCCGGCGGCATGGCGCCGGCCGGCACCGCCGCGCCCGCCAGCGCTGGCTCGGCGCCCCAGCCGATGGGCGCAGCGGCACGCGTGTCGCTGCCGGTGGCGAATTCCCATCCGCGTTCGAACAGCGCCATGCCCTGGCGCGCCACCGGACCGCGCATGTCGAAGGTGAGGTCGCGCCAGGGCGGCGCTCCAGGCTCGCCCTCGAAGTATTCGGCCGCCAGGTTGCGGCCGCCGCAAAACATGCGCTCGGCAGCCGTACCGGCGTCGGCCAGCAGCAGCTTGCGGTGGTTGCGCAGGTTGGCGCGGCCGCGCAGCGGCGCACGCAGCGAAGGCGGAAAGCGCGCCACCTCGGCGCCCGCCGCCACCAGCGCGGTAAAGTCGGCGCCGCCGCCCATCAGGCGGCCGACACCATCGACCAGCACCCGCACTTTGACACCGTGGCGCGCGCGCGCCGTCAGGCGCTCGCAGACGGCCCGGCCGACCGCGTCACCGCGCAGGATGAAAGTGCACAGGTCGATGCTGTGGCGCGCGCCGTCGATGATTTCCAGCGCCGCCGCCAGCGCTGCGCGGCCGTCGGCATGGATATGC
Source organism: Burkholderiales bacterium (assembly GCA_036498945.1). Classification (GTDB taxonomy): domain Bacteria; phylum Pseudomonadota; class Gammaproteobacteria; order Burkholderiales; family JAEUOS01; genus JAQGMJ01. Next base: position 25,483 of record DASYEQ010000120.1, on the reverse strand, counting down.
AGATCATGGTACGGCGCCGGGCGCGGCTGGCGCAGCGCGGTGGTGATGCGCGACAGGAAATTGGCGCCTGGCTCGGCCGGCGTGCCGCAGGAGGCGGGCGAGATGTGCTCGCTATGCGTGGCCTTGCGCGTGCCGAACAGCAGATAAAACGGCAGTGCGGCGTATGGCAGCAGGAAGATGAACAGCACCCAGCCGATCGCCGCTGACGGGTGGCGGCGCTGTTGCAGGGCATGCGAAGTCGCGACATAGACGAACAGCGCGAACAGCGTAATGAGGCCGTGCAGCGACAGCAGCTTGAAGTAGACGGTATGCAACGCGATCTCCGCCCGCTGTTCGTGGAGGGCTGTTTGATCTTCCTTGGGCGGGGCCTACCTTACCAGAAAGCAGCGCCGCCGCGCTTAAGCCCGGGCCGAATCTTTTGCACGATCACCTCCCACGCCCGGGCCTGTGGGATTCCTCCCACAGCCTTTTCCGCCTATATCGGGCATAGGGCAGGCATGCCGCAGCCTACGCTCACGAACATGCCCGGCGCCGCCGCAGCGCGACCGCGACAGCGGGAACTCAAGGAGAAAATATATGGAACCGAACGCACCCGCCGCCGTCTTGCATCATCCGGAAAGCGGCTATTTTTCGAAAATCGAATCCGCCGTCTCCGGCGTTTCCTGGGGCGCGGTGGCCGGCGGCGCTTTTGTTGCCGCGGCGATGGCGCTGATCCTGCTCGCCTTCGGTGCCGGGCTGGGCCTGACCTCGGTCTCACCCTGGTCCAACGCCGGTGCCAGCGTCGCCACGGTCGGTGTCGCCACGGTGATCTGGCTGGTGGTGATGCAGTTGGTCTCTTCCGCCATGGGCGGCTACGTTGCTGGCCGCTTGCGCACCAAGTGGGTGGACATCCATTCCGACGAAGTGTATTTCCGCGACACCGCGCACGGCTTGCTTGTGTGGGCCGTGGGCCTGGTGATCGCCGCCGCCTTTCTCGGCTCGGCCGCCTCCTCGCTGGTCGGCACCGCCGCCGACTTGACCGCTGGGGTGGCCGGTGCAGCCGGGGCAGCCGCCGCGTCGAACGAGAACAACGCCGGCAACCCGGCCGATCCGACCGCCTACTTCGTCGACAACCTGTTCCGCAACCAGCGCGCGCTGGCCACGCAGATCAACGCCAACACCAAGCCCGCACCCAGCGCCGGCGCGGCTGCCCAGCCCGGCGTTGCCAATGATCCCAACCCCGCTGCCGTATCCATCAATCCGGTGCAGCCGCAACCGCCGGCCGCCGGTACCGACCCTGGCCGTACTTACTGGGCCAGCGAAGACAAGGAGCTGCCCTCTGGACGCCGCGCCGCCGACGCCGTCACCCGCACCGAAACCGCGCGCATCCTCACCCACGGCATGGCAATGGACACCTTCCCGACCAGCGACCGCGCTTACCTGGTGCAACTGGTGGCCGCGCGCACCGGCATGAGCCAGTCCGAGGCTGACCGCCGTGTCGGCGAGGTGTTGGCCAACGCGCAGCAGATGAAGACCGCCACGCTGCAAAAGATTGACCAAACACGCCATAGCGCCGCTGCCCTGGCGTTCTGGACTTTCTTCGCCATGCTGTGCGGCGCCTTCGCAGCCAGCTTTGCCGCCACCCTCGGCGGCCGCCAGCGCGACCGCGCCATGCTGCGCGTTTAACCTCAAGGAGAAACCATCATGCGATCCATTCTCTTGCTGCTGCTTGGCGTACCGTTGCCGATCATCCTGCTGATCGGGCTGTTCAGCCATTTCTAAAAGCAAAAAGCCGCGCTCAAGCGCGGCTGCCTTACCTGAAGGCGCGGCCACGCAAGGCCGCGCCTTTGTTTTAGACGAAGTATTCCGCCTGCGGCGCCTCAGGAAACACCCGCAGTTGCCGCGGCCTGTAATAGAGTGCCTGGCCGCGTTCCAGCGCCAGGCCGTCGGCCTGCTCGCGAAACAGATCCACCTCCACCATGCCTCCGTCGGCATTGGTCAGCGCCAGTTGCACCAACGGGCCGTGGGCGGTGAAATGCTCCACCGTGCCGGCACTCCCCCCATCCAGGCAGGTGCGCGAGACCTCGATCTCGTGCGGCCGTGCGTAGGCCGCGTGTTCGCCTGCACCGCCGGCGAAGCGGTTGGCGCGGCCGAGAAAGTCGATGACAAAGGGCGACGCCGGCCTTTCATATACCTCGGCCGGCGAGCCAACCTGCTCGATGTGCCCGTGGTTGAAGACGACGATGCGGTCGGCCACTTCCAGCGCCTCGTCCTGGTCGTGGGTGACGAACACGCTGGTGAGATGGATTTCGTCATGCAGGCGGCGCAGCCAGCGGCGCAGCTCCTTGCGCACCTTGGCATCCAGCGCGCCGAAGGGCTCGTCCAGCAACAGCACCTTGGGCTCGATGGCCAGCGCGCGGGCCAGGGCAATGCGCTGGCGCTGGCCCCCGGAAAGCTGGTGCGGATAGCGGTCGGCCTGCCAGTCGAGCTGCACCAGCTCCAGCAGCTCGCGCACGCGGCGGCGGATCTCGCTTTCCGCCGGCCGCTCGCCGCGCGGGCGCACGCGCAGGCCGAAGGCGACGTTCTCGAAAATCGTCATGTGGCGAAACAGCGCGTAATGCTGGAACACGAAGCCAACACGCCGCTGCTGCACCTGGGTGTGGGTGGCGTCCTCGCCGCCGAGCAGTATCTGCCCGGCATCCGGCTTCTCCAGGCCGGCGATCACGCGCAACAGCGTGGTCTTGCCCGACCCGGAAGGACCAAGGAGCGCCACCAGTTCGCCCGCCGGCACCTCCAGGCTGACGCGGTCGAGAGCGACGAAGCTGTTGAAGCGCTTGGATACCTGCTGGATGTGGATGCTCATGGGTTCACTCCGCCTTCACCGCCGCCTGCTGGCGGAATTCGACGATCACCTTGGCGATCAGCGTCAGTAGCGCGAGCAGCGCCAGCACCGAGGCGCAGGCATAGGAAGCGGTGAAGTTGTATTCGTTGTAGAGAATTTCGATATGCAGCGGCAAGGTATTGGTCTCGCCGCGAATGTGGCCCGAGACCACCGAGACGGCGCCGAACTCGCCCATGGCGCGCGCGTTGGTGAGGATCACGCCATAGAGCAGGCCCCATTTCACGTTGGGCAAGGTGATGCGCCAGAAGGTCTGCCAGCCGCTGGCGCCAAGCAGCGCCGCTGCCTCTTCCTCATCGCGGCCCTGCGCCTGCATCAGCGGGATCAGTTCGCGCGCAACGAAGGGAAAGGTGACAAACACCGTAGCCAGCACGATGCCGGGCACGGCGAAGACGATCTTCAGGTCGTGCTCACCCAGCCAGGGGCCGAACCAGCCCATGCGCCCGAACATCAACACGTAGATCAGCCCGGAAATCACCGGCGATACCGAAAATGGCAAGTCGATCAGCGTAATCAATAGCGCCTTGCCGCGAAAGTCGAACTTGGCGATGGCCCAGGCGGCGGCCACGCCGAATACCAGATTCAGCGGCACGGCAATCGCCGCGGCTCCCAGGGTAAGCTTGACGGCGGACCACGCGTCAGGCTCGGCCAGCGCGTCAAGATAAAACCGCAAGCCCTTGCGCAAGGCCTCGGTGAACACCACCGCCAGCGGCAGGAACAGGATGACCGCGAGATAAGCAAGCGCGACGCCGGTGAGCACAAGCGGCACCCAGGCAATCGGGCGATGCGTGCGCGGCGCTGCTTCCATACCGGCGGTACGGGCGGCGAGAACAGCCGACATAACCTACACCCTCTCCTCGGCGCGGCGCTTGCGCACCCACCATTGCAGCAGGTTGATCAGCAGCAGCAACACGAAGGAGGCAATCAGCATCACCACCGCCACCGCCGTGGCGCCGGCGTAGTCGAACTGCTCCAGCTTGGTGATAATGATCAGGGGCACGATCTCGGAAACCATCGGCATGTTGCCGGCGATGAACACCACCGAGCCGTACTCGCCCAGGGCACGCGCGAAGGCCAGCGTGAAGCCGGTGAGCAGCGCCGGCAGCACCGCCGGGAAGATCACGCGGGTGAAAGATTGCCAGGGCGTGGCGCCGAGGGAATGCGCGGCCTCTTCGTAGCCGCGGTCCAGGTCTTCCAGCACCGGCTGCACCGTGCGCACTACAAAAGGCAGGCCAATGAACACCAGCGCCATCAGCACGCCGAGCGGGGTGAACGCCACCTTGACGCCGGCCGCTTCCAGCGGCGCGCCCAGCACGCCCTTGGACGAATAGACGGCGGTAAGCGCGATGCCCGCCACCGCCGTGGGCAGCGCGAACGGCAGGTCCACCAGCGCGTCGATCACCCGCTTGCCCGGCATCGGGTAGCGCACCAGCACCCAGGCCACCAGCAGGCCGAATGCCGCGTTGATGCCGGCGGCGACCAGCGCAACGCCGAACGACAGCCGGAACGCCGCCAGCACGCGCGGGTGGGTGACGGTGGCCCAGAACGCTTCCCAGGTGAGCGAAAAGGTCTTGACGAACGCCGCCGAGAGCGGGATCAGCACGATCAGCCCGAGGTACATCAGGGTGAAGCCCAGCGCCGGGCCGAAGCCCGGCAGCACGTTTCCGCGGCGTTGCGCGTTGGCCATTTCGTTCCTTCCCGCTCTTTCGTTTGGCTTATTTGCCGGCGAGGTAGATCTTGTCGAACACACCGCCGTCGTTGAAGTGAACCTTTTGCGCGTTCTGCCAGCCGCCGAAGATCTTGTCGTCGATGGTGACCAGCTTCAGCTGCGGAAAGTCTTTGGCATATTTGGCCGCCACCTTCGGCGAGCGCGGGCGATAGTGGTTTTTCGCCGCAATCTCCTGGCCTTCGTCGGTGTACAGAAACTTGAGGTAGGCCTCAGCCACCTTGCGCGTACCGCGCTTGTCCACCACCTTGTCGACCACGGCCACCGGTGGCTCGGCAAGGATGGACAGCGACGGCGTGACGACCTCGAACTTGTCCGGCCCCAGTTCCTTGATCGCCAGCAGGGCCTCGTTCTCCCAGGCGATCAGCACGTCGCCCTGGCCGCGTTCGACGAAGGTGGTGGTGGCGCCGCGCGCGCCGGAGTCCAGCACCGGCACGTTCCTGTACACGGCACTGACGAAATCGCGCGCCTTGGGCTCACCGCCCTTCTGGTAACCGTACGCCCAGGCGGCGAGGTAGTTCCAGCGCGCGCCGCCGGAGGTCTTGGGATTGGGGGTGATGACGGCGACGCCGGGCCTGGCCAGGTCGTCCCAGTCCTTGATGTGCTTGGGGTTGCCCTTGCGCACCAGGAACACGATGGTCGAGGTATAGGGCGTGGCGTTGTTCGGCAGTTTCTTTTGCCAGCCGGCATCCAGCAGCTTGCCAACGCTGGAAATCTCGTCGATGTCGTAGGCCAGCGCGAGAGTCACCACGTCGGCCTCCAGGCCGTCGATCACCGAACGCGCCTGCTTGCCGGAGCCCCCGTGGGATTGCTTGATGGTGACCTTCTCGTGATTGCTGGCCTGCCATTGCCTGGCGAAGGCAGCGTTGATCGACTGGTAAAGCTCGCGCGTCGGGTCGTAGGAGACATTGAGCAGGGTGACGTCTGCATGGGCCAGGCCGAAGGCAAAAGCGGCAGCGAGGCCGGCGACGGGTTTGAGAAATCTTTTGAGCATTCTGATGCTTTCGGAAACAGGAGACCGCGCCGGCGCAAAAGCGCCAGCCAAAGGGTCTGAATATCGAAGCCGCCGGCCACGGGGCCGCGGCGCCACGCTGGTATTACGCCGAGATGGACAGGATCAACATCGCGGCGCGCGTAGCTGCCTGTTGCGGTAGATGAAAGGCATCTCAGGGCTCGATCGCGCGGATCATGCCGGCCGCCGCCGTCTGGTTGCTCGCGGTATCGATGAGAATGAAAGCACCGGTCGCCGCGTTTTCAGCGAAGGTGTCGCAGACGATCGGCTGCGCCAGGCTGAGCGACACGCGGGCGATATCGTTCATCGCCAGCGCCGTGCCGCCGGCGACGCGCTCCAGGGTGTGAATGTCCAGGCGCGACTCGATTTCCGTCACTTTCGCCGGCACGGTGCGCGTGGTCTGCTTGAGCAGGTATTTGCGCTGCGGGGCGAAGGCCTCGCCGTCCAGCCAGCACAGGTCGGCGGAAAGACGGCGCGTGACTTGCAGCCCCGCGTCCGCCGGCACCAGGGTATCGCCACGCGAGACGTCGACGTCGCGGTCCAGCACGAGCGTCACCGAATCGCCGGCCGCGGCGGAATCGCGCTCATCATCAAGCACGCGGATGGCCGCGACTTTCGCCTCGCTGCCGCCGGGAAGGACGGTAATGACGTCGCCTTTTTTCACCCGCCCTGCCTCGACACGCCCGGCATAGCCACGGAAATCGTCGGCCTTGTGGCCGTCGCTGCGCAACACCAACTGCACGGGGAAGCGCAGTTGCCGCGCATGCGCCTTGCGCTCCACCGGCAGGCTTTCCAGCAGCGACAGCAGCGCTTGTCCCTCATACCAGGGCATCGCCGCGCTGCGTTCGACCACGTTGTCGCCGGTCAGCGCCGACACCGGAACGAAATGCACGCCTTCACGCTTGAGGCTGCCGGCGAGCTCAAGATAGGCCATACGAATTTCCTCGAACTTCTCCTGCGCGTAACCCACCAGGTCCATCTTGTTGACGGCAACGATCAGGTGCTCGACCCCGAGAAGAGTCACCAGCGCCGTATGGCGGCGCGTCTGCGGCAGCAGATCGCCGGCCTGCACCCGGGTGGCGTCGATCAGGATCACTGCTGCATCGGCAGTGGAAGCACCGGTCACCATGTTGCGCGTGTACTGCTCGTGCCCCGGGGTGTCGGCGATGATGAACTTGCGCTTGGGCGTGGCGAAGTAGCGATATGCGACGTCGATGGTGATGCCCTGCTCGCGCTCGGCCTCCAGGCCATCGGTCAATTGCGCCAGGTCGATCTCAGCGCCGGCCACACGCTTGTGTTTGGCGCGCGCCAGGGCGTCGAGCTGGTCGGCGAAAATCGCCTTGCTGTCGTACAGCAGGCGGCCGATCAGGGTGCTCTTGCCGTCATCGACGCTGCCGGCGGTGATGAAGCGCAGCGTGCCGGCGGTGGCGTGCGGATTGGGGGTTTCGGTGGCGGCCTGCATCAAAAGTATCCTTCTTTTTTTCGCCGTTCCATCGAGGCTTCGGAGGTCTGGTCGTCCATGCGCGTGGCGCCGCGCTCGGTGATTTCGGTGACCGCCGTCTCGGCGATGATCTCGGCCGGCGAAGCGGCGAAACTGGCCACCGGGCAGGTGCAGGTGATGTCACCCACGGTACGAAAGCGCACCGAGCGCCTGACCGCTGCTTCACCTGCCTGCGGCGGCGTCAGCGGCGTCACCGGCACCAGGAGGCCGCGGCGCTCGATCACCTCGCGCTCATGCGTGTAATAGATCGAGGGCAGCGCCAGGCTTTCGCGCGCGATGTACTGCCAAACGTCGAGCTCGGTCCAGTTGGAGATCGGGAACACGCGCATATGTTCGCCCGGATGCACGCGAGTGTTATAGAGGCTCCAGAGTTCGGGGCGCTGCGCTTTCGGGTTCCACTGGCCGAATTCGTCGCGGAAGGAAAAGATGCGCTCCTTGGCGCGCGCCTTTTCCTCGTCGCGGCGGGCGCCGCCGATCAGTGCATCGAACTTGAATTCCTCCACCGCTTCCAGCAGGGTCACCGACTGCACGGCGTTGCGCGAGTCCGTCTCGTGGCGCAGCTTCACGGTGCCGCGCGCGATCGAGTCTTCCACCGAGCGCACGATCAGGCGCTCACCCAGTTCGGCAGCGCGGGCGTCGCGAAAGGCGATCACCTCGGGGAAGTTGTGCCCGGTGTCGATGTGCATCAGGGGAAACGGGAACGCCGCTGGGCGAAACGCCTTTTCTGCCAGGCGCAGCATGACGAGCGAGTCCTTGCCGCCTGAAAACAGCAGCGCCGGGTTGGCGCAGCCGGCCGCCACCTCGCGCAGGATGTAGATGGATTCACTCTCGAGATCGTCGAGATGCCGCGCGTTGATATCGATGTTCAGGGGTTCGACGGGTTTCATCTCCGGCCTCTATAGGTCAGGGAATAGTGCTGCCGCTGTGGCAGCCAAAAGTTCAAACAGTGTTTTCTTCTTTGCGCGCACGCAACAGGCCGCTCGCGGAAACATGCAGCCCGCATTCCTTCTGCTCTGGCGCCTCCCACCACCAGCGGCCGGCGCGCACGTCTTCGCCCGGCGCCACGGCGCGGGTACAGGGCGCGCAGCCGATGCTGGGGTAGCCCTGGTCGTGCAACTCGTTGTACGGCACGCCGTGTTCGCGCACGTAGGCCCACACCTCTTCCAATGACCAGTCGATCAGCGGGTTGAACTTCGTGAGCTGGTGATCCTCGTCCCAGGCCTGCTCGGCGAGCCCGGCACGGGTGGCAGCCTGGTCGCGGCGCATTCCGGTGATCCAGGCACGCTTTCCAGCCAGCGCGCGTTTCAGCGGCTCGACCTTGCGGACTTCGCAGCAGGCTTTGCGCTGTGTCACACTTTCGAAAAAGCCGTCGATGCCGTTGTAGCGCACGTATTGCTCGACCGCCTGCGCTTCGGGAAAGAACACCTCGATGCGGCGCTTGAAATGGCGCTCGGCGCGCGCCAGCAGTTCATAGGTCTGCGGTGGCAGGCGGCCGGTGTCCAGAGTGGCGATTGCGATCTTCGGTGCGCGGCGCGCGATCAGGTCGGCCAACACCATGTCTTCCACTCCCAGGCTGGTGGTGAAGACGGCCGGCGCGTGCAATTCCCCGGCTTCGCGCAGCAGGGTGATGCTGCGCGCTATGCGTTCCTCCAGGGCCATGGCTCAGCTCGGGGCGCAGATGGTGGCCCAGGAATCGGGCGTCGGGGTGTGTTCGCGGCGGCGATAGACCGGCACCACGGGCCTGGCGCTCGCCGGCGTTTCGCATCGCTGCTGCACCGGCGCGCGCGAGGCAGCGTCTGCCTGTGCGCCGGGGGGCGGTGCGAAGAGCTTGGTATCGACAGGAGGAGCGGCGTACATGGCAATCCAATCCGGCTAATGCGTTTTCCTTGCATTACATATTGGGGATGGCGCTCTTCGTTGTCCAAGAATCAGTTCGCGCATTCACATGCGCGCCTGGCGAGACTCGCATGAACTAATGCCCAGGCAGCGCCCGCTGAAATAGCTTATGCGCCGCATTCGCTAAATGAAATAGCTAATGCAAAATCGCTAGGGCGACCCCAACCCGACCGCGACCGCATGCAGGGCATTAGTTGCGCGCACCAGGCATCGCAGCGGGCATCCGAAATTTGGCGCTATAGTGCGGCCGGCAAAAATTCCGGAGTTGCAACATGCTTTTGATCGACAACAAGGTGGTGGAACAGGTGCTCGGCATGCGCGAGTGCATCGAGGCGCAGGAGACCGCGTTCGCCGAGCTTCTCACCGGCGGGGCCATAGGCCGGCCGCGCATCGACATGTATGTGCCGTGCGAGCGCGACGACGGTTATTACCGCTGGGGCTCGGTGGAAGGCACCAGCGGCGGCATCCTGGCGGTGCGGCTCAAGTCCGACATCCTGGTGTGGCCGAAACTGGCCGACGGCAAGACCGGCAGCGAACAGAAATACTGCATGGAGCCGGGCCAGTATTGCGGGCTGGTGTTCCTGTTTTCCACCGGCAACGGCGAGCCGCTGGCGCTGATGAACGACGGCCATCTGCAGCACATGCGCGTGGGCGGCGCCGCCGGCATCGGCACGCGCCTGCTGGCGCGCAAGGACGCGAAGGAGCTGTGCATCATCGGCTCCGGCGGCATGGCGCATACGTTCTTTGACGCCATCACCGCGGTGCGTGACATCAGGCGCGTACGCGTCTATAGCCGCACCAAAGCCAATGCAGAGCACTTCGCGAAAGCGATGGCGCAGAAATCCGGCATCGAGGTCGTCGTCTTCGATACCGCGCGTGAAGCGATGAAAGGCGCCGATATCGTCGCTGCCTGCACCAACAGCACCAGCCCGGTGTTCGAAGCCGAATGGCTGGAGCCGGGCCAGCATGTGGTGGTGGTTGCCCCGCGCGAACTGTCGCCGGAGATCGTGGCGCGCTTCGATGTGAAAATCCAGCAGGGCCGCGAGGTGCTGCCGATGCCCGAGACCGAGCGTTTCCGCAAGGGCATTTCCGGCAGCCCCGGCGCCTATGTGGCCGGCACGCTGGAAGAGCAGCAGCGCCTGCCGAAGGCCAAGCACGCACGCATCCAGACCGAAGACTGGCCGATCTATACCGATGTGCTTTCCGGCCAGGCGCAGGGGCGCACCAGCGACGAGCAGATCACCTTCTACTACACGGTGGGCAACTGGGGCGTGCAGTTCTCTTCCGTCGGCGGCCTGGTCTACCGCAAGGCCAAGGAACAAGGCCTGGGCATGCAGTTGCCGCTGGAGTGGTTCATGCAGGACATCCGCAACTAGGCCGCGCCGCCGAACCACAAAAGAAAAAGGGCGGCTGCAAGCCGCCCTTTTCTTACTCTGCAGGAAGCCTACTCGGGCTTCATGCCGGAGGCCTTGATCAGCTTGCCCCAGCGCTCGGACTCTTCCTTCTGGAAGCGCGCCAGTTCCTGCGGCGTGCTGCCGATCGGCTGCACGCCCTGCGCGTTCAGGGTTTGCGCGATGTCGTTCCTGGAGGCCTTGACGAGCGCCTTGTTCAGCGTGGCCACGATCGCCGGCGGCAGCTTCGCCGGGCCGTAGATCGCGTACCACACGCCCGAGTTGTAGCCCGGCACCGTCTCGGCGATTGTCGGCACATCAGGCAGCACCCCGAGGCGCTTCAGGCTTGTCACCGCCACTGCGCGCAACTGCCCGGTTTGCGCGAATTTCAGGCCGGAGACCACATCGGAAAAAGTCATCGTCGCCTCGCCCGCCATCACGGCGGTAAGCGCGGGGCCGGTGCCTTTGTAAGGCACGTGCAGGATGTCGATGCCCGAGCTGATCTTCAGCAACTGGATCGACAAGTGCGCGGTGCCGCCGATGCCCGAAGAGGACGCGGTGAGCTTGCCCGGCTGCGCTTTCGCCTGCTTGAGCAGGTCCGGCACGGTCTTGACCGGGGAATCGGGCTTGACCAGGAGCAGCGCCGGCACGTTGGCAATCAGCGAGATCGGCGTCAGGTCCTTTTCCGGGTTGTAGGGCAGGTTTTTCACCAGGTAGGGCGCCACCGCCACCGGCGAGGTGGAGACCAGCTCCAGCGTATAGCCGTCAGGCGCGGAGGCGACCACCGCCTGGGTCCCGACGACGCCGCCAGCGCCGGGCCGGTTTTCCACCGTCACCGACTGGCCGATCTCCTTGGCGAGGTTTTGCGCCACCAGGCGCGCCATGATATCGACGCCGCCGCCGGGCTCATAGGGCGCGATCATGCGGATCGGATGATTGGGGTAGTTCTGGGCCTGGGCTGCGCTTACGCAAAAGCCCAATGCCAGAGCCGCGGCCGCGCACGAGGCGGCGCGATACACAGGGTTCATGTCTCCATCCTCTCTGGTCATCGCCCTCGCAACGGGGCGCAAAACCGGGAGGTTAACGCAAGCACGGCCGCACGCGCGCGACGCGGCCCTAATGTGCCGCATGCAGCAGGCGCAAACGCCCTTATGCCGGCAGCGGCACGCGCAGCACCGACTCCTCGCGCACCGGGCGGGCGAAGCGGTTGATCACCAGCGGGGCGCCAAACTCCTCGTCGCCCATCGCGCGCTGGCCCGCAGCCGCCGGAAGGAGGCGAGTGAATTCGCCCTTGACCACGCTATAGCATTCGCAGGAGCGCGACTCGAGCTCCAGGCGGTCGAGGATGGTGATCTGCCCGCGGCGGCAGCGGATCAGGCCGTCGAGCTGCAGCTGGCCGAGGGCCGCGGTCACGCCTTCACGGCGCACGCCGAGCATGACGGCGATCAGCCCGTGCGTGGTGCGCACGAGGTTGGAGGGCAGGCGGTCCAGACGCAGCAGCAGCCAGTTGCAGATCTGCTGCGCGATCGAATGATGGCGGTTGCACACGGCGTTTTGCGCGATCTGCGTCAGCAGCGCCTGCGCGTAATGCAGCAGGATGCTTTGCAGCGCCGGGCTGCGCTCCTGTTCCTGCTGCAGGATGGAGACGCGCAGGCGAAATGCCTGGCCGGCATGATTGACGGTGGCCAGCGTGTTGGTGGTGCCGCCGCCCAGCACCTGGGCGATGCCCACCATGCCTTCATTGCCGACGGTGGCGATCTCGGCGGAGTTGCCTTCCTTCGTCGTGTAGAGCATGGAGACGATGCAGGAGACCGGAAAATACACGTAGCGGCAGCCTTCGCCGCAATTGCTGATGATGCCGCCCTGCTGCATTGTCACCAACTCCAGGTGCGGCGCGAGACTTTCATATTCCGGCCGCGGGAGCAAGGCGAGCAGGTGGTTCATCTTCGGGTTGTGCTGGTCCTGCATCATTATCGACCTCCGGTTTCTGCTGAATCTGGTTACGCGGGCGACTGGCGGGAAGGATGCGCCTGTCGCCGTATGAAGACATGGGCATGGCGGCTGCAACCGTTAAAATAGTTACAACCATTTCCATTTCCCGGATTCGACTATGCGATGTTCTGATCGTTCCAATAAACAATTAACACTGCGGTCCATTGCGCAATACGCATAACTTGTGCCTTGGCGGCGACTGCGGATTTCGGCAACAGGCGCGAGCAGGCGGTTTCGACACGCACGCGGGACAATGCGCTGGCACTGGTGTAGTGATCGCTACACTTCTCCCGTCGTGAAAATACGCTGCTTGCGGCCGCGCGCCGTGCCGGCGCATTTTTCATCAAGGCGTAATAAACCAAAATGCAGGTCAATCACGTCGTTTTTTCGTCGCCCGCGGGCAACAGGCACGAATCGGAAATCATTGTTGCCGCAAATCCTTCCTGAACTTCTTACCGGCCTTGCATTGCTGCGGTGCACTCGTTACTTTTTCTCTCTGTAGGATGATTCCTACGTTGCGCCGCAACGTGTTCTAGCGAACCGATTCCGGCAACTCTTTTCTGATACTTTGTGTCGTAGTGATGACATACAGACGTCACCTGAAATATGCTGACTGGAGTTCCGATGAAGTCGTTCCGCCCCTGGTTTCTTGCCCTCTTCTCCCTGTGCGTCGCGCTCTATGCGGGAGAGGCTGCGGCCGCGCGATCACACGCCGCGCCGTCGGCCTCGCGCTACACGCACTGGCTCGCCGACCATCGGCAATACCCTCTCGGTTCGCCGGATTTCTATCACCAGTTCGCCGAGGACCGTGATGATCTGAGCCTCGCCGATGCCTCGCTGCAGTTTGCCGGCGGCGCACGGGAAAGCACGCCAGTCACGCAGGCCGGAGGAATCTGGATGGGATTGGCGGGTGACTCCGGCTCGATGCGATTCAGCCGCGCCGATGGCAGCCACGCCACCACGCAGGCCACCGCGCCGCAATCCGGTTCCTTGTCCACCGATATCGCCCTGCCGGTGGCCGCGCTCGGCCTCATGCTGTTTGTTGCGCGGCGCCGTACCTTGATGCACTAGCGCCTGGAGACAACAGCAGCGGTGCCGACTGCGCGCCGCCGCCTGTTTAGACCGCGGGCCTGCGCCCGAACAATTGCTTGCCCGCGCCCAGAACAAACAACGCATTGGTGTAGAAATAGCGGCGCCACAGGCGGCGCGGCTCGGTGCACAGGCGGTGCAGCCATTCCAGGCCATGGCGCTGCATCCACAGCGGTGCGCGCTTGAGCGTGCCGGCGTGATAATCAAACGCGGCGCCGACGCCGATCTGCACCGCATGGATGCGCGTGCGATGCTGCGCCATCCACATCTCCTGCTTCGGGCAACCCAGGCTGACGAAGACGACGCCCGCGCCCGAATCGTTGATGCGCGCCACCACCTCCTCATCCTCTGCCTCGGTGAGGGGCCGGTACGGCGGCGCGATCATGCCGGCAACGCGCAGGCGCGGGAAGGCCCCCTGCAGGCGCGCACGCAATATCTCGAGCACGCTGTCGCGGTTGCCGTAAAGGAAGATCGTAGTGCCCTCGCGCTCGGCCAGGCGGCAGTAGCGCCACATCAGGTCGGGGCCGTTCAAGCGCGGCTGGCTGGCAAAGCCGAGCTTGCGCAGCATCCACGCCACCGGCATGCCATCGGGCACCGAAAGATCCGCCGAGCCGATCGCCGCGTCCACTTCGGACGACTGGCGCATGGTCACCAGCGAATGGGCGTTGCAGCAGCACACCGAGCGCGACGTATGCGTGCGCGCCCAGCGCTGGATCAGGTCCAGTACTTCATCCCAGTCGAGTGCGTCAATGAAGGCGCCTAGTACCCGCGCGCCGCGGCGCCGTTCGCCGCTGTGGCCAATAGTATCCATGCGAACAGACTACGCGGCATAGTCCGTTTGGTCTGTTCGCAGTCACACATTCGACATCTTGTTGCCGATGGGAATCAAGCCGCGTGCAGGGCGTCCTGGTAGATCGCGCGCAACTGGCGGAAGTTGGCGGCCGATGTGTAGTTGCCCTCGTACACCTGCCGTGCCGCGGCACCCATGCGGCGCATGCGCTGCGGATTCTGCTGCGCCCAGGCGAGCTTCTCCGCCAGGTCGCGCGCGTCGCCGGGGTTGAACAACAGGCCGGTGACGCCCTCCTCCACCAGCTCGGCCATCGCGCCCAGCCGGCTCGCCACCACCGGCAGCCCGCAGGCGAAGGCTTCCACCAGCACGCGCGGAAAGTTCTCATACCATACCGAGGGCAGCAGCAGAAATTGCGCCGCGCGCATGCGCTCGAAAATCGGCGCCGGCGCCTGGCGACCCACCAGGCGCACATTCACCAAGCCTTCAATCGCCTGGCGCTCCGGGCCGTCGCCGATCACGTCGATCCGCGCTTCCGGCGTCAGGCGCGCCGCCTGCGCCAGCACGGCGATACCCTTTTCCGCCGACAAGCGGCCGACGAATAGCGCGCCCGCGCGCTCCACTTCGGCGCCAGGCGCCGGCAGGTCGACGAAATTCGGCTTGACCACGATGCGCTCGGCCGGCAGCCCGGCTTCGATGAACTTGTCGCGGCAAAAGCGGTTAAGGGCGATATAACGCGCCACCCGCCGGCTATAGGAGCCGAGCGCGCGATGCACGCCCAGCATGCCCACCAGCACCGCCGACTGCGCCACCGAGCCGCGGTAGCAGCCGCGCAGCACGCCCCGCCAGGGCAATGCGCCAAGGCAATCCTCGCACACCGCACCGTCGCGCATGAACATGGCCTGGGCGCAGAACAGGCGGAAGTTGTGCAGGGTCTGCACCACCGGTATACCCTGCGCGGCGGCACCGTAATACAGCGAGGGCGAGATCAGGGGAAAGGTGTTGTGGGCATGGATCAGGTCGGGCGCGAAGCGCTGCGCGATGCGCGCCAGGTCGCCGGTGGTCTCGCGCGACCATACCGTGCCCGCCGCCAGGCGTGATTTCGACAAGCGGGCCACCTGTTCGTTGTGCCGCTCATAGAGTTCGACTTCAACGCCGTTGGCCTCGAGCATGGCCAGCTCATCGGCCACCACCGCGTCCTCGCCGCCCGGCTGCTGGTAGCGGTTATGCACCAGGAGCACCCGCAAGGGGCGACCGGCGGCGCGCACCTGGCCCTCTTCGGCAGCCTGCTCATCGGCCAGTTCGGCCGCGTGGCCAGGGCCCTCAAGCGCGATCATGTCTGCCCTCGCGCAAGGGGTGGCAGCTCATCCATCCCCCTCCCCATCACCAGGCCGTAGCCGCTGCCGCGCGCACCCCACACCCGCGCCACCACCTCATTCCAGGCGAAGCCGCGCGCACGCGCCAGCGCACCTTCGCGCAGGCGCCCAGCCAGCGCGGGATCGCGGGCGATGCCAGCCATCGCCCGCGCCAGGTCTTCGATCACCTCATCCTCGCTGCGCCCGATCGCGGGTACGACGTGGCCGCACTCCTGGTTCACCAGTTGGGCCGGCCCGCCCAGCCCCAGGCAGACCACCGGCAGGCCGTTGGCCATGGCTTCCAGCACGGCGTTGCCGCTGGAATCGGTCAGGCTGGGAAACAGGAACAGGTCGTACTCGCGGTAGCTGCGCAGCAATTCTTCCTGCGGCATCCACGGCACCCAATCTATCGCCTGCGCCACGCCAAGGTCGGCGGCCAGCGCGCGCCAACGCGCCGCTTCCGAGCCCTGGCCGATCATGGTAAGCCGCGCATCCACGCCTTGTGCGCGCAAGCGCGCAAAGGCGCGCAGGCCCAGGCCCATGCCCTTGAGTGCGATGAAGCGGCCGACGTACAACAAGCGCAAGGGCCCCGTGGTGGACGGTCGCGTGGCCGCGCTGTCATGCACCGCGCCAATCCCGATCTCCAGCATGCAACTGGCCTTGGCGCGGTATGGAGCTTCAAGCCAATGCCGGGTCTCCGGTGTTTTCGCCAAGATCAAGGCTGCCTGCGCATAAGACTGCCGCAGCCACGGATCGAAATGCGCCAGCGCATTGACGGCGTCGCGCAGCGCCGCGCGCAGGTATTCGCGCCACGGGTAGTGCCGGCGCAGGGCCAGCGGTGCGCTCTCGCCGCCGCCCAGGGGCCCGACGACGCAGGGAATGCCGAGGTGATTCATGAAAATCGGGTGGCGCATTACACCGAAGGTGATGTGATGCACTGCATCGAATCGTTCACGCGCATGCAGGGCGCGCGCCGCCCGCCAGGCGCCCCACTGCCACAGCACGTAGTAGAGATGCACGCCGCGCCCGCCGCGCTTCCACCACGCCAGGCGGCGCGGAAGGTCGTAATAGGCGAAATGCAGGTTGGGCGGCACCTCGCCTGCCGCCTGCGCGCGCTCGATGCGCCCGCGGTTGTTGGCGCGCGTGATGACCCAGACCTCGTGGCCCAGGCGTGCCGTCTGCACCGCCCAGTGCCAGCCGACGCCGGGCTCCGAGCCCTTGCCCGGCTCGCAGGCGTAGGCCGAGTAGAGGATCTTCAGGCTTTGCATGGCTCGCGGGTCTCCAGCGCCAGGCGGTGCGCGGTGCGCGCTTCCATGTATTCGATCACCTGCTCCAGCACGCGCGCCACCACCTCGTCGATCGGGCGCGACGCGTCGATCACGCGTGCGCCGCGCAGGTCGGCCGCGGTTTCGATATAGGCATCACGCTGGCGCCGGCTTTCATCCAGCGCCACCTCCTGCTTGCGCAATTGCAGGATCTCGGCAGGCACATCCAGCACGAAGCACAGGTCCGGCTGCGGCACCAGGCGACCAAGCCAGCGCGCCAGTGCCGGCGAGGCGCCGTAGCGGTAGCGCCGCGGATCGGCCAGCAGGTCGTGGTAATAGCGGTCGAAAATCACCAGGGTGGAGCGCACGCGCAACGGGTACAGCCACAGCACGCCGCCGATCACATAGTCGGCCCAGAAGTGCAGCAGCTTGAGCACCGAGGCGGCGCTGCCGCGCATCGGCCGGCCGTAGGGATCAACCACCGGACCCGCACCCGCGGTCGCGGCGCGCGCCGGCAACAGGCCCGGCCGCAGGTGGCGATAGCGCACCTGGCGGAAAGACTCACCCAGTTCTTCGCTGACGCGCCGGATCAGCGTGCTCTTGCCGGCACCATCGGCGCCTAGAAAGGCAATCGACAATCCGGTCGGCTGCCCGACGCGGCCAGCGATGCGCCGGGCGTCGGCCACCAGCTGGCGCGCGCGGTCACGCAGGCTTTCGGCGCCAACGCGACGCTGCAACTCCTCGGCCAGGCGCGACAGGCTGAGCGAGACGTACCGCCAGTCGCCGGAGCGCGCCGCGTTGGCGATCATCTGCGCGCTGGCGGCGAAGAACATGCGGCGCAGCGCTTCTTCGCAGCCTTGCGGGTCCTCTGCATAGCGGCTTGACAACTCGGCGGCCTGCTTGTCGTTGAGGCCGCCCTTGTCGATCTTCTTGATCAGGTAGTAGGCAAACGCATCGGCGGGCGACGGCACCCAGAAGCCGTTGCGATGGCGCCGGCGCGCCGCCAGCACCGGCCCGGCGTTGAGCCATAGGCGGCCGGAGCGGCGGTAATCGGTACTGGAATCGGGATGCAGGTATGACAAGGCGCCATCCTCCAGGCTAGCCAGGGCGAAATAGGTGGCGGTGGTCTCGTGGTGTATGCATTGCACCATGTGCGCGCCGCTGCGCTCGGCGATGATCTGCAGCAGCACCGGCAGGTGCTGCGCCCACTCCGGGTCGATCATGAAGTCGATGTCGGAGGCGATGTCTTCCGGCAGGCCGTCGTAGCCGGCGAGGATGCAGTAGGGCACCCCGGCCTCTTCGAAGACTTCCACCAAGGTGCGGAAAATGCGTGAATTGCCGCTCATGCGATGTCTCCCGTCGGCGGGCGCGCGTCCAGCCAGCGCCCGCGTTGTTCCACCAGCCCGAGGTAGGCACGCAGCACCGGGTGCCGCGGATCGAGCCGGCGCGAGGCGGCGACGTAAAAGGTCACCACCTCCAGCAGGTAATGCAGGGCCAGCGGCCCGGCCGCCTGCGCCACGCCGCTGCGCGCGCCGAACACCGCGTCCGCATGCTGCCCGGCGCGCGACAGCACCAGTGCCATCGCGCGCGCGCCCACGGCGCGGTGTCGCGCCAGCCGGCCCATCAGGTGAAAATGCAAAAAGTCGTGTAGCGGATTGGCCCCGGCCTGCGCGTATTCCCAGTCGAAGGCGAACAGGCGGCCGTCGCGCACGCGCACGTTCCAGGGCGCGAAGTCGCCATGCGCCAGGCAGGCCGGCAGCGTGCGGGCGCCGATGCGCCGCTCGATGTCGTTCACCGCCGTGCCGATCAGGCGCCGGTAACGCGCGTCCATCAGCGGCTCGACGGCGCGCGCGCGCTCGCGCAGGCGCTCGAAGGCGGCGCTGTCGGCCCAGGGATGCACATCGCCGTGCGCCCCCAGCTCGCCGAGGAATTGGCGGTGCGCGCCGCCGAAGCGGAACGCCGCGTGGCCGGTGGGCAATACGCTGGTGGTGACATAGCGCCGCCCGCCCGGTAACGCTCCCGCACGCAGCAGGCGCGGGATGAAAGGCGCCAGTTCCGGCGCCACGCCCAGTTCTTCGAGCCAGCCTTGCTCCAGCCCAATCGCCTCATCCGCGGTGACGCGCAACGCCAGCTTGGCTACCGCCGGCTCGCCTTGCGGGGGGCGATGCAACACCGTCAGCTTGCGCAAGGGCCCGGGCGTGCCGCACAACACCGCACAAGCCTGCGGTTGCGCTTCGACACCAAACAACTCCGCGGCCGGAAACCCTTCCCAGCGCAGACGCGGCAATAGCTTCAATCCCGGCAGCCAGCGGTCAACGGCCACCAGGAGATGGCCGAGCGCGCGCCAATGCAGGCTGCCGATGAAAAACCCCACCGCCGCATGCGCCAGTTGCGAATCGCGCGACGGCAGCAGCAAGCACTGGGCGCGCCAGGCAAACAGCACGCGTGCGTCGAACCAGGACGGCGCCGCACTCCCGTCGGCGGTGTGCAATGCGGCCAGGTCATTGCGGATGGCGGCAAGACTCAAGCCATGCCTCCCTCAATGCGGTAACGTTCAAGCGCCGCCAGCAGACCGGCACCCGGCGTGCCCCAATAGCCGCCCGCCAGGCCCTTGGCAAGCACCCGCTGCGCCCGCGCCAGGTGGCGCAGCACGGGCGTGGCGCCCGGCAGGCGCGCCAGCGCCGAGCGGCTGCGGATGCGCGCATCCTCGACGCGGCCCTGCGGCCGCATGGCGCGTGTCTTCTGCTCGGGGTAGTAGCGCATGCAGGAGAGGTATTCGGGCAAGTGGGCGATGCGGGTGTGGCGCGAAAAGCGCTCCCACAAATCGGCGTCCATCGCCAGGTTATAGTCACGGTCGAGACCACGCACACGCTCGTACAAGTCGCGGCGCCAGAACATCGAGGGCTGCGCGATGTAGTTGTGGTCGAACAGGAAGACGAAGCGGCTGAAGCCCATCTCCCGCTTCGGGCGGATGTAGGCGCCGGCGGCGTCGATCCACAAGGCGTCGCCATAGACAGCCGCGACGTCGGGGTGGGTATCGAAAAAATTGGCCACCCTTTGCAGCGCGCCGGGCAGGAGCAGGTCGTCCGAACACAGCCAGCCGCAGATCTCGCCGCCGGCACGGTTGAAGCCCTTGATCAGCGCATCGGTCTGGCCGCGGTCGGGCTCGGAAACCCAGTAGGCCAGGCGCTCCTCATGGGTGCGGATCACGTCCACGCTTTCGTCCTTGGAGCCGCCGTCGATGACGATGTATTCGAGGTCCGGATAGCCCTGGTCCAGCACCGAGCGCAGGGTGGCGTCGAGATAGCGCCCCTGCTGGTAGGAGCAGGTGACGATGGAAAACTTCGGGGCGCTGCGTTGCATATGAATTCCTCAGACGACGACCCGGCCGGGCGCTTCGAGAATGCGGTTGAAACCCACCACGGTGGCACCCGCCGGCACGTCGCGCGTCACCACGGCGTTGGCGCCGACCACCGCGCCGCGGCCGATGTGCACCAGGCCCAATATGCGTGCGCCGGCGCCGAGATAGACGCCGTCTTCGATCACCGGGGCCTCGTTCTTGCCCGGCACGCGACCGCCGAGGGTGACGTGCTGCATGATCACCACGCCGTTGCCGATCTGCGCCTTCGAATGGATGATGATGCCGTAGGGGTGGGGCATGAAAACGGTGCGACCGCGCAGGTCGCAGTAGATGTCGCAGTTGAGCACCACCCTGAACAGGCGGCTCAACACCGGCACGTGGTGCCGACACATGAACAGTAGTACCCGCGCCGCCAGCGGATTGACGTCCGTCGCCCCAGCGCGGGACGCAACAAGCGGATCGATTGCAGTCATCTTCGTCTCCTCTTTGAAAGGTTTCACCTTCCGCCTGCCGCGCGCAGGAACGCCTGTTCCCGCACCGGCCCACGGTTGCCGCCACGCATGCGGATCACCTTGGCGGGCACGCCCGCCACCACCGCATACGGCGGCACATCCTTGGTCACCACGGCATTGGCGCCCACCACCGCGCCGTCGCCGATACGCACGCCCGGCAGGATCACCACGCGGGTGCCGATCCACACGTCGTTGCCGATGTGGATGGGCGTGCGTTTGGTCTGCCCCTGGCGGTTGATCGGCACCGTGGGGTCATCGTATTCGTGGCCGGCGGACATCATCACCACGTCCGGGCCCATCAGCACGTCGTCGCCGATCACCACGTCGTGGTCGAGGTGGGCGTTGTGGCCGACCTGCGAGCGATCACCCAGTTCCACTTCACTGCCCGAGCCAAAATAGGCGCCGTGCTTGATCAGTACCGCGTTACCGCAACGGCGGAAGATGCGCCGCACCAGGGCGGCACGCAGCCAGTAACCGAAGCGCCAGCCCGGCATCGGCTGCGTCGGCAGATGCTGCGCAAAGGCGTAATAGACGAGCAAGGCCAGGGTACGCATCATTGCCTCCCGCCATCGGCCATCGCCAGGCGTGCACGCACGCCTTCGTCGCGCAGGCGCCGAGTCACCTGGCGCGCCGCAAAGGCCGCGCGCAGCAGGCCGGCGCACACCCCCGCCAGGATGGCCAGCATGATGCCGGTTTCCTGGTATGGGCCCACAGTGCAGGCCGCAACCGCCACCGAAGTAACGGCGATCAGCGCGCCCATTTGCACGATCACGCCGGTGGCCTGTAAGGTGCGCAGGTAATAGGTGAGCTGGCGGGTGTAGAACTGCAGGAACATCGCCGCCGCCTGCCACACCACCAGCGCGGCGTAGGGAGCGTAAGCCTTGCCGTAGGCGATGCTCATCAGGGGTTCGGCGATGAAGGCCAGGCCCAGCATCACCGGCAGCAGCAACGCGCTACCCCAGGCGGTGTTGCGCCACAGGTAGCTGCTGAGGGCATCGAGCCCGCCTTCCTTGTAATGCCGTGCCGCCGCCACCGGCACCACGTTTTCCATCGCCTGGAACAGGATGTTGATCGGGCCGATGATGTTCTGCGCCGCGCGCACGCCGCCGGCCGCCTGCGCGCCCAGCAGTCCCGCGCCCACCAGGAGCACGCCTTGCGTGCCGGCCCATTGCATCTGCCAGCCGAGGAAGTAGTCGCGGCAGCTGCGCCAGCCTTCGCGCAGCACCTCGCGTGCGTCGCTGAAAGCCGGGCGCACCGGCGCACGGCTGGCGGCGTAGCCGAGGACGAACGCCACGGCGGAAGTCGCGCCGATGATACCGAACACCTCGGTCAGGCCGAGATCATCATCGAACAGCGCGAAGCCGATCAGCAGCACGATCTGCCCGCCGTAGCTCAGCACATCGTTGAGAAAGGCGGCGCGCGAATTCTGGTGCACGAAGTAATAGCGGCGCAGCCAGTCCTGCATCTGGAAGGCGAACACGGCAAGCGCCAGCGCCAGCACGGTGGGCTCGCGCAGCGCGGCGGCCGAGGAGATCAGCCCTCCCAGCAGGCCCAGGCCGTAGACCGCCAGCGCCATCACCACAGACAGCACCAGTTGCAGCGCCAGCACGCCGCGCAAATAGCGCGCGCGCCCGCCCTCTTCCATCGCCGGCGCGGTGGAAAGCATGGGCGAGAAGATCAGCGCGGTCTGGAAGGCATTCACATACTGCAGCACCGCCTGCAGCAGGACGAATACGCCGAACACCGCCGGCCCGAGCAGGCGGGCCAGCATGATGCCGGTAAGGAAGTTGCAGCCGCTTACCAGAAGCTGGTCCGCCACCGCCCAGTGGGTGCGGCGGTGTCTCTGGATCAGGCCGCGCAGTCGTTGCAGCATGGGACTCCGTTGTGCAGTTCGCCTTCAGGCGGCGCCGAAAGCGGCGCTTTCCTCGCGCTGGCGCCGGGCCTCGGCAAAGCCGCCGAGGTAGGTCTGCTCGATGCCTTCGCGCAAGCCGACGCGCGCGCGCCAGCCGAGCGTGCCCAGGCGCGAGACGTCCAGCAGCTTGCGCGGCGTGCCGTCTGGCTTGGAAGCATCGAACACGATCTCGCCTTCGAAACCCACGACTTCCATGATGGTCTCGGCCAGTTCGCGAATGGTGACGTCGACCCCGGTGCCGACGTTGAGCAGCGGCTCCGCGCCCTCGCGCTCCATCAGGAATACGCAGGCGTCCGCCAGGTCGTCGACGTGCAGGAATTCGCGCCGCGGCTTTCCCGATCCCCAGACAGTCAGGCGATCGTCCCCGCGCAGGCGCGCCTCGTGCGCCTTGCGCAACAGCGCCGGCAACACATGGCTGTTGTCCAGATCGTAGTTGTCGTTCGGGCCGTAGAGATTGGTCGGCATCACCGAGCCGTAGGCGGTGCCGTATTGGCGGTTGTAGGCCTCGCACATCTCGATGCCGGCGATTTTCGCCACCGCGTAGGGCTCGTTGGTAGCTTCCAGCATACCGGTGAGGAAATACTCCTCCTTGATCGGCTGTGGGCAGTCGCGCGGGTAGATGCAGGAGGAACCGAGAAACAGCAGGCGCTTCACCCCGGCCAGCCAGGAACCATGGATCAGGTTGGCTTCCATCATCAGGTTCTGGTAGATGAACTCGGCCCGCCGCGTGTCGTTGGCGAGAATGCCGCCGACGCGAGCGGCGGCGATGAACACGAAATCGGGTTTTTCGCGTGCCAGGAAGGTAAAGGTGGCGCGCTGGTCCTGCAGGTCGAGTTCCTTATGGGTGCGCATCAGCAGGTTTTCATAGCCGGCGCTCCGGAGGCGCCGCACCAGCGCGGAACCCACCATGCCCTGGTGGCCGGCGATGTAGATTTTCGAATCATGGGTGATCTGCATGCGATGTCCTTATTCGTGATGCGCCGGCATGCGGTGCCCATGCTGGGTGACGAGATGGTCGCGTTGCGCGATGCGCAGGTCCTCCTGCACCATCTCGCTTACCAATTCCTCGAAGCTGATGCGCGGTTTCCAGCCCAGCTTGTTCATCGCCTTGGACGGATCGCCGAGCAGGGTCTCGACCTCGGTAGGACGGAAATAGCGTGGATCGACGCGCACGATGGCGCGGCCGTTGTCGTCGATGCCCTGCTCGTCCACGCCCTTGCCCTGCCAGCGGATGCGCATGTCGAGTTCGGTGGCGGCGCGCTCGACGAATTCGCGCACGCTGTATTGCAGGCCGCTGGCGATGACGAAGTCGTCGGGCTTGTCCTGTTGCAGCATCAGCCACTGCGCCTCGACGTAGTCTTTCGCATGGCCCCAGTCGCGCAGCGAATTCATGTTGCCGAGATACAGCGTCTCCTGCAGGCCCAGCTTGATACGCGCCAGCGCGCGGGTGATCTTGCGCGTAACGAAGGTCTCGCCGCGGCGCGGCGATTCGTGGTTGAACAAGATGCCGTTGCTGGCGTGGATGCCGTAGGCCTCGCGGTAGTTCACCGTGATCCAGTAGGCGTAGAGCTTGGCGGCGGCGTACGGGCTGCGCGGATAGAACGGCGTGGTTTCCTTTTGC
Source organism: Burkholderiales bacterium (assembly GCA_036498945.1). Lineage (GTDB taxonomy): Bacteria > Pseudomonadota > Gammaproteobacteria > Burkholderiales > JAEUOS01 > JAQGMJ01. The sequence continues at coordinate 1,185 of DASYEQ010000120.1, read as the reverse complement.
GGCGTCTCCTGCACCAGGCCGTAGAGTTCGGAGGTGGAAGCCTGGTAGAAGCGCGTGAACTTCGACAGGTCGAGCAGGCGGATGGCCTCCAGTACGCGCAGCACGCCGACGCCGTCGGCATTCGCCGTGTACTCCGGTTCCTCGAAGGAGACCTGCACGTGCGACTGTGCCGCCAGGTTGTAGATCTCGTCGGGACGGATCTGGTGGATGATGCGCGTGATCGTGGTGCTGTCGGTCATGTCGCCGTAATGCATGATGAAGCGGCGTTCTGCGACGTGCGGCTCTTCGTAAAGATGATCGACACGCTCGGTGTTGAAGCTGGAGGCGCGGCGCTTGATGCCGTGCACCTCGTAGCCCTTGTCCAGCAGGAATTCGGCGAGATAGGAGCCGTCCTGGCCGGTGATGCCGGTGATGAGCGCGACTTTGAACATGGAAGTTGATTCCTTAAGACGGTCGATGCATGAGGCGCCGCCGCTGGCGGCGCGGATTTCAGAATTCGCTGAGGACGCTGCCCACCACGCCCACCCCGAGCTGCGAAAGCCCGGTACACAGCTCGCCGGCGGCGGCCATGCGCGTGGTGTTCTTGTGCACGGCCAACAGGGCGCCATGGGCGCGGGCGCAGACCATCTGCGCGTCGGCGTACTCGGAGGCGGCCGGGGTGTCGATCAGGATCACCTCGAACTCCTGGCTCATCTCGTCGAGAAAGTTGCCGAACAGGGGCCGGCCCAGCAGTTCCGCCGGGTTCGGCGGCAGCGGGCCGGCCGTCACCACCGAAAGATCGAGGAAGGCCGGCACGCGCCGCACCTCGCCGCCCTCGGCGCGCCCGGACAGCACGGTCGAGAGCCCGGTGCGTTCCTTCAGGTTGAACAGCACGTGCTGGCGCGGGTTGCGCATGTCGGCATCGATCAACAACGTGTGCGCGCCCAGTTGCGAAAACAGCACCGCGAGGTTGGCGACCAGGCGGCTGCGCCCCTCCCCGGCATCGGGGCTGACCACCGCCAGCGCGCGGCGTTCCAGTTCACCGGTGAACCAGCGCAGCATTAGCTGGCTGCGCAAGGCGCGCAGCGACTCCACCTGCGGGCCGAAGGGCTGGTAGGCCGCCACCAGTTCTTCGGAGACCTTGCCGTCGCCCTTCACCAGGTAGGGGTAGCCATACTGTCGCGCGAGTGCGAACTTGACGTCGTC
>DASYEQ010000119.1:0-10816 GCA_036498945.1 Burkholderiales bacterium | reverse complement strand
CCCGACAACTAGTTGACATCGTTTAGGGCGTGGACTACCAGGGTATCTAATCCTGTTTGCTCCCCACGCTTTCGTGCATGAGCGTCAGTGTTATCCCAGGGGGCTGCCTTCGCCATCGGTATTCCTCCACATCTCTACGCATTTCACTGCTACACGTGGAATTCTACCCCCCTCTGACACACTCTAGCCTCGTAGTTTCAAATGCAATTCCCAGGTTAAGCCCGGGGCTTTCACATCTGACTTGCGAAACCGCCTGCGCACGCTTTACGCCCAGTAATTCCGATTAACGCTTGCACCCTACGTATTACCGCGGCTGCTGGCACGTAGTTAGCCGGTGCTTATTCTTCAGGTACCGTCATCGAACTCTTGTATTAGAAAAGTCCATTTCTTCCCTGACAAAAGCGGTTTACAACCCGAAGGCCTTCTTCCCGCACGCGGCATGGCTGGATCAGGGTTGCCCCCATTGTCCAAAATTCCCCACTGCTGCCTCCCGTAGGAGTCTGGGCCGTGTCTCAGTCCCAGTGTGGCTGGTCGTTCTCTCAAACCAGCTACTGATCGTCGCCTTGGTGAGCTTTTACCTCACCAACTAGCTAATCAGACATCGGCCGCTCCAATAGTGAGAGGTCTTGCGATCCCCCTCTTTCCTCCGTAGAGAATATGCGGTATTAGCACAGCTTTCGCTGCGTTATCCCCCGCTACTGGGCACGTTCCGATGCATTACTCACCCGTTCGCCACTCGTCGCCAGGTTGCCCCGCGTTACCGTTCGACTTGCATGTGTAAGGCATGCCGCCAGCGTTCAATCTGAGCCAGGATCAAACTCTTCAGTTTAATCACTGTGGTGCGAACTTTCGTCCGCGACAGGCTTTCGCCTGTTCGCTCAACTCAAAATACTGACAGAGATAAATACGTTTGTAACCAAACATACCTATCTTGTTTCTTTCAAGTATGAGCATTTCATTGCTATTAGCTATTCCGTTCAACTTAACGTTGAGGCCGGAGAGCCCGCAACCAAACGCCCACACTTATCGGCTGTTTAATTTTTAAAGAGCATTGCTGTTTTCTACTCAACAACTTCGCGTTACGCTGTACTGCTTTTTACGTTTCGCGCTGCTTGTTTTTCGTCATCAGCAGAGAAGCGAGATTATGATTTGTTCTCTACTTCTTGTCAACACTTCGATCAAACTTTTTTAAAAAATTTTTTCGTCGCGTTGTTCTCTTCACCCACCAAATTCCGTCGCGCTCTACTGCTGCTGCCGCGCTGAAACTTGATTAGCGTCGAGAAGCGCGACTATAGCAAGCACAACCGGGGGTGTCAAACATTCGATGACGAATTTATTAAAAAAATCGTTCGCCGTTGCCGGCTTCTTGCGAAATCAGGCACTTAGGCGATTTTGTCGCCAAAGATCGACATAACTGCAAGCTTGCCGGCCCTGGAATGCTCAATATTTGGGCATTTGACTGTTTTTCCAGGGCCGCGCCAGAGCGCCGCCTAGCGGTTTTTGAAGGCCGGTTTGCGCTTTTCCAGGAAGGCCTGCATGCCTTCCTTCTGGTCTTCGGTAGCGAACAGCGCGTGGAACAGGCGGCGCTCGAACAGCAGGCCTTCGGCCAGCGGCATCTCATAGGCGCGGTTGACCGCCTCCTTGGCCGCCATTACCGAGGGCAGGGAGTACTCGGCGATCGCCTGGGCGGCGCCGATGGCCTCCTCTAATAGCTTGTCGGCCGCCACCACGCGCGACACCAGCCCGGCACGCTCCGCCTCGGCGGCATCCATCATGCGCCCGGTGAGCGCCAGGTCCATCGCCTTGGCCTTGCCCACCGCGCGCGGCAGGCGCTGGGTACCGCCGGCGCCAGGGATGATGCCCAGCTTGATCTCCGGCTGGCCGAACTTGGCGGTATCGGCCGCGATCATGATGTCGCACAGCATCGCCAGCTCGCAGCCGCCGCCCAGGGCGTAACCGGCTACCGCGGCGATCACCGGCTTCCTGATGCGCCGGAAGACTTCCCAGTTGCGCGAGATGAACTCCCCCTTATAGACGTCCATGAAGCCCATGCCCGCCATGGCGGAGATGTCGGCGCCCGCGGCAAAGGCCTTTTCGCTGCCGGTGATCACCATCGCGCCGATGGCCTCATCGGCGTCCCAGGCCAGCAGCGCCTGGCCGATCTCGTCGATCACGGCGTCGTTCAGGGCATTCAGCTGTTTCGGGCGGTTCAGGGTGATCAGGCCGACCTTGCCGCGCACGTCGGTGAGGATGTTTTCGTAAGCCATTGCGTGAGTCTCCATCAAAAAAAGAGGCGCCGCACGAGCGACGCCTCCCAAAACGTTGCCAATACAGGCGCCGGCCTAGAGCAGGCTCTTGGTCTGCACCACGCGAAAGCGCCCGGCCACGAAGGCGCCGTCCACCAGCGTGCCGTTGCCCGACGGGTTCATGCCAGACATATGGAAGTCGGAAAACGCCGCGCTCTGGCCGGGGAAGGCCTCGCCGGTGAAATTCACGCACAGAGTGGTGCCGGTAGGCGCAAAAACCTCTTCCGCCGCCTGGCACACGCCGACGTCCTGGCTATAGAGGGAGGCGACGATGGCCCCCTTCTCGCGCGCCAGGTTGGCCGCGCGGGTAATCGCGTCGGCAATCGTCTCGCACTCCACCAGGAAGACGATCGGCCCGAACCATTCGTGCATATAGGCGTCGGCATGGTCGGCCCGCACCCGCACCACCAGGGGGCTGCGGAAATACGCGTCCGGGTGCATCGGGTGGGAGAGTTGCTGCGACTCCACCACCACGTCGCCGAACATTGCCGCACCGTCGATGCGCGCGTCATATACATGGCGCGGCAGCGCGCCCATCATTTCGCAGGCGGCGGTGGCGTCGTTGGTAAAGCGGCTGAAGGCCTGGGTCAGGCGTTCGTCGAATTCCTCGGTGGTCACGCCCCCCGCCGGCGTCTGCACCCCGCCTTCGGCGGTGAAAATCACCCGCGGCGACAGGCAGGAACGCCCGCCGGTACGCGCCACCGCGTGCACCAGGTGCTTGAGCAGGCCCGGCAGGTCGGCGGCGCCGTCGATCACCACGGAATTGACGGCGGCGGTAGCCACGTGCACCAGCTTGCCCTGGGCGTTGTCCTGCAGCCAGGCGGCGAAATCGGGATTGCCGGTGTAATCGATGATCTTCACTTCGGGACGGGTGGCGAGCGCCTGGGTGATCGGGCGCACTTCATCGTCCACCACCAGCATCACCAGGTCAGGGTCGTAGCCGGATTCCTTGAGCACGTGGCGCATCACGCCCACGGTGATCGCCAGCGGCAGCACCGCATGCGGATGGGGCTTGACCAGCACCGCGTTGCCCGCCATCAGGCTGGCGAACAGGCCCGGGTAGGCGCTCCAGTTCGGCAGCGTCGAGCAACCGATGGCCAGCGAGATGCCACGCCCGACCACGCGGAAGGTCTTTTTCACCCGCACCGCCCGCGCGCCCTCGCCGCGCTCCCACAGGGTTTCGGCGGGGATGCTTTTCATCTCGTTATAGGTCAGCGCCAGGGCTTCCAGCCCGCGCTCCTGCGCATGCGGGCCGCCGGAGCGGAACGCCAGCTCGAACGGCAGGCCGGTGGTGTGCATGGTCGCCTGCCCCAGTTCGAAACAGCGGGTGTTCAACTGGTGCAGGATCTCCAGCAGCACGCCGGCACGCGCATCCAGGCTCACGCGGCTGAAAGCTTCGCCGGCGCGCTGCGCCACCGGCATGATGGACGCCAGGTTGGTCTTCGGGTACTGGATGCCGAGCTCGAAGCCGTAAGGCGAACTCTCGCGGCCGATGCGCTCGCCCACGCCCGGCTGGTCGAGGTAGAAATGCGAATCGCAGTAGTTGGCAAAGGCCTGGCGGCCTTCGGCCTGCAGCACCTCGTTGTAGTCGGATGGGTTGTCGGGCCAGGCGTTGAAGGCGCCGCGTGTCGCGGTGGCGGCCAGCGCGAGTTCCAGCAGGGCCTTGTGGCGCTCGAATAATTCTTGGGACATGCACTCCTCCGGCTTTTGCGAGGACAGGCGCCGCATGGTTATTGGACGCACCCGCCTTGTTGCGATGTTGCCTCTGTCTACCCGGTGATCCATGCCGTTTGCATCACGCATGAGTCGAGGCAAATTCTAGCAGGCCGGCCCGCCTTGGCTTGCTGCCCCGCGGCGGGAATTTGCGCAACGCGTGCGGTAAGCTCGCCGCATTCACCAGCACCACGCAATAGAGGAACCCCTCATGAGCAGCGCCGATACCCCCAACATCCTGCTGGCGATCGCCGATGGCGTCGCCGAAGTCACCTTCAACCGCCCGGACAAGCTCAACAGCTTCACCCGCCCCATGCACACCGAATTGCGCGCGGCGCTGGATCGCGCCGAACAGGACGAAGCCGTGCGCGCCGTGCTCATCACCGGCGCCGGCCGCGGCTTTTGCGCCGGGCAGGACCTGGCAAGCATCGTCGATCCCGCGACCGGCCGCCCGGGGCCGGTGGATGCCACCATCGCCGAAGACTTCAACCCGCTGATCATGCGCCTGCAGGCCCTGCCGAAGCCGGTGGTGTGCGCGGTCAACGGCGTCGCCGCGGGTGCGGGGGCGAACATCGCGCTGGCCTGCGACATCGTGCTGGCGGCGCGTTCGGCCGCTTTCATCCAGGCATTTTCCAGGATCGGCCTGGTGCCGGACTCCGGCGGCAGCTACTTCCTGCCGCGCCTGGTCGGCACGGCGCGCGCGATGGCGCTTACGATGCTGGGCGACAAGCTGCCGGCCGAGCAGGCGGCGCAATGGGGCCTGATCTGGCGCGTGGTGGATGGCGCCGAGCTGATACCCCAGGCGCGCGCCCTCGCCCACCAGCTGGCGAGCGGCCCAACCAGGTCGCTCGGCATGATCAAGCGCATGGTCCACGCCTCTGGTGGCCATGATTTGCCGCAACAACTCGAAATGGAGCGCGATCTGCAGCGCTGCGCCGTCGCCGGGGAAGATTACTTCGAAGGCGTCGGCGCCTTTCTGCAAAAGCGCGCTCCAAACTTCCAGGGTCGTTAGCGCACCGTCAGGTCACGAACAGCGAACCCTCCAGCGCTTCGTGGCCGGTGCCGCAGAATACGTCGCAGAGATAGAGGAATTCGCCGGTCTTGTCCGGTGTGAAGCGGATGAAGGTCGGCTTGCCGGGCATCACCACTTCGGCACGGACGTGGAAATCCGGCACAGAGAAGCCGTGCGGCACGTCCAGCGAGACGATTTCCACCACCACCGGAATGCCTTTCTTGACGTGGATTTCCTTTTGCGAATACTCGAAGCGCTTCACCGTCATCTTGATGTGCTGCTCTTCAGGCTGCGCCAGGGCAGCCGCCGTATAACCCGCCAGCCCGAGGGCGCCCACCGCACCGGCGCCACCCAGGAGGCGCAGCGCGCGGCGGCGCGGCGCGTCGATCTTTGCCATGTCGCTCATCCTTGCTTCACCACCGGGAATTCGGTCAGGTCGAAGTCCTTGCCGCCGGCTTTGGTCTGGATTTCGCGGAAACCCAGGCCGCTATAGGGCGCGGCGGGGTTCCACGCCAGCGGGGTGCGTTTGGGCTGCGAGCCGGGGGCAGGCAGCGGGAAGATCAGCGACTTGGCGGCGTGGTGCGGGATGTGCCCGGTCATGTGGTGGTGTTCCTGGTGGATGTGACCATAGAACACGGTGACGTTCTGGTAGGGCATCAGCATGTCGATCACCTGGGCGCCGTCGCGCGTGGCCCAGTCCCAGGAGGGCTGCAGGTCGAACAGCGGGCGGTGGGTGAAAAAGACGATGCGCGCATCCTTCGACTGCTTCGCCAGGTCGGCCGCGAGCCAGTTGCGCTGCTCCTCGCCGAAGGAGGCGGTGGGGTCGGAGACGTTGTCCATGGCGATGAAGTGCACGCCCTTGTAGTCGAACGTATAGTTGGTCGGGCCGAAGAATTCGGTGAAGGCCTTGCCGCGGTCCAGGGAGGCGTCGTGCTCGCCGGGAATGAAGTGGATGTTCTTCACCTTCAGTTCGCTGACGATCTCCTTGAACTCGCCCATGCGCTTGCGGCGCTCGGCGGGGTCGTCGGTGGTGTGGGTCAGGTCGCCGGTGAAGATGATGAATTCCGGCGCCGGCGACAAGGCGTTGACCGAGGCAATCGCCTTTTTCAGGGTCAGCTTGGCGTCCGGGTTGGGGGCGCCTTCGAAGCCCCAGTGGCTGTCCGACATCTGGACGAAGTAGAAATCCTGCGCGTTCTGCGCGTTGGCAAAGCCGGGCAGGCCGGAAACAAAGACGGCGCCGCCGACGCCGGCCAGTTTCAGGAACTGGCGGCGGTCAAGGGGGGAATGGCTCATGGGGTCTCCTGGAAGGTTCGAAAGCGGGTCGGCAGGTTTTGCCGGCCTCCGTACGCATCTACCGGCGGGGGAAAGTTCGTATTCGATCTGGAATAAATCCGCCGCCATCCCGGTATGGGTTTATATTGGCCGGTGTACTCCCTTGAAAAAACAGGGAAAAAGACAGCCGGCGTACCTGGAAGTCAATAGCCAGGGAATGCGGATCAGGCGGCTTATAGCCGCCGCAAGTTGCCCGATGCAGGGCCGATCAGTGCGTCCCAAGTGAGAAGAAGCGGGAATTTCCGATGTTCGGTTTCGGTAAATCATCAGGAGAAGACGAGAAACGCGAGCGTTTCGCGCGTCTGATCACGCCCCATATGGATGCGGCCTACAACCTGGCGCGCTGGCTTTCGGGGAATGAGCAGCACGCGCAGGACATCGCGCAGGACGCGGTATTGCGCGCCTGGCAGTACTTCGGCTCCTTGCGCGGCGATGCCGGGCGGCCCTGGCTCCTGGGTATCGTGCGGCGCACGTTTTTCGACTGGCGCGCCGGCCAGAAGCGCGAAGCGCAGTTCGAGGAACCGCTGGAGCCGGAAACGCACGAGCAGGTGGCCGATGAGTCGCTGTGGGCGCAAAGCCCGGAATCCTGGGCGTCGCGCTTCGCCGACGCCTCGGTGCTCAACGCGGCGCTGGCCGGTCTGCCTGTGCATTACCGCGAGGCGCTGGTGCTGCGCGAGCTGGAGGATTTGTCGTACAAGGAGATCGCACGGGTGATCGACGTGCCGGTGGGCACGGTGATGTCGCGCCTGGCGCGGGCCCGCGAACTGATGTTGAAGGCATTGAAGGAGCAGGGAATCACTGCATATGAACAAGTCCGCTAAAGAACCCGACGAGCGCCTGCTCTCGGCGCTGATCGACGGCGAAGCCGACGAGGGCGAGCTGCGCGGGCTGCTGGGCCCGGTGGATGCTGCCTCGCCCCTGTCCGGCTCGCTGCTGCGGCGCCACGCCATCCTGCGCGGGCTGTCGGAGGCGACGCGCGCCCACGCCACGTATCACAACGCGCCGCTGAAGCTGAAGATGCTGCCGGCGCAGCTAAGCGCCGCGCCCGCGCCGAAACCAGGCCTGTTCGCCGCCTGGTTCACGCCGCGCCTGGCGGGCGCGGTGCTGGCGACCGCGCTGGTGTCGGTGACCGCCACTTCCTTTGTGATGCAGGGGCGCGCGGACAGCATCACCGAAAGCGAACTGGTGTCGCTGCAATTGCGCTCGATGATGGCGCCCAGCCCGATCGACGTCGCCTCTTCCGACAGCCATACGGTCAAACCCTGGTTCAACGGGCGCATCCGCTATTCGCCGCCGGTGGAGGATTTCGCCTCCCAGGGCTTTCCGCTGATCGGCGGGCGGCTGGAGGTGATCGGCGAGGAGCCGGTGTCCACGCTGGTCTATCGCCACAAGCAGCACCTGATCAACGTGCACGTGCTGCCAGACCGGCTGGGCAAGCGCTATCTGTCGATCAAGTCGGCGCAGCGCGAGGGGTTCAATATCCTGACGCGCGAGGAGAATGGCTTCGTCTACGTCGGCGTGTCGGACGTCAATCCGGCCGACCTGGATGCGCTGCTGAAGCTCACTGCCGCGGCGCGCTGATCCGCGCATTCCCGCCTGCGCGGCAATCGATACGGTCCTGCCCGGCGGGCAGGACCTGCTTTCCTTACTTTGTCACTTACTGCGACAGCACCCACTTCACCAGGGTGTGCGCCTCCGCCTCGGTGATCGGGTTGGCCGGCATCGGAATGTCGCCCCAGTTGCCGTAACCGCCTTCCAGCACTTTCTTCACCAGGCGGTCCTCCGCCTTGGGGTCGCCGCGGTATTTCGCCGCCACCTGCTTGTAGGGTGGACCGACCAGCTTGGTGTCGATCTGGTGGCAGTTGAGGCAGTTCTTTTTTTGCGCCAGTTCCATTTCGCCGGCGGCCTGCGCCTGGAAGGCAGCCGAGATCAGGACGAGCGCGGCCAGGCCGCGCAAAAGAGGCAGGGATTTCATGAGTACTCCGCGATGAGGGGGAAGGAGGGCGGGCCACATGCACTGGCAGGCGCCCTCTCCACTCATACCGCTGTCATCGGGGACAAATTCCCGGCGCGTTACGCCTGGTTGCCGCGGCGCTCGGCGGCCAGCGCCATCCAGAAGCCGAACTGCCCCAGCACCACCGAGCCCAGCGAAATGCTGCCGGCAACCCAGGCAGCACCCTCCCCCAGGCCGACCAGCGCAGTGCAGATCGCGCCCACCGTCATCTGCGCGCAGCCGTACAGGCCGGAGGCCGAGCCGACGCGCTTGGGATCGACGCTGATCGACTTGGTCAGCGCCGCCGGGCTCGACATGCCGCACCCCATCGCGAAGGGGAACATCAGGCACAGCATCCACGCCACCGTGAGGTAACCCAGCAAGGCGAGAGCGAGAAAGACACCGGAACTGATCAGGCTGACGGCGTTGCCGATGATCAGGAGGCGCGCCATCGCCACGCGGCGGATCAGCTGGCGGGTAAAGATGTTGCCCAGCGCGATACCGACCATCACGATCGCCAGGTAGAAGCCGACTTCGTGCAGCGGGCGATGCAGTTCGTTGGTGATGAAATACGGCGCCGCCGAGATGAAGGCGTAGATCGACGTGGTCGAGCAGGCGCCGCCGAAGGCGAAACCCAAAAACCTGCGCGAGCCCAAGAGGCCGCCGTAGTCGCGCGCCAGCGACGCCACCTTGAGCGTGCCGCTGGGCGTGCTGGTCTCCGGCAGGCGCCGCCAGGTGAAGGCGAGCGTTACCGCGCCCAGCGCAGCCAGTACCCAGAAGATCGAGCGCCAGCCGAAACCGGCGGACAGTCCCGAGCCGATGATCGGCGCCAGCCCCGGCCCCGCCATCATGATCAGGTTGATCAGCGCCAGGTGGCGCACCGCTTCATCCGGTGGCGCGGTGTCGCGCACCACCGCGCGCCCCAGCGCCAGGCCGGCGCAGCCGCCCAGCGCCTGCATCAGGCGCGCGAAGATCAGGCTGTGCACCTCCGGCGCGAACGCCGCGCCGACGCTGGCCACCACGTACAGGCTCAAGCCGACGATCAGCATCGGCCGGCGCCCCAGCGCGTCCGACAAAGGGCCGTACACCAGCTGACCGGCGGCCACGCCGAGGATGTACAGGCTGATGGTCATCTGCATCTGCGCGATCGAGGCGCCCAGATCGCGTGAAGCCTCCGGCAGCGCCGGCACGAACATGTGCATCGCCAGCGTGCCGCTGACGGTGATCAGCGCCAGCAGCCAGACCGGCGCGGTCTTGTGGATGGGCGCGCGCATCAGGCGCCGCCTTCCTCGACGGCGAGCAGCGCCGTGTTGATCTGCTCCAGCAGGCGAAACGCCGTCTCGACGTCGCGCGGCGGCACCGCGGCGAACAGGCGCGCGCGGCTCTTGCCCACCACCTCTTCCACCTTTTTCACCACCGCGCGGCCCTGCACCGTCAAATGCACGGTCTTGGCGCGCCGGTCTTCGCCTTCCCAGCGCTCGATGAAGCCGGCCACCTGCAAGCCGTCGAGCAGGCGCACCACCGAGGAGCTGTCGAGCGACAGCGAAGCGGCGAGGTCCTTCTGGCGCATCGGCTCGGAGGCGCGCGCCAGGTGCAGGAGCGGTAGCCAGGTCGCCTCGGTCAGGCCGAGCGGCTGCAACTGGCGGTCGATGGCGCGGCGCCACTGGCGCGTGATCTGCGCCATCAGGGGCATCAGGCCGCGCTGGATCTGCTCGGCGCGGGCCGGCGTTGCGAGTGGCATGGGAAACGATTGATATATAAATAGATGACATGCAAACTTTATCACCAATTAACCCCGCGTGCCGGCCGCCGCCGGGCGTTGCCCCGATTTGCGCTAATCGCCAGGTGCCAGAGGGAAAATCCTCTTACAATCGCTGCACATGCCGGGATCAACCACGGCAGAAAAAATACACCCAGGAGAGACAAACATGTCGTTGACCTCATCGCGCGCGCGCCGCGCTTTCATCGCTGCTGCCTTGCTGTGCGGCGCCGCACCGGCGTTCGCCCAGAACGCCTACCCCAGTCATCCAGTCAAGCTGATCGTGCCCTACGCCGCCGGCAGCGCCGGCGACGTGATCGGCCGCGTGCTTGCCGCGCAATTGGGCGACCAGCTCGGCCAGGCGATGGTGATCGACAACCGCGGCGGCGCCGGCGGCACCATCGGCACCGCCGATATGGCGCATGCCGCGCCCGATGGCTACACCCTGGGCCTGGGCGCCTCGGGCACGCTGATCAACAACCAGGTGCTGTACACCAAGCCTGGCTACGACTCGGGCAAGGACTTCACGCCCATCGGCCTGGTGGCCGAGGTGCAGAACGTGCTGGTGGTGGCGCCCGGCGCCAAATATAACGGCGTGGGCGAACTGCTGGCCGACATCCGCGCCAAGCCGGCCGAGAGCTTCAAGTATTCGTCCAGCGGCGTCGGCACCAGCCATCACATGGCGGGCGCGGTGCTCGCGC
>DASYEQ010000118.1:0-11804 GCA_036498945.1 Burkholderiales bacterium | reverse complement strand
AGCTTCACCAGCTTGAACTGGTAGTCGTTCATTTCGGCCACGATGCGCGGCGACCAGAAGGACTCGAAGCGGGAGAGCTTGTCGGCGAAGTTGATGGCGCGTGGGGGCATGGGCGGATTCCAGGGAGGCGTGGTGCGCAGTGTTCCACAAAAGCGCCGCGGGGCGGGCGAACCACTTCGCGCCAGCCCTGTCCAACGGTGCGCGGCGTGCTTCGGCGCGCGTAGAATAATCACAGCACACCCACCACGGAGCCTCCATGGTCACGCCTCCCGCCTTCCTCGTCACCGGCCACCACTACAAGATCACCTACACCGACAATTCGCTGCTCACCGGCATCTACAACGGCGGCACCGACCCGCACGGGTGGATCTGCCTGACGCCGGTGGAGGAAAACAGCCATTCGGTGATCTGGGTGCGCCTGGAAGAGGTGCGCACCATCACCGTGTTGCCGCATTCCCGCTCGCGGCGCAGCGAGCCGGCTTCGCTGTCGATGCGCGAAGCGCGGCCGGCGGTGAAGCCGGCCAAGCGCAAGCTGGCGAAAGCGGCGAAAAAGGCGGCCGGCACGGTGGTGCAGAAGGCGCTGAAGGCAAAAAAGAAGAAGTAGCCTGCGCGGCTCCGCGCCGCTGCAACAATCGGTAATCCGGCGCATGCCTTGCGTTCAGGGCTGCATGCGCGGTATTTTCGGCGCCCGACTTCACGATTCCCCCGTTACGGGCGCCCCCATGAAAATCACCCGCCTGCGCCGCCGCGCCATTGCTGTTCCGCTGCCCAAGGCGATTCCCAGCGCCAAGATCGTGATGCGCAGCATCGACTGCGTATTGGTTTATCTCGACACCGATGCCGGCATCACCGGCGAGGGCCTGGTGTTCACGCTCAACGGCACGCGCCTGAAGGTGCTGGACGAGATGATCGCCAGCCTCGAGCCGCTGGTCGTAGGTCTTGAGCCGGAGCAGGGCGGGGCGTTTTTCCAGCGGGCGTGGAACGAGATCGGCTTTCTCGGGCGCACCGGCGTGGCGGTGATCGGCCTCTCGGCGATCGACATGGCGCTGTGGGACTTGCGCGGCAAGGCGGCGAACCTGAACGTCAGCCGCCTGCTCGGCGGCTTGCGCGAGACGCTGCCGGTGTACCGCAGCAACGGCCTGCGCTTGAATACCGACATCGCCGGTTTGCAGGAAGAGGCGGCGGGCTTCGTCAGCCAAGGCTTCCGCGCGGTGAAAATGTCGCTGGGCAACCCGAAGATGGAAGACGACATCGCGCGCGTGAAGGCGGTGCGCGAGGCCATCGGGCCGGACATCCAGCTGATGAGCGACTGCAACCAGCAGCTCACCGCGGCGCATGCGATCCGCCTCGGGCGCGAGATCGAGCAGTACCGGCTGGCGTGGATCGAGGAGCCGGTGCCTTCGCACGATCACGCCGCCGAGGCGCAGATCGCCGCCGCGCTGGACACGCCGATTGCCTCCGGCGAAAACGAATACACCCACGTCGGCATGCTCGACATGATCAACCAGAAGTCGGCCGACATCCTGATGCCGGACATGCAGCGCATGGGCGGCCCCACCGAGATGATCAAGGTGGCGCACCTGTGCGAGGCGCACAAGGTGCCGATCTCGCCGCACCTGTTCTGCGAGATGACTTTGTCGCTGGCCGCCGGCCTGCCGAACGTGCTGATCGGCGAATACATCCACTGGTTCGAGCCGCTGTACTCGACGCGCATCCAGCTGAACGAGCAGGGGCACGCGATCGTGCCGAAGGACGTGCCGGGCTGGGGCATGAGCTTCGATGCGCAGGCGGTGGAGCGCTTCGCCTACGACAATCGCAAATAAGCCGCCCATCACGCGCGGCAAATCACCGCACACAACCACAAACGCAAACAGGGCCCCTCATGACCTCTTCCCACCGCCGCACCTTGCTTAAATTCGGCGCCGCCTCCGTCTTGCCCGCGCTTTTGCCTGCCTCCCCGCGCGCCTTCGCGCAGGCCGGGGACTACCCGCACAAGCCGGTGGTGATGATCATCCCCTACACCGCCGGCGGCGGTGTCGATACGCTGGTGCGCCTGATGCTGCCGTGGCTCAATGCGGAACTGAAGCAGACGGTGCTGCCGGAAAACCGCCCGGGCGTCTCCGGCATCGTCGGCGCGCAATACGTGTCGCACGCCGCGCCGGACGGCTATACCCTGCTGGCCGGCAACCTCACCACCAACGTGATGAACGGCCTGCTGCTGAAAAACCCCGGCTACAACCCGCAGCGCGATTTCGAGCCGCTGGCCCTGGTGAACAGCTTCCCGATGGTGCTGGTGGTCAACCCGAAGAGCCGCTTCAACTCCGTCACCGACGTGATCAAGGCGGCGAAGGCTGACCCGGACGGCCTCACCTTCGGCTCCAGCGGCATCGGCAGCGCGCAGCACCTGGCCGCCTCCCTGTTCCAGGACGCCACCAAGACGCGCATGCGCCACATTCCCTACAAGGGCGGCAACGGCACCATGACGGATTTGATCGGCGGCCAGCTCGACATGGCCTTCGAAGTCGCGCCCGTCGCCGGCCCCTTCGTGCGCGACAACCGCCTGCGCGCGCTCGGCCTCACCTCCACCCGCGGCATCGCCGCCCTGCCCGGCGTGAAACCGATCGCGCAACTGGGCGTGCCGGGTTACGAGATGGTGTTCTGGAACGCCTTCTTCGCGCCCAAGGGCACGCCGCAGCCCATCGTCGACAAGCTCGCCACGGTGATCACCAAGGTGGTGGCGATGCGCGAATTCGAAGACAAGATGAACGACATGGGCGCCATTCCCGGCGGCGCCAAGGGCGCGGAATTCGCCGCCTTCCAGAAGGCCGAAGTGGCGAAGTGGTCGCGGCTGGTGAAGGCGATGGACATCAAGCCGGAGTAACGGCCGGCGCTTCGGGTAAAGTGCTGAAATACCTATTCCGCCCGCCCTCATGCGCTTAGCCACCCTGCTGTTCGCCTCGCTGCTGACGCTTCCCGCGCTGGCCCGCGCCGAGACCGTCACCCTCGATTGCCGCGGCTGGCTGCCGCTCTACCTCGGCAACTGGGAGGCCGCCAACCCGCAGGAAGGCGCCAGCGACGCCGCGCAGATCGTCGTCAACACCGCCCGCCACACCATCTCGGCGCAGGCCGCTCTCGGCCGCGTGGTCGCGCCGCTGCATGCGACCAGGACGCGCTACTTCGGCCGCAAGCCGCTCAACGCCGTGGTGTACGGCCGCCGGGTGCTGCGCGCGGACGTGAGCGTGAACCGGGTGACGGGCGAGGGCTTCGTCAGCTACATCCTGGCGGAAGAGGGCGGCGAGGCGCTGCGCGTGGGCTTCCAGGGGATTTGCGAGCCGGTGCGGCGCAAGTTCTGAGGCGGGGCGCATGCCGAGCAAAGCGCAGCCGGCGCGTTATGCCGGCACTTACACGGATCGCCATGGCGGTGAAGCCATTGTTTTCGAGAACGACGGGGAAACGCTGCGTACCCGTATCCGCGGTATTGAATTCAGCGATCGCGATTTCGATGGATTGGCGGCGGAGACAGCCGTACCAGAGACTTTCACCCTGGCTTGGGGATGCCTGTGCGCCTGCACCTTCACCGCCGTCGTTCCGGTGCCTTTGGTGACGCCTGGACGCGAGGTGTCCGCCAACCTGGAAATACGCGTCGAACTCGGCGAGGCCCGTGACTCTCCGCGCGGCGGCATCAGCTACGAATGGGTATTCGCTTCCCTCTCCTACGACGGCAGGCGCTTCGACTCCTCCGGCAAGAGCGGCTGGTTCGAAGACGAATTGCTGGAGATACAGAAGGCCCTGCCGGACGGTATCTACATCAAGGCCTGCATCAATTGCCTGTATTCGGACTATGGCGTCGCCGGCCACGGCAGTTTCGGCGACATGATCTGCTTTCGCACCTGCAAGCAGGAATATCTTGCCGTGCGCAGCAAGCAGGATTACATGGCCATGGAGCCACCCGGCGCAAACAAGGTGCAGGAAATCCATCTGTGCCCGGATTTCGCGCGCCGGATTCCGGGTACGGGGTATCGCGGTTAAGTCGTAGCCGGCTCCGGCTCCCGGGATTTATTTCCCGCCGCGCCGGTCAGAGCAGGGGTCGCCCGCTTCCTCCCCGCCATCTTGATCTCGCGCAAAAGCCTGGTTGCCATCACCGTCCTCGTCACCGCCGTGGTGGTGACGCTGGCGCTCAACTGGAGCCTGTCGGAAAAGCGCATCGACCGCCGCGTGCCGACGCTCTACGGCGTGGCCGATCCGCGGTTCACGCGCAGCATGGGCGCGATGCTGGGGCCGGACCTGCTGCCGGGCAACCAGGTGACGGCGCTGATCAACGGCGACGAGATCTTTCCGGCGATGCTGGCGGCGATCCGCGGGGCGCGCACCAGCATCAATTTCGAGAGCTACATCTACTGGTCGGGCGAGATCGGGCGCACGTTCGCCGATGCGCTGGCCGGGCGCGCGCGCGCCGGCATTCCCTGCCACGTGCTGATCGACTGGGTCGGCAGCGAAAAGATTTCGGCCGCGCTGATCGAGGAGATGGAAAAGGCGGGGGTGCACATCACCCGCTACAACCCGCCGCACTGGTACAAGCTGGCGCGCCTGAACAACCGCACCCACCGCAAGATCCTGGTGGTCGACGGCAAGGTCGCCTTCACCGGCGGCGTCGGCATCGCCGACCTGTGGAACGGCCATGCCCAGGACCGCGACCACTGGCGCGATTCGCATTTCCAGGTCGAGGGCCCGGCGGTGGCGCAGATGCAGTCGGCCTTCGAAGACAACTGGGCCGAGGCGACCGGCGAGGTGCTGCACGGCGACGCCTACTTTCCGGCGCTCACGCCTGCGGGCAACCAGCGCGCGCAGATGTTCATCAGTTCGCCCGGCGGCGGCAGCGAGAGCATGCAATTGATGTATCTATTGTCGATTGCCGCGGCGCTGCACGAGATCCGCCTTTCGGCTTCCTACTTCGTGCCCGACCACGTCACCACCGATGCGCTGCTGGCCGCCCTGCGCCGCGGCGTGCGCCTGCGCATCATCGTGCCCGGCCCGGTGACCGATTCGGACCTGGTGCGCGGCGCTTCCAAGGCGCGCTGGGGGCCGCTGCTCGCGGCCGGCGCGGAGATCTACGAATACCAGCCCACCATGTTCCACTGCAAGGTGATGATCGTCGATGATCTCTGGACTTCGGTGGGCTCGACCAATTTCGACAACCGCTCCTTCGCCATCAACGACGAGGCCAACCTCAACGTCTACGACCACGATTTCGCCGTCGCGCAGAGCCGCGTCTTCGAGGCCGACCTGAAGCAGGCGCGGCGCGTCACCTACGAGCAATGGCGCGAGCGGCCGCTGAAGGAGCGGATCATGGAGGTGCTCTCCGCGCCGGTGGGGGAGCAGTTGTAGGCGCGTTGCGGCGTGCCGGCAGCCGGCGGAAACGCGCGCATCAATGCCGTCGCCGGAAACCCGCCGGCGCAATACGCAAGGACATCGTGCCTACACATTCGACTGCCGCACGTAATCGTAAAACAGCTGCGCCGCCGCCGACAGCGTGCGCCCGCGCCGCGCGATCAGGCCGAGCTGGCGGGTGATCGAGGGCTCCACCAGCGGCACCGACACCAGCGTGGCGTGCCCGCGCTGCGGCATTGCCAGCTTGGGCACCACGCCGACACCCGCGCCGGATTCGACCAGGCTCACCAGCGCCGGCACGTGCTGCACTTCGCAAAACCAGCGCGGGCGCGCGCTGGAATTGGCGAGCGCCAGGTCGATCAGGAGACGGTTGCCGCTGCCTTGGGCGAGGGTGACGTAGTCGTAATCATTGAGCTCGGCCCATTTGACGCGGCGGCGGGCGGCGAGCGCGTGGCCGCGCGGGCAGGCGAGCACGAAGGGGTCTTCGATCAGGGGGTGGAATTCGACGTCGGCTTCATGGGTGCCGATGTAGGTGAGGCCGAAGTCGGCCTCACCCCGCGCTACCGTGAGCAGCACGCTGGCCGAATCCTCGTCGCGGATGCGCAGGCGGATGCGCGGGTAGCGGGCGTGATATTCCTTCACCACGCGCGGCAGGAAGTAGGCCACCGCCGAGGGCACGCAGGCCATGGTGACTTCCCCGGAGATGCGCTCGGCGGTGTCGCGCATGCCGAGCAGCGCGTTTTCCAGCTCGGTGATGATGTGGCGCGCCTTGTGCAAAAAGCCGCGGCCGACGGTGGTGAGGGCGATGTGGCGCGTGCTGCGCTCGAACAGGCGCACGCCGAGGGCGACTTCCAGCTTGTCGATGCGCCGGCCCAGCGCGGATTGCGAAATGGCCAGCGCCTGCGCGGCGGCGCGAAAGCTGCCGAGGTCGGCGGCGGCGACGAAAGCGCGCAGGTCGGAGAGGTCGAAGTTCATGCGTAAAGGAGCGCGAGTTAAGCGGACGCACTTCCCAACATCTGCGATGTCATTCCCGCGCAGGCGGGAACGATATTCGGAAAGCCGGGGAAGCGCCGGAAAACAATTGCGTAAAGCGCGATAATCAAACGGATTTTTGCACTTTACAGGAGCATGCGGCTATTTCATAGTCGCGGGTGCGGGCGCACACCTCTAGAGCACTGCGCCATCCAGACCGGACCGGAGACATGACCACCCCCACCCCCGCCGCGCAGGAAGCCGGCGCCCCCGCGCTCACCGCCTTCGTGGCGCATTTCGCCGCCGGCATGACGACGGCGCGGATTCCCGCCGAAGTGCAGGCGATGGGCAAGAAAGCCATCCTCGACGCGCTGGCCTGCGCGCTGGCGGGCTCGATTTCGGAGCCGGCGCATGCGCTGGCCAAATACCTCAAGACCCTGCAATGCGGCGGCGGGGCCAGCGTGCTCGGTTCCTCGATGAAATTGCCGCCGCGCTTCGCCGCGCTGGCCAACGGCACGGCGATCCACGCCGACGATTACGACGACACCATGCAGGCCGAGACCGGCCGCTTCCAGGGCATCCACCCGACCGGGCCTACGCTTTCCGCGCTGCTGGCGGTGGGCGAGGCGCGGCGCATGAGCGGCGCGGACCTGCTGCTGGCCTTCCAGGTGGGCGTGGAAACCGGCTGCCGCCTGTTCGACGCCACCCATGTAAACCACATCCTGCACGGCTTTCACGCGACGGCCACCTGCGGCATGCTGGGCGCGGCGATTGGCGTGGCCAAAGCCTATGGCTGCAACGAAGACGAGATGCGGACCATCCTCGGCATCGCGGCCAGCCAGGCCGGCGGGCTGACGGAAAACTTCGGCACCACGGTGAAGCCTTTCCACGCCGGGCGCTCGGCGGAGGTGGGCATTGTCGCCGCCGACCTGCACGCGGCGGGCTTCACCGCCTCGCCTATCATCCTGGAAGCCAGGCGCGGCTTTTTCTCCGCGCTGGGCGGCGGCTACGAAGCGCCGCGCTTGCTGGAAAAGCTCGGCACGCCGTGGGCATTCGTCGATCGCGGCATCTGGCTCAAGCCCTGGCCCACCGGCAGCCTGGGCCACCCGGCGATGACGGTGATGCTGCGCCTGCTGCAGGAGGGTGATATCAAACCCGAGGAGGTCGAGAAGATCCGCGTGCGCACCAGCCAGAACATCCACCACACGCTCTTGCATCATCGCCCGAAGACCGAGCTGGAAGCCAAGTTCAGCCTGGAGTTTTGTCTCGCGGCCCTGGCGCTCGAACGGCAGTGCGGCCTGAACCAGTTCAACGATGCGTATGTGAACCGCCCCGAGGTGCAGGCGATGATCGCGCGCGTCGATTACCAGACCTTCACGGCGGAAGAGGCAAAGCGCGACAATCATGTGATCGTCACCAGCCATGTCGAGATCACCACGAAGGACGGCAAGACCATCGGCCGGCGCCTGGATGCGGGCAAGGGTAACAAGGCCGACCCGATGAGTTACACCGAGATCGAAGACAAGTTCCGCGAATGCGCCACCTTCCGCAAGTGGCCGCAGGGGAAAACCAGCAAGGCGCTGGAACTGGTCGGCCGCCTCGAACAATTGCAGGACATCAACGAACTGACGGCCGCACTTTCCGAATAGGTGCGCGAAGATTGAACCGCGCACCAACAAACGCCGCAAACCACGAACCGGAGACTTCATGCCCACCCTGAACCCCGCCAAGCAGCGCGCCCGCATGCTGGCTTCCGCCCTCGCCCTCACCGCCCTCGCCGCCGCGTGCCTGGCCGCGCCGGCGCAGGCCGCCGACGCGCCTTACCCGAGCAAGCCGATCCGCATGGTGCTGCCGTTCCCGGCGGGCGGCGGCACCGACAACCTGGCGCGCATCATGGGCCCGAAGATGCTGCAGCTTCTCGGCCAGCCGGTGGTGATCGACAACAAGCCGGGCGCCGCCGGCAACATCGCCACCGATATCGTGGTGAAGGCCGACCCGGACGGCTACACCGTACTGATGGGCTTCAACTCCGCGCTCACCATCAACCCTTCGCTGTACAAGAACATGGGCTTCGACGTGCAGCGCGACCTGCGGCCCATCACGCTGCTCGCGAGCGCGCAATACATCCTCACCATCAACGGCAGCGTGCCGGCGAAGAACCTGAATGAGTTCATCGCGCTGGTGAAGAAGGAGCCGGGCAAGCTCAACTACTCCTCCTCCGGCCCCGGCGGCCCGCTGCACCTGGCGATGGAACTGTTCAAGTCGCGCACCGGCACCAACCTCGTGCACGTGCCCTACAAGGGCGGCGGCCCGGCCTCGGTGGCGCTGATCGCCGGCGACGTGCAGGCGCTGTTCGGCTCGGTCACCGCGGTGCTGCCCTTCATCAAGCAGGGCAAGCTGCGCGGCCTGGCCTCTTCCGGCATGCAGCGCCTGACGGTGGCGCCGGACATTCCGACGCTCAACGAATCGGGGCTGCCGGGCTTCAACGTCACCTCCTGGTATGGCCTCCTGGTGCCGGCGAAGACGCCGGACGACGTGGTTGCCAGGCTGGAGCAGGCGGCGCAAAAGACCGTGAAGATGCCCGACATCGCCGCCACCATGGCGCGCCAGGGCCTGGACGTGGAAACCGATACGCCCGCGCAATTCGCCACCAAGATCCGCGACGAGAGCAAGACCTGGGCGGCGCTGATCAACAAGCTGGGGATCAAGGCGGAGTAGCGATTCTCAGCGCCCCGATACAAGCCGCAATACCTCTCGCTGTCATTCCCGCGCCCCATAAGGACTTCCTCCGGTCGAAAGCGGGAATGGCAGTGCCAGTTGATAACAGACAACCGTAAAGCACCATCCCTTCCCCCTACCGCACACACCATGGCCACCAAAACCAAATCCCCCGCCGTCTCCGGCGTGATGCAAAAGCTTTCCACCCACATCGCCGGCAGCCTCGCCAAGCCGGTGCCCAAGCCCGTCGCCGCGCGCGCCAAGCTGCACCTGGTCGACATTTTCGCGGCGATGATCTCCGGCTCGCGCCTGGAGCCGGGCAGGAAGGGCATCGCCTACGTCAAGGCGCTGGGCGGCAAGCCCGAGGCCGGCGTGATCGGCTCGAAGGTCGTCACCAGCGTGCAGAACGCGGCGCTGGCCAACGGCATGAGCGGGCATGCGGACGAGACTGACGACACCCACCCGCCTTCGCTCACCCACCCCGGCACCAGCTGCGTGCCCTCGGCGATGGCAATCGGCGAGCGTTACCGCATGAGCGGTGAAGAAGTGCTGCGCGCGGTGGTGCTGGGTTACGACGTGTGCGCGCGCATGCTGCTCACCCTGCACCCGATGCCTTACCTGCGCTCCGGCCACCACGCCGGCGCCACCGGGCAAGTGTTCGGCGCTGCCGCTTCGGCCGCTGCGCTGCTCAAGCTCACGCCGCTGCAGGTGCGCTACGCCCTCTCCTACACCGGCCAGCAGACGGCGGGCCTGTACACCATGTTCCGCGACCCCGAGCACATCGAGAAGGCCTACGCCATGGGCGGCATGCCGGCGCACAACGGCCTGCAGGCGGCGCTGATGGCGGCTTCCGGCTGGACCGGCGTGGAAGACATTTTCTCCGGCGAGCGCGATTTCTTTTTCACCTTTCAGCCGGAAGAGATCGACCGCAATGATCTGGTCAAGGGCCTGGGCCGCGACTACGAAATGCTGCGCGCCTCGATCAAGCGCTGGCCGATCGGCGGACCGATCCAGGGGCCGATGCACGTGATGAACGACCTGATCGCCGAGCACAACTTCAAGGCGGCCGACGTCGAGAAGGTGCTGGCCTACATGCCGGACAAGGAACTCGAGATCGTCAACAACCGCCCGATGCCCGACATCTCGGTGCAGCACCTGCTCTCGGTGATGATGCTCGACCGCAAGCTCACCTTCAAGTCGGCGCACGATTTCGAGCGCATGAAAGACCCCAAGGTGCTGGCGATGCGCAAGAAGGTGCAGGCCATCGGCGACCCCAAGCTGACGGATGCGCAACGCCGCTGGCGCTGCGTGATGGAAGTGCACCTGAAAAACGGCACCGTGCTCAAGCACCAGACCATGGCCGCCAAGGGCAGTTTCGAAAATCCGCTGAACCCGGCCGAGGAGCAGGAAAAGGCCGAGGACCTGATCGCCCCGGTGCTGGGCAAGAAGGGTTGCGCCGACCTGCTCGCCGCGCTGTGGAATTTCGAGAAGATCAAGGACGTGCGCAGCCTGCGCAAGCTGTACAGCAAGTGATGCACTGAAGTCGATTTGCTTCCGTTGTCTCGAATCACCTGCCCGCGCCTCACTTTTCAATTCCCAGGGGACTTCGTGCGGGGGCGTTTCCGTACCCCACACGTGTCATTCCCGCTTTCGCGGGAATGACGGCGCTCCGATGAAGCCCCATGGGAGGCATGGCAACTTGAGCAACATTTTCCGCAAGCCCGCGCGGCCGGCGCTACACTGCCGGCCCCGCATTTGATTGAAACGCACGGCATCGGCCGCGCGTGCAAGAAAGGTATCCCATGACACAACAAGCCCCCCAGCCCATGAATGAAGCCGCGCTCACCGAGCTCGGCACCCGCGCCTTCGAAGGCCTGGGCCTGACGAAGAAGGATGCGGGCGATGTCGTGCGCATCCTGGTGATGGCCGACCTGTTCGGCCTGGCCACCCACGGCCTCTCGCGCGTCGAGAGCTACGGCGAGCGCCTGGTTTCCAAAGGCATCAACGCGCGCCCGAACATCAAGGTGGAAGTGGTGGCGCCGGCAATTGCGAAGGTGGACGGCGACAACGGCGTCGGCCCCCTGGTCGGCATGCGCGCGCTCGAAGCGGCGCTGGAACGCGCGAAGGAAACCGGCGTCGGCGTGGCCTTCGCACGCGGCTCGAATCACTTCGGCCCGATCTCGCCCTACGGTCTGATCGCCGCCGAGCAAGGTTTCGCCAGCATCATCGGCAGCAATGCCACCACCACCATCGCGCCCTGGGGCGGCAGCGATGCGCGCCTGGGCAACAGCCCGATCGGCTTCGCCGTGCCGCTGCCGGGTGGTGACCCGTTCCTGCTCGACATGGCAATGAGCGTGGTGGCGCGGGCGAAGATCCGCAACGCGCTGAAGGCCGGGCAATCGATTCCCGACACCTGGGCCACCGACGCGGGCGGGCGCCCCACCACCGACCCGAAGGCCGCGCTCGACGGCTTCCTGCTGCCGGTGGGCGGGCACAAGGGCTACGGCCTGGCGCTGCTGGTCGACCTCTTCGCCGGCCTGCTCTCCGGCGCCGCGTACCTCACGCACGTGAAGAGCTGGGTCGATGCGCCCGACGAGCCGCAGAACCTCGGCCACTTCTTCATCCTCATCGACACCAAGCGGCTCGGCTCGCCCGAGTGGCTGGCTGCGCGCATGCGTGATTTCGCCTCCATCCTGCACGACAGCCCGCCGGTGGACCCGAAGCAC
>DASYEQ010000117.1:0-13802 GCA_036498945.1 Burkholderiales bacterium | reverse complement strand
AGATCCTTGGCTGCATCCGGCTGATCCCGGTCCATGATCTCCAGCGCGATGCGCGGCGCGCCGGCGGAGGCCATGCCGCTGACCAGGGTGAGGTTCGGATCCGCGGCGGGGATCGCTGCCGTGGCGGCAGCAGGAGCTGCGGTGGTGGCGACCGCGGGAGCCGGCTTGGTGGCGGTGACGGGTGCAGGGACGGCTTTCGATGCCGCGGCAGGCGCCACGACGGTGGCCGCGACAGCAGGCTTGGATTTCTTGGCGGTCTTGGGCTGAGCCGCAAACGCGCCGGACGCCACGATGGCGAGCAAACAGCAGCAGACGACGCGGCTCATTCTCGACACGGTCACCCCAATGAAAACGGGCGCTTTCGCGCCCGTTTAGTGTATCAACTCAATGCAGTCTTAAATTCTCGTAAAAAGCGTCGCGAGCCGAAGCAGAGCGAGGCGCGCGAGGTGAGCAGGAGGAGTGCACTCTTGGTGTGCATGACCGACTGCGAATCCGAAGCGCAACGCCGCTATGCGAGGCGCAGCAGCTTTTTACACCTTTTCGCGGATTCGAGCGGCCTTACCCGCGAGGTCACGCAGGTAATACAGCTTGGCGCGGCGCACGTCGCCGCGGCGCTTCACCTCGATGGAGGCGATCAGCGGGGAATACAGCTGGAAGGTACGCTCGACGCCTTCGCCGGACGACACCTTGCGCACGATGAAGGAGGAGCCGATGCTGCGGTTACGGCGGGCGATGACCACGCCTTCGAAGGCCTGCACGCGCTTGCGCTCGCCTTCAACCACGTTGACATTGACCACCACGGTGTCACCGGGGGCGAAGACGGGAATGGTCTTGTTGAGACGGGCGATTTCCGCCTTCTCGAGTTCAGCGATGATGTTGCTCATGGTACTTCCTTTCTCTCTATGGGCTCGCGTTATTTCACGAGACTGGACGGTAGAGCAAGAGGTCTCGTAACCCTTGATGCCGCCGTTTGTAGATTCCGAAAAAAGTGCAAACCTGCTTTTTTCGGGACTGCCTTGCATAAAATCGCTGGCAAAGCCAGTCGATTTTGGTGACTCAACTACCACGACTGCTGCGCAACTACTTGGGTGCTTCTACTGCCAGTTCCGCCAGGGCTTCCGCCAGAACTTTTGCTTCTTCCTTACTCATCTCGCGCTTCGTCCAGGCCTCATAGAGGTCCGGCCGCCGCGCTTTCGTGCGCTTGATCGCCTCTTTCAGGCGCCAGCGCGCGATTTTCTTGTGATCGCCGGACAACAGCACCTCCGGCACCCGCACTCCCTCGTATTCCTCGGGACGGGTGTAATGCGGGCAGTCCAGCAGACCTTCCGCAAACGATTCCTCCAGCGCCGACGCATCATCGTTCAACACGCCCGGCAACTGGCGCACAAGGGCATCGATCAGCACCATCGCGGGGAGTTCGCCGCCGGAGAGCACATAATCCCCGATGGACACTTCGCGATCGACCTGCCGTGCAAGCACGCGCTCATCGATACCTTCGTACCGGCCGCACAACACCACCACACCGCGGCCGCCCTGCATTTCGTCACGCAGGGCCATCACCCCGTCGTGGTCCAGCTGCTTGCCCTGTGGCGACATGTAGATCACCAGGGGCTGCAATCCTGCATTGACCTGCGCATCCTTCGCCGCGCCGATCGCCGCTTCCAGCGGTTTCGGGATCATCAGCATCCCGGGGCCGCCGCCGTAAGGCCTGTCATCCACCGTGCGGTACGCGTTGTCGGCGTAATCGCGTGGGTTCCAGCAGACCAGATGCCACAGCCCTTCCTGATGCGCGCGGCCGGTGATGCCCTGCAAGGTCACCGCCCCGAACATCGGCGGAAACAGCGTTACAACATCGAATTGCACGCGCATTTCCGTCTTCACTCCAACTGCTGTTTCGTTGCCGTTCCACACAAAAATCGTCCGGCTTTGCCGGCGATTTTTTTGCTCTTACCCGACAAAAGCAGGTTTGTACTTTTGTCGGAAAGCTCAATAGTCCTTCTCCCAGTCCACCTTTACCAGCCTGTTACCCAGTTCCACGGCGTCGATGTATTGCGCGACGAAGGGAATCAGTATTTCCTGCGGCTTGGCGTCGCCGACTGCCGGCGCCTTCACCTGCAGCACTTCATGCGGCCCCAGGTCCAGCAGGCCGTCGATCACACCCAGCAGTTCATCCTGCCGGTTTTTCACTTCCAGGCCGATCAGGTCGGTCCAGTAGTATTCGTCATCCTCGGTCTTGCTCTTGGGAAAAGACGAACGCGGCAGCGCGATCCGCTTTCCCTTCAGGGCGAACGCCGCATCGCGGTCATCCACCCCGGGAAACTTGACGATAAGGACGCCGCTATGCTCGCCCACTTCGTCCGGCTCGACAATGCGCCAGTCCGGCTTCGCCTCGCTGCCATGGTCCAGCCACCACTGCCTGGACCCTACCAGCCCCGCTCCTTCGGAATAACTGTACAGCTTGACCCAACCCTTGAGCCCATAGGGCTCCTTGACGCGGGCCATTTCGACCAGGTCCGGCGGCACCCCGGAAGGCGCCACCGTCGCCATGGTCTCAGGCTGCCGCGGCGACAGGCTGGGCTTGCTTGGCAAACTGCTTGATCAGGCGGGCAACCGAAGGCGACAACTGGGCGCCGGTACCGACCCAGTAGTTGATGCGCGCCATGTCGATGCGCAGGGGCTCTTCACCACCGGCAGCGATCGGGTTGTAGAAACCGACGCGCTCGACAAAGCGGCCGTCGCGGCGGGCACGGGAATCGGCAGCCACGATGTTGTAGAAGGGGCGGCCCTTGGCGCCGCCGCGATTCATGCGAATGATGACCATGAAATATCCTTTGACGGTGGCGCTTAGGCAGCTTCGCCCAGCACGGAGACTTTGATGTTGGCAACGACGTCGGTGTGCAGTTGCACGGAGATGTCGTTGTCGCCGACGGTCTTGATCATGCCATTGGGCATGCGGATCTGCGACCTCTCGACCTTGAAGCCTTGCTTGCCCAGCGCTTCGGCGATGTTGAAGTTGGTGACCGAACCGAACAGGCGGCCATCGACGCCGGCCTTTTCGGTGATCTGCACCATCAGGCCGTCCAGCTTGGTGGCGGTGGCTTGCGCATCGGCCAGCACCTGGGCGGCATGCTTTTCCAGGTCCGCGCGGCGGGCCTCGAACTCGGCCTTGTTGGTTTCGGTGGCGCGCTTGGCCTTGCGCTCGGGGATCAGGAAGTTGCGGGCAAAGCCGTCTTTCACCCTGACGATATCACCCAGGTTGCCCAGGTTGGCGACTTTTTCCAGAAGAATCACTTGCATTTTTATCTCTCCCCTGCGCTTAGCGGATGGTGTGCAGGTCGGTGTACGGGACCAGCGCGAGGAAGCGCGCGCGCTTGATCGCCTCGGTCAGCTCGCGCTGGTAGCCGGCCTTGGTGCCGGTGACGCGCGCGGGCATGATCTTGCCGTTTTCCTGGATGAAATCCTTCAGCAGTTCGACATCCTTGTAGTCGATCCACTCGACCTTGTTGACCGTGAAGCGACAGAATTTCTTGCGCTTGAAGAGGCCCTTGTTGGGGTTTTCCTTGCGTACAAATTTGGGTTTGCCGAAGCGTCCGGGAGGCATGGTTTGAAACCTTTCAAATGAATTCGAATTCGTTGATGTGCAACACCAGCTGAACCTTGCTTTTACCGCGATGGGCGAGAAAACCTGTGACCTTGATCCGCGCGCCGAGCTGCGCCTGCACCATGCGCAAGGCCTGGGGCCCCGCGGCTGCCGCCGTCACTTCGCAGGTCACGCTGCGGGACTTGCCCGCCTCTTGCTGCGTCGATTCGTGCGTCAGGCTTAACTCGACTATCGGGATGCCCGCCGGGGTGTAGCGCAGCGCTTCCAGGCTGCTGACGACACCGGTGAGTTCAACCCGGTTTTGCGGCTCCAAGGTCTAAAGCCGGATTACTCCGACTTCACTGCCTCAGGCTTGGCTTCGCTCTTGCCTTCCGCGGCAGGGCCGGCGGTCAGGTTGCGCGACTTCTCTTCCTTCATCATCGGCGAAGGGGTGGTGTGTGCCTTCTTCATGCGCACCACCAGGTGGCGCAGCACCGCATCGTTGAACTTGAAGCCATGCTCCAACTCGTCCAGCAGCTTCTGCTCGGTCTCGATGTTCATCAGCACGTAGTGGGCCTTGAAGATCTTGTTGATCGGATAGGCCAACTGGCGGCGGCCCCAGTCCTCGATGCGATGGATCTTGCCGCCGGCCGCCAGCACCATGCCGCGGTAGCGCTCGATCATCGCCGGGACCTGCTCGCTCTGGTCCGGGTGAACGATGAAAATGATTTCGTAATGACGCATACAAACTCCTTGTGGACTGGCTTCAAGGACATACCTATTCCCTGAGACGCCAGGCCGCCCGACGCCGGAACCGAAAGGCTCCTGCACACGCGGTGCGGCAAGTGTTCGCGGACTACCGGGCCCGCCTGAGGTAACCCCAAAAGGGTAAGCCCCAAAAGCTGCGCCCACGCAAAAAACGCGAAGCCTTGGATTATAGCTGTCTTTTGGCCGTCAAATCAAGCCCTTATCCGCTTCGCCCGGGGCGGCGCGGGAAATTGCGGAGAAAATTGCAAACTTATTGCATATTCCCGCTTGAAAACCCTTTTCACGACCCCAGTTAAACGCGCGAACCCTGAAATCCCTATTTGCAGTGGAGTTATCTAGATGACCGAAGAAGTCAAGCCGCAGGAAAATCCCAACGTGGATCCGGCCGCTGCCGCCGCGCCCGAGGACCGCATCGCCAAACTGGAAGCGGAACTGACCCAGGCCAAGGACGATTTCCTGCGCGCCCGCGCCGAAATGGAAAACGTCCGCCGCCGCGCCCAGACCGATATCGCCAACGCGCACAAATACGCCACCGAGAACTTCGCGGAAAGCCTGCTGGCAGTAAAGGACAGCCTGGAAGCCGCGCTGAAGGACCAGAGCGCTTCCATCGAGACCTTGAAGAGCGGCGTCGAGCTGACCCTGCGCCAGCTCAACGCCGCCTTTGAAAAGGGCAAGATCGTCGAGGTCAACCCGCTCGATCAGAAATTCGACCCGAACAAACACCAGGCCATCTCCGCGCTGGAAGCCGATGGCGAGCCCAACCGCGTGCTCACCGTCCTGCAAAAAGGTTACCTGATCAACGACCGTGTGCTGCGCCCCGCCCTGGTCACGGTGTCCAAAGCCAAAGCTTGAGTTTCGTTAAATCCCCTTGAAACAAGGGGGTTTAACGGCATATTCAGAACAATTACCTATTCCCGCTTCAAGGAGAACAAGACATGGCAAAAATCATCGGCATCGACCTCGGCACCACCAATTCGTGCGTGGCCATCATGGAAGGCGACACCCCCAAGGTGATCGAAAACTCCGAAGGCGCGCGCACCACGCCTTCGATCATCGCCTATATGGACGACGACGAAATCACCGTTGGCGCGCCGGCCAAGCGCCAGGCCGTCACCAATCCCAAGAACACGCTTTACGCCGTCAAGCGCCTGATCGGCCGCCGCTTCCAGGAAAAGGAAGTGCAAAAGGACATCGACCTGATGCCCTACAAGATCATCAAGGCCGACAACGGCGACGCCTGGGTCGAAGCGCACAGCAAGAAGATGGCGCCCCCGCAAGTGTCCGCCGAAGTGCTGCGCAAGATGAAAAAGACCGCCGAAGACTATCTCGGCGAGGAAGTGACCGAAGCCGTGGTCACCGTGCCCGCCTACTTCAACGACTCGCAGCGCCAGGCCACCAAGGACGCCGGCCGCATCGCCGGCCTCGAAGTCAAGCGCATCATCAACGAGCCGACCGCGGCCGCGCTGGCCTTCGGTCTCGACAAGAAGTCCAAAGGCGATTCCAAGATCGCCGTGTATGACCTCGGCGGCGGCACCTTCGACGTCTCGATCATCGAAATCGCCGATGTGGATGGCGAGAAGCAATTCGAAGTGCTCTCGACCAACGGCGACACTTTCCTGGGCGGCGAAGACTTCGACCAGCGCATCATGGATTACCTGGTCGACGAGTTCAAGAAGGACCAGGGCATCGACCTGAAGAAGGACGTGCTGGCCCTGCAGCGCCTGAAGGAAGCGGCCGAGAAGGCGAAGATCGAACTCTCCTCCTCGCAGCAGACCGAAATCAACCTGCCCTACATCACGGCGGATGCCGCCGGCCCGAAGCACATGTCGATCAAGCTCTCGCGCGCCAAGCTGGAAGCGCTGGTGGAAGAACTGATCGAGAAGACCGCCGCGCCCTGCCTCACCGCGATCAAGGATTCCGGCGTCAAGCTCGGCGACATTTCCGACGTCATCCTGGTCGGCGGCATGACCCGCATGCCCAAGGTGCAGGACAAGGTGAAGGAGATTTTCGGCAAGGAGCCACGCAAGGACGTGAACCCGGACGAAGCCGTGGCCGTCGGTGCCGCGATTCAGGGTTCGGTGCTGGCCGGTGACCGCAAGGACGTGCTGCTGCTCGACGTCACCCCGCTGTCGCTGGGTATCGAAACCCTGGGCGGCGTGATGACCAAGCTGATCCAGAAGAACACCACCATCCCGACCAAGGCCGGCCAGGTGTTCTCCACTGCCGACGACAACCAGGGCGCGGTGACCATTCACGTGCTGCAAGGCGAGCGCGACGTGGCCTCCGGCAACAAGAGCCTGGGCCAGTTCAACCTCACCGACATTCCGCCGGCGCCGCGCGGCATGCCGCAGATTGAAGTGACCTTCGACATCGACGCCAACGGCATCCTGCACGTGAGCGCGAAAGACAAGGCCACCGGCAAGGAAAACAAGATCAAGATCCAGGCTTCTTCGGGTCTGTCGGAAGATGAAATCGCGCGCATGGTGAAGGACGCCGAAGCCAACGCCGAGGACGACAAGAAGAAGATCGAATTGGTGCAGGCGAAGAACAGCGGTGAATCGCTGGTGCACCAGATGAAAAAGGCGCTGGGTGAGCACGGCGACAAGGTGGCCGATGAGAAGCCGAAGATCGAGGAAGCGATCAAGGAACTTGAAGAAGCCCTGAAGGGTGACGACAAGGAAGCGATCGAAGCCAAGACCACGGCGCTGATGACGGTCTCGCAAAAGCTCGGCGAAAAGATGTACGCCGACGCGCAGGCCCAGCAGGCCGGTGCTGGCGCGGCGGCGGGTGCGGCCGGCGGTGCAGCGGATGCCGCCAAGAAGGAAGACGACGACAACGTGGTCGACGCCGAATTCACCGAAGTGAAGGACAAGAAGTAAGCAGCACGCAATAGAAGCAAGCACGGACCGGATGCACGGTATCGGAAGATCGATACCGCCCTCCGGTCTTTGCGCATCTATATCCAGTTGGAACAGGCCTTGCGAAGGGAGCGGTAGAGCAGCGGACTTTTAATCCGCAGTTCACCGATCGCAGGGCTACTCAAGCACACAAAGGCATTGAAGCGTAGACACCATGGCCAAGCGCGACTATTACGAAGTCCTGGGGGTAGCCAAGGACGCCAGCGAGGAGGACATCAAGAAGTCCTACCGCAAGCTGGCGATGAAGTACCACCCGGACCGCAACCCGGACAACAAGGACGCCGAAGAGAAATTCAAGGAGGCCAAGGAGGCCTACGAGATGCTCTCGGATGCCAACAAGCGGGCCGCCTATGACCGCTTCGGCCACGCGGGGGTAGACCCCTCTGTCGGCGCAGGCCCAGGTGCGGGCGCCGGCATGGGCGGCTTCGCCGACGCCTTCGGCGACATCTTCGAAGGCATCTTCGGTGGCGGCGGTGGACGCGGCGGACGCTCGAACGTATATCGCGGCTCCGACCTGCGCTACAACCTCGAGATTACCCTCGAGCAGGCGGCGCGCGGCTACGAGACGAAGATCCGCATCCCTTCGATCGAACAATGCGAGACCTGCCACGGCAGCGGCGCCAAGCCCGGCACCAGCACCAAGCAATGCCCCACTTGTAATGGCGCCGGCCAGGTACGCGTCCAGCAGGGCTTTTTCTCGATCCAGCAGACCTGCCCGCGCTGCCACGGCAGCGGCAAGATCATCCCCGAGCCGTGCAAGACCTGCGACGGCGCCGGCCGCGTCAAGCGCCAGAAGACCTTGTCGGTGAAGATTCCCGCCGGCGTCGACGAAGGCGACCGCATCCGCCTCTCCGGCGAAGGCGAGCCCGGCATGAATGGCGGCCCGCCCGGCGATCTCTACGTGCAAATGAGCATCAAGCAGCACCCGGTGTTCCAGCGCGAGGCCGACGACCTGCATTGCGAGATGCCGATCAGCTTCGTCACCGCGGCGCTGGGCGGCGAAATCGAGATTCCCACGCTGGATGGCGCGGCGCAGATCAAGATCCCCGCCGAGACGCAATCGGGCAAGACCTTCCGCCTGCGCGGCAAGGGCATCAAGGGGGTGCGCTCTTCCGTTCCCGGCGACCTGTACTGCCACGTGGTGATCGAGACCCCGATCAACCTGACCTCGCAGCAAAAGGAATTGCTGCGCGAGTTCGAGGAGATCAATCAGAAGGATGCGGACCGCCACAACCCGCGCGCCAAATCCTGGATGGACAAGGTCAAGGATTTTTTTAGCGCGTAAGGTAGCCGCGCATCGGCGCGGCTTCCGGGCGATATACGAGCCTCTACTAAGGCTCGTCACCAGTCGCCTATTGCCCAAAAAAGCAGCGGGATTGCACGATAAAGTGGCATAATCCCGCCGCACTCGATCCCTCGCGAAGCGGGCTCCCCCTGGCTACCCCAAAAGAACTCTCCGACTTTCTCGCCGAAGTCGAACGCCGCGCTTTCAAGCAAGCGGTGTTCGCCGTACGCGATGACGAAGCGGCGCTGGACATCGTGCAGGACTCGATGATGCGCCTGGCGGAGAAGTACGGCGATCGTCCGCCCGAGGAATTGCCGCTGTTGTTCCAGCGCATCCTGCAAAACGCCACCCGCGACCATTTCCGGCGCAACAAGGTGCGCTCGTTCTGGACCACGCTGTTTTCCTCGATGACGCCGGACAGCGCCGAGTCCGACAACGCCGATTACGATCTCCTGGAAACCCTGGAAGCCCAGGAAGGATCCAGACAGGCGGAAAGCGCGTACGATGAAGTAGCAAGAGCGCAGACGCTGGCGATCATCCAGACGGAAATCGAAAAGCTGCCGGCGCGTCAACGGGAGGCCTTCCTGCTGCGTTATTGGGAGGAGTTGGATGTGGCGGAAACCGCGCAAGCCATGGGATGCTCTGAGGGGAGCGTCAAAACACATTGCTCGCGCGCTACGCACGCCTTGGCGCAGGCCTTGAAAGCAAAGGGAATATCCCTTTAAATCAATTAGTTAGTTAAATATTCGAACACGCGCTTTTCATCGAGCAGGTACGTCATGAACAAGACCAACAGCCCACAAGCCAAAAACGAGCTTCAGGTCGCGTATCGCATCAAGCGTCATCTCAATAGCTCGCTGCGCGAAATCCCGCAGGACAGGCTGGAGCGCCTGCGTGCCGGGCGCGAGCAAGCGCTCGCTAAACAGAAAAAAGAGGCTGTGCTGGCGGTTGCCGGCGGTGGCCGCATGCGCTTTGGCGGCATGCATTTCGGCTGGGCCGCGCAAGTCGTGCCCCTGCTGGCGCTGGTGGTTACCCTGGTGTCGATCAACCAGTGGCACCAGACTCGCTATACCCAGGAGGTTGCCGACATCGACGCGCAAATGCTGGTCGATGAGCTGCCGCCTTCCGCTTACCTTGACCGTGGCTTCGATACCTGGCTGCAGCGCGACGATCACAGCGAGAATCAGAACCCATGATTTTTTCGCGCTTTATGCGATGGCCCAAAGCGCCGCTGATCGCGGCGTTTTGTGTTTTTGCGCTTCTCGGCTCGCCCGTATGGGCTTTGGGCAGCAGCCAGCCGAAATGGGGCCAGTTGTCCCCGGCGCGCCAGCAGGCGCTGACGCCACTGAAAGACCAGTGGGATAGTCTCGAAGACCAGCGCAAGAAAAAGTGGCTGACGGTGGCGGACAAGTACGCCAAGATGAAGCCGGAAGAGCAAAAGCTCCTGCAGACGCGCATGGCTGACTGGGTCAAGCTCACGCCCGAGCAGCGCCGCCAGGCGCGGGAGAACTACAAAAAAGCCCGTGCCGTCCCCGCCGAACAAAAAAAGGCCGAGTGGCAGCAGTACCAGAACTTGTCCGAAGCGCGTAAAAAACAACTGGCCGCCGCCGCCGACGCCAAGCGTCCGGTGAAGCAAAAGGCTGCGCGCCGCGAGCTGGCCAACCGCGCCAAGACGTCAACCGTGGCCAAGGCCAACCCTCACCTCAAGACGGCGCCTGCCGCACCCAAGGGGGCGACCGTGCGGCCGCCCAACGTCGCCAACCCGGCACCGGCGGCGCCGGCCACCGCAGCGCCCGCCGTAGCCGCCACCGCCCCTGCTACCCCCGCGCCGCCTGCAACTGCCCCCCCCGCAGCACCCGCGCAGCCGCCGATGCCTGCCCCGGCAGCCGAATCGTCTCCCGGGCAAAATTCGGCGCCTACCATCCCCTGATTTCCGTTTCCTGATGGCTTCCTCTTCAGCAACGCCGCCGGCGCAATCCGCGGCGAATCTTCCTATTGCCACGCCGGGGTTGACGCGCCGTTTCGCCAGCATGCTCTATGAAGGCATCCTGCTGTTCGGCGTGGTGTTCATTCCTGCCTACCTGTTCTCCGCCCTGCTGCAGTTCAAGGACAATCAGGATTCGCCGCTGCGCCATGTCTTCCAGATCTACATGTTTGCCGCCATCGGGCTGTATTTCGTCCTCTGCTGGCGCCGCACCGGCCAGACCCTGCCGATGAAGACCTGGAAGTTCAAGCTGTTTCCCGCTGCCGGCGGCGGGCTTACGCTCGGGCGCGCCTGGGCGCGCTATGCCCTGGCCTGGATCGGGCCGGTCGCCGGCGTGCTGGTCTACAAGGGTGTGGCCGATGTCATCGGCGCCGGGCCGCATTTCTCCGGCACTGCCTTCTGGGCCTCGCTGCCTTTTTTCCTCTTCAACTGGCTATGGGCCTGGGTCGACCGCGAACGCCAGTTCCTGCACGACCGCCTGGCCGGTACGCGCCTGTTGAGCCTGGTCTGAAGCTACGCCCGGCGGTGATGCAGTATCCTTGGGGCCTGCGTTTGCCTGCCTCATTGCCATGAACATCGCCCGCCTGCGCCAGTTCGTCACCCGCATGACCCGCCTGGTCGAGAATGAAGGCGACAACGAGGCTCGCCTGCTCGAACAAGGGCAGCCCCTGCTGGCCGACCTCATCACCCAAGACGACTGGCTGCCGGAGGATTTCGCCCGCCCGCATCCGGAGCGCTACCAGCAGTACCTGCTGTACTGCGACCCCTACGAGCGCTTCTCGCTGGCCAGCTTCATCTGGGGCCCCGGGCAGACCACCCCGGTACATGACCACACGGTCTGGGGCATGGTGGGCGTGATGCGCGGCGCGGAGTTGTGCGAAGAATATGCGCATGATGCCTCCGGCGGGCTTGCCAAGATCGGCGCGCACCGTGTCGCTCCCGGCGCCATCGACCTGGTGAGCCCCACCATCGGTGATATCCACACCGTCTCCAACCCGCTCAAGGACCAGGTGTCGGTGAGCATCCACTGCTACGGCGCCAACATCGGCGCCGTCAGGCGCCACATCTACGCCTCCGGCGGCGAGGTGAAAGACTTCATCTCCGGCTACGCCAGCGCCACCATGCCCAACCTCTGGGACCGCTCGAAAGAGACCGCGTAAAGCCTGGCGCGTCTGCATAGAGACGCGCGGTGCATTCTGCTGTTTTGCCTTTTCGTGGCTTTTAAGTCAGAAAAATCGTCTGGCTCCGCCAGCGATTTTTATGCAGTGCAGGCGGCTCAAAAGTAGGTGTGGACTTTTGAGCGATCAAAAGGAGATGTAAGCGTACAACTCCCGCGCCGACTGGAAGCGGGCATCCGGGTCTTTCGCCACCAGCTTGTTGAGCAGCTTCTGGAAGCCGTTGAGTTCTTCCGGCAGGCGCGGAATCGGCGCATAGAGATGCATGTCCATCATCTCGGTGGGCGACTTGGCGATGTAGAGGGTGTCGCCGGTCAGCAGCAGATGGAAGATCACTCCCAGGCTGTAGAGATCGGAACGCAGGTCGATCTTGCCGCCGGTGATCTGTTCCGGGCTCATGTAGCGCGGCGTGCCGATGATGTGGCCCACGGCGGTGAGCCCCGCGGTCTCGCCCAGCGACTTGGCGCCGCCGAAATCAACGATTGCCAGATGCGTCTTGTCGCGGAACATGATGTTGTGCGGCTTCATGTCCCGATGCACCACGCCGGCGTCATGGATGGCGCCCAAGGCACGCGCGATCTGCGAGAAAATCTTCAGCGCCTGCACCGGTGGCATACCGCCGGGCACGATGCGCTCGCGCAGGTCGCCCGCGCCGAAATACTCCATCGCCAGGTAGGCATTGCCGCTGTCGTAGTTGAGATCGAAAATGCGCGTCACGTGCGCGCTCTTGATCTTCTGGATCAGGGAAAATTCCTGCATGAAGCGCGAGACGATGGACGGGTCGCTCGCCAGTTGCGGCAGCAGCACCTTGAGCACCACCTGCAGGTCGTCGCCGTCGCGCCGGGCCAGGTACACGCGCGAGGTGCCTCCCTCGCCGATCATGCTGTCGATGCGGTAGCCACGGATGTCCGGCATGCCGCGCTCGCGGCGCCGGCTTTCCCCCTTGGGCAGGGGCTGGGTGGCGGCCGGCCCGGTTTTCGGTGAGGCGGCGGCGATCGGCGCGCCGCTTGCAAGATTGGCGGCGGAAGCGTCGAGGGCCGCCAGGTTGGCGATGGGGGCGCCGGTCACGCCCAGGTTGGCGGCGGGCGCGGTGCCCGGCGCCGGTTGCCCGGTCGGCTCTTTGCGCTGGCGCGCCAGGCCGGTGATGGTGTCGAACAGGCGGGACGGGGTCAGTTCGAGGCGCGGCACGCAGGCGGTGACCCCGAGCTTCAGCGCCTCGGCAGTCAGGGCTTTTTCCTCTCGGCCGCCTACCAGCATGAGCACGGCCGGCCAGTGCGGGCCGGCCGAATCGCGGGCGCGCGCCACCCATTCCAGGGTGGCATTGGCGTCATCGGCCTGGCTGTTGACCAGCAAGGCATCGAAATTCCATTTGAAGCCGTCCTTGCCTTCAAGAGGCACGCCTTTGACCGAGGGGCGCCATTCCTTCACCCCCAGGGTGGGCGGCGCCGGCCCTTTGGCCGCCTTAAGGGCGGCCTGACCCAAGCCCTCGCGCAAGTACTCGCGCAGGACGGCGCTGAAATCCGCGTTCTCATCCACGATCAGGATGCGCATGAGACAATCGACCCTAGGCCGGCTATTCCCCCTGCGGTGATTATAAGGGGCGCCCGTAGTGGCGGCCTGTGGTTATTTGCAAAATTTTGATGCGCATTGCCCGGCCGCGGGTGCGCCGCCCGCTCATGCTCTGGTTCAAATCCCTGCACATCATTTTCGTCGTCACCTGGTTCGCCGGGCTGTTCTACCTGCCGCGCCTGTTCGTCTACCACACGCTTGCCGAAGATGCGATCAGCATCGAGCGCTTCAAGGTGATGGAGCGCAAGCTGTTCTACGGCATCATGACCCCTTCGGCGGTACTGGCGGTGATCTTCGGGCTCATCATGTTCGTCGGCTACGGCATCGGCCAGCACGCGGGCTGGATGCACGCCAAGCTGACGCTGGTGCTGATCCTGATCGCGCACCACGTCTATCTCGGCAAGCTGATGATCGATTTCAAGCACGACCGCAACCAGCACGGCCACAAGTTTTACCGCTGGCTGAACGAGATCCCGGCGGCGCCGGTGCTGTTCCTGGTGGTGATCCTGGTGGTGGTCAAGCC
>DASYEQ010000116.1:0-102640 GCA_036498945.1 Burkholderiales bacterium | reverse complement strand
ACGTACGCCATGCCCTACCACTGCCGACAAAGCACGAAGCTGGTTCTTAATCGTAGCCGCGCTGAGGGTAGGAAGGCCTTTCGCTTCAGCTTCGGCGATCATCTCCGCTGCCGACATGCTGCGAATGCCATTGCCCTTTACGGGCATCTTCGCCAGCTTAGTTCGGAATTCCCCGATGCTTGCTCGGGTGAGATCATTGATTTGCGAGATACCGGAAAGCTCGATGAAGCGCTCTATGATGGCGCGATAGGTTGTAAGGGTCTTCTTGACGTCCCTGCCGTTTCCATCATTGAGAATCTTCTCGCTCTCGTAGGATTCGAATAAATCCAGCAGGGACTTACCCTTGCTCGGTGAAACCTTTTTGGCGAATGAGAGTTCGCCGTGCGGCATAACGTCTGGCTGCGCCGCCCAATTTCCCTGATGCCTTTTCAGGGCGATTTCAGTGAGGTCTTCCAGTTGCGTCCTAAAGGCGCGGATCAAGCCGTTGAAAGTGGAGGACGCGGGCTTGGGAAAAGGGATTCCATGTTCGCGTAGAACCGCTCTGGCGTTCTCAGCGGCCATTTCATTCCAATCCCACTCCTCGCCTAGTGCGATGGCTTGGCGGATGGTCCACAACTCTTGACCCTCTGTGTAGTCACCCTCGGGCGATTCGTAGCCCCATGTGGTGCCGGGCACCAACTCTTGGGCAAATTCCCCGGATCGCTCCAAGCGTTCAAATTCAGCCCGAAACCATCGTGCCGCCAGTTGTTGGATGTCGCGCTCCGTGAGCACCTGGGCGCCTTCCAGTTGCGCTCTCGCCAGCGCGAACGCCTGCTCGGACTTCTCCCACTCCTCGGCGAAGCGGCGCTTTGCCTCCGCTGGGTCGCGAGTCTTCAAAGAGCGCTTGTATTCCCCTCTTCCAAGGGCTGCGTGAAGCTCTTCAGGCACCTTACGACGAAGCTGGTATATCCCGGTCGGACCGGCGAATGGCAAGGCCATGTGAAGGCGGCGGCGCAGGAATTTTGCCCTGCTGCTTTTTTGAGCAATTGATAGCACAGTGTACCCACTTGGTGTACCAAAACCAAGGGATCACGCGACTCCAGAAAGGCAAAAGCCCCTGAATCAGTTACGAATCAAGGGCTTTTAATCCTGGTGGCCAAGGGCGGAATCGAACCACCGACACAAGGATTTTCAATCCTCTGCTCTACCGACTGAGCTACTTGGCCGAAGCCCATAATTATAGCGGAATTTTGCGGGCGGAGCCACGGGGGCGGTTGTAAACGGCCGGTGGGGAAACATGCAGCGGCGTGAAAAGCGCCAGCGCCACCCACAAAAAACGGCGGGAAGCCCGCCGTTTTTTGTTTTGGGTCTGCCGGAGTTTATTCCCCGTACATTTTCTGTTTCAGCTCGCGGCGCTGTTGCGCTTCGATGGTGAGGGTGGCAGTGGGGCGGGCGAGGAGACGCTTCAGGCCGATCGGCTCGCCGGTCTCGTCGCAGTAGCCGTATTCGCCCGACTCGATGCGTTGCAGCGCCTGCTCGATCTTTTTCATCAGCTTGCGCTCGCGATCGCGGGTGCGCAGCTCAAGGGCGTGCTCTTCCTCGATGGTGGCGC
The DNA here is from genome assembly GCA_036498945.1 of Burkholderiales bacterium. Lineage (GTDB taxonomy): Bacteria > Pseudomonadota > Gammaproteobacteria > Burkholderiales > JAEUOS01 > JAQGMJ01. Next base: position 101,049 of record DASYEQ010000116.1, on the reverse strand, counting down.
GGTCGGCCGGGTCGGGCACGGAAGGGGTCTCACGGAGGTGCTCGGAAGTCTCGCCCGCATTGGTCATCAACTCTTCCTTCAGGTTGACGAGCATGTTGCGGAAGAACGCCGACTGCGCCTCGTTCATGTAGTCCTTGGCTGGCATCTTGAGCAGTTCCGCTTCGGTCGGAATCTTCCCTGCTGCCTTGGGTTTTGCCGCTGCTGCTGCCTGTACCATGCATCTCCCCTTGAAACACTCAAAAAAGAACGATCGATCAATGGCTTACAGTGCACAACTCCAACCCCTTGACGAACACATCCTGAGGCAGATTGCGACCAATAAAGACCATTTTACTCTCTCTTTTCTCTCCCGAGCCCCATGGCTTGGAGAGATCGCCGCCCATCATCATGTGCACGCCCTGGAACACGACGCGGCGGTCCTGCCCGGCCATGTTGAGCACGCCTTTGTAGCGCATCATGTCCTTTGAATACACCTGGATCATGGCGGAGAGAAATTCTTCCAGCTTGACCGGGTCGAACGGCTTCTCGGTCTTGTAGACGAAGGAACGCACGCCGTCGCTGTGCTCGTGCTCGTCGCTATCCAGGAACTCGGGGTCGATTTCCAGGATGGCGTTGAGGTTGAAGCCGCGGATGTCGAGAATGTCCTCGATCGGCGTGTTGCCGAAATGCACCGCCTTCATGGGCGCGCGCGGGTTCATCTGCAGCAGGCGCTCCTTGAGTTTTACCTGCTCTTCATCCGAAATCAGATCGGTCTTGGAAAGCAGCAGGCGGTCGGCGAAACCTACCTGCTCCTGCGCTTCCGTATGGTCGTCAAGCTGCTTTTGCGCGTGCTTGGCGTCGACCACCGTGATCACCGCATCCAGCAGGTAATACTCGGCGATCTTGTCGTCAATGAAAAAGGTCTGCGCGACGGGGGCGGGGTCGGCCATGCCGGTGGTCTCGATGATCACGCGCTCGAAATCCAGCTCCTTGGCTTCGCGCTTGCGCTGCAGATTGCCCAGGATGCGCACCAGGTCGCCGCGCACGGTGCAGCAGATGCAGCCGTTGTTCATCTCGATGATCTGCTCGGGGCTGTCGTCGCGCAGCAGGATCTCGTTGTCCACGCCCTCTTCGCCGAACTCGTTTTCGATCACGGCGATCTTGCGGCCGTGGTTTTCCGACAGGATGCGGTTGAGCAGCGTGGTCTTGCCGGCGCCGAGAAAGCCGGTAAGGATGGTGACGGGTACCTGGGAAGCCATGAAATCTCCAGCAAGGGACGGGGGTGAGGCGGCCAAACCGCCCAACACGCGCCGGCCCGGATTCAAGCGTTAAAGCATAGCAAATCGGAGGCCAACTTTGTGTGAATGCGGCATGACGCTGGCAAGTACCGGATTTTTGCCTCTGCCAAGAGAGCGAAAATCGGGGCGCCGGCCGCCGGTTTCAAGCGCAGCGCCGGTAAATCCGACAAGGCGCGGTAAATCCGCCCGCCCGATTTGCCGCCCCCGCACTGCGGCATAGGTAGAACTCCGTAGCCCCGGCAGGCCGCCGGCTCCGTATCATTCACAAGCCTGCCTCAATCAGAACAACTCAGGAGGATCACTCGATGAAAAGCGCTTCTTCGCACCTGGCCGCGTCTATTTGCGCCTGTGACCGGCCACACGGGCCGCGGCGCCGTTTCCTCGCCGGTGCCGCCGCCCTGGCCGCAGGCGTCGCGGCGCCGCCGCTGCTGGCGCAAGAGACGGTGCGCAAGACGCGCAGCATCCGCAATCTGCGCGGCTTGGTGCGGGTCAATGGCGAGAAGGTTGCTGCCAGCGCCCCCATCCGCCCGGGCGATACGGTGGTGACCGGTGCCGACGGCCGCATCAGCTTCGTGGTCGGCAGCGACGCCTTTTTCCTGCGCGAGAATTCCGAACTGCACCTGGAATCCGCCACGGCCGGTGTGATCAGCACGCTACGCATGATCACCGGCGCCCTGGGGGCGGTATTCGGCAAGCGTAGCGTCGGCGGCGTCACCTTGAGCACGCCCACCGTCACCGCCGGCATCCGCGGCACCGGCTGCTACACCGAAGCGCGCGACGAAGGCGTCTATTTCTGCACCTGCTTCGGCGCCATCCAGTTGACCAGCCTGAACGGCGGCCCCGAGGAACTGGTGGTCTCCTCGCACCACGACCCGCGGCGCATCATGCGCGATGCCGCGAGCAACAACATGATGATGATTCCCGCCAGCTTCGGCATGCACACCGACGCGGAAATGGACGCACTGGAGCGCCTGGTCGGCCGGCGTGCGCCCTGGGCGACTTAGGCACCCACCCCGCAGACACCTAAAGCTTGCGCAGCACCAGCCCCTTGAGGTATTCCCCCTCGGGGAAGGAAAGCAGCAGCGGATGGTCCGCGCCCGCAGTCAGGCGCGCCTCGATGCGCGCGTCCACCTGCGCATCGGTGGCCGCGCCGGCGACGATCTTGCCGAACAGGTCCGGGCTGACGCCGCCCGAGCAGGAATAAGTGAACAACAAGCCGCCGGGCTTGAGCATCTTCAGGCCCAAGAGGTTGATGTCCTTGTAGGCGCGGCTGGCGCGCTCCACCGAGGCCGGCGTCGGCGCGAATTTCGGCGGATCGAGCACGATGAGGTCGAACGTGCGCCCCTGGTTGCGCAGGTCGCGCAGCGCCTTGAAAACGTCGGCCTCCAGCCACTCGGCCTTGGTTGCGTCCAGGCCGTTGAGCGCAACGTTGGCGCGTGCCAGTTCCAGCGCCGGGCCGGAGGAGTCGATGGAGAGCACCGAGCCTGCGCCGCCCGCCAGCATGGCCAGCGAAAACGCCCCGGTGTAGCAAAAGCAGTTGAGCATCTCGCCGCCCTGCATGCGCGCCGCGGCCTCGAAAACGCGCTGGCGATTGTCGCGCTGGTCGAGATAAAAGCCGGTCTTGTGGCCGGCCGGCACGTCGACTTCGATCTTGCGGCCGTGCTCGCTGATGACGACGGGCCCGGCGGGCGCGGCGCCGCGCAGCACGCCGGTGCGCGGATCCAGGCCTTCGAGGCCGCGCACATCCGCATCCGAGCGTTCGTATAGATTGGCGCAGCCGGTCAGCTCGGCCAGCGCATCGGCGATCTCCTCGCGCCAGGCCTCAACGCCGGTGCCGGAGCACTGCACCACGAGCTGGCCCGCATAGCGGTCCACCACCAGCCCGGGCAGGCCGTCGCATTCGCCGTGCACCAGACGCAGGGCATCGGAATCAATGGCCAGCGTCGCGCGGTAATCGAGCGCGGCCTTGAGGCGGCGGCGGAAAAATCCGGCATCGATGGTTTCGTCGGCCTCGAAGCTCCAGGCGCGCGCGCGGATTTGCGATTGCGGGCTGAACGCCGCCTGCGCCAGGAAGCCGCCGTCGCTGCCCAGCACGCGCACGGTATCGCCCGGGCCGGGGTCGCCCTCGACCTTGGCAATGGCGCCGGAAAAAATCCAGGGATGGCGGCGCAGCAGGGACTTGTCCTTGCCGGGCTTGAGGATGATGCTCTTGCGTGGCTTCACGTGCGTGTCTTGCGGGTAGGTTTGGCGGCGGGCGTGCCTGAAGTTGTTTCGCCTGCCGGTGCGGGTTTTGCGCGCGGCGTCTTTTCTTCCGCGCGCCGGGCCCGCGACGACTCAGGATCCGCGCGTCTGGCCCGCGAGGATTCAGGATCCGCGCGTCTAGCCCGCGGATGGGCGGCGTCGTACACCTTCGCCAGTTGCTGGAAGTCCAGGTGCGTATACACCTGCGTGGTCGAGATGTTGGCGTGTCCCAGCAGTTCCTGCACCGCGCGCAGGTCCTGCGAGCTTTGCAGCACGTGGGTGGCGAAGGAGTGGCGCAGCACGTGCGGGTGCACTTTCACCGGCACGCCGGATCTTTGCGCCCAGCGCTTCAGGCGCGTGTAGATCAGCCCCGGCGTGACGCGCTTGCCGCGTGGCGAGAGGAACAGGGCATTGGGTTCGCTGCATGGCAGCGCGGCACGCACTTCGCGCCAGCGTTTCAGCGCTGCCAGGGCCTGCGCGCCCACCGGCACCGTGCGCGTCTTGTTGCCCTTGCCGATCACCGTCACCTCGGCATCGCGCTCGGAGAGCCAGCCGCGCGAATCGGCGCGGCGCTCCACATCGAGGCCGATGACTTCCGACAGCCGCAGCCCGGAGGAGTAGAACAGTTCGAACATCGCCGCGTCGCGCGTTTGCATCGGGTCGTCCGGGTCCGGCGCGGCGTTATCCAGGAGCGCCATCGCATGGTCCACCGACAGCGCCTTGGGCAGGTTTTTCGGCGCCTTCGGCGCGCGGATGCCGATCGCCGGATTGGCCGTGAAGCCGCGCGTGCGGCAGCCCCATTTGTAGAAGCCGCGCCAGGAGGAGAGGTAGCGCGCGATCGACTTCCCGGAAAGCCCGCGCTGGTGCAGGCGCGCGGCGAAGCTGCGGATGTGCGCGGCGGAAAGCTCGTACAGTGCCTTGCCGCGCGCGAATTCATCCGCCAGCTTGCGCAACTCGTCGAGATCGCGCAGGTAATGCATCACCGTCTGCGGCGAATACTGGCGTTCGGCGGCGAGGTAATTGCCGAAAGCGGCGGCGAGTTCGCCGATCTCGCCGCGGGCTGCTTCCATTCGCTCCCGCCTACTTTTCCGGGAACACGTGGACCAGCGCGGCGGCCGTGAGGTCGGCCAGGCGCTCCAGGTACATGGTGCCCATGCCGGGGTAGAAACGCTTTTCGTCCTCGGAAGCCAGCGCCAGCAGGCCGCCGGAGCTGGCGCCGCCGTAGATCCACATCAGGCCGAGCGACTTCAGGTGGGTGCCCGATTCGCCGAACCAGATGGCGATCTCCTTGCCGATCTCCACGCCGTCCTGCGCATAGCCCTTGATCGGCCCGCAATACGGCAGCTTGAGCGGCGAGGTGGCGGCGGCGGCGAGGTTGCGCAGTTCGTCGCTGATGTTCAGGCTTTCGTCCAGGCCCAGGTATTCCGACTTCACGCCCCACAGGCGGAAGGCCGTGTGCGGAATCGAGAAGTCCTCGCGCAGGTGATAGTTCAGCGTTTCGATGATGCGCTCGGGCGACTCCTTCGGCAGGCGCAGGAGGGCCAGGATCAGGCGGTGCATCTTGCCCGAGAGCGCGTCGTTGTTCTGCCCGACTTCAATCAGGTCGCCCAGGTTGTGTTCGAGGGAGCGCACCTTTTCGCGCAGGGTGAGCATTTGCCGCTCGGGCAGCGAGATGGCGCGGCCGCCGTGCGGGTGGGGCACGAAAATCCCCGCCAGCATGTCGGCGTAGTCCTCGAAGAACTTGGGATTGTGCTGCAGATATTGCGCGACGGCGTCGGGGGTCATGAGAGCGGTCCGTGTAGGGACGTGGCGATTTGCCGCGATTGTACGTTTTTTGTGCCGGCAGGGCGCTTCAGGCGCTGGAGACTTCAGGCATCCGGCAGGTCGATTTCGCCTTCGAATACCGTGGCCGCGGGGCCGGTCATCAGCACCGGCCGGCCGGGGCCGGCCCAGCGGATACGCAAGTCGCCGCCGTGAGTGGTAACCAGCACCGGCGCGTCGCGCGTCAACAGCCCCCGCTCGATGCCGGTGACCACCGCGGCGCAGGCGCCGGTGCCGCAGGCCAGCGTCTCGCCGGCGCCGCGCTCGTAGACGCGCAGCTTGATATGCGTCGGCGAAACCACCTGCATGTAGCCGGCATTGACCCGGCGTGGGAAGGCCATGTGCGCCTCGATCAGCGGGCCTTGCGTCAATACGGGCGCCTCTTCGACGTCTTCCACCACCTGCACCGCGTGCGGGTTGCCCATGGAGACGATGTCGATCAACACCTTGCCGGCGCCGACGTCGAGCCAATATTGGTGCGGCGCCGGCGTGGCGTGCGCATGCTTGAGGTCGAAGGGCAGCATCGCCGGCTCGAAGGAGGGGATGCCCATGTCCACCGTCACTTCGCCGTCGGCCTCCAGTTGCGGCTCGATCAGGCCGCCCAGGGTCTCGACGCGAATCTTTGTTTTCGGCGTCAGGCCCTTGTCGTGCACGAAGCGCACGAAGCAACGCGCGCCGTTGCCGCATTGCTCGACTTCGCCGCCGTCGGCATTGATGATGCGATAGCGGAAATCCGCTTCCGGCGTCTGCGCCTTTTCCACCACCAGCATCTGGTCGGCGCCGACGCCGAAATGGCGGTCGGAGAGATGGCGCCATTGCGCTTCGGTAAGGTCGATGCGCTGGCTGATACCGTCAAGCACGACGAAGTCGTTGCCGGCGCCGTGCATCTTGGTGAACTTGAGTTTCATCGAGTGTCCTGTTCCGCAGGTTTGTCGCATAAAAGGCGACGGGAATCAAGCCGAATACGGCGTCGAAAATGCTCGCGAGGGAACGCCCTCGCTGCGCTTTTCTCCTTGTCTCGGCCCGATTTCGTCACTTTTATTTTTGCGACAAACCTGCGGAACAGGACGCTGGATTATCCCGCACTTACGCGATCACGCGGATCGCGCGCAGGCCGGAGAGCAGCATTTCCACCGCCAGCGCGGAGAGCACCAGCCCCATCAGGCGCTCGAAGGCGGCCACCACCGGTTCGCCGAGAAAGCGCTGCAGGCGGTCGGCGGCGCCGAGAATCAGCGCACTGACCACCGTAGCCAAGGCCAGGGCCGCCAGCCATTCGAACTTGCGCTCCGGATGCTGCGCGCCCAGCAACAGCACGGTGGCCAGCGCCGAGGGGCCGGCGAGCATCGGCACGGCGAGCGGAAAGATCATCGGTTCACGGTCCGGCAGGGCGCCGAATATGCCCTCGGGCGAGGGAAAGATCATGCGCAGCGCGATCAGGAACAGCACGATGCCGCCGGAAAGCTGCAAGGCCGGGTAGGAGAGATGCATCAGGTGCAGGAAACCCTCGCCGCCGAACAGGAACGCCGCCAGCACCGCGAAGGCGACCATGCATTCGCGGATCAGCACCATGAAACGGCGTTCCGGCGCCACGCGGTTGAGGGCGGCGGCGAATACCGGGATGCTGCCGAAAGGGTCGAACACCAGCAGCAACAGCACGGCGGCGGAGAAAAAATCGTATTCCATCGCGGCGGTCAAACGGCTTTCAGTAGAGGGAGGGCTCGCCCGGCGGGCGGGTCTTGTAGCGCCGGTGCAGCCAATGGTACTGCGCCGGCATCGTGCGTACCTGCTCCTCGATGAAGGCGTTCATGCGCCGCGCGTCTTCTTCCAGGCTCTCGCTCGGGAAGTTTTCCCAGGCGGGAAACAGACGCACGACGTAGCCGTTGCCGCTCATGCGCGTGACGCAAGGCACGACGGCGGCGCCGGTCAGTTTCGCCAGGCGCGATACCGCCGTCACCGTGGCGGCGGGCGTGCCGAAGAAGGGCACGAAGACGGCGTCGCGTGGCCCCAGGTCCATGTCCGGCAGGTAGAAGAAGGGAATCGCCTTGGCCAGTTCGCGTACCGCCTTGCGCACGCTGTCCTGGCGCGACACCAGGATGGTGTCGTTGAAGCGCGAGCGCCCGGCCCGCAGCGCGCGGTCGAAATGCGGGTCTTTCTGGTTGGCAAACAGGCTCACCACCTGCCGGTCCATCGAGATGCGGGTGCCGCCGGCTTCCATGCCGGCGAAATGCGGCGCCAGCAGGATCAGCGGGCGGCCCAGGAGCGGCAGCATGTGCTCCTCGCCTTCCACCTGCACGAAATCGCGCAGGCGTTTTTCCGACCCGTACCAGAGCACCGCGCGGTCGAACACGCCTTGCGCGAAGCGCACGAATACTTCGCGTACCAGGCGCTCGCGCGCTTGCGGCTCGAGGTCAGGGAAGGCGAGCGTGAGGTTGGTGCGCGCGACGCGGCGGCGCGAACCGCCGATCCAGTAAAGCAGGTGGCCCACGCCCGCGCTCAGGGTGCGGATCAGCGGTACCGGCAGGAAGTGCACCAGGTACATCAGCGCGATGGCAATGCGGCTCATTGCGCGCGCCTCATGCCGGGTTCGCCGCCGGTTTTTCGGCGGATGGAGCGGCAGGTGGCTGCGGTACGCCGGGCGGGACTTTGTAGCGGTTGTAATTCCACAGGTATTGGGTCGGGATGCGGCGGATCAGGGATTCAAGCGCCTGGTTCATCTGGGTGGCAGCTTCGGCCTCGTCCTCGGAAAGCGCGCCTTCGAAGGGCAGGATCACCAGGCGGTAACCGGCGGCGCGCGGCAGGCGCTCGGCAAAGGCCAGCAGGATCACCGCATTGCCGGCACGCACCAGGCGGCGCACCAGCGTCAGGGTGAAGGCGGGGCGGCCGAAAAACGGCGCCCACACGCCTTCGCCAAAACGCGGCGCCTGGTCCGGCAGGAGGCCCACGGCTTCGCCGTTGCGTAGCGCCCGGATCAGTGCACGCACCCCGCCCAGGTCGGCGGCGGCCAGGCGCATATTGGGGCGGTTGCGCCCGGCGGTGATCAGGGGGGTCAGCATTGCCTTGCGCGGCGGGCGGTAGAGCGCGGTGATCGGCTTGTCCGGCCGGGTGCGATGAGCGTAAGCCTGCGCGGTGATCTCGAAGCAGCCCAGGTGCGGGGTGAGGAAGACGATCGGGCGATTCGCCGCCTGCGCGGCCTCGATGTGCTCCCAGCCTTGGGTTTCCACCACCAGGCGGGCGACCGCCTCCAGCGGGCGCAGCCAGATCGCCGGGATTTCCAGCATCGCACGGCCGATCTCGCGCGCGGCGGCGCGGTGCAGCGCCGGGTCGGCGTAGCCCGCCTGCGTCATGTTGGCGGCGATGTGGCGGCGAAAGGATGCCGGCAAGTGCCACGCGACCGCGCCCGCCGCGCCGCCGATGGCGTGCAGCAGCGAAAGGGGCAGGCGCGAAACGCAGGAAAACAGGAGTTTGAGCAATGTGGCGGGGAGGGCCTTTGGGGCCGGGATGTGTAACCGAAGCGCAAAGGCGACTCTGCTAAAATGACAGGCTTGATCAACACCCGTCGCGCAGACCGTCGACCTTACAAGAGCCAGCCATGAGTGATTACCTGTTCACGTCCGAGTCCGTCTCCGAAGGCCATCCCGACAAGGTTTCGGACCAGATTTCCGACGCGATTCTGGACGCGATTCTAGCCCAGGACAAGACCTCCCGCGTCGCCGCCGAGACCCTGTGCAACACCGGTCTGGTGGTATTGGCCGGCGAGATCACCACCCGCGCCAACGTCGATTACATCAAGGTCGCGCGCGACGTGATCAAGCGTATCGGCTACGACAACACCGATTACGGCATCGATTACAAGGGCTGCGCCGTGATGGTCTGCTACGACAAGCAGAGCCCCGACATCTCGCAAGGCGTGACCGAAGGCCAGGGCCTCGATCTCGACCAGGGCGCCGGCGACCAGGGCCTGATGTTCGGCTTCGCCTGCGACGATACCCCGGAGCTGATGCCCCTGCCGATCCACCTGTCGCACCGCTTAGTCGAGCGCCAGAGCCAGGTGCGCCGCGACGGCCGCCTGAACTGGCTGCGCCCGGACGCCAAGTCGCAGGTCACCGTGCGCTACGTCAACGGCAAGCCCACGGAAATCGACACCGTCGTGCTCTCCACCCAGCATGCGCCGGATGTCAGCCACAAGCAGATCGAAGAGGCGGTGATCGAAGAGATCATCAAGCCGATCCTGCCGAAGGAACTGGTCGGCAAGAACATCCGCTACCTGGTCAACCCCACCGGCCGCTTCGTCATCGGCGGCCCGCAGGGCGACTGCGGCCTCACCGGCCGCAAGATCATCGTCGATACCTACGGCGGCTTCGCCCAGCACGGCGGCGGCGCCTTCTCCGGCAAGGACCCGTCGAAAGTCGACCGTTCCGCCGCCTACGCCGCGCGCTACGTCGCCAAGAACGTGGTCGCCGCGGGCCTGGCATCACGCTGCCTGATCCAGGTCTCCTACGCCATCGGCGTCGCCAAGCCCACCTCAGTGTGGGTCACCACCGAAGGCACCGGCAAGGTCAGCGACGAGAAGCTCTCGCAACTGGTGCAGGAGCACTTCGACCTGCGTCCGAAGGGCATCATCCAGATGCTCGACCTGCTGCGTCCGATCTATGAGAAGACCGCCGCTTATGGTCACTTCGGCCGTGAAGAGCCGGAATTCAGCTGGGAGAAGACCGACAAGGCGGCTGCGCTGCGCGCAGCCGCCGGCCTGTAAGGCCGGGCGCGCGTTCCGTGCGCCTCTTCGGTCTTCCGGCGCAGGTTAACTTTGCCCCGCGAAGTTAAGCCGCGCAAGCGGTGGCCGAGGCCAAAAACCAAACAGCCGGCGCATGCCGGCTGTTTGCATTTTGACGCTGTTAAACAGTCGCGCGCCAGCGCGACGGTGGCACTTCAGTATCTTTCTCACGGTGCAACATCGGCACCATCACCGCCAGCGCCGTTCCCGCCGCCACCAGGTGCTTGAGCGCATGCCCGCTGACGCAATGCGCCGTCCAGCGATAAATCTCCAGGTCATACACCTCGCACACCTTCGCCAGCGCATACAGCCCCAGCACCCAGCCCCAGGCCGGCCCGCTACGCTCGCGCCAGAACACCGCCGCGGTCAGCAGCAGCAACATGCCGCCGAACTGCACCACCGCATAGGGCGCGAGGCTGCCGCTGGCGAGCCACCAGAGTACCGATAGCGGCCCGGCGGCCAGGGCCAGCGCGCCCAGCAGCCAGCCGGCGCGCGCGCTCACCTTGTCGGCCGCCAGCATGCCGAAGGTGCCGGCAAAGGCCAGCACCATGCCCATGCGGTCGTAGACCAGGCGGGCGGCGTCCGGTGCGGCGTGGTACCAGCCGGAGCACAAGGCTGTGACGATCAGGCCGAGGAAAAACAGCGTTGCATTCACTGCGAAGGCGCCATTGGGCAGGCGCAGGCGGTGTAGCGCCATGAGGCCAAGCCCGGCGGCGCCGGCGAAGGCGAAAGGCAGGTTCGACAGTACGTTCCAGGCGTTGGAAATGCCCAGCCAGCTGCGCGTGTCGGCAAACTGGTGAAAGCCTTCATCCTGCGGAATCAAGGGCAGGGCGCAGGCGGCGACGGCCAGGAGGGCGATCAGGCCGGCGAGGGCGCGTTCGCGCGGGGTGAGGTTCATGAAGGGGGGCTCGCGGAGTGGAAGCGGAACACCCTACGCCGGTCCCTCCGTAGGTGATAGTCAGGCCCTGCGTGCAGCATCAACTGCTACTCCGGGTAGCGCCTGGTGATACCGCCGGCCGGGCGCGAATCGGGTAAAATGCCGGCTCTTCGAGGAGCGTTGCAGCGGCGGGTTTTCGTAACCCAACACCGTCAGGCTCGAAGCGCTCCGTGTTCTGCCGGGGTTTCGACAACTGCGCTCGCCCACTTCTTTTTTCTTTTATGAAAGGAGGGCGCGAGATGAGCGCCGTACCGAAGAACACCGTCAAGAACACCCCCCCCGCGAACAACGACTACAAAGTCGCCGACATGGGCCTGGCCGCTTGGGGCCACAAGGAAATCCGCATCGCCGAGACCGAGATGCCCGGCCTGATGGCGATCCGCGACGAATTCGCCAAGTCGCAGCCGCTGAAGGGCGCGCGCATCACCGGCTCGCTGCACATGACCATCCAGACGGCGGTGCTGATCGAGACCCTCAAGGCTCTCGGCGCCGACGTGCGCTGGGCTTCCTGCAACATCTTCTCGACGCAAGACCACGCCGCGGCCGCGATCGCCGACGGCGGCACGCCGGTGTTCGCCTACAAGGGCGAGACCCTGGACGAATACTGGGACTACACCCACCGCATTTTCGAATGGGCCGACGGTGGCTATTCGAACATGATCCTGGACGATGGCGGCGACGCTACCCTGCTGCTGCACCTGGGCACCCGCGCCGAAAAGGACGCCTCGGTCATCAGCAAGCCGACCAGCGAAGAAGAAACCTGCCTGTACAACGCGATCAAGAAAAAGCTGGCTGAGTCGCCTAACTGGTACTCCGTGCGCCTGAAGGAAATCAAGGGCGTCACCGAAGAGACCACCACCGGCGTGCACCGCCTGTACCAGATGCACAAGGAAGGCAAGCTGGCCTTCCCGGCGATCAACGTCAACGACTCGGTCACCAAGAGCAAGTTCGACAATCTCTACGGCTGCCGCGAGTCGCTGGTCGACGGCATCAAGCGCGCCACCGACGTGATGATCGCCGGCAAGGTCGCCCTCATCGCCGGCTATGGCGACGTGGGCAAGGGCTCGGCGCAAGCCATGCGCGCCCTCTCCGCGCAAGTGTGGGTCACCGAAGTCGACCCGATCTGCGCCCTGCAGGCCGCGATGGAGGGCTACCGCGTGGTGACCATGGACTACGCCGCCGACAAAGCCGACATTTTCGTCACCTGCACCGGCAACTACCATGTGATCACCCATGACCACATGAAGAAGATGAAGGACCAGGCCATCGTCTGCAACATCGGCCACTTCGACAACGAGATCGACATCGCCTCGGTCGAGAAGTACCAGTGGGAAGAGATCAAGCCGCAGGTCGACCACGTTATCTTCCCCGACGGCAAGCGCATCATCATCCTGGCCAAGGGGCGTCTCGTGAACCTGGGCTGCGGCACGGGCCATCCGAGCTACGTGATGAGTTCCTCCTTCGCCAACCAGACCATCGCGCAGATCGAGCTGTTCTGCAACCAGGGCAAGTACCCGGTCGGTGTCTATGTGCTGCCCAAGCACCTCGACGAGAAGGTGGCGCGCCTGCAACTGAAGAAGCTCAATGCGCAACTGAGCGAGTTGACTGAGCAGCAGGCGTCCTACATCGGCGTCAAGAAGGAAGGTCCGTACAAAGCGGATCATTACCGCTACTAAGCCGGTAGCGGAGGCGCGCCGTTGCGCGCCTCCGCGCAACTTGAGGAGAAGCGCATGCGCTGGCTGCTGATGTGGATCTTCAACGGCATGGCCCTGATCGCGGTCGCCTATCTGCTGCCGGGAATCAAGGTTGACGGCTTCACCTCGGCGCTGGTGGCGGCGCTGGTCCTGGGGTTGGTCAACACCCTGATACGCCCGGTGCTGGTGCTGCTGACGTTGCCGATCACCGTCGTCACGCTCGGGTTGTTCATCCTGGTGATCAACGGCGTGCTGTTCTGGTTCGTCGGTTCGGTGCTCAAGGGCTTTACGGTGGCCGACTTCTGGTATGGCCTGCTGGGCGCCATTCTCTACAGTGTTTTTTCATGGGCGTTGTCGACCCTGCTGCCCTCGAAGCAGTCGCGGTCCGACCTCTAGAAGCATGAATTCTTCCGAACGTAATTTCTCTTTCGAATTCTTTCCCACCAAGACGCCGGAGGGAGCGCAAAAGCTGCTCGGCGTGCGTCGCCAGCTGGAGCAGCTGAAGCCGCGCTTCTTCTCGGTAACCTTCGGTGCCGGCGGCTCGACCCGCGACGGCACGCTATCTACTGTGCTGGAGATACAGAAGGACGGTTTCGAAGCGGCACCGCACCTCACCTGCATCGGCAGCACGCGCGACAACATCCGCGCCATCCTCGAACAGTACAAGAGTCACGGCATCCGCCACCTGGTGGCGCTGCGCGGCGATATTCCTTCCGGCACGCTGGAGTTCGGCGATTTCCGCTACGCCAGCGAGCTGATCGAATTCGTGCGCCAGAGCACCGGCGACTGGTTCCACATCGAGTGTGCCTGTTACCCGGAGATGCACCCGCAGGCGAAGTCGCCGCAAGACGACCTGCTCGCCTTCAAGCGCAAGGTCGATGCCGGCGCCAGCGCGGCGATCACGCAATACTTCTACAACGCCGACGCCTATTTCCGTTTCATCGACGAATGCGAGGCAATGAAGATTGAAGTGCCGATCGTCCCCGGCATCATGCCGATCGCCAGCTTCACCCAGCTGGCGCGCTTCTCGGATGCCTGCGGCGCCGAGATTCCGCGCTGGATGCGCCTGAAGCTGCAATCCTTCGGCGACGACCGCGCATCGATCCGCTCCTTCGGCCTCGACGTGGTGACAGCGCTTTGCGACCGCCTGCTGTCGCAAGGCGCGCCCGGGCTGCACTTCTACACGCTCAACATGGCGGGGCTTTCGACCACCATCTGGCAGCGCCTCGGGCTGTAGGATTTCCGGGAAGCCCCAGGCTCATGGCATCCCCGCGTTTCGTACGTGGGGAACCGTGGTGAAGTGACGCGCACAGCGGGGCTGGCGGGTACTAGGGTTTGGCAGGCGACGCCTTGTCGCCGAGCTCGTAGCTCAGGTTGAGGTCGCGCCTGGCGTTGCGGTCGTCCGGGTAGAGTGGCGTCGCGGCCACCTTGGGCGGCGTTGCCGCCGGCGCCTTCGCAGTTGCCGGCGCCGATTGGGTTACCGCGCCTTGCGGCGGCCAATAGCGCGGCATCACGTACATCGCCACCGCCGTCGCGGCAAAGGCGGCGCCCGCCGCCGCGCCCCACCAGCGGCCCTTGCCGCGTCCGGTCCGTGTTTGCTGGAGCTGCGCCGATTCGCGCTCGGCATCGCGCATTTTCGCCTTGGTCGCCTTGATCTCGGCCAGCGTGCGAATGCGGTCGTTTTCCAGTTGTGCATTCTGCTGCTGCACGTTGCGCAGGCGCTCGCGCGCGCTTTCGTGCGCGGCTTTCGCGTCGTCGGCCTGCTGCGTCAGCTTCTCTGCTCGTTCCAGCGCCTGCGCGGCGGCGGCCTGGTGGCGCTCCAGGTCCTCCAGCGCTTCGCGGTGGCCGGCTTGCGCGCTTTCTCGCGCCTCATGCGCCTGTTGGGCCTGCGTTTCGACCACCGCCAGCGCCGCGCGCAATTCATCCAGCGCCGCCGTGGCCCTGTCGCGCTGCTGCTGCAAATCGCGGGTCTGCCGCAGCACCTCGTTGTGTTCCGCGGCGAGCGCTTCCTGCGCCGCGCGCGCATCGAATACGCGCTGCTCGTCCAGCCCCGCCTGCAAGGCTGCCTGCGTCTGGGCTTCGGCGTACGCGTGCACCTGCTGTGCGCGCAGTTCGCGCGCTTCCTCGTCCAGCGCCGCCTGGGTGCTGCGCAAGCCGTCCAGTGTCGCCGCGCTTGCCAGCGCGTCGGCGCGCAAGGCGGCTTCGGCGACGCGCGCGGCTGCGGCCTCGGCATGGCTTTGGTGGTACGGCGTGAAATCCGCGGCGGCCACGGCGAGTTGCGCGTTCCGCGCCTCCAGTTCCGCGTTGCGCGCCTGCGCGGCGGCGATTTCCTGTTCCAGTTGCGCCTGCCGCCCGTGCAAGGCCTCCAGCGCCGCCTGCCGCGAGGCATGGGCGGCGGTCTCGCGATTGAGGCGTTCCAGAAGCCCGGCGGCGCCGGCGCGCGCAGCTTCGAATTCCTGTTGCAGGCGCGCCTGCGTGGCCTGTTCGTCGGCCAGGCCCTGCATCCCGGTGGCGCGCGCGCCTTCCAGCTGCGCGCGATTTTCCCGCGTCTCGCCTTCGGCCTGCGCCAGCGCCGCGCGTGTCTCGGCGGCCTGCCGTTCCAGTGTTTCACGCTCCGCCTGCAGGGCTTGCAGTTGCAACACGGCCCGCTCGCGCGCGGCCTGGGCGCGCGTCTCTTCTTCACGCTGGGCGCTGGCGGTAATTTCGCTTTGCACGCGCAATTCATCCAGCGCGGCTTGCGCCGCGGTCAGGCGGGCGCGCACGGCGAGTTCCTCGGCGGCGCTTTCGCCCAGCCGTCTTTCATCGGCAGCGCGGGTTTCCTGTGTCGCCTGCTGGCGTGCCTGCGTTTCCTGCTGTGCGGCTTGCGCCTGCCCCAGGTCCAGGCGCGCCTGCGCGGCCTGCCGTTCGAGGTCGTCGCGCTGCGCCTGCAAGGCTTGTAGCGCGGCGCGCAATTCGGTGTGGCGCGATTCTTCCACCGCGTGTTCGCGGCCCAGCGCCTGGCGCGCCGCGTCGATGCGTGCGCGCAAGGCCGCGAGTTCGGCCTCGGCGGCATCGACGTCGGCGCGCGCACCGTCCCGCTCGGTGGTGATGGTGGCAAGGCGGCCGTCCCGCGCCTCGCGCGCGGTCTCGAACTCCGATTCGGCCTCCTGCAGGGCTTCGCGCACCAGGCCTTCGTCGCGCCGCAGGTCGGTGGCGCGGGCGCGGGCGGCGGCGATGGCCTGCGAGGAGGCGGCAATCGACTGGTTCAGACCTTCCAGCGTCTGCTCCAGTTCGGCGTGCTTTTGCTCGAGGCGGGCGCGTTCGGCCTGCAGGGGTTCGAGGTTGGGTACCGGCAAGCCGCGTGCCTGCGCCGTCACGTGGGCCACCTGCGCACGCGCTTCCGCCAGTTGCGCCTGCTGCCGGGCCGCGGCCACGCGCGCTTCGCGCAGGTCGGACTCCAGGGCGATGCGCTCGCTGCGCGTCAGTTGCAGCAGGGTTTCGTGATGCTCGCGGGCGTCGCGCTCGCGCTCGGCGGCGCGTTCCAGCTTGTCGGCATTCAGCTGCTCGCCCTGCCAGCTGGCGAGCGCGGATTGCGCCGCCGCCCGCGCCGCCTCCAGGCGCTCGCGGTTGTTGTCGCGGTGCGCGCGCGCAGTGCGCAACTCCTCGGCCAGCGGCGCCAGAAGCTGCTGTTCTTCGCGGATCGCCGCCTGCAATTCGGCGGCGGCGGCGCGGATGCCGGCGTGGCGCAGCCGCTCGGCGCGCGCCATCTCCTCGCTTTCGAGGCGTTCGTCGCGCGAGCGCGACACCAGCTCGCGCTGGCGCTGCGACGAATCGCGCAGGCCGCGCAGGGCCGCATGGGCGTCGCGCAGCGCCACTTCCTCGTGGCTGCATTCGGCGCGCGCTTCCGCTGCCTGGGTGCGCACTTCGTCGCGCCGCGCCCGCAACTCGTCGCCGCGCGCGCGTTCGGCCTGCGTCTCGGCTTCCAGAGCCTGGGAGGCGGCGCGCGCCTCCGCGACGGCATCCGCCAGGCGCGCCTGCGCGCCGCGCTCCTCCTCGGCTTGGCGCCCGGTCTCCTCGCGCTGCGCGCGTAGCGCGTCGAGGCGCTCGCGTTCGGCGGCGTGCGCTTCGGCGTGCTGGCGCGCCTGGTGCACCAGCTCGGCGATCTGCTCGACGGCGGCGGCCAGATGGGTTTCGCGTTGCTTGCGGGCGCTGTCGATCAGCGCCAGGCGGCCTTCCAGTTCGGTGACCGCTAGTTCGGTCTCGGCCAGGGCGGCTTCATGGCCGGCCCTGGCGCGGCGGGCATTCTCGCCGTCATTGCGTGCGGCCTCCGCTTCGCCGGCCGCGATGTCGGCGCGCGCCTGTTCGGTAGCGAGGTTTTGTTCAAGTTCGGCGCGGCGCGCGCGGGCGCGGTCGAATTCGGTTTGCGCGGCGCCGACGGCGGCCTGCTCGCGCTGCAAATCCGTTTCGAAGGACGAGGTGCGCGACAGCACTTCGGCCAGGTCCTGCTTCATCTGCTCGGCGCGGCGGCGCTGGCGCCCCAGTTCCTCCTGCGTGCCTTGTTCCTGCTCGCGCAATTTCGCCAGTTCGGCGCGCGCGGCTTCGGCTGCGGTGAGCGCGGCGGCCTTGTGCGTTTCCTGCACGCGCTTTTCGGTCGCGGCACTGCTTTCGAACTGGCTCGCCTGGGTGCGCTGGGCGAGCAGCGCGCGTTCCAGCGCTTGCGCTTCGGTGCGCACGCGCGCCAGCTCGCTTTCGCCGGTGCGCAGCGCCACCTTCTCGCTTTTCAGGTCGGCTTCCAGGGCGCTGGCGCGCGACAGCAGGTCGGCCAGTTCATGCTTGGCGCGCTCGGCACGCACCTCTTCCGCCGCCAGTTCGGCTTCGGCCTTGGTTACCAGCTCGCGCTGCCGCGCGAGCGCCTGCTCGGCCTGGCGGGCGGCGGCTTGCGCGGCGGCAGCCTGTTCCTGCAGGCGGGCACGGGTTTCGGCGCTGCCTTGCTCGGCCCGTTCGGCGGCGGCGCGCTCGGGGGCGAGCAGGCTTTCAGCCTGCGTGCGCCGGGCGCGCGCCTGCGCCAGTTCCTGTTCGATGCCGGCGGCAGCTTCCTTTTCGCGCTTCAGGTCGGCGGCGTAGGAGCCGACCAGCGACAGGGCGTTGGCCAGGTCCTGTTTCAGCTGCTCGGCCTCGCGGCGACGCGCGGACAACTCGTTCTCGCTGCGTGCGCTTTCGCCGCGCAGGCGCGTCAATTCCTCCTCGGCCGCGCGCATCTGCGTGCGCGCGGTATCGGCGTCGCGCCGCGCGCCGGTCTGGCGCTCTGCGACCTCGCGCAACTGGGCATCGAGTTCGATGCGCTGGGTGCGGGCGGCATCAAGCTGCAGGTCCAGTTCGCCGCGGCGCTCCACTTCGCGCTTCAATTCCTCGGCGATCATGCGCCGCGCCTCGGCGACCTTTTCCACCTCGGCCTCGACGCGCGCCAGCGACTGCGCCTCGCGCTGCGAGCGTTGCTCGGCCGCCAGGCGCGCGCGGATCGCGGTTTCCAGGCGGCGCGAAGCGTCCAGCGTGGCCTGGCGTTCGGCATTGGCCTGGTCTTCGGCCAGGCGGGTGTTGTCGATCGTCGCAGCGGTGGCGACGCCAGGCTCGGCGCCGTCTTCCGGCTTGAAGTTCGCGGCCAGCACCTGCATGGTTTGCGTCAGCCCCAGGGCGGGGCGCGCCTCGTCGGTCTGGCTGGTGACGGCGGCGGTGGCGGTGCGCAGGTTATCCAGTTCGCTTTGCGCCTGGGTCAGGGCGACGCGCGCTTGCGCCAGCTTTTCCTGCGCCGTTCTGGACTGCACTTCGGCGTCGCTGGCCTGCGCTTCCAGTTGCAGGTTGCGCACGCGCGCGCCATCCAGGCCTGCTTCGGCTTCCTCGATGGTGCGCGCCAGCGCGTTGCGTTCGGCCACCAGGTTGTCGCGGCGTTCGCGCAGTTGCGCGATCTCGCCCTTGAGGCCGTTCACCTGCCCCTCGTCGGGGGTGCCGGCATCGCGGCTGGTGGTGGCGAGATCGAGCTCGCCGTCGGCGCCGGCGATCGCCTTCAAGGTGTCGTCGAGCTGGATGCGGATGTGACCGAGGATCTCCTCGGCACGCCGGGCTTCCTCTTCGAGGGAGGCCTGCTCGCTCATCGCCTTTTCGGCGCGGGTGCGGGCGATTTCCTTGGCGCGCCGCGCCTGCGCTTCGGCGAGGATGGCCAGGCGCAATTCCTCCTGGTGCGCCTTGGCGAGATTGATCGCCTCGCTGCGCTTGACGATGGTGCGCTGCGAAAATTCCAGCGCCTGGCGCTTGAGTTCCTCCGACAATTCGGCGCGCGCATTGGCGGCCGTGCTCGCCGTGCTTGGAAGGGATGTAGCGTTTTCCACGGACATGGTGGCTGGATATTTACACAGAGCCTGCGACTTGTCGCGTTTCGCATGCACTAATTTGCACGCATGCAACAGGTGGCCGTGACGCTGTCATCAGGCCGCGATCATGTAGGACAAGACGCGGGGACGGATCACTTTTGGTGAAGAGGGCGAGGAACGTTTCCGGACGGCAACGCTCCAATGTGGCATAGGCAGCGCGGCCCATGCAGCGGCGCCGCCGCAAGACGCGAATCGCATCGAGACAAACCGCCCAGCCCCCCATGATTCTTCTCCCCCCCTCGCGCGCCCTGCGCCTTTTCCC
Organism: Burkholderiales bacterium; assembly: GCA_036498945.1. Lineage (GTDB taxonomy): Bacteria > Pseudomonadota > Gammaproteobacteria > Burkholderiales > JAEUOS01 > JAQGMJ01. Next base: position 81,642 of record DASYEQ010000116.1, on the reverse strand, counting down.
CCTGACGCTTCTGTTGGCGGCCTGCGCGCACAAGGCGCCACCGGCCACGGAGGCGCAGCCCCCGGTATTGGTGATCCCGCCGCCGGTGGCGTCCGTGCCGGCGCAGCCTTCCAATGCCAGCAGCCTGGCCGGCTATAAGGTCGACGTCGCCAGGCGCGTGTATGCCGCCAACGCCGAACAGGTGTTTACCGGCCAGCCGCCACCGCTGTTGCGTTCCATCGTCGTGCTCAGCGTGATCATCGATGAAAAAGGCGACCTTATCGGCGCCCGCATCTTTCGCGACAACGGCGACCCGGTTACCCGCGCCGCCGCCCTGGCGAGCCTGAAACGCGCCGCGCCCCTGCCCAAACCGACTCACGCCGTGCTGCGCCGCGGCCATGTCGAATACCTCGAATCCTGGCTGTTCCGCCGCGACGGCAAATTCCAGATGCGCACCCTTGCCGAGGTGCAGGCCGGCGAATGATTGCCGGCAGCATCCCGCGCATTTGACTCACTGCCGCCGCGCTGCGCGCGGCGCGGCTTAGCCGCGTACCACGAACTGCACCGTCTCTTCGGCCGATTCCGCCGCGCTGTGGCCGAACAGGATCATGCCGGTGCCGCGCAGCATCGCTTCCTCGCGATGCAGTTCCATCTCCGCCTCTCCCTTGACGGTGACGAAGGTGCCGTTGGTGCTCTGGTCGATCAAAAAGAATTTGTCGCGACGCTTCTCGATGCGCGCGTGATTGCGCGAGGCCTTGAGGTCGCCGATGACGAAGGTGTTGTCGACGCCGCGGCCGAAGGTGGCGGCGGGCAGCAAGCCTGACAGCACCAGCTCGCGGCCATTGTGCATCAGGGCCACTTCGGCATTGGAGGCGGCGGCGGGCCGGCTGGAATGCAGCGAATCGACCGTCATCGTGAGGTCGTCGTCGCTCTGCCAGATCACCTCGCAGACCTGCATGTCGTCCTTGCCCTTGACCGCCACGGTGGCGATCGGGCGCACCGAGGCGCGCATGGGGCCGGGCAACATGTCGGCGGTGGCGCGGCTGGTCATGATCTGCAGGCCCTTGGCGACACCGGACATGCGCGCGGCGACGTTCACCGTGTCGCCGAACACGTCGCCCTTTTCCTCGATTACTGCGCCGTAATGAAAGCCGACGCGGATCAGGCGCTTGACGCCGTCGACGATCGGCAGGGCATTGACGCGGGTCTGCATGTCGCAGGCGGCCAGCATGCCGCGCTCGGCGTCGCGGAACACGCACATGATCTCGTCGCCGATGGTCTTGATCACCCGCCCCTGGAAGCGCGCGGTGGCCGCGCGCAGTTCCGAGAGCGTTTCGTCGATCAGTTGCTTGGCGCGCGTGTCGCCCAGGATATCGTAAAGCTTGGTCGAGCCGGCGATGTCGGCAAACAGTACCGCGGCAACCGGCGCCGGCCTGTCGTGTATCGACAAGTCCAGCGTCGTATCCTGGTTGGACATCGGCTCCCCTTGACCGTGCCTGCGTTAACTTACGCCGCGGCGCGCAGCTTGGCCTGGGCGGCCGAGGCGTGCATCGAAGCGTAAGCGGAGTGGGCGGCGGCTTCGGCCTCGCCCACCTTGACCGGCTGGCCCATGTCGGCCAGCACCGAGCCCAGCGCGGACAGGCACAGCATCACGTTCTCCGGCTTGCTGGAGTAGCCCATCATGCCGATGCGCCAGATCTTGCCGGCGAGAGGCCCGAGACCGGCGCCGATTTCGATGTTGAACTCGTTGAGCAGGGTCTTGCGCACTTCGCCTTCGCGCGCGGCGATGCTCTCGGGGATCATGATGGCGTTCATCTGCGGCAGGCGATACTGTTCCTTCACCAGGAACTTCAGGCCCATGGCTTCCATGCCGGCCTTCAGCGCCAGGTGGTGGCGCATGTGGCGCGCCCAGGAATTTTCCAGGCCTTCTTCCTTCAGCAGCAGCAGCGATTCATGCAGGGCGAACAGGCTGTTGATCGGCGCGGTGTGGTGATAGGTGCGGGTGGTCTCGCCCCAGTAGCCGAGCACCAGGTTCAGGTCCATGAACCAGCTTTGCACGCGGTTCTTGTCCTTGCGCAGCTTCACTTTTTCGATCACGCGCTCGCTGTACGAAACCGGCGACAGGCCGGGCACGCAGGAGATGCACTTTTGCGAGCCGGAGTAGACGGCATCCAGTTCCCACTCGTCGGTCTTGACCGGGGTACCGGCCAGCGAGGTGACGGCGTCGCAGATCACCAGCGCGCCGTACTTGTGGGCGATGGCGGTGAGGGTCTTGGCGTCGGACTGCGCGCCGGTCGAGGTCTCGGCGTGGATGAAGGAGACGACCTTGGTGTCGGGATTCTTCTTCAGCGTGTCTTCGAGTTTTTGCGGGTCGCAAGGCTCGCCCCACTGGTCTTCGATCACCACCGACTTGCCGCCGACGCGGTCGACGTTCTCGACCATGCGGCCGCCGAACACGCCATTCTTCATCACGACGACTTTTTCGCCGGGCTCCACCATGTTGACAAAGCACGACTCCATGCCCACCGAGCCGGGGCCGGAGAGCGGGAAGGTCAGCTGGTTGTTGGTCTGGTAGACGTAGCGCAGGAGTTGCTTGAGCTCATCCATCATCTCGACAAAGATCGGGTCGAGGTAGCCGATGGCGGGCAGGGAAGAGGCGGCCAGCACGCGCGGGTTGATCTCGGAAGGGCCGGGACCCAGCAGGGTGCGCTGCGGCGGATGGAAAGACGAGATTTTTTTCTGCGGTGCGTAAGCGGTGGTCATGATCGGTCCTGTGTGCTGGCGAAAAGCGAAGAAATCTGCCCCAGGCCTGTGCGCATTCAATCGTCTTTTGATTCAACTTCGAAAAGCGCCGGCCAGCCCGCTTACCCTGTTGATCGGGCGCGCCCTGGGTTCAGGCGGCTTAGCGGCGGGCAACAAAAAGACCGCTGAAAACAGCGGTTTAGCTCTTCATGATAACAAATTACACCGCCAGGCGCGACTACTGGGATCCAACTTAAGCATATAAACCCGGTGGGCGCGACTTTTGCACGAAAGCGGAGTGCGAAAAAGCAACAAAGTCACCTGTTGTACGAATTTGCACTAGGACAATGGGATAGAGGAACTCGGGCGAATTCCCGGAGATCGAGTTGGTAAATGACTGATTTCACGAAATAAAATTGAGAGTTTGTACTCGCTTACCTGAGAAATTGGATGCTCCATCGGCAATTTCTCAGCCAGACATGAAAATCCGCAAGTTGGCGCCGGGCGCGCGCTGAGTCTGGCAAGGGGCTTCGTCGCTGGGACGGCAAAACGCGCGCCCCGGGTCGCCCGGCGCACAAACAACCGTTCGTCGGCTGATCTTGCAATTTATTGCGGCCGGCGTACTCTAATTAAGTAAGTGATTAATTATTGATGCGACATAAAGCCGGCGGGGCCCACAAGGCGACGCTGGTCAAGAGATAAAGCAAACCGTTTAGTCTGACAAGAAATTGGCGGCTGGCAGAGCGCCCACAATGTCGAACAACAAGAATTTCCTCTCCGGCCGGAGCGACCCTCGGCCCACCCCCGCACCCCGCGCAGGCGTGCGATCTTCCAAGCGCTGCCTTGCGCGCCGTGTCCGCTGCGTGCGCCGTCCTTGGCGCACCCATCCCTTCCGTGATTCGCAAGTGATCTTCTACGGTCACGACCTGCCCAGCGAGTTCCGCGGCCGACGGCGGTGATCTCGCCCTGCGCTGCGCGGCATCCGCGCGGCGCGCGTCACGGCAGCGTGCGCACCTGATTCCCCGAATGACTTGAGGCCGGTCCGGGCAAGACCGGCCCGGGGATTCGTTCGCCCGCACTGTCCGCGCACCGCACGGCTCTGGACACAGCGCGAATCTCCCGCCGCCCCGGGGCCGCGGCATCACTTCAAATCTTTCTTCTTATTGGGGAGTTTCATCATGGGACTGACCGTGTGGGCCTATTGTTTGATCGGTGCCGCGGGGTTTGTGTTGTTTGCCTTCATCAGCGGCATGATTCGCTACATTCCGAACGACCGCCTGGGCGTGCAGGAGAAGTTGTGGAGCGCGGGCGGCTCCATCCAGAGCGGCCTGATTGCGCTGAACGGCGAAGCCGGTTATGCGCCTGATGTGCTGCGCGGCGGCTTTCACTTTTTCCTGCCCTTCCAGTATCTGGTGCATCGGGTGCCGCTGGTAACCATTCCGCAAGGGCAGATCGGCTATGTATTTGCCCGCGACGGGGCGGCGCTGCCGCCGACGCAGACGCTGGCTGCGAACGAAAAAGCGCTCGACTTCCAGGACGTACGCGCGTTTCTCGATGCCGGCGGTCAGAAAGGTCCGCAGCGCAAGATCCTGCGCGAGGGCACCTATGCGATCAACCTGGCGCAGTTCATCGTGCTGACGCGCGAGCGCCGCTATGCGATCAAGCTGGAGTCTTCCGACGAGGGGGTGATCGAGCAGATGGGCCAGCTGATCGACTCGCGCCATGGCTTCGAGCCGGTGGTGATCAAGGATGCGGACGACGTGATCGGGGTGGTTACCGTGCATGACGGCCCGGCGCTGCCGGACGGCGAGATCATCGCGCCGGCGGTAGGCAATGACGCGCGCCGCACCGAGCTGTTCCACAACAACTTCCAGGACCCAGAGAAGTTCCTGCGCGCCGCCGGCTTTCGCGGCCGCCAGTACCAGGTGCTGGTGGATGGTTCGTACTACATCAACCGCCTGTTCGCCACCGTCGAACTGGTGAAAAAGACAGTGATCGAGGTCGGCACCGTAGGCGTGGTGGTGTCGTACACCGGGCGCTACGGCGCGGACATGAGTGGCGACGCCTATCGCCACGGCGAGCTGGTCGAGCCCGGTACCCGCGGCGTGTGGAACAGGCCGATGCTCCCCGGCAAATATGCCTTCAATACTTATGCCGGCAAGGTGATCGTGGTGCCCACCACCAACTTCGTCCTCAAGTGGCTGAAGGAGGCGACCGGGCCGCATCGCCTGGATGAAAATCTGTCCGAAGTTTCATTGATTACCAAGGACGCGTTCGAGCCCACGCTGCCGCTGTCGGTGGTGGTGCATATCGACTACATGAAAGCGCCGCTGGTGGTACAGCGCTTCGGCGACATCAAGCGCCTGGTCGAGCAGACGCTCGACCCGATGGTCTCGGCCTTCTTCAAGAACATCGCACAGACCAAGACTCTGATCGAGCTGCTGCAGGAGCGCAGCGAAATCCAGAATCTCTCGCTGGAGGAGATGCGGGCGAAGTTCGCCGGCTATAACCTCGAATTGCAGGAGGTGCTGATCGGCACGCCGCGCGCCAGCGGGCCCGAGGGCGGGCAGGGCGGTGGCATCGAGCAGATCCTGATGCAATTGCGCAATCGCCAGATCGCGGTGGAGCAGGTTGAGACCTACAAGCTGCAGGAGATCGCCGCGACCCAGGAGCGCACGCTGCGCGAGAAACAGGCGCTGGCGCAGCAACAGGCGCACATCACCGAGTCGCAGTTGTCGATCCAGGTGCGCGAGAACGAGGGCAAGGCGAAACTCGCGCAAGCGCGCCAGGAAGCCGAAACGATCCAGGTGACCGCCAAGGCGAATGCCGACCGCGTGCGTGTGGAAGGTAATGGCGATGCGGAGCGTATTCGCGCAGTAGGCATGGCGGATGCGGACCGTATCCGCGCCACCGGCCTGGCCGAGGCGGAAGCGACGACCAAGAAGGTCGAGGCCTATGGCGGCCCACAGTACCAGCTCAACAGCCAGGTGCTGATGCGCTTTGCCGAGGCGATCGAGCACGCCAAGCTGCCGCTGGTGCCAAGCATCACCGTCGGCGGTGGCAAGGAAGGCGGCGCCAGTGGTTCGATGGTCGAGACCATGCTGGCGATGATGCTGGCCGACCGCAACCCGATTGCGCGTCGCGTCGGGCACAGCCAGGACTAGGAAACGGGCAGGCCGGCCGCGCATCACGCGCGGCCGGCGCCGTCCCGATATTCAATCGGATTGCAAGGAGAACAATATGGAAAACGCCATCCTGCGCATGCATCGCGACGAAGCCTTGTGCGAGTTCGCGCCCGGCGAGCACCTGCTCTGGTCCGGGCGACCGCCCGCGGGCTTCATGCTGCGTGCCTCCGACCTTTATCAGATCCCCTTCAGCGTGATGTGGTGCGGCTTCGCCATCTTCTGGGAAAGCAGCGTCGTCCGCATCCACGCATCCACGCAGGCCGACGGCATGCGGGACGTCATGGTGCTCTGGGGCATCCCCTTTGTCGCCATCGGCCTCTACATGGTGGCCGGCCGCTTTCTCGTGGACGCGTGGCGGCGTACCCGCACGCGCTACGCGCTGACCAACCAGCGCGTGATCATCATCAGCGGGCTGCGGCGCCGCGAGGTGAAGTCGCTGCCGCTACGCCTGCTGCCCGACGTCACGTTGACCGAGCAGGGCGAGCGCGGCACCATCACCTTCGACAGCGCGGATGCGCCCGCGCGCCGCCGTCACCCCTTCGCCGCCTGGCCGGGCTTCGTGGTCGAGCGCGCGTTCGAGCACATCAGGAACGCGCGCACCGTCTATCGCATGATCCGCCAGGCGCAGGAAGAAGCCTTCGCCGGTTTTTAGTAGCGATAGTAGTGATGATGGTAATACGGATGCGGGCCCGGTACGTATACCGCGCAACCACCCAGGGTGGCAGCGACAAGGGCGAGAACGAGCAAACGTTTCATGATGATCTCCATGCGTGACAAGCTGTCTGATTAACGCTTGTTGGACACGCGAAGCCGACCGGTAGCTGCGGCGAAAGCGTAACAGGCCGTAACGTTGTTACGGACTTGTTACGCCTGGGTGTCGCCTACCAGCGATGGTCGTGATGATGGTGATAGGGGTGGGCGTCGTAGTAGGTGACGCTCACGCCGGCGGGCGGGCCGGGTGTGTAAACCGCGCAGCCGGTGAGGGCGGCGACGAGTGTCGCCATCAACAATGTGATGAGGCTTTTCATGGCGTGCTCCTTGTCCAGATGTGTTCATTGGACAAGGCCCTTGCGGGCGGCTATCCGGCGGCCCGGCCGATTCGCGAGTAGGGCGGTACGCATGCGCCTGTCGGCGCCTTCCCACAGCCGGCGCGTCGCGTGGAAGCGAATATGAAAGCGCGCGAACCGCTTCCGCGGACCGCGCGCTTTCGACGGTAAGGCTGCGTTATATCTGTACTGCGCCCATCGCCACGCTGAGGTTGCGCGCGCTGAGCAGGTGACTCACCTGACTGTTGACCGCGCCCAGCCCCAGCGCGGAAAGCAGGCCCTCGGGTTTGTCTTCCATCACGATGCGCGTGCACCCATACTCCTCGGCGAAGTGCACGATGGTCTCCGCCTCGTGGCCCACCAGCAGGTGCACCTTGAAGGCCACTTCCGCCTCGGTCAGCTTCCGGATCGCCGGCTGCAGCACGCGCATGCCGCTTTCCTGGTGGAATTCCTGCAGGTCGGCGCCCGAGAAGAAGCGCGAGACGTGACGCGGCAACGGGTGCTGCACGTTCAGCAGATGGATGCGCGCCTGGTGGAAGCGGAACAGCTTGACAGCCTGTTCCACCGCCCAGTCGACCTCCCGCTCGTCCTGCACGGGTACGGCGACATTCGCCATCTCAGCGTCCTCCGTTCCTGTTTATTGTGTTGTTGTTCAGGAGCCGGCCCGCTCCGCCGATTCGGCCACGGCCCCGGCCTGGTGCAGCGCCTTTGCCTCCTTCGTTTTGCTATAGCCCAGCACCTTGCCGGTCACCACCACGACCAGCAGGCCGGCGATCGGCACCACCCACTCGAGGATGTCCTTCATGTGTTCATGCGCCTCGAAGTAGGTCTTGAAGGCGTGGTCGCCCACCGCCATCTCGCCCGCCACCCAGCCGAGCAGCGCCGCGCCACCCAGCACCACGACGGGAAAGCGCTCCATCAGCTTCATCAGCAGCGCCGAGCCGAACAGGATCAGCGGCATCGTGATCACCAGGCCCACGATCAGCATGCCCAGGTGGCCCTTGGCGGCGCCGGCCATGCCCAGCACGTTGTCCAGGCTCATCACCATGTCGGCGATGATGATGGTCTTTACCGCCGACCAGAAGTTGCTGCTGCCTTCGATGTCGTCACCCTCGTCCTCGGGGATCAGCAGCTTGATGCCGATCCACACCAGCAGCACGCTGCCGATCACCTGGATGTAGGAAAGATCCATCAGCCAGGCGGCGAACACCGTGAACACGGTGAGCAGCACGACGATGCCGCCGGCGCCCACCAGGAAGGCATTGCGCTGCTGCTTCGGTTCCAGCGAACGGCAGGCCATGGCGATCACCACGGCGTTGTCACCGGACAGCACCACGTTGATGACCGCGATCTTGAACAGCGCGGCCCAGGTGTCCGGATTGGACAGGGATTCGAACATTATGTTGTCTCCTCGGGTTTTAATGACGGTCCGAGGATGCTAGCCGGCGGCGATTACCCTTCCCTGTCGCAAGCTTTACGGCCGCCTGTCGCAAACATTACGGGCGGCTTTCCCGAGCATTACGGGAAGCTTACGATTGTGTCCGCGCGGGGCGCTGTACGCCGAGGTTGCAGTGCATCATGCGCACCGCATGGCGGCAGCCCCCCGGGCGTTCCCGACGGGCGCTGTAAGGAAGCCGGCAGGGCTTCCACCCCTCAGATCGATACCGCCAGGCCGGGGAAGGCCACCGTGAACACGTTGCCGACGCCATCGATATCGTCGTCCAGCGAAATCTCGGCGCGATGCAGGCTGGCGATTTCACGCACGATCGCCAGCCCCAGGCCGCTGCCGTCGGTGTGGCTGCCGAGCAGCCGGTGAAAGCGCTCGAACACGCGCTGGCGTTCCTCCACCGGAATGCTCGGCCCGTCATCCGAGATGGAAACGCGCGGCGTCGGCTCCTGCGCCACCCGCACCGTCACGCGCCCGCCGTGCTGACTGTAGCGGATCGCGTTGTCCAGCAGGTTGTTCAACAGTTCAGTCAGGCGCATCGCGTCGCCGCCGATCATCACGTGCTTCTCGGCATCGTCGAAACCCAGGTCGATGTCCCGGCGGTACGCCTCCGGGACCCACTCCATCGTCACGTCGAAGGCCAGCTTGTTCAGGTCCAGCGGAATCAGCGCCAGCTTGTTCACCGTGTTGGGCTCATTGCGCGCCAGCGAAAGCAATTGCGCCACCAGGTGCGACATGCGCTGCACGCCCGTATACAGATGCGCCAGCGCGCGCTTGATCTCCTGCGGCTCCTCTTCGCGCAGCGCCAGTTCGATGTGTGCCTTGAGACCGGCGACAGGAGTGCGCAACTGATGCGCCGCATCGGCGATGAAACGGTTCTGGAAGGTCAGCACTTCGTTCAAGCGCGCCATCAGGTCGTTGACCGAGGAAAGCAGCGGATGCACTTCTCCCGGTGCTTCGTGCGGCGGCACCGGGCTCAAATCCAGGTGCGAGCGCGCCGCCACCGCCGCCCGCAACCGGTCCAGCGGCGCCAGCCCGCGCGCCACGCCGAAATACACCAGCACCCCGGTGATCAGGATCAGCAGCAACTGCGGCAGCGTGATGTCGAAAAACATCTCGCGTACCAGGTTGTTGCGCTTACCCATGGTCTCCACCACCTGCACCGTCACCGCCCCGGCCGGTGCCCCTGACGGACTCACCCGCAGCACCGCGTAGCGCACCGCCTCGCCGTTCTGCTCGCCGTCGAAAAAGGCGGTGGCCGCCTGGCGCGGCAGCGGATGGCGCGCCACCTGCGGGTCGCCCGCCAGCGCGCGGCCGTCGGGGCCGAACACCGTGTACGACACCTGGTCCACCTGGTCCAGCAGAAGCGTGCGCTCGGCATCGGTCTCCAGGTCCCACACATAGCCGCCGCCGTTGTGCCGCACGTGCAGGCCGAGTTCGCGCGCGATTTCCATCAGCTCGCCGTCGTAGACCCGGTCCGCCAGCTTGCTGGCGAAGTAATAGCTGCCGGCGACGTCGATCAGGAAAATCAGCGACAACGGCACCAGCAGCCAGCGCAGCAACTGCCCGCGCAAGGTGAAGGCCGCCCGGGCGGGTGCCGGCGCCTCCGGCGCGGCGAAGGGGGCGATCGCGCCCGGCCCGGCATCGTCCCCGGCTTCCCTCACCGCTGCGCTCACCGGCTCCATCGCACTACGCGCCCGGCACTACCTCGCCCGCGCGGGCAGCGGGGCGGTCCGGCTTGTCGATCAGGTAACCCATGCCGCGCACCGTGCGGATCTCCACCCCCAGCGGCTCCAGCTTGCGCCGCACCCGGTGCACGTAGACCTCGATGGCGTTGCTGCCCACTTCCTCGCTCCAGCCGAAGAGGGCATCGATCATCTGCTCCTTGCTCACCACCCGGCCCTGGCGCGTCAGCAGCAGTTCGGCCACGGCCAGCTCGCGCACCGAAAGCTCGATCGGCGTCTCGCCGTGAAACAGGCGCCGCGCCAGCGCGTCGAAGCGCACCTCGCCATGCATGATGGAAGGTGCCGCGCTGTAATGCCCGCGGCGGATCAGCGCGCGCGTGCGCGCCTCGAATTCCGGCAGGTCGAAAGGCTTGGTCATGTAATCGTCGGCGCCCAGGTCCAGCCCGGCGACGCGATCGTCCAGCGTATCGCGCGCCGTCAGGATCATCACCGGCACCTGCGAGCCGCGGTCGCGCAGGCGCTTGAGCACCGAGAGGCCGTCCACCTTGGGCAGCGCCACATCCAGCACCACCAGGTCGTAGGGCGTGCTGGCGAGCGCGTGATTGGCTTCCTCGCCGTCTTCGGCCAGGTCCACCGTGTGCGCGGACTGGGTGAGCGCGCGCATCAGCGCCGCCGCCAGCACCGTATCGTCCTCCACCACCAGTATCCGCATTCGCCTCGAGCCTCACACAACACTTACGTGGATTATCGCCCAGCTTGCCCTCAGCCGTCGGCGGGCGCCTACACCGGAAACAATCGCTTACACCCCCAACACTCTTTCACATCCGGAAGCACAATTCCGGCAGATTGTTAAGAAGATGAAGCGTCAAATGGGAACCGTGCACACAACGCACGAGACCTCAACAGAACAGGAGACCCAAAATGAAATCCCTCAAGACCCTGCTGATCGCCGGCGCCGCCGTTGCGGCCACCACTCTTTCCGCCGGCGCCATGGCGATGACTCCGTGGCAACGCGCCCACGCCTACCACCGCCAGGAGCACCGCGTGGTGCGCCATGAAGACCACCGCATCAACCGCGCCGTCGAACATGGCCGCATCACGCCGCACCAGGCGCGCGTGCTGCACGCCCAAAACCACAACCGCTACTAAGCACGCGTAAAGCCGGGGCACGGGCTCAAGACCCGCGGCCCTGGCAAACAGGCAACCCAAAGCAACACCCGCGTGTTGCAGGCCACCGCGCCGTGGAAATCACGGCAGAAGCGGTGGCCTTTTTCATGCGCGCCTCTACAACACTTGTGGTGGCACCCCCATAAAACCCCAGGTTTTTCGAAAAAAACACCGGGGTGCCGACCACGCTGGTGTTAAAACCACGGTAAACCACGGAGGATTTCCGCTTTTCGCACGCCGCGGTTTTGCGGACTATCGGCGCCGCGGCGTCTTGCGCGCGACCACAGTTGTGTTGTCGGCGCTGCGCGAAGGAACCGGCGCCTGCCCGTCCACCTCACGCGCCGGCCATTTACCGTTCCGTCATTCGCTCGCGTTCCTGCTCCCTAAGATACACGAGTTGCCTGCCCGCGCAAGGGGCGGACGCCGCGGTTGCGCCCGCGCCCGCGCTTGGCTACAGTGCGGGTTCGATCGTCTCCAAAGAAGAGCACAACAATGGAACCGGAATCTTCCCTCTCCCCCTACGCCCCGCCGCGCGCCGCGGTACTCGACGTCGAGCCCGAGGTCTCGCTGGAGCGCCCGCCACAAGTGGCGCGGGCCGTCATGCTGCTATGGATCGGCTTCGGCATCGGCATCGCCGTCGCGCTGTACCGCCTGGCCGTGCCAGCGCCGCAGCACCTGCCGTTGATGGTCCAGTCGGGGATCTATGCCGCGGTATTCCTGTTCACCTTCTGGCTCAATACCAAGCTGGCGCGCGGGCGCAACTGGGCGCGCCTGCTCTACCTCATCTGCACCGGTCTCGGGCTGCTTTCCGCCCCGGTATTCCTGTTCAATCTGTTCACCGGGCGCCTTCCCGCGCTGGATTCCCTGGTGAGCCTGTTCCAACTCGGGCTGGGCGGCTACATCTGCTACCTGCTGCTCACGCGCCCGGCGCGCGAATGGTTCCATGCGATGAAAATGCGCGCCTGAAGCCGTTGGCCGATTCCGACTCCCCCTACGCCCCGCCGCGCAGCGCCGTTGCCGACGCCGCGCCGCGCGAGCCCCAACCCGGCCGCCCGGCGCGCATGACACCGGCACTGATCGCCCTCGGGCTGGACTACACCATCAGCCTGGTCGCCGGGCTCGGCTCGCTGCTGCTCACGCCCCTGGACGGCGGAGTGCTGGTGGCAAGCGCCGCCACCATGGTCGTCATCCTCGGCCTGTTCCTGTGGATCATTCTCGGGCTGGCCCACGGGCGCAACTGGGCGCGCCTGGCGTTTTTCGGCTACACCGGCCTTTCCCTGCTCGGCACCATGCTGAACTGCCTGCGCTACGCGCGCGGCAGCGAATCCCTCTTCGCTCCGCTGCTCTCGGTGGCCAGCCTGGGGCTGGAGCTCTACGTGATGGCCATCCTCCTCACCGCCCCGGTGCGCGACTGGTTCCACGCCATGCGCGAGCACAAATAAAAAGAACGGCAGGCTCGCGCCCGCCGTTCCCATTGCCGTCACTGCCAAACCCGCCGCCCCTCGGCGGCGCGATTTCCGGCAATTCTGCTTGAACCTTGCTTACCAGTGGCGATGGCGGTGGTAGTAGCCCGGCCCCGCGTAGATGCCTACCGAGGGACCGTAGTACGCCGGCCCGCCGTAGTAATAGCCGCCGCCCGAGTAATAACCGGGGGGCGCCGCCGGATAAGCCACGCAACCCGAGAGAGCCATTGCCGCTGCCGCCAAGGCCAGAATCTTCAACGCTGTTTTCATCATCGCCTCCATGTGCGCCTGCGTAATCGCCTGCATATTCGCTTAACGTCCATTGGACATCGGCGGCGCACCGGCGTGGCGCCATAAAGGGTAACGGGGTGTAACGCGGTTTACACCCCTGTTGCAAATTGGAGACTTGCGTACGCATGTTGCGTTGCGTAAGCGCGCTTTCGTGATTAAAGTCACGCAAACCACAACAGCAAAACAAAGGAAAACATAGTGAGCGAGATTCAGAATTCCCCTTACGCGCCGCCGCGGGCCGCCGTCGAAGACCATGCGGGCGGCCCCGCCCCCGCGCGCCCGCCGGTGGTCGACCGGGCGGTGAAGATCCTCTGGATCGGCTTCGGCATCGGCGTGCTCTCCACCCTCTACAACCTCGTGTTTCCCATGGCGGTGCAAAAAGCCAGCCCGCTGGCGCTGACCCTGGCGCTCGCCGCGGTGGGGTATGCCGTCTCGATCTGGATTTACCTGGCCATCGGCAGCGGGCGCAACTGGGCGCGCATTCTTTATTTCATCTTCACCGTATTCAGCCTGATCGGGCTTCTGTACACCTTCGTCGTGTTCCGCATGTTCGGCGGCGTGCGCGTGGCGTTCGCGCTGGTCGGGACGCTGCTTCACTGCTACGTGGCCTACCTGCTGCTGACGGAGCAGGCGCGGGAGTGGTATCGCGCGGTAAAAGAGGCGCGCTGAAGCGGGGCGCCACGAATCACCGGATCGTGTAGCGATTGGCCTTTTTCTTCGCCGCCCCGCCGCCCGCACGCAGGTGGCGGGGCGCCGCTGCCGGCGCCGTGACTCTCGAAGCCCGCGCTATTGCCGGGCGGCTGCGCCGCCGCAAGCGCCGCCGATGCGGCGCCTCAGCAGCCCAGCTTGGCCTCTTCGTCCTTCAGCTCCTGCTTGTGCTTGTGGTAATAGGCCTGCAGGGCCTGCGACAGGGGGTAGGAGAGGGCGCCATCGACCTGCGCGATCTGGTGCGACAGCACATGGCAGCGCGGCTTGCCGGCGACCGGCTGCGCCGCGTCTTCGTCTTCCGGCACCTCCGCCTGGGTGATCTGCTCGCCCTGCGCCAGCGCGGCGCTTGCCTGCGCTGTTTGTGAGGCGCACTCCGCTCCCTTGCAGGGCCCGGCTACCAGCGGCTGCAACTTCGCCGCGCCCGGCGCCTGCGCGGCCGGCGGTGTCGCCTTTTGGGAAGTGTCCGGCAACGGCGCGGCAATCGCCTTGTGCACGCTGCCGATGCCGCCCAGGCGCGCGAAGACATAAACGGACCCGCCCACCACACACACGGCAAGCAGGAAGGAAACAATGGATTCTCTGGTCATGAACATATCCTGTGGATACGCTCTCGACCGCGCAGGCGCATTTTTGTTCCGCGCCTACTTGTCGTCCTTGTAGTAATCCTTGATCAGGTAGGTCTTCTTCGAGCGCTTCCACTTGCCGCCGGCGAGATCGCTGATGGTGACCACCACGTGGTCTTCCACCGTGCGCGCGTTCTCTTCCACCGTATGCACGGTAATGAGGCCCTTGCCCGGCACCACCGCGTATTCGCTGATCAGGTGCCAGCAGCAGCCGTCCTTTTCCATCGTGACCAGGCGCTTGCGCTTCGCGTCCACCTGGAACATGCCCAGCTTGGTGGAGGCCAGGTCGGTCAGGTCAGGAGCCGGCACGAATTTCCTGCGCGTGACGTTGTAGACATACACGTCGTACGAAGGCCCGCCGTAGCCGCTGTTGTTGCCGTTGCGTATCGCCAGGTCGGTGCTGCCGTCGAAATTGAAGTCGCCCGCGATCAGCGCGCTCTGGTCTTCATACAGCCGGCTGTCGTTGACCACCGGCTTGGCGCGGTCCAGCATGATCTGCATGTCTTCCGTCTCGAAGGTCTGCGCCGCGCCCTTGTCGGCGCGGCGGTAGAGCGTGACTTTCGCCGGGCCGGAGCAGGTGTCGGCGTCGCAGGTCTTGACTTCGATGCGGGCGCCGTATTCGGCGGAGAGGGTGGGGATGTCGAAGGTGGCGGCGCCGGCGGAGGCGCAGAGGAAAACGGCGGCGAAGGCGAGAGGGTGGTAACGCATGGAGGAGGCGGATAACGAAGTCGGTCTCTTTTACCACGATGCCGCTATTTGATTTTTGGCTTCGCTATATTATCCGTCACGGCAGGCAATGAAAACAGCCGGGAGAGGGAAGGATGTTCAAGGAAAGGCTGCTGCGGGAGGCGCTGAAAGCCTATGCCGGCGAGCACGTGCTCGAGCGCGTGCTGGCGCTGGGCGAAAGCGCGCTGCAACTCAACAACGGTCGCGAGCGCATGGCGGTGATGTATGTGATCGCCGCCACCAATCGCCGCGTTTTCGAAGAACTCGGCCCGGCGCAGGCGCGCGAGCAGAAAATCCGCTTTCTTTCCATCACCCAGGAAGAGGTGGAGGCCGCGGGCGGGCGCATCGCCGATTACCTGGGCGACGACGCCATTGTCTACTTCCCCGCCCCCAGGGGCGATGCGGCCTGTGCCGCCGCCGCGGCGCAGTGCGCGCGCAGGATCGTCGAGCGCTCCCTCGATGCGGTGCAGCCGGAGCGCCCGCCCATGCTGCTGCCGATGATCGGCCTCGACCTCGGGTTTGTTTTCATCGGCAACTTCGGCACCCCGCAACGGATGAAATTCACCGTGCAGGGCGACGTTGTCAACGCTGCCTACGAAATCGCCGGCTGCTGCAAGAAATTCCAGGCCACCATCCTGATGAGCGAGGTGATGGCGGGGCTGGCGGCAGCGCCGGGTACGGCGCCGGAGGGCTATGTGGGGGATGCGGTGACCAAGCTGGCGGGAGCGATGAAACTCTATGTGCCGGTGGAGGTCGATTTTGCGGCGGTGCTGGGGGAGCGGCTGGAGCAGGGTTGAAAGGTAAGGCTTGCGGTCCTGGATCGGCCCGGATGAGGGATATCAGGCCGCTGCGTAATGCCGCGGCAGGACGATCCTGAAGGTGGTGCCCATGTGCGGCGCGGAATCGAGTTCCATCGACGCATTCAGGAGTTCGCACAGGCGCTTGACGATCGACAGGCCGATGCCTTCGCCATGCGCCTGGTGCACCGGCCGCAGGTCGGGCGCGCTGGCGCTGGCTTGCTGCGTCGGCTCGGCGGGCGCCTGGCCCTGTGCCCGGTGGGTGGCTTTTTCCTCCACTTCGCGCGCTTCGCTGGTGGCGTCTTGCAGGGCATCGGCGAGCGGCGCGCCGGGGCCGGCGTGAAAGCCGGGGCCGGTGTCCTGCACGCACAGCATCCAGCGCCTGGGGTCGTTGTCGCGGCTGTCGCCCCAGGCCAGCACGACGCCGCCCGCCTGGGTGTATTTGAGGGCGTTGAGCAGCAGGTTTTGCGCGATGCGGCGGATCTTCAGCGCGTCGCCTTCGACCGGCAGCGAGGGCGGGCCTTCCGTCTTCAGGTAGAGGCCGCGCTCGCGCGCCAGGGGTTGCAGGTTTTCCGCCAGTTCGCGCAGCAGCTCCGCCGCGTCGAAGGGCTTGATCTCGCGCAGTTCGTGGCCGGCCTCCAGGCGCGCCAGGTCGAGGGCGCCGTCGAGCATCGACTGCAAGGAGGAAACGCTCTTGTGCAGCAGGCGCAGGAACTCCTCGCGCTTCGGCTCCGGCAGGGAAAAGGCGGTCAGGCCGGTGGCGACATTGGTGACCACGCCGACATTGCCGCGCAGGTCGTGCGCCGCCTGGCGGAACAGCTCGGTGCGGCGGCGGTCCAGCTCGCTGGCCTCGGCCAGCGTCTCCTGCATGTCGCGCACATGGCCCTCGGCCTCGGCCTGCTGCAACTGGAAGTATTGCGTGGTGCTCTCGCTCACGCCCTGGCTGCACAACTCCGCCAGCGCCCGCCACGCGGCCGACATCACGGCAGGCGCCAGGCCGGCGTGGGTATCGGCATAACGCTCAAGCTCGCCCGCCAGGCACATCTGCAAGTGGCCCCATTCGAGCATCACCTCGCGCAGGTAGTAGCCCTGCTGCCAGCGCTGCAAGCCATGGCCGGCGGAGTCTTCCTTGCGCCGCACCTCCGCCGTCGCGCTCTCGCCCCGCTGCCAGCTGCGCAGGCGCTTCTCGAAGGCGTCGAGCAGGTCTGGAATGTGGTCGTTGAACTGCGCCCGCGGCAAGGCGTCGGACGAAGTCAGCTCGGGGTCCGCGTTGACGCGGTCGCGCCATGACTTGAGGATGGCTGACCGCCTGGCGGCGAGATGCGCTGCCAGCGCCAACAGCTGTTCACCCGTGTTTTGCGTGTCTGCCATCGATGGAGCTGCCTTGGAGATATGGCGTGGCCGGAACGGGTTACAACCGACAGACTAGCACGGCTTGGCAGCGGCCTGTCCTACAAGCGTTGGCGGAAAGGCTGTTCTTGTCGGCAAACGGAGATGGTTGCCGGTGAGCGTGCACAGGATGAAGGGCCGTGGCGAACTGCTTGCAGAAAAGAATCGAACCCTGAGCTCCCGAGTTTTTCGTTACGATTGGATGGCGGGAGGTTTGCCGCCGATCGACCACAAGACGGTCGGCTGAAATTGATAGGGGTCCTTCAGGAATATTTTCAAATCTATCAGCGTGGCCGGGACGCGGGCGCGGCCTCTTAATGCGTTGCACATTGCATCGAGTACCGCGTCGCGCTCGACCTGCACTGCCTGCGGCAATACGACGAGACTGGTTTCATAGATAAAGCGCCGCTCCGTGCGAGTGACTATTTTGCGATGTGATTTTGCCTCGAAATAAAAGACATGGCGATTCCAGCAAAATGCATAGCGGCCTTGATTGTCATAGCCGTCAATTCCCGGCTTCTCATATGAGAGCAGGAAGGCATTCCTTTGATGATCGGCAGTCCAGTAGCAAGGAAAAGAGCCATACCGCTGCGTCAGGGCGTCAATATTCGCGTGGGCGGCGGCCTGTTCGGGTGTGATCGGCTGGTCAACAAAAGGCATCGGAAAATGGATTGGCCTGCCCGAATATTTTTTCGAAACCGTTGCTCGGGAAATTACATCGAGCCGGATCCCTTTTCAAGGTCCAATTCACAGTTGGTCCTGCCGTTTCCATGGCGCGGTGATGTTGATGTCGCCGTCTTTCATGGCCACCAGGCAGGGCACCATGAAGTCGATCGCGGTCGGCAGGCGCACGGGCCGGTTGCGCGCATCGAAGACGCTGCCCAGAATGCGGGAGAGCCTGGAGCCGTGGCTTTGCTTCGGATCGGGAGGCTGGGGCGCGGTGGAAACGCCTGGAAGATCGGGGACGGCTCCGGTGCCGGGCGCGAGCGTGCCGATGCGGTCCATGCGCAACTGGATTTGCGGATCGCTATATTCGGTGCGAGCTTTTTGGTTGAAGTCCGAATCGGAGATCAGGCCGCGGTGCCGCAAGTCGCGCAGGGTGTCGCAGGTGCGCCATACGCCGGCCCTGTTCCATACATAGATGACGATGGAGTCGGGGCGCAGGTCAGCCAGGCGCGGGAGGCAGTGCTTGGCCTGGGTGATGTCCGTCTTACCCATGCCGACGCGGAACACGTGGTTCAGCAGGACGTTCCAGACTTGCAGCAGACTGGTGCTTTTCACCGACATATAGATGCGTTCCTCGGTGAGATGAACCGAGGTGGACCCGTAATGGAAGGTCCATTCGTCGGAGCCTTGCTGCAGAGAGCCCGGCGAGTAGATGTGGTCGTAAATCCAGTCGGCAAGCGGCTCGCCAGCTTCGACGTTCTGGGGATTTCTGGTCCACAGGTCGGTAATGGAGTCCTTCAGCGTTTGCGGCACCCGGACGAAGGTCGGGCAGTTGAGGATCGGGTTGCGGCCGTTGCCGGCGGGGTGGTCTTGACCACCGCAAAGTGCGCAGGTCATGGGATGGACTTTCGTTGAACATGGCGGCCGGCGGGGTCAGCCATCCGCGTTGATCTTTCCGATCAATTCCCCCAGCACCTTCTCCGCCTCCCCATTCTCCACCTGGCACGTCCCCGCGTTCTGGTGTCCGCCGCCGCCGTACTTGAGCATGAGTTCGCCGATATTCGTCTTGGATGAGCGGTTGACGATGGACTTGCCGGTGGCGAAGACGGTCTTGGCTTTTTCCGGGCCCCACATGCAGTGGATGGAGATGTTGGCGTCGGGGTACATGCCGTAGAGGGTGAAGCGGTTGGTGGGGTGGATGGTGTCTTCGTTGCGCAGGTCGAGGACGATGAGGTTTTTGTGGAGTTTGGCGCAGCGCTTGATCTGGGCTAAGGCCTGGGGGGCGTGTTCGTTGTAGAGCTGGACGCGTTCGGCGACGTCGGGGAGTTCGAGAATCTGGTCGATGGTGTGGTCGCGGCAGTAGTCGATCAGGTCCATCATCAGGGCGTAGTTGCTGATGCGGAAGTTGCGGAAGCGGCCCAGGCCTGTGCGGGCGTCCATCACGTAGTTGAGGAGCACCCAGCCTTTGGGGTTGTTGATTTCGTCGAGGGTGAACTGGGCGGAGTCGGCTTTGTCGACGGCGTCCATCATTTCGTCGCTGATGGCGCCGAAGACTTTTTTGCCGCCGTAGTAGTTGTAGACGACGCGGGCGGCGGAGGGGGCTTCGGCTTCGATGATGTGGTTGGGGCGCTCGCCGGCGATGCGCATGGTCTCGCTCAGGTGATGGTCGAAGACGAGGTGGGCGCTGGGAACGTAGGGGAGGTTGGTGGTGATGTCGCGGGAGGTGACGGCGACGTTGCCGTCCTGCATGTCCTTGGGGTGGACGAACTTGATGTCGTCGATCAGGTCGAGCTCGCCCAGGAGCACGGCGCAGACGAGGCCGTCGAAGTCACTGCGGGTGATGAGACGGAATTTTTGCGTCATGGGGCCTCCCTTCTGTTTTGCCGCGCATTTTCGCGGGCGGGGGTGCTGCGCCGAAACTACGTTTGCAACGCCACGGGTTAGGTGGTTACGCCTTGCGCGTGTTGCCGGACTGCGTTGCGCAGTGCGTTGCGGTGCCGGGCGCGGCCTCTCCGCGCGCACCCGGTACCTGTTTGCACTTTGCGCCAAGTGGAGGCAAAAATCAATTGGCGGGCGCGGCGGGTGCGCAAAAGTTTTGCGGGGCGGGCGTGTTGGCTTACACTGGCAGCGCGCGGGCAGGCAGGCGCGCGCGGCGGGCATGGACCTGCAATAACGATAGAGACAGGAGACAGGGCATGATGGTGACGGGACGAGGCGTGCGCCTCAGGCGGAGCATGCGGGTGGCGCTGGCGGTGCTGGCGTTGGGGTGGGCGGCGGGCGGGCAGGCGCAGGAGTCGTATCCGAACCGGCCGGTGAAGATCCTCGCGGGGTTTCCGCCGGGCGGCGGGACGGATGTGACGGCGCGCATCATCGGCATCAAGCTGGCGGAGCTGTTGGGCCAGCAGATCGTGGTGGAGAATCATCCGGGGGCTTCGGGGACGATTGCCGCGGAACTGGTGGCGAAGGCGCAGCCGGACGGGTATACGCTGCTGATGGGGCTGCCGAATTCGAACGTGGTGGCGGGCTATGTGTACCCGAAGCTGGCGTACAACCCGGGGCGGGATTTCGCGCCGATCGCGCTGGTGAACCGGGTCTCGCTGGTGTTGTCCCTGTATCCGGGGGTGAAGGCGACGGATTTGAAGAGCTTCGTCGCGTTGTCGAAACAGCATCAGTTGCGCTATGCCTCTTCCGGCAACGGCAGCGTGCAGCATCTGTCGACCGAGATGCTGAAGGCGGCGACCGGGGCGGACCTGCTGCACGTGCCGTACAAGGGCAGCGGGCAGGCGGTGGTGGACCTGATGGCCGGGCAGGTGGACGTGAATTTCGACACCATGCCGACGGTGCTGACTTATGTGAAGTCGGGGCGCCTTAGGGCGATCGCGGTGGGGGCGCCGAAGCGCACGGTGCAGTTGCCCGATGTGCCGACGGTGGCGGAGCAGGGGCTGCCGGGGTTCGAGGCGACCAACTGGTATGGCCTGTTCGCGCCGGCGAAGACGCCGAAGGACGTGGTGGCGCGCCTGAACCGGGATGTGAATGCGGCGCTGAAGACACCGGAGATGCGCGAGAAGATCGTGTTCACCGGCGGCGAGCCGCTGGGCGGGACCTCGGAAGAGTTCTCGCGCTTCATCCAGACCGAGATCGTGAAGTGGGGCAAGATCATCAAGGACGCGAATATCAAGTTTGAGTGAGCGGTGTTTCCGATAAGGGAGGGCGCAGGATTTGGGGGCGGATCACTTTTGCGCTGTTGGCAAAAGTGCTCTGACCCCAGTTCCGTTTTAGGGGTAAGCGTGACGTGCGGTGAGGTTTGGTGGCGCGCGCGCTGAAGCACTCCGCAACCCGGATATTGGGGGCAGAGTCAATTTTCAAAAAACGAAAATTGACTCTGCCCCCAAATTCCTTCCCTGGCCCCGATCGGGGCCGGCGCCGCGGCTACTTCTTCGCCTTGGCGCGGTTTTGCTCGAGCTTTTTGTCGACTAAGGCAACGATGTTGTCCAGCGCGTCGAGGCGCATGCCCTTTTGCTTGGCGAGCGATTGCACCAGGCGGTCGACGCGCTCGATGTTGGGCATGCCGGCGGCCACCGCGCGGGCGGCGGATGAGGGCGCGCCCAGCCACTTGGCGGCTTCGGCGTATTTGTCGAAGGGCACCAGGTCTTTTTCGTCGGCGCCGAGCTTGACGCACAGTTGCACCACCCAGTTGTAGACGGTGCGCGACTCTTCGAGGTTGCCGTGCACGGCGTCCTTGATCGGGCGCGGCTCGCCTTCGGTGATGCAGCGGTAGTTGCCGGCCATCAGCATGGCCCACTTGGCGAGCGGCACGAAGATGGAGTCGTGGGCGCGCAGCTTCACCGGGAGTTCGATTTTTTCGCCGCCGACGTCAAAGCGGATGGCTTCGATGTCCTTTTCCAGTTCGCGCAGCATGGCGGTGTGGTCGGGATTGTCGAAGCGGGCGCACTTGAAGTTGGTGGCCAGGCGCACCTGCAGCACGTTGACCGGCTCTTCCGGGGGACGGAAGGCTTGCGGGTCGGGGCTGCACAGGGTCAGGGTGCCGGGGTCGAAGTTGTCCCACACGCTGGCATCGGTATAGCAGTCGCGCAGGCTGTTCACATCGACGCCGGGAATGCGCGCGACATAGGGCAGCGGCGGCATGTTCATGATCGACATGCAGGGCACGCGCGATTTCGCCACCGCATCGAGCAGCTCGCGCACGCCGGGGCTTCTGTATTGCGGCTCCTGCATCGCCAGGCCGATCAGATCGTAGCTGCCGGGCTTGACGCCTTCGGTGCCGGTGGCGGTGAGCTTGCCAGGGGCTTTGCTGGTGTCGATCTGCACCAGCCCCTCCCTGCCGCGGATCGGCATGCGGATGTGCGCGCCGTCCTTGTTGATCAGGTCGGCTTCGGCCGGCAGGCAGACGAGCGTGACGTTATGGCCGGCGAGCGCCAGCTTGGCGCCGAGCAGTGAACCATAGCTCGCGCCCATGATGAGGATATTGCGGGTTGGCATAGTGCCCTCCTTCGGTCTCGATTGCAGGCGGTTTTCGATATGTGGTTACGGTCGCATGCGGCGATCTGGATGCTTTTTTGCTGCAACTTCGTGCATCCGGAAAGCATTGCGGTGCGATCGTCCGCCTCTGGGCGCTATGCTAAGCCTATTCAGTGTTTGCTGAATAGGGCTTTGCGGGCATGCGGGCGCAAAATGCTTATAAGTATTTGCGTTTGCTGCAAAGCGGCAAAGATTTCCGTGGCGACTTGTGACCGGTCTTGTTGCGTTGCTGCGTGTTGGTGTCGCCTTCGCGCGGGCCGCGTTACTTGTTGAAGTGCGTGACGCCGCGTTCGGTGACCAGCGTGTCCATGCGGATGTCGTGATCCTGCGGCTCGATGGTGTCGAGGGCGCAGTCGAAATAGGCGACGCCGAGCTTGTAGGGCTGCGGATTCAGCGTGGCCAGCGTACGGTCGTAGTAGCCGCCGCCGTAGCCCAGGCGGAAGCCGCCGCGGTCGTAGCCGACCAGGGGGATCAGCAGGGTCTCGGGCGTGAGCCAGTCGCCTTCGTCGGGCACGGAAGTGCCGAAGCCGGCGGCGCGCATGCGCGTGCCGGGCGCCCAGGCGCGGAATTGCAGCGGCGTGTGGCGCTTCATCACCACCGGCAGCACGGCGCGCCGGTCGCTGTTGGCGGCGAGCCACTCGGTGATCAGGGGGCGGGCGTCGAATTCGCTTTTGATCGGCCAGGTGAAGCAGAGAACGCCGTTAAGCGGCGCCAGCAGCTCGCGCAACTGGGCGTTGAGGGCGGCGTCCGCCGCGGCGCGGGCTTCGGCGGGCATGTGTTCGCGGCGCGCCAGCATCTCACGGCGCCAGCCGGCACGGCGGGCGGACAGGTTTTCGTCCATGGTCATCGGTTTGCGGATTGGGTCGTTAAGGGGAGGTGGGGCGCGGTTCGCGGGCATTATTGTGCGTTGCTTTGCCTGCGGATTCCGGAGCGCACGGGAAGGGAGCGCCGATTGTGAAGAAAAATTCGTCCCTTGCGCAAGGGCGAAGGTCAATGAGTTTGCGATACAGTAGCGTCATGTTCCGCCTGACTAGCTTTTGCGCCCGTGCGTTTGTCGCCTTGGCGCTGGTGGGCCAATGTGCCCTGGCCGCGCCCCGGCGTCCCGCCGCCGAACCTCCCGTTCCCACCGACCCCGACGCCGCCCTGATGGCCGCGCGCGACGCCCTGCGCGCCGGCAACCGCGATCGCCTGGCCAAGGCCGCTGCCGTCTTGCAAGGCACGCCGATGGAGGTCTACGGCGCCTACTGGATGCTGCTGGCCGGGCGCGCCGGCCGCTATTCCGACCCGGACGACAGCGACTACTTGAGCTTCCTCGGCAAGTACGACAAGACCTACCTCGCCGAGCGCGCGCGCACCGACTGGGTCAAGCTGCTCGGCCGCAAGCGCGAGTGGGACCAGTTCGAGGCCGAGCGCGGCAAGCTGGTGTTCAACGACGATCCCGAAATCCAGTGTTACGCCGCCCTGCATCGCGTGATCATGAACAGCCGGGATGAAGCGACCCTGCGCGAGGCGATGCGCCTGTACCTCTCGCCGCGCGAGCTGGGCGACGGCTGCACCACCATGGCCGAGACCCTGATCAACGCCGCACGCATCACCGACCGCCAGGTGTGGGACCGCATGCGCGTGCTGGCCGACAACGGCCTGTTGCCGGCGCTGCAGCGCACCGCCGGCTACCTGCCGGACTCGCAGTCGGTGGACGCCAAGACCCTCGAAGCGCTGTACAAGCAGCCGGACAAGTTCCTCAAGCGCAAGTCCGACCACAGCACCCGCCGCGAGCGCGAGCTGACCTTGCTGGCGCTGTCGCGCCTGGCGCAAAGCGACCCGCGCGCTGCTGCCGCCTACTGGACCGGCGAAGACAAGAAGCCTTTCCTCGAGTCCGAGCGGCAGTGGGGCTGGGCGGTGGTCGGTTACTGGGGCGCCAAGCGCCTGATTCCGGATGCGGTGAAGTGGTTCGGCGAGGCCAAGGAAATCCAGCTGCCCGATGAATACCTGCAATGGGAGGCGCGCGCCGCCTTGCGCGCGCGCGACTGGAAGATGACGCGCCACGCCATCCGCGGCATGTCCGCCGAAACGCGGCGCGACTCCACCTGGACCTACTGGCTGGCGCGCGGCCTGAAGGAAGAAGGCAAGCCGGAAGATGCCAAGCAGCTGTTCGAGTCGATTGCCGGCGAATACAGCTTCTACGGGCAGCTCGCCGCCGCTGAACTGGGCCGCGTCACCGTGATCCCGCCGGTCGGCTACAAGCCGACCAAGGAAGAGGTGGACGCGATGGGCCGCGAACCCTGCTTCGTGCGCGCCCTCAACCTCTACCGCATCGGCCTGCGCCCGGAAGCCAGCCGCGAGTGGAACTTCTGCATCCAGCGCCTGGACGACAAGCAGTTGCTCGCCGTGGCCACGCTCGGGCGCATCAACGGCCTGCCCGACCGCGCCATCAACACCGCCGACAAGACCGTCGCCCTGCACGACTTCACCCTGCGTTATCTCTCGCCGCACCTGGAAGAGGTGAAGACGCAGGCCGAGGCGGTGGGCCTGGACGACGCCTGGGTCTACGGCCTGATGCGCCAGGAAAGCCGCTTCATCACCGACGCGCGCTCCGGCGTCGGCGCCTCCGGCCTGATGCAGCTGATGCCCGCCACCGCGCGCTGGGTGGCGAAAAAGATCGGCATGACCGACTTCCAGCCGGCTCAGGTGAACGACCTCGGCACCAACCTCACCCTCGGCACCAACTACCTGAAGATGGTGCTGGACGAGCTGTTCGACCACCAGGCCCTCGCTTCCGCCGCGTACAACGCCGGCCCCGGCCGCCCGCGCCGCTGGCGCGACGTCAAGCCGATGGAAGCGGCGGTGTTCGCCGAGACGATTCCGCTCAACGAGACGCGCGACTACGTCAAGAAGGTGATCAGCAACGCCGTCATCTACCAGGCGCTGTTCACCGGCAAGCCGGCCTCGATCAAGGACCGCCTGCCGCCGGTGCCGGCGCGCCTGCCCGAGGAAAAGCCGGTCGATATGCCCTGACGGGCCGGCGTCCGTCGCCGCTGGGGCGACGTAGGCGCGCCGCTGACACACAAGGGCGGGCCGGGCCGGTAGAATGGCCTGACCCCTCCCCGCCCCAAGACTGTCATGCAAACGCGTAACGTCCTGCTCATCGGGGGCAGCGGCCTGATCGGTTCGGCCATCGCCCGCATTCTTACCGCCAACGAAGTCGCGGTCACCGTGGCTACGCGCAATCGCGAGCGGGCCAAGCGCCTGATCCTGTTGCCGACGGTGGAGGTGGTGCAGGCCGACGTCTACGACCGCAACCAGCTCGCGCGCTTAGTTCAGGGGCGCGACGCGGTGATCAACCTCGTCGGCACATTGGCCAGCCGCGGCGGCGACCCCTACGGCCCGCAATTCAAGGCCGCGCACGTCGACCTGCCGCGCGCCGTCGCCCAGGACTGCGTCGCCGCCGGCGTGCCGCGCCTGCTGCATTTCAGCGCCATGGGCGCCAGCGGAAAGGCGCCTTCGATGTACCTGCGCTCCAAGGCGGCAGGCGAAGCCGAAGTGCACACCGCCACCCAGGAATACCCGGACCAGATCGCCGTCACCGTGTTCCGCCCCTCTGTCGTGTTCGGCCAGGACGACAAATTCCTCAACCTGTTTGCCCGCTTGCAGGCCTATTTCCCGCTGTTCCCGCTCGGGCGGGCGGAAGCCAAACTGCAGCCCATCTGGGTCGACGACGTGGCGCAGGCGGCAGTGAACGCGCTGGACAACCGCGCCACCTTCGGCCACACCTACGACCTCGCTGGCCCCCTGGTCTACACCCTGCGCCAGCTGGTCGAATACGCCGGCCAGGCCGCCGGCCACCCCGCCGCCGTGCTGCCCTTGCCCACAGGCCTGGCCTACCTCCAGGCCTGGCTGATGGAATTCCTGCCCAGCCCGCCGCTCACCCGCGACAATCTCGACAGCCTGAAGGTCGACAACGTGATGCAAGGCGCCATCGCGCCGGAGCTGGGCGTGCACCCGGTGACCATGGATGCCGAAGTGCCGCAATACCTGGCGGGCGCCAATCCGCGCGCACGGCTGTCGCGCTATCGGGATAACGCGGGGCGTTAGGTACCGGCCGCGACGGCGGCGTACGCAAGCGAAGTGCCCAGCCGGGGCGCGGCCGGGTGTGGCGGCATAATGGCGCCTGTTCCGCCATTTACCGATCAACGCCCGCGCCATGCTCAAGCTCGTCATCGCCGACAAAAATTATTCTTCCTGGTCCATGCGTCCGTGGATCCTGATGACCCAGGCCGGCATTGCCTTCGAGGAAATCCAGGTATGGCTGCGCGAGCCCGATACCAAGGCAAACATCGCGCGCTACTCGCCTTCCGGCACCGTGCCGGTGCTGATCGACGGCGACCTTGCGGTGCATGACTCGCTGGCGATCTGCGAGTACCTGGCGGAAAAATTTCCCGAGAAGAACCTCTGGCCGGGCGACGTCAAAGACCGCGCCCGCGCGCGTTCCATCAGCGCGGAAATGCATTCCAGCTTCGAAGGCCTGCGCGGGCGCATGCCGATGAACATCCGCAATCGCTATCCGGGCAAGGGCATGAATGAAGCGGCGGCGGCTGATCTGGCGCGCCTTTGCACGATCTGGAGCGAGTGCCTGGCGCGCTCCGGCGGCCCCTACCTGTTCGGCGCATTCGGCATTGCCGACGCCATGTACGCGCCAGTGGTGTTCCGCCTGCAAACCTACGGTGTGACGACGGACGGCCCGGCCCGGCAATACCAGGACACCATGCTCGCCACGCCGGCGCTAGTGAAACTGGCGCGCGAAGCCGCTGCCGAGCCGCACCCGCTGGCCAGCTACGACGACATCTACCAATGAAGATCTACCAGGTCGGCGGCTCGGTGCGCGACGCCCTGCTCGGGCGCGAAACGGTGGACCGCGACTACGTGGTGGTCGGCGCCACGCCGGATGCATTGATCGCCCGGGGCTACAAGCCGGTGGGCAAGGACTTTCCGGTCTTCCTGCATCCGCAGACCCACGAGGAATACGCGCTTGCGCGCACCGAGCGCAAGACCGCGCCCGGCTACCAGGGCTTCGTGTTCCATACCGAGCCCACGGTCACGCTGGAAGAGGACCTGGCGCGGCGCGACTTCACCATCAACGCGATGGCGCGCGACGAAAGCGGCGTGGTTGTCGATCCCTACCATGGCCAGGCCGATCTCAAGTCGCGCCTCTTGCGCCACGTCGGCGAGGCCTTTGCCGAAGACCCGGTGCGCATATTGCGCGGGGCGCGCTTTGCCGCACGTTTTGGTTTTGCAGTCGCACCCGAGACCCTGGCGCTGATGCGGCGCATGACGGCCGACGGCGAAGTCGATGCCCTGGTGCCTGAGCGCGTCTGGCAGGAAGTGTCGCGCGGCCTGATGGAGGCCGACCCGGTGCGCATGTTCGCGGTGCTCGAAGACAGTGGGGCGCTCAAGCGCGCCTTGCCTGAACTGGAGCCCTGGGTGGCGGATGCGCCGAACATGCGCGCGCTTGCCTGGGCCGCGCGGCAAGACGCACCGCTGACCGTACGCTACGCCGCCTGCGCGGCTGCGCTGGGTGAGGCCGGGGTGCAAAAACTCAGCGAGCGCATTCGCGTGCCGGCCGACTGCCGCGACCTTGCGCTGATTGTTGCGCGCAACGCCGACGATTTCGCGCGCGCTGCCGCACTCGACGCCGCCGGGCTGGCAGGGCTGGTGCAGCGATGCGACGGCCTGCGCCAGCCGGAGCGTTTTCTGCTGCTGGTGCAGGTGGCCCAGGCCTATGCGGAAGGGGCGCGCGGCGAGGACTACACGGAAGGCACGCGCCGCCTGCGCCTGGCGCTGGATGCCGTGCGCGGCATCAACGCAGGCGAGATCGCGCGTACCCAGCCGAACCCGCAGGCGATCAACGCCGCGCTGCAGGCGGCGCGCATTGCGGCGATTGCCGCCGCTCTGGGCACGTAACGCGCCGCCGGCGATTACAAAAAATTACCGTACGCGGTTTTCGGTAACGCATTGTTTCCGCCTCTAGGCGGCGCGCAGGAGTTTGGTCTACATTGCCGTCAAGCCAATCTTCCAAGGAAAAACGTCATGCGCAAAACCCTGCTTGCCCTTGCCTTCAGCGCGCTCGCCGCCGCCTGCACCCTGGTCCATGCCCAGAGCGATCGCGCGGAAAAAATGCGCGAGCGTTTCGATGCCCGCTTCACCAAGGCCGATGCCAACGGCGACGGCAAGCTGTCGAAGGATGAGGCGAAGGCGATGCCGCGCGTGGCGAAGAATTTCGACGCCATCGACACCGATCACGACGGCTTTGTCACCAAGGCCGAGATTGGCGCTGCGATGGCGCAGGCGCGCAAGGGCAGCGGGGCGGCGGCCGGCAGCGGCAACCCGTAACCAGGTTCATCACCTCCGCCGCTTCCCGTGCGGCGTTTTCTCCCGGGCCTTGCGGTTCCGGGAGATTTTTCATTGCCTAGATCAGGCGCCCGACCAGCCAGAACACCAGCGAAAAGCACACGCAGGAGCCCAGCGGAATCAGGATCGGCGTCTCGCCGATGCGAAAGCGGAAGTCGCCCGGCATGCGCCCGAACCCCAGGCGTGCCAGCAGCGGGCGCAGCGAGGAAAACACCACCGAGCAGATGACGAATACCAGGAGCCATTTGAGCATGGCGCCATTTTACGCATGGATGGCGCGGCCGGATGACGCGCCGGCGCGGGGCCGGGCTGATGCGGCGCATGCGGGCGCAGCGCCAGGTATTTTCGTGATGTTCGTGCTAGCGTAGCGCCCCCTTGTCCGCAACAACAACCACGGAGCCGCTCGATGATCGACCTGTATACCTGGACCACGCCCAATGGCTACAAGATATCCATCATGCTGGAGGAGTGCGGCCTGCCGTACAACGTGCGCGAAATCAATATCGGCCGCGACGACCAGTTCACCCCCGAATTCCTGGCGATCAACCCGAACGGCAAGATCCCGGCGATCGTCGATCCGCAAGGGCCGGACGGCCGCCCGATCAGCCTGTTCGAATCCGGCGCCATCCTGGTCTACCTCGCCGGCAAGACCGGCAAATTCCTTCCCGAATCGCCGCGCGGCAAGTACGAGGCGCTGCAATGGCTGATGTTCCAGATGGGCGGAGTCGGCCCGATGTTCGGCCAGGCGCACCACTTCATGCATTCGGCCAAGGAGCCGGTACCCTATGGCGTTGCGCGTTACGGCAAGGAAGCCCGGCGCCTGTACGGCGTGATGGACAAGCGCCTGGAGAGGGAGCCGTATCTTGCCGGCGGCGAATACACCATCGCCGATATCGCCACCTATCCCTGGGTGTTCCGTCACGAACGGCACCGCGTGGATCTGGCCGAGTTCCCCAACGTCAAGCGCTGGTACGACGGCATCAGCGCGCGCCCGGCGGTCAAGCGCGGGCTGGACGTGCCGAAGCGCTAGGCGGCGCGCGGCACATCAAAAAAGGGGCGTCAGCCCCTTTTTGTTTTTACAGCCGGTGCGAGCGGTCGCTGCTGCGAAAGCCCAGCGGTTCGATGGCCAGGTCGCGGGTCAGCAGCATCACCTTGAACAGCTCGCCCATTTCGGCGGGAGAGATCAGGCGGTTGGCCTGGTTGGTCAGCGGCAGGTAGCGCGCGCTGTCCGCCGCCGGCACCTGGGCCAGCAGGTCGGTCAGGCCGCAGTCGAGCAGGAAGGCGGCCTGGCTGGTATAGCCCGCCAGCGCCAGGCCGGCGGCTTCCGCGCTGTCGGCCAGCGCGGTGAAATCGACGTGGGCGGTGATGTCGGTCAGGCCCGGCCAGAGGAACGGATCGGCGTGCGCGTGATGGCGGTAGTGGCACATCAAGGTGCCGCGGTTGCGCTGCGGGTGGTAATACTCGCGCGCGGGAAAGCCGTAGTCGATGATCAGGGCCGCGCCTTTGGTCAGCATGCCGGCGAGCGCGGTGACCCAGGCACGCGCGGCCAGGTTGATCTCGGTGAGGTAGTCGTGTTCCTGGTTCAGGCCCAGGGTTTGCGCCTCGTCGAGGACGGTGCCGGAGGCGGGACGGTCGGCCCAGGCGAAGCGGTTTTCGGCATCAAGGGTGACGCCGCGCTCGGTGATGTCGCCTTCGCTCGCGTGTACCAGGTGCACCGGCATCGCATCGATCACCTCGTTGGCAATCACTGCGCCGGCAAATTGCGCCGGCAACTGGTCCAGCCATCTCGCCTTGGCGGTGTGCGCGGGCGCGAGCCGCCGCAAGGTCTCGGCCTGGCGTGCGCGCAGGTCGGGCGAGGGTTCGAGGATGGCGTAGCTTTGGCAGGCGGCGCCGAGGCTGTTCAGCACGTCGGCGGCGAGCTTGCCGGTGCCGGCGCCGAATTCCAGGACATGCGGGCTGCTCGCCGCCAGTACCTGCGCCACCTGGCGCGCCAGGCTCTGGCCGAACAGGGAAGAGATTTCCGGCGCGGTGACGAAGTCGCCGGCGGCGCCGAATTTGGCCGCGCCGGCGGCGTAGTAGCCCAGGCCGGGGGCGTACAGCGCCAGGTCCATGTAGCGCTCGAAGGCCAGCCAGCCGCCGGCCGCGGCGATTTCCGCGCCGATGTGCGCAGTGACGCGCCCGCTGTGGGCGAGGGCGTCGGCGGCGGGCGCGGGTAGCGGCGAGGGCGATGTCGCGTGCTGCATAGGCCGCGCACTATGCGCGTTGGGCGTAAAATTCTCAAGCTTTTTGTCCGTCCTTTCATTTCCGCGCCGTCAATCGGCGCCATGGTGCCGCGCCCTTGTTCAACCGCCTGCTTTCGCAACTATTCCGGCGCAGTCCCTTTGTCGAGTCCGCGAGCGCGGAACGGTCCGTATTGGAGGCCTGGGCGGCGCGCGATATTTTTCCGCCGTATGCGCACGGGCAGTTGGCGGAACCCTTGCGCGCACAGGCGGCGGAACTGATCGCCGAAGGCGCGAAGCCCGACTTGCTCGAACCGCCGGCGCAGCGCCTGCAAACTCGCGGCGAGGCGGCGGACCGGATGCTGGCTGCCGAGGCATGGCTGGCGGCGGGCGCGGGTGAGCGCGCGGAAGCCTTGCTGACGCAATTGGCGCAAGGGGGAGACGCAGCCGGTGCGCGCGCGGCGGCGATACTGGCGCAGCGCCTGCTCGACCGCGGCGCTTTTGCGGCGGCGCGGCCATTGGCCGGGCACGCCGCGCGCCTGGCGCCGGCGAATGCGGCGGTAGAGGCGGTGCTCGGGCAGTTGTGCGATTTCGACGGCCGCGCCGATGCGGCGCTGGAACATTATGGCCGTGCCGTGGCGCTGCGTCCCCGGGATACGGCGCTGCTCGGGCGGCTGTCGGTGGTGCAGCTGGTGCGGGGTGATTTGCGCCGAGGGTTTTCTACCTGGGCGCTGGCCGACGAGATCAATCAGAGCTATGGCGAGGGTTGCCCGGTATGGGACGGGCAGCCGCTGGGCGATGCACGCCTGCTGATCCTGTGCGGCTATGGCTACGGCGACATCATCCAGATGTTGCGCTTTGCCTTGCAGGTGCGCGAGCGTGAGCCGCGTGCGCGCCTCTTGGTCGTGGTGCCGCCGCCGCTGCTGCGCCTGGCGGCGGCGATGGACTGCTTCGAGGCGGTTTACACGGCGATGCCGGACGTCGCGCAGTTCGAGTGGCAGGTGACGCAGACGCGGCTGCCGGTGGCGCTGCGGGTGGAGCTATCGGATGCGCAGCGCCACCGGCCGTTTTTGCGCGTTGCGCCGGCCGACGTGGAGGCGGCGCGCGCCTGGCTGCCGCCGCGCCGGCCGGGGGTGAAGCGTGTCGGCCTGCGCTGGCAGGGCCAGCCCAGGCATTTCGATGCCAAGCGCGGGCTGGCGGTTGCGACGCTGGGACCGTTGCTGCAAGTGCCGGGGATCGAGTGGGTGGCGCTGGTGGAAGATCCGGCGTTGGTCGCGCCCGGCATGATCGACGTCAGCGCGCACTTGTCCGATTTTTACGCCACCGCGGCGCTGCTGCACCAGCTCGACCTCGTCATCAGCGTCGATACTTCGGTGCTGCACCTGGCAGGCGCGCTGGACCTGCCGGCCTGGCTGCTGGCGCGGCCTGATCCCGAGTGGCGCTGGGGCACAGGGGGCGAGAGTACGCCCTGGTATGCGTCGGTGCGGGTACTGCGGCATGCGCCGCGGACCTTCGACCAGGCCGCGCAGGTGGCGCGGGCGGCGCGCGACCTGCGGGCCTGGGTCGCGACGTAGAATCCGCTCGTTGCGTCCGCCCCTCTCTCGCATGTCGTTCCTGAAACGTCTATTCATCCGCCCCGCCGCCATGCCGATGGAGGTGGCGACGGCGATCGAAGATCCGCGCTACGAGGCCTTGCGGCGCTGGCTGGCGGAGGAGGTCGCGCCGCCTTACGCCTGGGAAGACCTGGTCAGCCTGCCGGACCGGCTGGAGGCGGCGCGCCTGCTGGCCGAGGGAAGCGATCTTGCCGCTGCCGAGGCGCCGCTGGCGCGCCTGGAGAAGCGCGGCGACTGTCGCGTGGATCGCATGCTGCGCGCCGATGTGTGGCTGCGCGAGGGCGAGTTCGAGCGCGCGGTGGCGTTGCTGCGCGAACTGGCGGCGGGCGAGGATGCGATCGCGGCGCGCGCGGCGATGCTGCTGGGGGAGATCCGTTACGACCATGGCGAATTCGCCGACGCCATCGCACTGGCCGAGCGTGCTTCGCGACTGGCGCCGCGGGCGTTCGGCTGTCTGCTGTTGCTTGCCGGTGTGCGCGCCTTCCAGGGGCGGCATGAAGAGGCGCTGGAATTGCACCGGCGCGCGCTGGAATCGCGGCCGCAATCGCTGCTGGCAATCGGGCTGCTGGCGGTGGCGCTGATGGGGCGGGGGCAGTTGCAGGCGGGACTGGCGGTGTACGCGGCGGCCGACGATCTGCTGGGGGCGTATCCGCGCGCCGATCTCTGCCCGGTGTGGACCGGGCAGGCGCTGGCCGGCAAACGCCTGCTGGTGATCGGCGCCTATGGGTACGGCGACGTGATGATGTTCCTGCGCTTTGTCGCGCAATTGCGCGAGCGCGAGGCGGGAGTGCGCCTGTCGATCGACGTGCCGCCGCCGCTGGCGCGCCTGATGCAGGCAACCGGCTGGTTCGAGCAGGTGTATGCCGGCGCGGCCGATCGTGCGGCGGCGGACTTCCAGGTGAGCACCATGCGCCTGCCGCTGGTGCTGGGGACGCAGGAGGCGGATGTAGCGCGCCATGATGCGTGCCTGGCGATCGCGCCGGAAGACGTGGCGGCGGCTGCGCATTGGCTGCGGCCGCGGCGCGCGGGGGAGAAGCGGGTGGGCCTGCGCTGGTTCGGCCGGCCGATGCATTTCGATGCGAAGCGCAGCGTGCCTTTCGAGTATCTAGCGCCGCTGTTTCGCGTGCCGGGGATCGACTGGGTGGCGCTGGTGGAAGAGGAGGGGATGCTGCAAAAGCTGGGGGTGCATCCGCTTAGCGACGTGAGCGGGCACCTGACCGACTTTTACGCCACCGGGGCGGTGATGAAAAATCTCGACCTGGTGATCAGCGTGGATACCTCGACGGTGCATCTGGGCGGCGCGCTGGGCGTGCCGACCTGGCTGATTGCGCGCCCGGATTACGAATGGCGCTGGGGCGAGGGCGGGCAGGAGGCGCCCTGGTATTCGTCGGTACGGGTATTCCGCCACCCGCCGCGCCAGCTCGACTGGGAGGCGGTGATGGCCGGGATGGCGCAGGCGCTGGCGGCCTGGGCGCGTGCCTGAGTCCGGATCGGCGCAAACAGCGTAAAATTCCCACCCCGACTGTCGCATGCATTCGATGCAAGCTCTCGCAGGAAAAGCCATTCTGATTACCGGTGCGGCGCGCCGGGTGGGCGCGGCGATCGCGCGGCGCCTGCACGCTCTGGGCGCGAACGTGCTGATCCATTACCGTGATTCCAGCGCGGATGCCGATGTGCTGGTGGCGCAGTTGAACGGCGAGCGCCGGGATTCGGCGCATGCGCTGGGGCTGGAACTGTCCGATACCGACGCGATTCCCGCCTTCGTGGCGCGGGCGGCGGCGGTGTGGGGGCGGCTGGACGGGCTGGTGAACAATGCTTCCGGGTTTTACGCTACGCCGCTGGGGGAAATTACGCCGCAGCAATGGTCGGACCTGATGTCGAGCAACCTGAAGGCGCCGCTGTTCCTGGCGCAGGCGGCGGCGCCGGAATTGCGAAAAAGCGGCGGGTGTATCGTCAACATCGTCGATATCCATGCCGAGCGGCCGCTGAAGGATTATGTGGTGTACAGCGTGGCGAAAGCCGGGCTGGCGGGGCTGACGCGTTCGCTGGCGCTGGAACTGGCGCCGCAGGTGCGGGTGAACGGCATCGCGCCGGGGGCGATCGAGTGGCCGGAGCACGGGCAGATGGAGGGCGTGGAGCGCGAGCGTATCCTGGCGGCGACGCCGCTTGGGCGCGTCGGCGGCGCGGAAGAGATTGCGCGCGCGGCGGGATTCTTATTTGCCGACGCGCCGTATGTGACGGGACAGATCCTGGCCGTGGATGGCGGCCGTTCGATTTATTTGTGAGAGCGGGATCATGAGTGCGGTGATGGGCGGGACTGATGCTTCGATGGGTGGCGCCGAGGGCACGCGCCAGGAGTTGGCGCGCCAGCTTGATTCACGCAAGGCGGACAAGCGCGCCTTCGAGGCGAATAAACTGGAAAAGCGCCTGGTGCGCCTGACCGGCCAGGCGATCGGCGACTTCAACATGATCGAGGAGGGCGACAAGATCATGGTGTGCCTCTCCGGCGGCAAGGACAGCTACAGCCTGCTGGACATCCTGCTCAAGCTGAAGGATCGCGCGCCGGTGCATTTCGACATCATCGCGGTGAACCTGGACCAGAAGCAGCCGAATTTCCCGGCGCACGTGCTGCCGGAATATCTCACCAGGCTTGGCGTGCCGTTTCACATCGAGGAGCAGGACACCTACTCCATCGTCAAGCGCCTGATTCCCGAAGGCAAGACCACCTGCTCGCTGTGCTCGCGCCTGCGCCGCGGCATTCTGTATCGCGTGGCGGGTGAACTGGGGGCGACGAAGATCGCGCTGGGGCATCACCGCGACGACATCATGGAGACGGTGTTCCTCAACATGTTCTTCGGCGGCAAGATGAAGGGTATGCCGCCCAAGCTGATGTCGGACGACGGCAAGAACATCATCATCCGGCCGCTCGCCTATATCAAGGAAGAGGACCTGGCGCAGTACGCGGAGAACCGCGCCTTTCCCATCATTCCTTGCGACCTGTGCGGCTCGCAGGAGAACCTGAAGCGCAAGGAAATCAAGGCGATGCTGCGCGAGTGGGACCGCAAGTACCCCGGGCGGGTGGAGTCGATTTTCACCAGCTTCGCCAATATCACCACTTCGCACATGATGGACCGTACCCTGCATCCGTTCACCACGCTGAAGGTGACAGGGCAGCCGGATGCGGCGGGCGACATTGCGTTTGACGAAGAGCCTTGCGCGCCGGCGGGCGGCGACATCGCCACCGTCAGCTTCAACCGGCTGATGCGTAGCGAGATCGAGGAGTAACTCTCGCTACCCTGTTTTCAGGCTGCGCGCTTTGGCGGGTTGAGCGAAGGCTTGCTGTTCAGCGTTTCGCGGTCGAAACCGGCGGCGTTTTTATAGCGCGCGGCAAAGGCTTCGCGCTCGGCGGGGCTGACCACGCGGTCCAGGTCGTCGAAACCGTCGGGGGCGCGTTCCTCGACTTCTTTCAGGATGGCATCCGGGCCTTCGGCGCGGGTCATCTCCAATAGTTTTGTGGTGACGGGGCGGCGGATGGCGTCGTAGGCGGCCAGGGCCTCGTCGATGTTCGCACGGGTGGCAA
This sequence comes from Burkholderiales bacterium, assembly GCA_036498945.1. Classification (GTDB taxonomy): domain Bacteria; phylum Pseudomonadota; class Gammaproteobacteria; order Burkholderiales; family JAEUOS01; genus JAQGMJ01. The sequence continues at coordinate 45,372 of DASYEQ010000116.1, read as the reverse complement.
GTTCGTAGGCGAGGTGGCGCGCGTCCAGCACTGCCTGCGAGGCGCCGTTGGAGCCGATCGGGTACATGGCGTGGGCGGCGTCGCCTAAGAGCGCGACACGGCCGAAGACCCAGGAAGAAACCGCGTCGCGGTCGCTCATCGGGTATTCGAATATCTTGTCAGAGGCGCGCACGATCGCGGGCACCGGCATCCAGGGGAAATTCCAGTCTTCGAAGGCGGGCAGGAAGTCTTCCAGGCGGCCGGGACGGCTCCAGTCCTCCGGCGCGTGCATGCTGTGTTCGTCAAAGGTGCGCTCGGCGATCCAGTTGATCACCTGCAGGCCGTTATCCAGATTGCGGATCGGGTAGGTCACCCATTTCTGCCAGGCGTGGCCGGCCAGCACCATGGAGGCGCCGCTGAGGAAGGGCTTGCCGATGGTAGTGCCGCGCCAGAGGATGCGCCGGCTCCATTTCGGCGCGCCTTCATCCGGATAGAACAGGCCGCGGATTTTCGAGTGGATGCCGTCGCAGGCGATCACGATATCGCCGGTGGCAGGCGGCGGGGTGACACCGTTGCGCGCCTTGAAGTGCACCGTGGCGCTGCCGGCGTCTTGCGTGATGTTGACCGCTTCGCAGCGGGTGGCGACAGCCTCCTTGCCCATGCGTTCGAGCACGGCTTCGTACAGCATCATCTGCAACTGGCCGCGGTGCACCGAGAATTGCGGCCAGCGGTAGCCGGCATACTCGCCGCGCGGCTCGCGCCAGACGATCTCGCCGCGCTTGGTGGCGTAGACCACTTCCTGGGTGCGGATGCCCATCGACTCCAGCTTGGGCAGCAGGCCCAGGTCGGTCAGCTCGCGTACCGAGTGCGGCAGCAGGTTGATGCCGACGCCGAGAGGGCGGATTTCGGAGACGGCTTCGTAGACGCGGCAGGCAATGCCCGCCGCGTTGAGCGCCAGCGCGGTGGTGAGGCCGCCGATGCCTCCGCCGAGAATGATGACGTTCAAGGCTGTGCCGCCTTTTTGGGTATGGACGGCCAGATTATCGCAAACCCGCAGCGCTTCGTGTCCTATAGGTCGATGTGCCCACGCCCCAGCTCGATCACCTCGCCTGTCACCAGCACGCGGCCGTCGGCGGCGATCACCAGTTGCAGTTGCGACGGGCGGCCGGTGAACTCTCCTTGCAAAAGGGTGCGCGCCAGCGGGCCCTTGAGTTCCTTGTGCAGCATGTAGCCGCCGAGGTTGGCGACTGCCGAGCCGGTGGCCGGGTCTTCGCCGATGGCGCTGGCCGTGCGGTGGAAAAAGAAGCGCACCAGCATGTCCGGCTCGTCGATCGAGGAAAAGCAGTAGACCGAGACCTTGCCGCTGTTGTTGGGAAATTCGGACAGCGCGGCACCTGGCACGATGCGCTTCACCGCGTAGCGCGAGACCAGCGGCACCAGCAGCTGTTCCATGCCGGCATCGACCCATAGCGGATCGGCGGCGAGGTCTTCGCGCGACAGGCCGAGCGCCACCAGCAGGGTCTCGATGCGCTCGGGGTCAAAGGGGCGCGTGCTGGCGGCGTTGGCGCGCAGGGTCCAGCGGTCGCCCTTGGCGCTCACGGGAATCACGCCGGCCTGCATTTCGAGCTTGATCTGGTCGCCGGCGCTCTTGAGGTCGCGCACGGTGTGCGCGGTGCCGAGCGTCGGGTGGCCGGCGAAGGGCAACTCCGCGCCGGGGGTGAAGATGCGCACCTTGGCGGTAGCCTCCCCATCGGCGGGCAGGACGAAGGTGGTCTCGGAAAGATTGAATTGCAGGGCGAGCGCCTGCATTTGCGCGTCGGTCAGGCCCCAGGCGTCTTCAAACACGCACAGCGGGTTGCCGGTCAGGGTCTGGCCGGAAAGGGCGAATACGTTTTGCAGGCGGTATTGGTATCTCATGGCGGTAGGGCGAGGGGAATTCGTAAACGCTTACGCGAGGAACATGCGGTAGGCCGGGTTGGCGCTCTCGTCCCAGTAAGCATAACCGAGAGAGTCGAGAAATTTGCGGAAGGCGGCCATCTCTTTTTCCGGCACCTGCATGCCGACCAGCACGCGGCCGACGTCCGAGCCGTGATTGCGGTAGTGGAACAGGGAAATGTTCCAGTCCGGCCGCATGCTGGTGAGGAACTTCATCAGCGCGCCGGGGCGCTCGGGCAACTCGAAACGGTACAGCATCTCGTCTTGCGCCAGCGGCGAGCGGCCGCCGACCATGTGGCGCACGTGCAGCTTGGCCATTTCGTCGTCGGTGAGGTCCAGGGTCTTGAAGTTCTGCCGGTTGAGCGTTTTCGCCAGGCGGGTGATGTCGGCGCGGTCGTGCACCGAGAGGCCGACGAAAATGTGTGCTTCCCGCGAATCGGCGATGCGATAGTTGAACTCGGTGACGCTGCGGTTGCCGATCAGTTCGCAAAAGCGGCGGAAGGAGCCGCGCTCTTCCGGAATGGTGACGGCGAGAATCGCCTCGCGCTTCTCGCCCACCTCGGCGCGCTCGGCGACGAAACGCAGGCGGTCAAAATTCATGTTGGCGCCGCAGGCCACCGCCACCAGCGTGCTGCCCTTCATTTTCTCGCGCTCGACATAGGCCTTGGCGCCCGCGATCGCCAGTGCGCCGGCCGGCTCGAGGATGGAGCGCGTGTCTTCGAACACGTCCTTGATCGCGGCGCAGATATCGTCGGTATCCACCAGCAGTATCTCGTCGACGAATTCGCGCGTCAGGCGGAAGGTTTCCTCGCCGACCATCTTCACCGCCACGCCGTCGGCGAACAGGCCCACGGTATCGAGCTTGACGCGCTTGCCGGCGGCGATCGAGCGCGCCATTGCATCCGAATCCACCGGCTCCACGCCGATCACCTTCACCTCCGGGCGCACGCGCTTGATGTACGCGGCGATGCCTGAGATCAACCCGCCGCCGCCGATGGCGACGAACACCGCGTGGATCGGCCCCTGGTGCTGGCGCAGGATCTCCATCCCGATGGTGCCCTGGCCGGCGATCACATCGGGGTCGTCGAAGGGGTGCACGAAGGTGAGGTTCTGCTTGCCCTCCAGTTCCTTCGCGTGCGCGTAAGCCTCGTCGAAGGAGTCGCCCCGCAATATCACCTCGCCGCCGCGCGCCTTCACCGCCGCCACCTTCACCTGTGGCGTGGTCACCGGCATTACGATCACCGCGCGCGCGCCCATGCGCTTGGCGGCCAGCGCCACCCCTTGCGCGTGGTTGCCGGCAGAGGCGCAGATGACGCCGCGCGCCAGTTGCTCCTTGGATAGTTGCGCCATCTTGTTGTAGGCGCCGCGCAGCTTGAAGGAGAACACGCTTTGCATGTCCTCGCGCTTGAGCAGCAGGGTATTGTTCAGGCGCGCTGACAGGCTGGCGGCCTTTTCCAGCGGTGATTCCTGCGCGACGTCGTAGACCTTGGCGGTGAGGATTTTTTGGAGATAATCGGTCTTCGACCGGGATTTGGCGGCGGGCATGAGGCGGAAACTCGGGTAGCTTTCGGAACCCCTCGTGGAGGGGTGTCTAATTTAGCGGTTTTTGGGGAGTTGAGCAAATTTTTATCATTGTCGGGGGTGGCTTGGGCAGAGAAAATTCGGGGCCGGATCACATTTTCGATAGGCTTGAAAATGTGATCCGGCCCCAATTTTTTGGGAGATGGGGCAAAGGGGGGGCGCATGCTTGACGCCGTCCAGGGTTTTTTCACCCAGGAGGCGAGCCTGTGGTCGCTGTTGATCGGCAGCTTCATTGCCGCCACCCTGGTGCCGATCTCGTCCGAGGTGATGTTGTTTGCCGTGCTGCGGCTGCACCCCGAACTGTTCTGGCCGGCGATCGCGGTGGCGACACTGGGCAACAGCGCCGGCGGCATGACGAGCTATGCGCTGGGGCGCTTCATTCCGCACAAGCAAGAGATCAAGTATGAAACGCAACTGAAGCGCTTCGGCGCCGCTTCCCTGCTGATGGCCTGGGCGCCGCTGGTGGGCGACGGCCTGTGCGTGGCGGCCGGCTGGCTGCGCCTGGCCTGGCTGCCTTGCCTCTTCTACATGGCGGTGGGCAAGGCGGCGCGCTACCTGGTGGTGGCGGGGCTGGCGTGACCGGTCGGTCGCGGCCGGCTTGTCACAAAACTGCAATCCGGCGGGGTTAGATTGATCTGCGGCAGTGCCTGTTGAGCTTCTCCTCCTCTCTCGAACTCGAACGGCAGGCATTGTCTTCCGCAGTCTGCGAGTGACCTGCGGATATTTAGCCGGGCTTCGTGCCCGGCTTTCTTTTTGGTGCGCGCCGGTGTGAATTAGTCGCGCGCGCGGGCGATGGCCTCGATCTCGATCAGGAAGCCTTCCTTCACCAGGCGATCGATCACCAGCAGCGTATTGGGCGGATAAGCCGGGCCCTTGAACAGCCTGGGAAACAGCGCCGCCCGCAGGGGCATGAATTTCTCGATGTCCTGCGAGTGCACCATGTAGGTGGTGAACTTGATCACGTCGTTGAAATCCAGGCCCACGCCCTTGAGCACGGCCCCCAGGTTTTCGAACACGCGGTGGAACTGCTTTTCGAAGTCGTGCGCGCCGACCATCGAACCGTCGTCGCCTACCGCCAGCTGCCCGGCGATGTGGATCTGTTCCCCGGCCTTGACGCGGGTGCAGTGGGAATACAGGCCTTGCGCCGGGGGCGCGCCTGCGGGATTGATGTACTCGACGCCGGGGTTCATGCGGTCTCCATGGTTGTAGTTGCGCGCGGGCGGTGCGCGCTTGGAGCTACAGCATAATCCAGCGATGCCATCGGCACAAACCGGCGGTGTGGGCACGGACCGGGCGCGGCACGCGAAAGCGCCCCCCGGAATACGCGTCAGGCGTCGGCCGCCGGAAATGCGCCACCCAGCAGGCGCGTCAGGCGCCGGGCGGCGTGTTGCGTCGGCGCGATGAATTTCACATCCATGCGCTCGTTCGGCATGGTGAGGGTGATCGCGCCCGCGATCTGCCCATCCGCCCCGAACACTGGCGCGCCGATGCCGGCCAATTCCGGTACCCGGTCGCCTTGCAGCACTACCAGGTGCTCGCGGCGGATCCGCGCATACATCGCGCCCCGCGCACCCGCGTAAGCCGAGAGGATGCGCCCGCCGGCGCCGCGGGTCAGCGGCAGCAAATCGCCCACGCGCATGTGGTCGCGCACCGGGCGCGGCGAATCGACGCGATGCAGGCACAGGCGCAGCTCGCCCTGGCGCACGTAATAGGCGGCGGACTCGCGCGTCTTCACCACCAACTCGCGCAGGACGGGCATCACCACCGTTTCCAGCGAAAACGAGGCGCCGTAGACCTGGTGCAGGCGCTCGACTTCGGCGCCCAGCGAATAGCGCCCGTCCGGCTGCTTGTGTACCAGGTGCGCGTGTTCGAGGGAGGCGAGCATGCGCAGCACGGTACTCTTGTAGATGCGCGCATGCGCGGCGATCTCGGCCAGCGTGGGCGTGGGGTGTTCGGCGGAGAAAGCGGTGAGTAGCGACAGCGCACGGTCCAGCGTGGCGATGCCGCCGGCGGCGGCATTCTCGTCGGCCAGGGCGGGGAGGGCGGCTTTGCGGGGCATGGGCGGCAGGGTGGCGAACCAGCGGACGGCGGGACGGAAGGCGGGCGGCGGCTTGACAAAAACACGCGCGTATTTGAATATAGTTGGAACAGCGTTCTATCTATCGAGGATTTTCGCCGCTTCCGTCCGGGCCGTCAAGCTTAGGCGCACCACGGGCCAAAAGAGCCGCGGGGCAATTTCTCCGGTTTCCCGAAACCGCCATGTGGCGCAGCCAGCCGCGTGGCTTCGTCGTCCTCGTCACGCCACCTCAATGTCCGCCGCCTCCACCGTTATCGTCGAGCCCCATGCCGATTGGGCGCTCGTGCGCATCGAGCGCGAAGACAAGCGTAACGCGGTGGATCGTGCCACCCGCAGCGCCTTGATGGCGGCGCTGGACGAGTTGCGCGGGATGCACGCCATCGTCATCACCGGTAGCGGCACTTCCTTTTGCGCCGGCATGGATCTGAAGGAACGCAAGGCCGACCTGGCCGCCGGCAAGCCCGACACCGCAGGCCATGAGTGGATGGATTTCAACATGGCGCTGCGTGCGCACCCCGCGGTGTGCATCGCCGCTGTCAACGGCCTGGCGCTTGGCGCGGGGCTGACCCTGGTCAATTCCTGCGACCTGGCGATTGCCGGCGCCGGCGCCGCCTTCGGCACCCCCGAAATCGGCTTCGGCAGCTACGCCAGCATGGCCGGCCCCACCATGCAGCGTTCGCAGCTCACGCGCAAGCGAGTCGCCTGGATGCTGCTCGCCGCGCCGCGCCTCGACGCCGTCACCGCCGAGCGCTGGGGGCTGATCAACGAAGTCGTGCCCGATGCGCAACTGCTGGGTCGCGCCGGTGCGCTGGCCGCCCAAGTGGCCGCCTGCGACGCGGTGGCGCTGGCCGAAATCAAGCAGACCCTGGACCGCCTGCCCGCCGACGCCGGCTGGCGTGAGGCAATGGAATATGGGCAGACCGTGAATGCCGCGATTCGCACGCGCCGCGCCGCCTTGCCATCCTGAATTACTCGCTTTTAACTACATCGGAGACAACATGGCTTTCCCCCGCCGCGCTTTTCTTGCTGCCTGCGTTTCGCTTACCTTCGCCTCGCTCGCGCACGCGCAAAACTACCCTTCCGGCCCGATCAAGCTGATCGTCCCCTTTCCGCCGGCGGGTGGCACCGATGTGCTTTCGCGCGTCACCTCGCAACCGGTGGCGGAGATCACCAAGTGGAACTTCGTGGTCGAGAATCACCCGGGCGCCGGCGGCAACATCGGGCTGGACATGGTCGCCAAGGCCAAGCCGGACGGGCTCACCGTCGGCATGGCGCAGACCTCCAACCTCGCCATCAACCCCACGCTCTACCCCCACATGCCCTATAACGCGCTCAAGGACTTCACGCCGATCGCGGCGGTGGCCTCGCAGCCGATGGTGCTGGTGGTGGGAGTCAATTCGCCGTACAAGACCCTGGCCGACCTGGTGAAGGCGGCCCGCGCCAAGCCCGGTGGCCTCACCATGGCTTCCGCCGGCACCGGCACCGTCGGCCACCTGGGCGGCGTGCTGTTCGGTAACCGCGCCGGCGTCAAGTTTCTCCACGTTCCCTATAAGGGCGCAAGCGCGGCATTGACCGATGTGGCTTCCGGCGAAGTGGTGATGGACTTCGCCACCCCGCCCTCGGCCATGCCGCTGTTGCAGGGCAAGAAGCTGCGCGCGATTGCCGTGACCTCGGCGCAGCGCCTGCCCGTCCTGCCGGACGTGCCGACGATCTCCGAATCCGGCTACAAGGACTTCGTCGCCGAAGACTGGAAGGGCTACGTCGGCCCCGCCGGAATGCCGGCGGAAGCGGTGAAGCGTTTCAACGCCGCGGTCAACGAAGCGCTCAAGCGCCCGGAGGTGCAAAAGCGCCTGAATGATGAAGGCAGCAAGCCGATCGGCGGCACGCCGGAGGAATTTGCCGCCTTGATCAAGAAGGATAATCCGCGCTGGGGCGAAGCGGTACGCACCTCCGGCGCCAAAGTCGAATAACCATCAAACAGGAGAGACAAATGAAATTCCGCATGCTCGGCCGCCTGGCCACCGCGCTGCTGTTCGTCCTCGGCGCCGCCGGTGCGCAGGCGCAGAGCTATCCTTCGCACACCGTCACCCTGATCGTCCCCTTCGCGGTGGGTGGCAGTACCGACATCGTCGCCCGGCTGGTGGCGCAGCAACTCGCCGGCCCCTTGGGGGTTGGCGTGGTGGTGGACAACCGCACCGGCGCCGGCGGCATCGTCGGCTGGGAAACCGCGGCACGCGCGCAGCCTGACGGCTACACGCTGCTCACCACCGAGATGTCTTATGCGATCGCCGCCGGGCTGCAGCCCAGGCTGCCGTTCGACCCGAAAAAGTCGTTCGCGCAGATCACCACCGCGGTCTCCGTGCCGCATGTGCTGGTGATCAATCCCGCGGTGCCGGCGAAAAACGTCGCCGAGCTGATCGCGCTCGCCAAGTCCAAGCCCGGCAAGCTGTTCTACGGTTCCGGCGGCAACGGCACCAATACGCACCTGGGCGGCGAGCTGTTCAAGAGCCTCACCGGCGTCGACATGGTTCACGTGCCTTACAAGGGCGCCGGCGCGGTGCTGGCCGACCTGATGAGCGGCCAGGTGCAGGTGCTGATCACCTCCACGCCCACCGCGCTGCCCTATATCAGGAGTGGAAAATTGCGTGCACTGATGGTGGCAAGCGAAGAGCGCATGGCGGTGCTGCCCGACGTGCCCTCGGCCAAGGAGGTCGGCCTGCCCGGCATGGAAATGCTGTTCTGGATCGGCTTTGCTGCCCCGGCCGGCACGCCGCGCGCGGTGATAGACCGCCTGAACAAGGAGATCAACGGCTCCATGGCCACGCCGGAAGCGAAGCAGCGCCTGGCGTCGATGGGCCTGAACGCGGTGGCCAATACGCCGGAGCAGTCTACCAAGCTGGTGTCGGATGAAATCGCGCGCTGGACGGCGGTGATCAAGAAGGCCGGCATTAAGGCCGATTAGGCAGGCAAAAGTACAAACCTACTTTTGCCTGGGCTAGCGTGCATGGGAATCGCCGGCAAAGCCGGACGATTCTCATGAGGAAATGCAACGAAACAGCGTGATGCGATCGGTCGTACGTTGCAAGAGCAAGGAAACTGAATGAACCAGCCCCTTAAAGGCATCCGCGTCCTCGACCTCACCAATGTGCTGGCGGGGCCGTTCTGCTGCCATCAGCTGGCGCACATGGGCGCCGAAGTGATCAAGGTGGAAGCGCGCGGCAGCGGCGACCTGGCGCGCCAGCTGGGTCTCGACCCGGAACTCAACAAGCGCCATATGGGCGTCTCCTTCCTGGCGCAAAACGCCGGCAAGCGCTCCATCACCGTGGACTTCAAGAAGCCCGGCGGCAAGGCGGTGTTCCGCAAGCTGGTGCAAAGTGCCGACGTGGTGGTGGAGAATTTCCGCCCCGGCGTGATGAACCGCCTGGGCCTGGGCTTCGAGGCGCTCAAGGCCGACAACCCGCGCCTGATCTATTGCGCCATCTCCGGCTTCGGCCAGGAGGGGCCGCTGCGCGACCTGCCGGCGTATGACCAGATCATCCAGGGCATGAGCGGGATGATGAGCATCACGGGAGCGGCGGATACGGCGCCTTATCGCGTCGGGTATCCCGTTGCCGACACGGTCGGCGGCATCACCGCCGCCTTTGCCGTTGCCGCCGCACTGGCCAACCGTGAGCGCTCGGCAACCATGATCGACGTGTCGATGCTGGAAGCGGCGATGGCGACCATGGGCTGGGCGATTTCCAACCTGTTGATCGCCGGCAAGGAGGCGAAGCCGATGGGCAACGAAAACGGCACGGCCAGTCCCTCGGGCACGTTTTCCACCGGCAACGGCTTGCTCAACATCGCGGCCAACAAGCAGGAGCAGTTCGAGGCAGTGTGCCGCGTCGTGGGCCGGCCTGAGCTGATCGCCGATGCGCGCTTTGCCGAGCGCCAGGGGCGCCTGCAACACCGCTATGAACTCAAGGCCGAACTGGAGCGCGCGATGGAAAGCAAGTCCGCCGAAGAATGGTGGGGCCTGCTTACCGCGCAGGGCGTACCTTCCGGTCCGGTGTACACCGTGCCGCAGGCGCTCGCGCATCCGCAGATCGCCACGCGCGGCATGGTGGCGACTTTCGCAAACGTGCCCGGCGTGGGCCGCGACATCCGCGTGGTGCGCACCGGCATCAAGCTCGACGGCGAGGCGCCGAAGGTGGATGCGCCGCCGCCGACGCTGGGCCAGCATACGGATGCGATTCTCGGCGAACTCGGCTATACGGTCGATGAGATCGTCCAATTCAAGACGGAGCAAGCGGTATGAGAGAAATCGTTGATGGCGGCGCTTCCAGCGACTGGTGGCGCACCGAGATCGTCGAAATGAAGCCGGGGGTGATCCGCTATCGCGGCTACCCCATCGAGGAACTGATCGGGCGCGTCAGCCTGGCGCAGATGATCTGGCTGATGACGCGCGGCGAGTTGCCGGGCAAGGCGCAGGGCGAGCTGCTGGACGCGGCGCTGATGTCGGCGGTCGATCACGGCCCGCAGGCACCGTCGATTGCGATTGCGCGCATGGCGATCACCTGCGGCGTCGGCCTGAACAATGCAATGGGCTCGGCGGTCAACGTGCTGGGCGACGTGCATGGCGGCGCCGGCGAGCAGGCGGTGGAACTCTACGTCGCCATCGCGCAGCGCATGGAGGCGGGCATGCCGGAGAGCGCGGCGGTGAAAGTGGCGCTGGATGAATTCATCGACCAGTACGGCAAGTTCGTTTCCGGCTTCGGCCATCGCTTTCATCCGATCGACCCACGCGCCCCGCGCCTGCTGCAATTGGTGGATGAAGCCGCCGCACGTGGCGAGATCAGCGGGCGCTTCGCCAGGATCGCGCGCGCGGTGGAAAATGAACTGGCGGCGCGCAAAGGGGGCAAGCGCATCCCGATGAACATCGACGGCGCCACCGCGGTGATCTATGCCGAACTGGGCTTTCCGGCGCCGCTGGCGCGCGGACTCTTTTGCCTGTCACGCTCGGTCGGCATCCTGGCGCATGCCTGGGAGCAATCGCAACAAGGAGGGCGCAACAAGGGGCCGATTCCGCGCCAGTACGTGCCGACCTACGACGGCCCCGCGCAACGCCCCGTTCCGGAGAACCTGTAATGCAGATCGAACGCATTGAAGCCATTCCCCTGCGCATGCCCCTGGCGCGCCCCTTGAAGGCCGGCACGGTGGCGATCACCCATCGCTGCACCGTGCTCACGCGCGTCTATACCAAGGACGGCGTGATGGGCGAATGCTTCAGCAACAATGAGAATACCGGCCAGGCCGAGATCATTCGCATCATTCATGAGGAAATCGCGCCGCGCCTGATCGGCAGGAATGCCTTTCACGTCGAAGCGGCGTGGCAGGCGATGCACCCCATCACCCGCGATTTCCTGCGCGACCGCCGCATGGCGATCCGCGCCATGGCCTGCGTCGATGCAGCCTTGTGGGACACGGTTGGCAAGGCGTTGAACGCTCCGTTGCATCGTCTTTGGGGCGGCATGCGCGACGAGATTCCGGTGGTCGCCATGGGCGCCTATTACTATCCCGAGAATGACTTGCAGAACGTCGCGCGCGAGATGGCCGGCCTGCGCGAAATGGGCGTCAAGGGTTGCAAGCTGAAGATTGGCGCCAAGAGCCCGAAGGAAGATGCCGAACGCGTGCGTGCCGCGCGCGAGGGCGGCGGCCCGGATTTCTGGCTCATGCCCGACCCCAACCAGGGCTGGACCTACGATCAGGCGCTGGAATTCGTGCGCCTGGTCGAGGACATCGATCTCTACTGGATCGAAGAGCCCTGCCTGTGGCAGAACGACCGCAAGGACCTGGCGCGCCTGCGCAAGACCATCAGCATCCCGATCTGCGCAGGGCAGAGCGAAATCACCAAGGCCGGCTGCCACGCGCTGATGGAAGAAGGCGCGCTGGACATCTGCAATTTCGATCCTTCGTGGGGTGGCGGCCCGACCGAGTGGCGCAAGGTGGCGGCGGTGGCCGATACCTACGGCATTCCCGTGCTCTCGCACCTGGAACCGCAGGTCGGCGCCGCGCTCGCCGCCTCGGTGCCCAACGGCTTGTGCGTGGAGATGATGCAGGAAAGCCGCGACCCGCTGTATCACGCCATCATCGAGAACAAGCCGGCCATCAAGGACGGCATGATGAAGCTGAGCGAATTGCCCGGCTGGGGCATGGTGCTGGACAAGAAGCTCGAGGCGAAGCTCCGCGCCTAGAGGCGCAATTGGGGCGGCGTAATTCCGGTGCGGCCGGAATCGCGCTTACCCCAATGGGCGAGTCGCGAAGCGAGCTACGTCAAACCGGTGCGCCGGCGCAGCGCCACCTGGTCCGCACCACCGTGCTGGTGGACGACTCGGTGAAGAAAATCTCCCTGTTGTCTTCGCCACCGAACGCCAGGTTGGTCACCGTCATGCCTACCGGCGACTTCAGCTTGGCGATGCATTCGCCGTGCGGCGAGAACACGAACACCGCGCCCAGCGAGGGGTGTGCGACGAACAGGTTGCCCTCGACGTCCAGCGCCAGGCCGTCCGGCCCGCTGGTGCCGTAGAGCTGGCAGAACTGGCCGACTTTCGATACGCTGCCATCGGCCAGCACCGGTGCGCGCCACACGCTGTTGCCGCGCGTCATGGCGATGAACAGTACGCTTTTGGCGCGGTCCAGCACGATGCCGTTGGGCGAAGGGCCGTTGGTGATCAGGCAGTCCAGCTTGCCGCCGGGGGAAAGGCGGTAGACGCGGCCGGTGGGATCGTGCATGCCGGTCTGGCCCTGGTCGGTGAAATATACGGTGCCGTCAGGTAGTACGCAGAGGTCGTTCACGCCCTTGAAGTTTTCGGCGTTGCGCCGCGTCAGCACCGGCGCCGGGTCGCCGCCTTTCGGGTCCAGCGCGAGCAGGCCGCGCTTGTAGTCGGTGATCCACAGGCGCCCGTCGGGGTGAAACTTCATGCCGTTGGGCTCGCCGTCGTATTCGGCGAGCTGGGTCCATTCTCCCGCGGGCGAGACGCGGAAAATGCGGCCGTAGGGAATGTCGGTGAGGTAGAGATTGCCCGCTTTGTCGAACACCGGGCCCTCGATGAAACAGGGAATCGATTGCCCCGGCTTGTTGGCGTCGCCCCACCCGGAGCGCGCGTCAGGGCGGCGCAGGTGGTCGGGCACGCGGGTGAAGACTTCGCAGACGGTTTCGGGCGGCGGTGCGTAAAACATGTCAAGGCCTTGGGTGGGAAGAAGGGCGCCTGCGGCGCCCACCATTGTGCCAGCTAACGGTTTTACATTGCTTTAACGTTTCTGCAATACATTTTTCACTGTCCCGATCCTATGATAGGGTGTTGCCTGCCTTCGTTGATCGGCAAAGAACATCAATAATGCAAGCTTCACGCGCCCCTTCCTATCGCCTCGGCGCCCTTGCCGCGCTGGAGGCGGAGAGCATCCATATCCTGCGCGAAGTGGCGGCGCAATTCGAAAAGCCGGTGCTCCTGTATTCGGTGGGCAAAGATTCTTCGGTGCTGTTGCGCCTGGCGCAAAAGGCGTTCTTCCCCGGGCGCATTCCGTTTCCCTTGCTGCACGTCGACACCGGCTTCAAGTTTGCCGAGATGTACGCGATGCGCGAGCGCGTGCGTACGGAACTGGGCGTTGCGCTGCACGTGCATCGCAACGAGGCGGCGATTTCCGGCGGCATGAATCCGCATGACCACGGCACGCAGCGCTGCTGCGCCGAGCTGAAGACGCGTGCGCTGCTCGACGCCTTGCAGGCGGGCGGGCATGATGCGGCCATTGGCGGGGCGCGGCGTGATGAGGAACGCTCGCGCGCCAAGGAGCGCATCTTTTCCTTTCGCGACGCTCATGGCCAGTGGGACCCGAAACACCAGCGCCCCGAATTGTGGAACCTGTACAACGGCCGCGTTCGCCCGGGCGAGACGGTGCGTGTATTTCCGCTGTCGAACTGGACCGAGCGCGATATCTGGGCCTATATCGAGCAGGAGGAGATCGCGGTGGTGCCGCTGTATTTCGCCGGCCGGCGGCCGGTGGTGGAGCGCAACGGGCAACTGATCCCGGTGGTGGCGGGCACGCGGCTGGCGGCGGGTGAACAGGTGAGCGAGCGCATGGTGCGTTTTCGTTCGCTGGGCTGCCATCATTGCAGTGGCGCGGTGGCATCCGAAGCGGCAACGCTGGCAGCGATTGCCGCTGAACTGGCGGTCGTGCGGCAGGCCGAGCGCGGCACCCGCGTGATCGACCACGATGTCGATGCCTCGATGGAGCAAAAAAAGCGCGAGGGCTACTTCTGATGGCGGCGCTCGCCCCTGGCTGCAATGGGCGCGACCTGTTGCGCGTGGCCACCGCCGGCAGCGTGGACGACGGCAAGTCGACCCTGATCGGCCGCCTGCTGCACGACGCCGGCGCCTTGTATGAAGACCAGGTGGCGGCGCTCGCCGGCCGCGGCGGCGCCGCGATGGACCTGGCGTGGGTCACCGATGGCCTCAAGGCAGAGCGCGAGCAGGGCATCACCATCGACGTTGCCTATCGCTATTTTGAAACGCCGCAACGCCGCTTCATCCTGGCCGATACGCCGGGGCATGAGCAGTACACGCGCAACATGGCAACCGGCGCCTCGACGGCGGACGTGGCAGTGGTGCTGATCGACGTCACCCGCGGCGCCGGCGTGCAGTCGCGGCGCCACGGCTTCATTGCTTCGCTGCTGGGGGTGCCGCGCCTGATCGTCGCGGTCAACAAGATGGACCTGGCGGCCTATTCCGAGCAGGCGTTCGCGGAGGTGCGGGCCGAATACGGCGCCTTTGCCGCGCGGCTGGGGTTTCGCGATATCGTGTTCATCCCGGTCAGTGCGCTGCATGGCGACAACGTGGTGCGCGCAAGCGCCCGCATGCCCTGGTATCCCGGCATCACCCTGCTCAACCAGTTGGAAAACCTTTATAGCGCCGGCGACCGCAACCTGATCGACCTGCGTTTCGTGGTGCAGCAGGCGCTGCGCCCGGACGCATCGTTCCGCGGCTACGCCGGCCAGGTGGCCTCCGGCGTGCTGCGCGCGGGCGACGAGATCGCGGTGGCGGCCAGCGGCGCCCGCGCGAAGGTGGCGCGCATCGCCACTTTTGACGGCGACCTCGAGGCCGCGTTTCCGCCGATGAGCGTCACCGTCGCCCTGGATACGGAGATCGACGTCGGCCGCGGCGACGTGTTGGCCCACCCGAACAACCAGCCGCGGGTGACGCGCCAGACCGAGGCGATGGTGGTGTGGATGAACGAGGCGCCGCTGAAACCCGGCGCCACCTACCTGCTGCAGCATGCCGGCGGCAGCGTGCGCGCCTCCTGCGCGCACCTGGGGTATCGCGTCAATCCCGCGACCTTGCGGCGCGAGGCCGCCGCGCAACTGGAACTGAACGAAATCGGGCGCATCGGGCTGGAGTTGTTCCGCCCGCTGGCGATCGACGAATACGCGCGCAACCGTGCCACCGGCGGCGCCATCCTGATCGACCCTGACACCTGCGCGACGGTGGGCGCGGTGATGTTCGTCGCCCGCGGCGGCGCGCGCATGGAAGCGCCGGAAGCCGCGCAGGCGGCGCGCAACCTCACCTGGCAGGCCGGCCGCGTTGGTGTCGCGCAACGTGAGGCCCTGCTCGGGCAAAAGCCGGCCACCCTCTGGCTCACCGGGCTTTCCGGCGCCGGCAAATCGACCATCGCCGCCGAGCTGGAGCAGCAGCTGATGGCGCAGGGGCGCGCCTGTTTCATTCTCGACGGCGACAACCTGCGCCAGGGGATCAACCGCGACCTTGATTTCTCGCCGCATGCGCGCAGCGAAAACATCCGCCGCGCCGCCGAGGTGGCGCATTTGATGAACGAGGCCGGGCTGATCGTGATTTGCGCGCTGATCTCGCCCTATGCGGAAGACCGTGCGGCCGCGCGCGCCGTCATCGGCGAGGAGCGTTTTCTCGAAGTCCACGTCGCCACCTCGCTGGCGGTGTGCGAGGCGCGCGACGTGCGCGGCCTGTATCGCAAGGCGCGCGCCGGGCTGATCGCCGATTTCACCGGCGTCTCCGCGCCTTACGAGGTGCCGGCGGCGCCGGCGCTGGCGATCGACACCGCGAATATCGGCGTGACTGAGGCGGCGCGCGCAATCGCTGCGCTGCTACCGCGGATTGGCGCGGAGCAGTAGCGGCGCGCGTTGGCGTGCATCGGAGCACGCAGGGGAAATAGGGGAACTCGGGAGGCGGCGCGGGTCCAATCTGGCATGCGCTTCCCCTCCTTTTCCCCCGTCGCGGCGCCGGCAGAAGCGCAGCATCTCAAGCACCTGGTGCTGGCTGCCACCAGCATCAGCTACATCGTGGTGATTCTCGACACCTCGATCGTCAACGTTGCCTTACAGCGTGTCGGTAGCAGCCTGGGCACGGGGGTTGCGGGCCTGCAATGGATCGTCAACGCCTACACGCTGGTGTTTGCCAGCCTGCTGCTTTCCGGCGGCGCCCTGGGTGACCGCTTCGCTGCGCGCTGGGTGTATTTCACCGGTCTGGCGCTGTTTACCTTCGCTTCGGTGTGCTGCGGGCTGGCGCCGGGGCTGGGGAGCCTGGTGGCGGCGCGTGCATTGCAGGGCGCGGGGGCTGCGTTGCTGGTGCCGTGCTCGCTCAAGCTTCTGAGCCAGGCTTATCCTGATGACGGCGAGCGCGCAGGGGCAATCGGCGTATGGGCCGGGTGGGGTGGGACGGCGCTGGCTGGTGGTCCTTTGGCGGGCGGCGTGCTGATCGATATGTTCGGCTGGCGCAGCATCTTCCTGGTCAACTTGCCGATCGGCCTGCTAGGTTTGTGGCTGACGTTGCGCATTCCACTGGCGGAAGCGGGCAAAGGTGGGGCTACGGCGCGCAGGCTCGACCTGTCGGGACAAGTGGCGGCAATAGTCGCGCTGGCCGCGCTGGTCGCGGTATTGATCGAGGGGCCACAGGCGGGTTGGGGTGCGCCGGCCATTCTTGGCGGCGCACTGCTCAGCGTGGCGGCCGGCACCGCTTTCATTGCCATCGAGGCGCGGCGTGCAGCGCCAATGCTGCCGCTCGACATGTTCCGCAACCCGGCCTTTTCTGCGGCGGCGTTGGTGGCGCTGGTCGGCACCCTTACGGTGTTCGGCCTGATCTTCGTCTTCAGCCTGTACTTCCAGCAGCAGCGCGGCTATTCACCTCTTGTCACCGGCCTGGCCTTCCTGCCGCTCACCGCAGTGGTCACCGCCGGCAACATGGTCTCGGGGCGCCTCACGCGCGCTTGCGGCGCCTTCTGGCCGGTGCTGGGAGGCTTGCTGTGCTGCGCCGCCGGCTTTGCCGGCATGCTGCCGGCGGGTGAACACACGCCTTACTGGCTGCTCGCGCTGCCGATGCTCGCCATCGGCCTGGGCGGTGGCCTGCTGACGCCGGCGGCTACCGCCGCGCTGATGGCCGCCGCCGACAGGAGTCGAGCCGGCATCGCCTCCGGCGTGCTCAACACTGCGCGCCAGATCGGCGCGGCCCTGGGCGTGGCGCTGTTCGGCGCCATGCTGGCGGGGTTGCATCCGTTCATGGACGGCATGCGCGCGGCACTGGCTAGCGCCACCGTGCTCGCGCTCGCCGCGGCGCTGGTCTGGCGCACCGGCATGCGACGTCACGCATGAATACGGTTGACGAACACGCGCGCTACCGCGACAATTCACCCCTGAAGTTTTGTACATGCCTTGGCTTTTCTTACCCCGGACTTCAGACCAAACGCCCGCATGCCCAAGCAGCCCTTCGGGGACAACGTCGCAACGCTGCGCAGCCGCTGGGACCAACCCAGACGCCGCCGCATCCTCAACGAGCTGGTCAACCAGCGCAGCTTTCTCGACTTCGCCGGCAGCCCCGACGACGGCATCGCCGACCCCACGCTGATCCGCGACCTGCGCGGCGCCGACCTCGCCGGACGCGAACTGCACGACCTGGTGCTGATGAACGCCGATACGCGTTGGGCCGATTTCTCCGGCGCGCGCGTGCAGGGCGCTTTTCAGTACACCAATCTCGGCCAGGCCAATTTCGGCCGCGCCGTGCTTACCGGCTGCAATTTCTGGAAATCACGCCTGGTGAGTTGTGATTTCGGCCATGCGGCGCTGTTACGGGTGAGCGTGGCCGATTGCGTGCTGTTCGGCACCTCGCTGCGCTGCGCGCAGCTGGACGATGTGCGCTTCGAGGGCCTGGATTTGCGCAATGTCGATTTCACCGATGCGCGCCTGACCGGCTGCGTGCTCAGCCGGGTCAAGCTGGAGGAGGGCAGGCGCGGCTTCTGGGAGGCGCAGGCGCAATGCCGTCTGGAAGAAATCGAGTGGTGCGAGGAGCTGGCGGCTGAGCCAGCCTGAGGCCGGTTGCAACGGCGCTGTCACGTAGCCTTGCCGCGCGGCGTCCGGCCGCAGCCAATCAGGCCGCAGCCTTGAGCTTCTTGCGGCGCTCCTGCACGCGCTTGCGTTCGCTCTGGATCTTGTGGGCGTTGACGATGGCGCCGATCAGGCCTGGAAAGCGCGCGTCGATCTCCGCGCAGCGCGCGGTATTGTGGATTTCCACCCCCTTGCGCTCGCTGCGGATCAGCCCTGCCTCGCGCAACGCCTTGAAGTGCTGCGACAGGGTGGACTTGGGGATCGCCTGGTCGCTCACCTCCAGGAAGGTCGAGCAGGTCTGGGCGCAGGCCGCGTAGGCCACGCCCAGGAAGATCTGCACGCGCACCGGGTCGGAGAGGGCATGCATGATGCCTTCCACGGTGACGTCGTCGATAGACGGATGCATTAAGGGACGCATATCGATATGTATTTTGCCACGGATTGACAATTCGTACATTTGTACTTAATCTCCGATTTTCAATAGTTCATGTTTTGCGAACTATTGAATTTAGAAAAGGCGTTCCTATCTAGCGCCGTACCGCCGGCGTGCAGCAGGTGCCGGCGGCTGGTGGGCTGAGGTTCTCCGGGTCAATCCGGATGGCTTGCGGCCATCGCGAGGCAGACAAGTGAAGTGTCGGCCGGCTGCGCCTCGGGCGCGCCGGAGAGGGACCGCTTTTGCCTTTTTTTCCGGAAGGTCAGCGCAGCAAATGAACACGGATGAACAAGCCGCCACGCAATACACCGCAGCCGCCGGCGCGGCGCGATTCGGCGGCAATTACCGGAGTGTGTCGTCACGCACGGCTGGCGACACTGCGCGCCTTGGTTCCGGCCTCGCGCATCGCACCCATGCAATTCCCATGACTGATTCATTACAGGCCGCTGCCAAGCATGCGGCGCGGCCGCACGCGCCGACCGCCGCTTCGCCGCTGCGCGGAATCGGGCAAGAAACACACAGGATCGTTCTACCGCTCGTGCTGGCGCAAGAACGATCATTCACCCCTCGCCAAAGCAGCGCAGTTCGCATTTGGAAATAGAAAGAAAGGAAACGCAGCCATGTCCAATTCCTCCCGCCCCAAGACCCGCCGCCTGTTTGCCGCCGGCGGCGCCGCCATTGTGATCGCCGCTGCGGTCGCCGCCGCTGTCGGTTCGCGCGCCACCAGCGCCGAGCCGCCGCCCACGCAGGAGCCGCCGGCGATGCCGGTGTCGGTCGCCACCGTGGTGCAGACGCAAGTGACGGCCTGGAATGAATTCTCCGGCCGGCTGGACGCGATCGACCGCGTCGACATCCGCCCGCGCGTCGCCGGCACGGTGCAGGCCGCGCACTTCCGCGAAGGCGCGCTGGTGAAAAAGGGCGACCCGCTGTTCACCATCGACCCTGCGCCCTACCAGGCCGAGGTCGATCGCGCGGCCGCGCAAGTGGCGGCGGCGCAGGCGCGCGTCGCCTATACGAAGAGCGAGGCGGAGCGCGCGCAGCGCCTGCTGGCCGATTCCGCCATCGCCCAGCGTGAGGCGGACGAGCGCACCAACGCCAGCCGCGAGGCCGATGCCAACCTGCGCGGCGCCCAGGCCGCGCTGCAGGTGGCGCACCTCAACCTCGGCTATACGCAAGTGCGCGCGCCGGTCTCCGGCCGCGTCGGGCGCATCGAGATTACCGTCGGCAACCTGGTGGCCGCCGGCCCCGGCGCCCCGGTGCTGACGACCCTGGTGTCGGTGTCGCCGATCTATGCCAGTTTCGACGCCGACGAGCAGGTGGTCACCACTGCGCTGCGCGAAGTGCGCGACGCCGACGGCGGCGCTTCCGCCAGCGGCCGGGTCGAAAGCATCCCGGTGCAGATGGGCACGAGCGAAAACAGCGATACGCCGATCAACGGCCATCTGCAACTGGTGGACAACCAGGTGGATGCCAAGAGCGGCACGGTGCGCGTGCGCGCAGTGTTCGACAACGCCGATGGCGCGCTCATCCCTGGCCAGTTCGTGCGCCTGCGCATGGGCCAGGTGAAAACGGTGCCGGCGCTGCTGATCAACGAGCGCGCGGTGGGTACCGACCAGAGCAAGAAGTTCGTCATGGTGATCGGCGGCGACAACAAGGCGGTCTACCGCGAGGTGACGCTGGGCGCGCGATCGAACGGCCTGCGCGTCGTTACCGCCGGCCTGAAAGCGGAGGAGCGCATCGTCGTCAATGGCCTGCAGCGTGTGCATGCCGGCACGCTGGTCAAGCCGGAGGCGGTCAGCATGTCGCTCAAGTCTGAACTCGCCGGTGACAAGCCGCGGCCCGAAGCCGCGAAGACAGAAGTGAAAGCCGACGCCAAGGACGCAGTCAAAGCTCCGGCGAAGGACAAGACCGCGCAAGCGGATGACAAGGGCGCGACCGCCGAACCGACGGTCGCGGAATACGTTGCTGCCCACAAGGCGGCGACGCGCTCCTGATCCAGCAGGGAAGGGGCGCCTGACCGGCGCCCCGGACCGAACCCGATAGGCGAATGCCATGAACATCTCAAAATTCTTTATCGACCGGCCGATCTTTGCCGGCGTGCTCTCGCTGCTGATTTTCTTGGGCGGCCTGATCGCCGTGCGCCAGTTGCCGGTGTCCGAGTATCCGGACGTGGTGCCGCCTTCGGTGATCGTGCGCGCCAATTATCCCGGCGCCAACCCCAAGGTGATCGCCGAAACGGTGGCAACTCCCATCGAGGAGCAGATCAACGGCGTGGAAGACATGCTCTACATGAGCAGCCAGGCCACCACCGACGGCCTGATGACCTTGACCGTCACCTTCAAGCTCGGCACCGATCCCGACAAGGCGCAGCAACTGGTGCAAAACCGCGTTGCCCGCGCCGAGCCGCGCCTGCCGGAAGAAGTGCGGCGTTTGGGCATCGTCACGCAAAAGAGCTCGCCTGATCTGACGCTGGTGGTGCACCTGTTGTCGAAAAACGGCCGCTACGACATGACCTACCTGCGCAATTACGCGGTGCTCAATGTCAAGGACCGCCTGGCGCGCGTACCCGGCGTGGGTGAAGTGCAGTTGTTCGGCTCCGGCGACTACTCGATGCGCGTCTGGCTCGATCCGCAAAAGGTGGCGCAGCGTGGGCTTTCGGCCGATGACGTGGTGGCGGCGATCCGCAGCCAGAACGTGCAGGCCGCCGCTGGTGTGGTGGGTGCGTCGCCTGGCCTTACCGGTATCGACGTGCAGCTCTCCGTAAATGCACAAGGCCGCCTGCAGAACGAGGACGAATTCGGCGACATCATTCTCAAGACCGCGCCGGATGGCGCCGTCACCCGCCTGCGCGACGTCGCGCGCATCGAGCTCGGTGCCGCCGATTATTCGCTGCGCTCGCTGCTGGACAACAAGGACGCGGTGGCCGTGCCGGTATTCGCCGCGCCTGGTTCAAACGCGATCGCAATTGCCGACGGCGTGCGCGCCACCATGGCCGACATCAAGAAGGCGATGCCCGAAGGCGTGGACTACGAGATCGTCTACGACACCACGCAGTTCGTGCGTGCCTCGATCGAATCGGTGATCCACACCCTGCTCGAAGCCATCGCCCTGGTGGTGCTGGTGGTGATCCTGTTCCTGCAGACCTGGCGTGCTTCCATCATTCCGCTCCTGGCGGTGCCGGTGGCGGTGATCGGCACTTTCGGTGTGATGCTGCTGTCGGGCTTCTCGATCAACGCGCTGTCGCTGTTCGGCCTGGTGCTGGCGATCGGCATCGTGGTGGACGACGCCATCGTGGTGGTGGAAAACGTCGAGCGCAACATCGAGGCGGGCTTGAGCCCGCGCGACGCCACGTATCGCGCCATGCGCGAAGTCTCCGGCCCGATCATCGCGATTGCCCTGGTGCTGTGCGCCGTGTTCATTCCGCTGGCCTTCATCAGCGGCCTGACCGGCCAGTTCTATCGCCAGTTCGCCATGACGATTGCCATGTCCACGGTGATCTCGGCGATCAATTCCCTGACGCTGTCCCCGGCCCTGGCCGCGCTGCTGCTGAAGGACCACCGCGCGCCGAAAGATGCGCTCACGCGCGGCATGGACTGGCTGCTCGGCGGCTTCTTCCGCGCCTTCAACCGCGCTTTCAAGCGCGGCTCGGAAAGCTACAGCGTCGGCGTCAAGCATGCGATCAGCCGCAAGGCGCCTGCCTTTGCCATCTACCTGGTAATCGCCGCCCTGACGGTAGGTATTTTCAACATCGTCCCCAAGGGCTTCGTGCCGGCGCAGGACAAGCAATACCTGATCGGTTTCGCGCAACTGCCGGATGGCGCCACGCTCGACCGTACCGAAGACGTGATCCGCCGCATGGACGAGATCACCCTGAAGATGCCCGGCGTGCAAAGCGCGGTGTCTTTCCCCGGCCTGTCGATCAATGGCTTTACCAATAGCTCGAATTCCGGCATCGTCTTCGCCACGCTCAAGCCCTTTGACGAACGCAAGAGCCCCGACCTGTCGGCCGGCGCGATTGCGCAAAAGCTCAACGGCGCGTATGGGCAGATCCAGGACGCGTTCGTGGTGATGTTCCCGCCGCCGCCGGTGCAGGGCATCGGCACCACCGGCGGCTTCAAGCTGCAGCTGGAAGACCGCGCTTCCCTGGGGTACGCCGCGCTGGATCAGGCTACCAAGGCGTTCATGGCCAAGGCCTCGAAGGCGCCGGAGCTCACGGGCCTGTTCTCCAGCTACCAGGTCAACGTGCCGCAGCTCTACGCCGATATCGACCGCACCAAGGCGCGCCAGCTCGGCGTGCCGATCACCGACGTGTTCGACACCATGCAGGTTTACCTCGGCAGCCTGTACGTCAACGACTTCAACAAGTTCGGCCGCACCTACTCGGTGCGGGTACAGGCCGATGCCGCCTTCCGCGCCCGCGCTGAAGACATCGGCCAGTTGAAGGTGCGCTCGGCCAGCGGCGAGATGGTGCCGCTCTCTGCCCTGATGAAGGTGCAGCCGACCTCGGGTCCGGAACGCGCCATGCGCTACAACGGCTTTCTCACCGCCGACATCAACGGTGGCGCCGCTGCCGGCTACTCCAGCGGCCAGGCGCAAGACGCGGTCAAGCGCATTGCCGCCGAGACCCTGCCGCCCGGCATCGATTACGAGTGGACCGACCTCACCTACCAGGAAATCCTCGCCGGCAATTCGGCGGCGCTGGTGTTCCCCATCGCCATCCTGCTGGTGTTCCTGGTGCTGGCGGCGCAGTACGAAAGCCTGACCCTGCCGCTGGCGATCATCCTGATCGTGCCCCTGGGCATCTTCGCGGCGCTCACCGGCGTGTGGCTCACGCACGGCGACAACAACGTGTTCACGCAGATCGGCCTGATGGTGCTGGTGGGGCTTTCCGCGAAAAACGCCATCCTGATCGTCGAGTTCGCGCGTGAGCTGGAATTCGCCGGGCGCACGCCCTTGCAGGCGGCGATCGAAGCCAGCCGCCTGCGCCTGCGCCCGATCCTGATGACCTCGATGGCTTTCATCATGGGCGTGCTGCCCCTGGTGCTTGCCACCGGCGCCGGCGCGGAGATGCGCCATGCGATGGGCGTGGCCGTGTTCGCCGGCATGATCGGCGTCACTGCCTTCGGCATCTTCCTCACCCCCGTGTTCTATGTGTTGTTGCGCGGGCTCACCGGCAACCGCCCGCTGAAGCTGCATGGCCATGTGCCGAGCGCCGAGGAATCATCGGTCGCCGTACCGGTGCATGGCGGCGGCCTGCAGGTCCAGCCCGCCGCCCCGCGCAGCCACGACGCCTGAAAGGAGAAAAACATGTCCCCAACCCTGCTGCTCAAATACATCGGCGCCCGCGCGCGCCGCGGCATCGACCCGCTGTGGGCCGCGCTTACCCTGATCGCCCTGGTGCTGATGCTTTCCGGCTGCGCGCTCAACACCGACTTCAAGCCTGCCGAGCCGGCGGCGGCGGCCGCCAGCTACAAGGAGGCGGCCGGCCACTGGGCCGATGTCGCCCCGGCCTCGGTTCCGGCCGGTGGTGAATGGTGGAGTGTGTTCGGCGACCCGGTGCTGGACGACCTGGTTTCACGCGCGCTCAATGCCAACAACAGCATCGCCGGGGCCGCTGCGCGCCTGAATGAAGCGCGCGCGCAACTGCACCGCGCCGAGGCCGACAAGCTGCCGCTGATCGGCTTGAACGGCGGCGCCTCGCGCTCCACCGTTCAGCCCGGCCTGGGCTTCCCGCCCGGCGCGGCGCTGTCCAATTTCAATCTTGGCGCCGGCGCTTCCTGGGAGCCGGACCTGTTTGGCCGCTTATCGAAGGCCAGCCAGGCGGCGGATTTCAATGCGCAGTCGAAAGACGCGCTGCTGCAAAACACCCGCCTCGCGGTGGCCGCACAAGTGGCGCAAACCTACTTCGCCCTGCGCGAGCTGGATGACGAGCGCGACCTGGTGCGCCAGACAGTGAGGGCTTATCGCGACACCGAAAAGCTCACCGAGCGGCGCTACCGCGCGGGAGACGTGGCCGAGCTCGACTTCGCGCGGGTGCGCACCGAAGTGGCCTCCACCGAAGCGCAAGCCCTGGCGCTGGACCGCCAGCGCGCCGCGCTGGAACATGCGCTGGCCGTGCTGGTGGGCGAATCCGCCAGCAGCTTTGCCCTCGCCAAGGCGGACTGGAACGCGCCGCTGCCGGTGGTGCCGCCCGGCGTGCCCAGTGTGATGCTGACGCGCCGGCCCGATGTCGCTGCCGCCCAGCGCGCCATGCTGGCGGCGCAATCGCGCGCCGGCATTGCCCGTACCGCGTGGTTTCCGGATTTTGCGATCACCGGCAATGCCGGCTATGCATCCAACAACCTGAGCGACCTGTTCAAGTGGACGTCGCGCGCCTGGGGTGTAGGCGCGCTGCTGTCGCTGCCGATTTTCGACGGCGGCCGGCGCCAGGCCAATTTCGATGTGGCCAATGCGCAGTGGGACGCCGATGCCGCCGCCTATCGCGACGCCGTGCTCTCCGCCTTCCGCGACGTCGAAGACCAACTGTCTTCGCTGCGCCTGCTCGGCGAGCAGGCCGAAGCCGAAAACCGCGCGGTGCAATCTGCCGGCCGCGCCACCGCGCTTTCCACCACGCGCTATCGCAACGGCTACGTCAGCCAGCTTGAATTGCTGGATACCCAGCGCAGCGAGTTGGCGAATCGCCGCGAATCGGCGCAGGTGCGCGGTGCGCGCTACCAGGCGACTGTCGGGCTGATCCGCGCGCTGGGTGGCGGCTGGGGCGATGCCGCGCCGCCGCCGGTGGAGAAGCAAGCGGCTGGCGATGCCGCGGTGGTACTTGGCGCCCGCTAGGAAGGTCCGCGCGTAGGGTCAGGCGGTGCTGGCGCGCAGCTTTTGCAGCGCGTCGAGCACCGCCGAGCCGAAGTCACGGGTGGAAACGGTCGGCAGGCCGTCTTCCTTGATATCGGCGGTGCGGCACTTCGCCAGCGCCGCATCGACGGCGCGCTGTAACAGCGCGGCATCGTCGCTTCGCCCGAAGGTGCCCTCCAGCGCCATGCCGATGGAAAGGATGGCGCCGCAAGGGTTCGCAATGCCTTTTCCGGCAATGTCGGGCGCGCTGCCGTGCACCGGTTCGTAGAACGCGGGACGCACGCCGTTTTCGCGCGGCGCACCGAAAGAAGCGGAGGGCAGCATGCCGAGCGAGCCGGCGATCGGCGAGGCAGCGTCCGAGAGAATGTCGCCGAACAGGTTGTCGGTCACCAGCACGTCGAGGCGGCGCGGGTGGATCATCAATTCGGCGGCGCAGGCATCGACGTAGAGGTGGTTCAGCGCCACCTCCGGGTGATTCTGCGAAAGCCGGTTCATCTCCTCGCGCCAGAGCTGGCCTGACTCCATCACGTTTGATTTGTCCACCGAGGTCAGGTTTTTGCGGCGGCGCGCGGCGAGTTCGAACGCGTACTGGCCGACGCGCTTGATTTCGGAGGAGGTATAGACCTGCGTATTGACGCCGCGCTTTTCGCCATTGCCCAGATCGGTGATGCCGCGCGGCTCGCCAAAATAGATGCCGCCGATCAGTTCGCGGATGATGACGAAGTCCACTTCGCGCGTGATCTCCGGGCGCAGCGGGGCGGCGTTCACCAATGCGGGCGAGCAGCGGATCGGCCGCACGTTGGCGAACAGCCCCATGTCACGGCGGATGCGCAACAGACCGAACTTGCGACGGATCTCGGGGGGAATCGGGTTGGCTTCCAGCGTGCCGCCGAAAGCGCCGAAAAGGATCGCGTCCGACTTGAGCAGGTCGGCGAAGGCCTCTTCGCGCATGAAACGGCCAGTGCGCCGGTAGGCATCGGCGCCGAATTCCTCGTGCCGCAGATTGGCGTTGAAGCCGCGCCATTGCGCGAACCAGTCGAACACGCGGATCGCCTCGGCCATCACCTCGGCGCCGATGCCGTCGCCCGCCAATACCATGATGTCGAGGGGCTGGGCCATGATGTCCTTTGCGCTGGAAAGAGGGGCGGCCGGGGGCCGGCCGGTTTGGAAGCGGCGATTCTACCTCCGGGCAGGCAGCCGTCCCGGCACGCATTTGCGCAGGCGCGGCATAAGCGCGCCGCGCGCCAATGCCGGATGCCGTCGAAGGCGGGCGGTTTCCAATTTGGAAACTTGGAATTGTCAAACTAGATACTGCGAGCGGGCAGCAACCTGCGTAGAATTTTTGCTTTCGAGACAAAGCCCTGCCTCGCAGGCGGAACCCGGCCCGGCCGGTTCCCCGGCAATGCCCACAATCCCCCATTATGTTTGCCCCGCTCCCCTCCCTGCCATCGGCGTTTGAGCATCGTAGCCCGGCGACGCGCCTGGTATTGCGCGACGGGGCGATCGACGGCCTGCGCGACGAGCTCGGGCTTTTGGGCATACGTCGTCCCATGCTGCTGGCTGGCGCGCGCACGCAGGCGAGCCGCTTGTTCGCCGCCGTGGTGCACGCGCTGGGCGACTTGCCGCACGTGACGGCCGCGCCGGTGCCGGCGCACTCCAGCGTGCGCCTGGTCGAACAACTGGCGCAGCAGGCGCGGGCGGAAGAAGTCGATGGGTTCATCGCGGTGGGCGGTGGTAGCGCTTCGGACAGCGCCAAGGCGGTCGCCTTGCTGGTCGCCGAGGGCGGGCGCCTGCAGGACTACGCGGTGCGCTTCACGCCGCCTGCCACCATGGTGGTGCCGCCGCTGAAAGCCGCCAAGCTGCCCATCGTCGCCATTCCCGGCACCGCCTCCGGCGCGGAGGTGACGGCAAGCCTGGGCGTGCGTGAAGAGAGCGGCGCCAAGCTGCTCCTGACCGACGTGCGCCTGGCTGCACGCCTGGTGCTGCTGGACCCGCGCGCCAACCTGGAGGTGCCGGCGGCCTTGATGTGCGCCACCGGCATGAACGGCCTGGCGCATTGCATCGAGGGGCTATATTCGCGCGAGCGCTCGCCGCTGGCGGAAACCCTGGCGCTGGAAGCCATGGTGCGGTTCGCCGAAGCACTGCCGGCGGTGCATGCGCGGCCCGATGACGCGGGGGCGCGCGCGGCGCTGCTGTACGCCGCGCATCTCTCCGGGCTGGTGCTGCTGAACGCGCGCACCTGCCTGCATCATGCGATTTGCCACGCCATCGGCTCGGTCACCGGGGCCGGGCATGGCGACGCCAATTCGGTGATGCTGCCGCACAGCGTAATGTTCAACGCGGACGCGGCTGCCGGTCAGCTGGCGCGCGCCGCATCCGCGCTCGGCGCTGGTGACGACGCGTCGGCGCTGGTGCGTGCCGTGCAACAACTGCAAACAGACATCGCCGTGCCGCGCCGCCTGTGCGACATCGGCGTGCCGCATGAAGCGCTGGAGCGCATCGCCGCCAAGACCATGGGCGAGCGCGGTATCTACTACAACCCGCGCGCCGTGGCGGATGCGGGCGAATTGCGTATGCTTCTGGAGGCCGCGTATTGACGCGGTTGCCGAGGATCTTTCGAGGAATCCCATGACCATCACCATCACTCCCAGCGGCGCCACCCTGGGCGCGCGCGTC
The DNA here is from genome assembly GCA_036498945.1 of Burkholderiales bacterium. Taxonomy (GTDB): domain Bacteria; phylum Pseudomonadota; class Gammaproteobacteria; order Burkholderiales; family JAEUOS01; genus JAQGMJ01. The sequence goes on along the minus strand of DASYEQ010000116.1, from coordinate 17,466 downwards.
GAAGGGCTGGACCTGTCGCAGCCGCTCAGCGAAGCAACTTTCGGGCAATTGCTCCAGGCGCTCGGCAAGCATGGCGTGCTCTCCTACCCGAAGCAGGAGCTGACGGCGACCCAGTTGCGCGACTTTGCGCAGCGCTTCGGCCGGCTGGAGATCAATGTTGCCGGCGTCTACCAGGAGCCGGGCATGGCGGACGTGATGATCCTGTCCAACATCCTGGAAAACGGCAAGCCGATCGGCCTGGCCGATGCCGGGCAGGACTGGCATACCGACATGTCGTACAGCCGCATGATCGCCTTTACCAACGTGCTGTACGGCATCCGCATTCCGCACCGCGATGGCCGGCCGCTGGGCAACACCGAGTTCTGCAACATGCGCGCCGCCTACCTCGGCCTGCCGGAGGAGATGAAACGGCGCCTGGCCGGCATGACGGTGCTGCATGACTTCAACAAGTTCTGGGAAAAGATGCGCCAGACGCCCGGTAGCACGCGCGCGCCGCTGTCGCCTGCGCAGCGCGCCACCAAGCCACCGGTGTCGCACGAGATCTTCCTGCGCCACCCGATTACCGGCGAACCGGTGCTGTACTGCAACCCCGGCTACGCCATGCGCATCAATGAAATGGACGAGGAGGAGAGCGGCGAGACGCTGGACTTCCTGTTCGAGCACCAGACCAAACCAGAATACCGCTACGCCCACCGCTGGACCGAGGGCGACCTGCTGATGTGGGACAACATGGGCACCATCCACAACGCCATCCCCGACTATCGCGCCGACGAGCCGCGCCTGATCAAGCGCTGCCAGGTGATGGCGACGCGCTTTTTCCACGACGACGGCACGCCGCGCGCCGCCGCCTAGCACCGCAAGTTTTTCACTCGCACATCAAACGACAAGGGAATAACGACATGAGACAAATCGCCGCAATCCTGGGCCTGGCGCTGCTGGGCCTGGCCGCCCCCGTGCTGGCGCAAAGCGACTGGCCGACCCGCACCATCACCATCGAGGTCGGCTACAGCGCCGGCGGCCCCACCGACGTGCTGGCGCGCCTGCTGGCCGAGGACATCAGCAATACCCTGGGCAAGGCGGTGGTGGTCGACAACAAGGTGGGCGCGAACGGGGTGATTGCCACCGAGTACGTGGAGCGCGCCGAGCCTGACGGCTACACCGTGCTGATGAACACCATCGGGCACAACGTCAATCCGCTGATCCAGCCGAACCGGGTGAAATACGACCCGATCAAGAACTTCACCCCGATCTCGCAGGTGGCCGTGCTGCCGCAGATCATCGTGGTGGCCGGCAACTCTCCCTACAAGACGTTGAACGACCTGGTGAACAAAGCCAAGTCCGCCCCCGGTGTCGTGACCTACGGCTCGGCCGGGGTTGGCGGTTCCGCCCATCTTGCCTCGGCGCTACTGGAAGACCGCGCGAAGATCAAGCTCAACCACATCCCCTTCAAGGGCAACGGGCCGGCGCTGATCGAGGTGATGTCCGGGCGCGTGGACTTCATGTTCTATCCGATGGTGGGCATCGTCGATTACGTCAGCAGCGGCAAGGTGCGCGTGCTGGCGGTGACCACCGCCAAGCGCCACCCCGATTACCCCAGCGTGCCGACCACTGCCGAACTGGGCTACCCCGGCTTCGAAGACTATGCGCAGCCGATCGGCTTCATCGGGCCGGCCAACCTGCCGGCGGCGATCACCGACAAATTCGACAAGGCGGTCGCCGCGGCGCTGCAAAAGCCCGCCATGCAGGCGCGCCTGAAGGGCCTGGGTGCCGACGTGATCCATCGCGGCCCGGCCGAATATCGCGCCTGGCTGGCGCAGGACCGCAGCCGCTGGGAACAATTGATCCGCACCGCCAACATCAAGGCGGAGTAAGGTGTGGGGAGGGGTATCCCTCCCCGCTCAAGACAATCGAACAGGAAATTACCGCATGCGCTGGCTTCAATTCACCCCGCCGGGCGAGACCGCCCCCACCAACGGCTATATCGACGACAAGGAGCGTGTCCACGCCATTCGTGGCGCGCCATGGGAGGCGCACGAAGCCACCGGCCAGGTGCATGCGCTGGCCGATGTGAAGATCGAGATCCCGCTGTTGCCGCGCACCTTCTACGCCGCCGGGCTCAACTACGTGAAGCATATTCACGAGCAGGCGGCGCGCACCGGCAAGGCGCCGAACATTCCGCCGCAGGCCGACATCGGCTACCGCGCCGTCAACGCCCTGGTGGCGCACGACCAGGACGTGGTGATTCCCGCCGATGCGCAGCAGATCGAATACGAGGGCGAAGTGGTGGTGGTGGTCGGGCGCCGCGCCAAGCACCTGCGCGAGGAAGAAGCGCTGGACTGCATCTTCGGCTACACCATCGGCAACGACATCAGCGAGCGTCTCTGGCAAGCCTCGGACCGCACCTTCTGGCGCGCGAAAAATACCGACACCTTCAAGCCGATGGGCCCGTGGATCGAAACCGATTTCGACATCGGCAAGGCGCAAACCCGCGTGCGGGTCAATGGCGAGGTGCGCATCGATTTCCACACCGCCGAGATGCTCTACGACATCCGCACCTTCATCACCCGCATGACACGCTATCTCACGCTCTACCCCGGCGACGTGATCTGGATGGGTACCGACGGCAAGTCGCCGCAGATCGTTGCCGGCGACGTGGTCGAGATCGACATCAGCGGCCTGGGTGTATTGCGCAATCGCTTTGTCGCCGAGAAGGTTTGACTGGTCCCGGAATCCATCATGAGCAAACAACGCTTTCGCGTCGGCTATGTCGAGCCGGCGATGTACCCCAGCTTCGAGCAAACCGCCAATGCCGATCCCGCCATCGAACTGGTGCGCATCGCGGTGGATGCCTCCGTCGATGAGGCGCTGCGCCTGCTGGCGGATTGCCAGGGCTTTTGCGTCAAGGCGTCGCGCGACGAGTTGCCCAAGGGGCTGCACGTGACGGCGGCGCTGCTGGAAAAGCTGCCGAAGCTCGCCCTGGCGGTGAGCTATGGTGCCGGCTACGACACCATCGACGTCGCCGCCTGCAGCGCGGCCGGCGTCGGCGTGGTCAACCAGTCGGGCGGCAACGCGCGCGCGGTGGCCGAGCACGTGGTCGGCATGATGCTGGTGCTGCTCAAGCGCATCCCCGAGGCGCACGTGGCCACGCGCGCCGGCACCGTGGTGAAGCGTGAAGACCTGATGGGCCGCGAGCTCGCCAACCGCACCATCGGCGTGGTCGGCATCGGCAATGCCGGCGGGCAGGCGGCGCTGCTGCTCAAGGCCGTTGGCTGCCAGGTGCTTGCCTACGACCCCTATGTCGATGCCGCCACCTGCGCGGCGCGCGGCGCCACCAAGGTCGAGTTGCCGCAGCTGCTGGCGCAAAGCGATGCCGTCACCCTGCATTGCCCGCTGAATGCGCAGACGCGCGGCATGTTCAACGCCGAGCGCTTCGCCGCCATGCGTCCTGGCGCGATTTTCGTCAGTGCCGCGCGCGGCAGCATCCATGACGAAGGCGCGCTGCACCAGGCGTTGTTATCCGGCCATATCGCCGGCGCCGGCCTGGACGTGTGGGAGCAGGAGCCACCGCCGGCCGACCATCCGCTGCTGCGTCACCCCGCGGTGATCTGTAGCCCGCACACCGCCGGCGTCACCCACGAGAGCCGTGACCGCGTGGCGCGCATGGCGGCGCAGGCGTTCATCGCCGTGGCGCAGGGGGAAGATCCGCCGCGCTGTTTGAATCCGCAGGTGATTCCGGCCATGCGCAAGCGCCTGGAAGAGATGGGCCTCGGCAGGGCAGAGGCGTAACGCGTATTCGCCGCCGTTGCTATAGCCGGCGGCGATTTTTCGCATGTCACGCGGCGCGCCGCCAGCGTGCGCTAAGGCTGTGCGGCTTCGCGCAGGCGCCGCATCAGTTCCGCGCCATGATCGGAAATGTGGCGCTTGAGCACCGCCTGCGCGGCGGGCGCATCGTGGCGGTCGCAGGCCATCACCATCTCGCGGTGTTCGGCCAGCACTTCCTGCCACTCCCGGATGTTTTTCGCGATCTGCTCCTCGCGCAAGCCGAAGGCGGGGTTGTCCTCGCCGGGCGACGTGGCAATGCGCACGCGCAGGTGGCGCGCGAACAACTGGTGCAGGTTTTCGATCGTGCTGAGCAGTCGCGGCTTGTTCGCCGGGCGATACAGGCGGCGGTGGAATTCCCAGTTGAGGTCGCCCCAGCGCGACTCGAACTCGCGGTCCAGGTCGGGCGCCGCTGACAGCTGGATCTCGGCCTGCGCGCGCTCGACGATTTCCAGCGCCGCTAGCGTGTCTTCGGCGGTAAACCGTTTCGCCGCACCTTCGATGGCGAGAGATTCGAGGCTATAGCGCATTTCCAGGATTTCCTCGAAGTCCTGGGCCGACAGCATGGTGACGACCACGCCGCGGCGCGGCTGCGTCTCGACCAGGCCTTCACCTTCCAGCTTCAGCAGGGCTTCGCGCAATGGCATGCGGCTGACGCCGAGTTTTTTCGACAACTCCTCCTGGCGCAGCACGGACCCGCCCGGCAGCGCACCATTCAGGATCAGCCGGCGCAGCGTGCGCGCCACCGATTCCTGAGCGGTGACCGGGGCTTCCCTTGGAAATTCAGCGAGATAGGAGTCGAGGACAGGGGCTTTTTTCATATTTCCCACATTTTAGCTTGACGCAATGTCGATGTTTCGATTTTAATACTGTCGATTATATATTGGATCCAATATACAAAATATGACGTGACCATACGACTTTTAGCACCATTTCGGTGCCGCAGTCGGGCCGCGTCAGGCCGGAAACATCGCCAAGGCCAAGAGGCCGGCGGGCTTGTCACTTCGCAAACCAATCAGCCATGGAGGTCTGTCTTATGGGTGCCGGCGGTACGGAAAAGCAGAGCAAACACTTCAGCGTCTCCTCGCGGCGGCTGGTTGCCGAAGGCAGCGACATGTTCGTGAAGGAATTCAACCTGGGGCCGAACGAGGGCATCCCGTGGCATAGCCACACCCGGGTCTTCGACATCTTCTATTGCCTCGAAGGCCGGCTCGAAGTCGACAGCATGGATCTCCCGGGCCGCCAGGCGCGCCCGCGCGTCACGCTCGCGGTGGGCGAATCCGCGCGTATCGAAGCCGGCACCGCGCACCACCCGTTCAACGCGGGAGACGGCCCGTGCCGCTTCCTGCTGATTCAAGGGGTTGGCGAGTACGACTTCTTGCCGCTCAAGCCGACCCCGGCCTGACCCGGCAACCATTGCGCACCCACGCGCGCCCGGACGGCAGCGATCGTCCAATCTCAGAGGAGTCATCATGCCCATGAAATCGCGATTCCGCCTTGCGCTCGCCATCGCCGCGTGTGCTCTGTGCACTTCAACCGTCAGTGCGCAAAGCTGGCCCACCCGCCCGATCCACATCTACGTCGGCTTTCCCCCCGGCGGCGGCGTCGACCTGATGGCGCGCGCCATCAACGTCGAACTCGGCCAGCGCCTCGGCCAGTCGGTGGTGATTGACAACCGCCCCGGCTCCGGCGGCAACATCGCCGCGCTGCAGGCGGCCAAGGCCGATGCCGACGGCACCACCTTGCTGGTCAGCGCGATCAGCAGCCTGGCAATCGGCGCCAGCATCTACAAGAACCTGCAGTACGACGTCCTCAAAGACTTGACGCCGGTGGCCGTGATCGGCTCGGTGCCCAATGTGTTGGTAATCAACCAGAACGTGAAGGCAAGCAACGTCAAGGAACTGATCGCGCTGGCCAAAGCCCACCCCGGCACCCTGCATTTCGGCTCCGCCGGCAACGGCACCACCGTCCACATGGCTGGGGAGCTGTTCAAGCTGATGGCGGGCATCGACATGCAGCACGTGCCCTACAAGGGCGCCGCGCCGGCGATGAGCGACCTGCTCGGCGGCCAGGTCGAGATGATGTTCGACTTCCTCTCCGCGGCGCAGCCCCACATCAAATCAGGCAAGCTGCGCGCCCTGGGCGTCACCAGCGCCGCCCGCTCGCCTGCCATGCCCAATGTGCCGACCATCGCCGAAGCCGGCCTGCCCGGCTATGCGGTACTGGGCAGCTTCGGCGTGATGGCGCCGTCCGCCACGCCGGCCGCGGTGCTCGACAAGCTGAACGCCGAGATCGGCACGGTGGTCGCATCCCCGGCGGTGCGCGCGCGCCTGCTGGCGCAGGCGGCCACGCCCGAGGCCATGTCGCGGGCGCAACTGCAAAGCGTGCTGAAGTCGGAAACCGCGAAATGGGCCGACGTGGTGAAAAAGACCGGCGCCGTCATCGAATAGCGATCGCCCGACTCCCTGAACCGATATTGAATGCACAACGCAGAATCATGAGTGACACCTCCAAAACCCGCGCGCCGTTCACGGTCGCGGTCGTGCAGGCACACCCCGCGAAAGACAAGCACGACGCGGTCGAGCGCATCGCGCAATTCTCGAGGGAAGCGACGACCGGCGGCGCCAAACTGGTCCTCTTCCCCGAGGCCTACATCGGTGGCTACCCGCGCGGTTCCGGCTTCGGCACCGTGGTGGGCGTGCGCACCGACGACGGGCGTGCCGATTTCCGCCGCTACTTCGAAGCGGCCATCGATCTCCCTGGCCCGGAATCCGAGCGCCTGGCGGAAATCGCCAGACAGGAGAGCCTGTATCTCGTCGTCGGCATCATCGAGCGCGACGGCGGCACGCTCTATTGCACCGTGGTCTTCTACGGGCCTGACGGCAGCTACCTCGGCAAGCATCGCAAGCTGATGCCCACCGGCGGCGAGCGCCTGATCTGGGGCTTCGGCGACGGCTCGACCATGCCGGTCTTCGACACGCCTCTCGGCAAGGTGGGCGCGGTCATCTGCTGGGAAAACTACATGCCCCTGATGCGTGCTGCCCAGTACGCCAAAGGCATCCAGATCTATTGCGCACCCACCGCGGACGGCCGCGACACCTGGCTGCCGACGATGCGGCACGTGGCGCTCGAAGGCCGCTGCTTCGTGCTCTCGTGCAACCAGTTCGCGCGCCAGAGCCACTATCCCGAGGCATATGGGGCGCCGGCCGGTGGCGAAGACCCGATCGTCTCGCGCGGCGGCAGCTGCATCATCGCGCCCAACGGCAAGGTGCTTGCGGGCCCCGATTTCGAAGGTGAAAAGATTCTCTACGCCGCCATCGACCTGGACCTGATCGCTGAAGGCAAGTACGACTTCGACGTCACCGGCCATTACGCGCGGCCTGACGTGTTCCGCCTGCTGGTCAACGAGTCGGCGACCCCCGCCGTCAGCTTCAGCGCAAATCATCCGAACGAGAGCAAACCATGAGCACCAAACGCAAATACAGCATCGCCGTGATCCCCGGCGACGGCATCGGCAAGGAAGTGGTTCCCGAAGGCATTCGCGCGCTGGATGCTGCCGCCGCGCGCCATGGCTTCACGCTGGACTACCAGCACTTCCCCTGGAGCTGCGAATACTTTCAGGCGCACGGCGAGATGATGCCGGCCGATGGCCTGGAGCAGCTGCGCAAGTTCGACGCCATCTACCTGGGCGCTGTCGGCTTCCCCGGCGTGCCCGACCACGTTTCGCTCGGCGGCCTGCTGCTGCCGATTCGCCGCGGCTTCCAGCAATACGCCAACGTGCGCCCGGTACGCCTGATGCCCGGCGTCAAGGGCCCCTTGAACGGCCGCAATGTCGGCGACATCGATTTCATCGTGGTGCGCGAGAACACCGAAGGCGAATACTCGTCGGTCGGCGGCATGATCAACGAAGGCACCGACGAGGAAGCCTGCGTGCAGATGTCCACCTTCACCCGCAAGGGCGTGGACCGCATCCTCAGGTATGCGTTCGAACTGGCGTCCAAGCGTCCCAAGCATCATGTGACGGCGGCCACCAAGTCCAACGGCATCGCCATCACCATGCCCTACTGGGACAAGCGCGTCGCCGCGATGGCCGCGCAGTATCCGGCGGTCAAGACCGATAGCTATCACATCGACATCCTGAGCGCGCATTTCGTCTTGAATCCGACGCGCTTCGATGTGGTGGTCGCCTCCAACCTGTTCGGCGACATCCTATCCGACCTGGGGCCGGCCTGCACCGGCACGATCGGCATCGCGCCTTCCGCCAACCTCAACCCGGAACGCAACTTTCCTTCGATGTTCGAGCCGGTGCACGGCTCCGCGCCCGACATCTACGGCCGCGGCATCGCCAACCCGATCGGCCAGATCTGGTCTGGTGCGATGATGCTGGATCACCTGGGCGAAGCGGAAGCCGCGCTTGATATCGTTGCCGCCATCGAGCAGACGCTGACCGACGGGCCGCGCACCGCCGACCTGGGCGGCAAGGCCAACACCATCGAAGCGGGCACGGCCATCGCGGCGGCCGTTACCGCCGGCAAAAACCAAAGGAGGGCAGCATGAAACTACTGATACTCGGCGCCGGCGGCATCGGCGGGCTTACCGGCGGGCGCCTGGCCCAGCACGGCGCGGACGTGACCTTCCTGGTGCGCGAAAAGCGCCAGGCGCAGTTGCAAAAGGACGGCCTGGTGATCGAAAGCCCGCAAGGCAACGCCACCGTCAAGGTGAAGGCGCTGCTGAAGGCGGACATCAAGCCCGATTACGACATCGTGCTGTTGACCTGCAAGGCCTACGACCTGGATGACGCCATCGACACCGTGCGCCCCGCGCTCGGCAAAGGCGCCGCCATTTTGCCCCTGCTCAACGGCATCGCCCACATCGAAAAGCTGAACGCGCTATTCGGCGAAAAGCAGGTGCTCGGCGGTACCGCGCGCATGCAGGTCACTCTTACCCCTGAAGGCGTGGTGCGCCAGCTCAACGACTGGCAGACTCTCACTTTCGGCGAGCAGGACGGCAGCGAGTCCGAGCGCGTGAAGACGCTGAAAAAGCTGCTCGAACCCACCGGCATCGAAGCCAGGCTCTCGACCGAAATCGTACGCGAGCTGTGGATGAAGCTGGTGCACCTGGCGACGGTGGCCAGCGGCACTTGCATGATGCGCGCCAACCTCGGCGAAATCGCCCGCACTCCACACGGCACCGCCATGATGGAGCGCCTGCTGGAGCGCAACGCCGCGATTGCCGCGCACGCCGGCCACAAGCCGGACGAGAAATTCCTCTCGACCTACCGGACGCTGTTCGCCACCCGCGACGCCAAGTATGAAGCCTCGATGCTGCGCGACCTGGAGAAGGGCGGCAGGATCGAAAGCGAGCAGATCCTGGGCTACATGCTTGAGCGTTGCCGCAAGGCCGGCGTGGCCGACGATCTGCACCTGGCTGCCTACACCCACGTCAAGGCGTTCGAAGAACGGCGCGACGCCAACCGCCTGCCGGCCTCGAAGTAAGGCTGCGGCGAATACCGACCTCATCCGATTGAAAAAAGGAATTTCATGAGCCAACGATCAGCCGGCGCCTTGCTCGCCGCCGCGGCCCTGCTGGCCGCGCCCACCGCCCAGGCGGACTCCCCATATCCTGGCCGCCCGATCCGCTTCGTCGTTCCCTACACCGCTGGCGGCGGCGTGGACGCCATGGCCCGTGCGGTTGGCGTTCCGCTCGCCAAGCGCCTCGGCCAGCCGGTGGTGATCGACAACCACGGCGGCGCCGCCGGCAACATCGGTACGGAGATCGCCGCGCATGCCGAGCCCGACGGCTACACCATCGTCATGGGCGCCGCCGCCATGGCGGTCAACGTCAGCCTGTACAAGAAGCTGCCCTATGACCCGGTGAAAGACTTCGCGCCGATCACGCTCCTGGCGAAAACGCCGAACATCCTCGCCGTCTATCCCAAGCTGAACGTCAAGTCGGTCAAGGACCTGATCGCGCTGGCCAAGAGCGAACCAGGCAAGCTCAACTACGCCTCTGCCGGCAGCGGCACCACCTCGCACGTGGCCGGCGCCCTGTTCGACCAGATGGCCGGCGTGAAAATGGTCCACGTACCCTACAAGGGCTCCGGCCCCGCGGTGACGGGCCTGCTCGCCGGAGAGGTCGACCTGATGCTCTCGCCGGCGCTGACGCTGCTGCCGCACATCAAGTCGGGCCGCCTGCGCGGGCTGGCTACGACCGGCGCCAAGCGCTCGCCCGCCTTCCCCGAACTGCCGACCATCTCGGAAGCCGGCGTGCCGGGCTTCGAGGCCTCGCAGTGGTATGGTGTGCTCGCGCCCGCCAAGACGCCGAAAGCCATCATCGACCGGCTGAATGCCGAACTGGTGCAGGTGGTGCGCTCGCCGGAAGTCAGCAAGTACCTGCAAAGCGACGGCTCGGAAGTGGTCGGCAGCACGCCGGAGGAATTCGGTGCCCTGATCAAGTCCGAAATCACCAAGTGGGCGGCGGTGGTGCCGGCCAGCGAACGCGTCAACTGAACCCGAGAAAAACCGACATGAGCCTCGACGTCAATTTCGTCCAGATCAAGGAAAGCATCACCCGCGCCGCCGAGGGCGTGCGCGACGGCCGCAAGGAGCCGGTGCGCAAGCCGCGCGTCAAGCTGAAGGTCGTGAAGAACCTGCAAGGCGAAACGACGGCCGGCAAGTTCGTCTTCCGCGGCGATGCCGCCATCGACGCCGGCGGCGCCGCCGAATATGCGCGGCCGATGGATTACCTGCTGGGCGGCCTGGCCCATTGCCAGCAGATGTGGTGCCTGCGCTGGGCCGCGCTGGAGGGAGTTACCCTGAGCCAGCTGGAGATCGAAACCGAGTCGGTATTCAACTGGCGCGGCGAATACCTGGGCGAAATGTATTCCGGGATGCTGGAGTTGCACGTCTACATGAAGGTGGCCGGCGACGGCATGACGGCTGCCCAGGTATGCGAGATGGCTGACATGACCGCGCTGCGCTGCCCGGTCTACGCCACGCTGCGCCGCGCCACGCTGGTGAAGGAATACCTGCAGATCGGCGACGGCACGGTGATCGAGCGCGAATGGCACCGCGACGAAGACGTTGCCCGTCTGGTCAAAGGCGCATAGGTGCGGCAATGACTTCTCCGAAGGCTCCGCTGAAAGTGTTTTGCGCCGGCGCCGCCCGCTCGGCGCTCGGCAACCTGCATCAGGAATTCGAGCGGCAATCCGGGCACGCCGTCGAATTCACGCTTGGCCCGGTCGGCGCCCTGGTCGAGCGGTTGCAACAAGGCGAAGAGGCCGACGTGCTGGTGCTGGCGCTCGGCGCCTTGAAAAAACTCGCGCAGACGGGAGCGGTCGTCCCGGGTTCGATCGAGGTCGTCGGCTCGGTGCGTTTCGCCATCGCGCAGGCGCGCGGCGCGGCGCCGATCCAGGTCGGTTCGACCGCGGACTTGCGCAACGCGCTGCTGCAGGCCAAAAGCTTCGCCTACGGCGACCCGCGCAATGGCGACACCAGCGGCCTGCACATGGCGGATGTCCTGGATCGCCTCGGCATCACCGAAGAGATCGTGCCGAAAACGGTGCTGGAGCCGATGGGGCTCAAGGTGGCGGAGGCGGTGGCCGCCGGCCGCGCCGAGATCGGCGCGCTGCAGACCAGCATCATCCTGGCGCGCGACGACCTGCAGTTGGCGGGCGCCTTGCCCGATGAGCATCAGTTGATCTCGACTTACGCCATGGCGGCCGTCGCGGACGCGCCCCCGGCCGCGCTGCAATTGCTGGCGCATTTGAGCACGCCGGCGGCACGCGCGCAATTCGTCAAGGCGGGTTTCGAGGCCGAGGCGTCATCGCCGGCCCGATAGTCGCGCAGGGTCCCCGGGGTCATTTCCGCGGCTGAGCACGGGCCGGTAAGGGCAAAAGAGTCTGCGAAGGCGCACCTTCGGAATCCGCTTTCTCGCCCCCCGCGTGCAGGCCTATGCGTTTACCTTCGGCTGACCGGCGCCTCAGGCCGCGGCCCTTGACGAAGGTTCGTGACAGGTGTCGAACATCAGGGTGCGCAGCCAGCGGTTGGCCGGGTCGTGCTGGTATTTCGCCGACCAGAACAGGTTGAGCGGAATCTGCGACAGCTTGTAGGGCAGGGCCACCCAGGCAAGGTCGAAGGGGCTGATGAGGCGCATCACCAGGCGCTTGGGCATGGTGGCGATCATGTCGGTCTCATGCAGAATCTGCCCGACCGCGGCGAAATGGGGCACCCGCAGCCGGATGTTGCGCCTGACGCCCGCGCGCTCCAGTTCCTGGTCGGCGAGGATGTGGCCGGTGCCGGCGAACACCACGGCCAGGTGCTGCGCAGCGGCGAATTCCTCGCGGCTGATGCGCTCCTTGTCCAGCGGATGGCCGCGGCGAAACAGGCAGACGTACTGGCTCACCGCGAGGCGCCGCTGGAAAATGCCGGTCTTCAGATCCGGGATGTAGCCCACCGCCAGGTCGACCTGGCCGGTTTCGAGTTCCTCGCGCAGGTTCTCGCTGCTCTTGCGCACTGTGCTGACGGTCACGTAAGGCGCCTGGCGGTTCATCTCGTCCATCATGCGCGGCAGGAAATCGATTTCGCCGATGTCGGTCATGGCGATGGTGAAATTGCGCGTTGCCGTGGCCGGCTCGAACGGCATTTGCGTGTTCAGCGAATCGTGGATCAGCGCCAGCGCGTGCGCCACCGGCTCGGCCAGGCGCTGGGCGAACGGCGTCGGCTCCATTCCGCGGCCGGTGCGCAGGAACAGGTCGTCGCCGAGCAGGCGACGCAGGCGGTTGAGCGCGTTCGAGACGCCGGGCTGCGACATGCCGAGATTGCGCGCGACACGGGAGACTGCGTGCTCCTTCAGCAGATCGTTGAAGACCAGCAGGAGGTTGAGATCAACGTCCTTCAGTTCCATCGGCAGGCCCATACGCGAAATTGCGCAGGATGATATTACATATTCACCGCGTTCTATCGACTCCTCTATAGGCTTCGGCCATCATCGCCGCATAACGCCAGCACGATGGCCGGAGACAAGGATGTCGCAAGAGGTGCTTCAACAGCCGGAAATCCCGGCGTGGGATAACGACGGCTCGAGCCGCATTCCCTTCTGGGCCTACACCAACGAGACGGTCTACCAGCGCGAACTGCAGCGCATCTTCTACGGCAGGCACTGGAGCTTCGTCGGCCTGGAAGCGGAGTTGCCGAACCCCGGCGACTTCAAGCGCACGCAAGTGGGCGAGCGCTCCATCATCCTGGCGCGCAACGAGGACAGCAGTGTCACCGCGGTGGAAAACATCTGTGCCCACCGCGGCGCGCAGTTCTGCCGCGAGCGCTCGGGGAACGTCAAGGAATTCCTCTGCCCCTATCATCAGTGGACCTATGGCCTGAACGGCGACCTCAAGGGCGTGCCGTTTCGCCGCGGCCTGAAGAAGGATGGAGAGGTGCGCGGCGGCATGCCGGCCGATTTCAATCCGGCCGAGCACAACCTCACCAAGCTCAAGGTCGCCGTGCGCAACGGCGTGATCTTCGCCTGCTTCGACCATGAAGTCGAACCGCTCGAAGACTATCTCGGCCCGGAGATCATTCCCTACTTCGACCGCCTGTTCAACGGCCGCAAGCTGACCATCCTCGGCCACCATCGCCAGCACATTCCGGGCAACTGGAAGCTGATGCAGGAGAACATCAAGGACCCGTACCACGTCGGACTCCTGCACACCTGGTTCCTGATGTTCGGCCTGATCCGCGGCGACCAGAAATCGCGCGTGGTGATGGACGCACACGGCCGCCACAACGCGATGGCCTCGACACGGGAGGCCGCCGAGCCGAACAAGGGCGCCATCTCCGCCGGCATCAGCAGCTTCAAGGAAGGCATGGCGCTGCAGGACGAACGCATCATCGACATCAAGAAAGAGGAATGGTGGAACGGCCCGACCGTGGTGATGCTCACCCTGTTCCCCAACCTGATCGTGCAGCAGCAGTCCAACAGCATGTCGGTGCGGCAGATCTGCCCGCGCGATTGCGGCTCCTTCGATTTCGTCTGGACCCACTTCGGCTTCGAGGAAGACGACGCCGACATGACACAGCGCCGCCTGCGCCAGGCCAACATGTTCGGCCCGGCCGGCTATGTCTCGGCCGACGACGGCGAGGTGCTGGAGTTCTGCCAGGAGTCGTTCCACCAGGTGCGGCAGATGACCGGCCATGAGGCCATTGCCGAGCAGGGTGGCCGCGACTGGAGCGAGTCCAAACACACCATCACCGAGAACGCGATCCGCGGCATGTATGCCTACTGGCGCAAACTGATGGAGATCTGAAGCGTGGCCGATTTTCAAGCCCTGTTCGAGGCCACCGCTTTCAACGCCGAATACGCCGCCTGCCTGGACGAGGGCCGGCTGGAAGAGTGGCCGAGCTTTTTCACCGAGGACGGCGTCTACCGCATCCAGGCACGGGAGAATTTCGACCGCAAGCTGCCGCTGTCGATCCTCTGGCTGGAGGGGCGCGGCATGCTGACGGACCGCATCTACGCGGTGCGCGAAACGCTGTATCACGATCCCTACTACCAGCGCCACATCCTCTCCGCGCCACGCGTGATTGCCGACGAGGGAGACCTGCTGCGCGTCGAGGCGAACTACCTGGTGGTGCGCACCAAGCGCGACCAGTTCAGCCAGATTTCGAGCGCCGGGCGCTACATCGACACCCTGCAGCGCACCGGCGACGGCCTGAGAATCAAGTCGCGCCTGTGCGTGTTCGACAGTGAATTGATCCGCAACTCGATCATCTATCCGCTCTGAGAACGGGCGCCGACGCCCGCCTGGTTTCCCCTCTGCTTTCCAACTGCGCACGAGAACGCAGGCTGACATCCAACTTCAGACAAACCGGCTGTACCGCGGCCCGGCCACCGGCCTCGCGGAAAACAAGGAAAACGACATGGAGCAAACCCTCGCAATGACTCGCGACGAGCCGTGGTATCGCAGCCTGAGCCTCAAGCAATGGCAGATACTGCTCGCCTCCAACCTGGGCTGGCTATTCGACGGCTTCGAGAATTACGCGCTGATTCTCACCGCCGGTCCGGCCATGCACCAGTTGCTCCCGCCCTCCGAATACCCGCGCATCCCCTTTTACATCGGCGCCATCATCGCGGTGAACCTGCTGGGCTGGGGCATCGGCGGGATGCTGGGCGGCATCGCGGCCGACTACATCGGGCGCAAGCGCATGATGATCATCGGCATCCTCGCCTACTCGGTGCTGACCGGCTTGTCCGCCCTGGCGTGGAATTTCTGGTCGCTTGCCGTGTTGCGCTTCCTGGTGGGTATCGCGGTCGGCTCCGAATGGGCCACCGGCAGTTCGATGATGGCCGAGCTGTGGCCCGACCGCGCGCGCGGCAAGGGCGCAGGCCTGATGCAATGCGGCCTGGGCCTGGGCTTTTTCATCGCCTCGCTGGCGTGGCTGGTGATCGCCCCGCTGGGCGCCGACGCCTGGCGCTACATGTACTGGCTGGGCGTGGCGCCGGCCCTGCTGACCTTGTGGATCCGCCGCGCGATTCCTGAATCGACGCTGTGGGAAGCGGTCAAGGCCAGGCGCGACGAGGTGCAGGAGCGCAAGCGCAGCGGCAGCAGCCTGTCAACGGAAGAAAGCCAGCTCGCCAAGTTCACCCTGGCCGACCTGTTCTCCGACCCCACCGTGCGCACCCGCACCATCCTCGTCTTCCTGATGTCGCTGGCCACCACGGTCGGCTTCTGGAGCATCTCGACCTGGGTGCCGCCGTTCATCGCCTCCATCGCCGCCAAGCAGGGCATGGCGCCTGCGCAATGGGCCAGCTACGCCGGCATGGCCTATACGGCGGGCTCGATCACCGGTTACGTTGCGCTGGGTTTCCTGGCGGATGCCTTCGGCCGCAAGCCGGTCACCATTGCCTTTTTCGTGATCGCCTGGGTGACCACACCGGTGCTGTTTTACACCACCACCGACGTGCATATTCTGCTGCTGTTGGCTTTCGTCAGCGCGATCTTCAGCAACGGCCAATACACCTGGATGCCGGTCTGGCTGCCCGAACTCTACCCCACGCGCATGCGCGCCACCGCGCTGGCTTTCGCCTTCAACGCACCGCGCTTCATCGCCTTTTTGGGGCCGCTGGTGGCGGGCGGCATGATCGCCGGGTTCGGCGGCTTCGGCGCGGCGGCGATGGTGCTGTCGCTGGTCTACATCCTGGGTATCGCGGCGGCGCCCTTCCTGCCGGAGACCAAGGGGCAGCCACTACCCCGCTGAGGCGTTGCCGCAATCAGTTTCGCGGGCGGGGGGTATTCCGTCCGCGGATTGCAATGTACGTGCATCACTCGCGGTGTTACTGGCTCATGCAGGGCATGTACCAATCAGCAGATTGATGGCGGCGCCACCGTGGATCAGATCCGCAGCGCCGCGTTTCGGTTGAACTTGCCGCTTGACCCGGCAGGCCGAGATTGTCTTCCGGCGTTTTCTGGTTGACCAAACCGCATAGCCGCACCCCGCCTAGGGTTGCTGCCCGTTTTGCGTATTGCGCTGCGGTAAAATCTTGATTCATATCAAGATGGCCGCTTTTCCCGTTCCTGAAGGGGGGCGCGGCCGCGCCGGCTCTACCATGACTGATTTGTCGCACCCGCCCGCCGATACCCTGCCCGAGGCCGCGCTGCCCGAGGCGCCGGTGCGTCTGCGCGAGATTCCCTACAACTACACCTCGTTTTCCGATCGGGAGATCGTGATCCGCCTGCTGGGCGAAGAAATGTGGCAGGTGCTGGAAGAGTTGCGCGGCGAGCGGCGCACCGGGCGCTCCGCGCGCATGCTCTACGAGGTGCTGGGCGACATCTGGGTGGTGCAGCGCAATCCTTATTTGCAGGACGACCTGCTGGACAACCCGAAGCGCCGCGCCATGCTGGTGGGCGCGCTGCATCACCGCCTGAACGAAATGGAAAAGCGCCGCGCCGGCTATGCCGAGGCGGGGCGCGCGCCGGAAGTCGGTGACAAGGTGCAAAAGCTGATCGTCGCCGCGCAAAAGGCGGTGGGCGAGTTCGAAGCGGATTTCGGTGAAATGGACCGCTTGCGCAAGGCCTGCGTCAAGCGTCTCTCCAGAATCACGCGCAAAGACAATATCGCCTTCGACGGCATGTCGCGCGTCTCCCACGTGACCGATGCCACCGACTGGCGCGTCGAGTACCCCTTTGTCATCCTCTACCCGGACAGCGAAGCCGAATGCGCCGAACTGGCGCGCGAGTTGTTCGAACTCGGGCTCACCATCATTCCGCGCGGCGGCGGCACCGGCTACACGGGCGGCGCCATTCCGCTGACCAAGAATTCCGCGGTGATAAACACAGAGAAGCTCACCACGCTTGCGGCGATCGAACGGCGCAAATTGCCCGGCCTCGATGTCGAAGTTCCGGTGATGCGCTGTGGCGCCGGGGTGGTGACCAAGGATGCTATGGAAACGGCGGAAAGCGCCGGGCTGGTGTTCGCCTGTGACCCGACTTCGTCGGATGCGTCGAATTCCTGGTCAAACGCAGTGACGGCCGCGTGGGCAGCCTTCAGCAATGCGCTGACGTTATCATCGGGATTCTGTCGCCGCGTGCTGATTTCGCCCAGCCTATGCCGCATCGACGCAATCAATGCGCCGCGGCGCTTGCGGTTGGCGAGC
>DASYEQ010000115.1:0-2591 GCA_036498945.1 Burkholderiales bacterium | reverse complement strand
CGCATGCGCCGCGTAGAATAAGGGCAGCCTCAAGGCTGCCCTTATTCTTTGCCAGTTCCCGAAACATGCTCCGTTCCGTCCGCGCCTTGCTCCTCTCATGCCTTTGCGCCCTGGCGCTCGCCGGCACGGCCCACGCGCAGCCGGCGGATGATGCCGCCCTGGGCCGCGGCTGGACCGCCTTCGAATCCGCCGAGCCCACGCGCGCCTACCGCATCCTGCTGCCGCTGGCGGACGCCGGCAACAAATACGCTGCCTACGCGGTCGGCGAGTTGCTGGAAAGCGGCAACGGCGTACCGCGCGATGTGCAACGTGCCTTCCGCTACCTGAAGCAAGCCGCCGGCCAGGACGTGCCGGCCGCGCAGGAGCGCGTCGGTGCCATCTATTACTTCGGTGTCGGCACCGCGCCCGATGCCGCGCTGGCGGTGCAATGGTTCGAGCGCGCGGCTCGCAATGGGTTGGCGCAAGCCCAGGGCAACCTGGCGCACATGTATAGCGCGGGCGAAGGCGGGCCGCGCGACGATGCGCGCGCGCTCTACTGGCTCAGGCAGGCAATGGCGCAGGACGATGCCAACGCGATCAATTCCTACGCCGGCATGCTGATGGCTGGCAGCGGCGGGCTGGCGCGCGACCAGGCACAGGCCATCACCTCCTACCGCCGGGCCGCCGATCTCGGCAGCGCGGCGGCGATGAACAACCTCGGCGGCGCCTACCGCGACGGCAACGGCGTGGAGCGCAACTACGGCAGCGCGCGACAATGGTTCGAGAAAAGCGCGGCGAAGCAGCTGCCGCAGGCTTACACCAATCTTGGCGCCCTGTACCTTGATGGCCAGGGCGTGATGCGCGATCCGCAGCGCGCCCAAGGCTATTTCCGCCTGGCGGCGCGCAGCAGCGAACCACAGGCCGAATTCAACATGGGTAGCATGTACCTACGCGGCAACGGCGTGGCTGCCGACCGTGCGGCGGCCCAATTCTGGCTGACGCTCGCAGCCGCGCACGGCAGCGCACAGGCCAAGGCGCACATGGTGGTGTTCGCGCGGGCAGCCGATGCCAGCGACGACGCCAGGCACCTGGCGCCGATGTATTTCAACGACCTGGCTGCGGGTGGCAACACCGACATGCAGTTCCTCGTCGGTACCCTGTACAGCGATGGTGTGATCGTACCGCCCGATCGCGATGAGGCGCGTCGCTGGTTCGGCCTGGCCGGCCAGGCCGGCCAGGCCAGCAACGCGGGCGCCGCCGCGCACCTGCCCACATCCGGCAACTGAACGGAAATCCGCTCGACAAAAGGAAGCCTGTTCATGGAACTGAAAAACAGCGTTGTCATCGTCACCGGCGGTGCCTCCGGCTTGGGCGCCGCCAGCGCAAAAATGGCAGCCGGCGCCGGCGCCCGCGTGGTGATCGCCGACCTCAACGCCGAAGCCGGCGAGAAGCTGGCCGCCGAACTCGGCGGCAAGTTCGTCAAATGCGACGTTTCCAGCGAGGCCGACGGCCAGGCTGCCGTCGCCGCCGCCCTCGCCGCCTTCAGCGCGGTGCACGGGTTGATCAACTGCGCCGGCATCGGCCCGGCGGAAAAGACCGTCGGCAAGAACGGCCCACACAGCCTGGCCGTGTTCTCCAAGGTGATCGGCGTCAACCTGATCGGCACCTTCAACATGATCCGGCTCACCGCCGCCGCCATGCTGAAGAACACGCCGAATGCCGCCGGCGAACGCGGCGTGATCGTCAATACCGCTTCGGTGGCGGCCTACGATGGCCAGGTCGGCCAGGCTGCCTACGCCGCCTCCAAGGGCGGCATCGTCGGCATGACGCTGCCGATCGCCCGCGACCTGTCGCGCGACGGCGTGCGCGTGGTCACCATCGCGCCCGGCCTGTTCCTCACGCCGCTGCTCTCCGGCATGCCGCAGGAGGTGCAGGACTCGCTTGCCAGGCAGGTGCCCTTCCCCTCGCGCCTGGGCCGGCCGGAGGAATATGCGTCGCTGGCACGGCATATCTTCGAGAACGAAATGCTCAATGGCGAGACCATCCGGCTCGATGGCGCGATCCGCATGGCGCCACGCTAAGGAACGCGACATGCTGTACATCATCTACCAGGAAGACGCTGAAAATAGCGCGCCCCTGCGCGCGCTGCACAAGGCGGCGCATTTCGCCTACCTCGAGCAGCATCGCGACATTCTGGTGCTGGGCGGTGCCCTGCTGGACGACGGCGGCGCCACCCGTACCGGCAGCGTGCTGATCCTCAACGTGCCGAACCGCGCCGCGGCGGAAGCCTTTTCCGAGAGCGAGCCGCTGCGCCGCGCCGGCGTCTTCAAGTCGGTGAAGATCACGCGCATGCGCCGCGGCCAGTGGAATCCGGCGGCGGCGCCTGCCACCCCCGAAGGCAACTGAAGCACACAGTCCCTCGGCGCGCCGAACCGGCGGCGATGCTAGACTGTCCAAAGAAGTGTTGCACAGGCCCGCTCAAGGCCGAAGGAGACAAGAATGCGCACGCTCGAGCAGCAGATGTCGTTTTACCTGCGCTATCACCGCCATCCGTGGAACCGGCTGTCGCATTTCATCGGCGTGCCGGTGATCATCTTCGCCCTCTTCATCCC
>DASYEQ010000114.1:0-18491 GCA_036498945.1 Burkholderiales bacterium | reverse complement strand
GCGCACCCTGTTCGACAAGATCTGGGACAGCCATGTCATCGCCCCAGCGGGCGAAGGCACCTTCCTGATCTATATCGACATGCACCTGATCCACGAGGTGACGACGCCGCAGGCCTGTGAGGGCCTCAAGCTCGCCGGCCGCAAGGTGCGCCGGCCGGATGCGACGATGGCGGTGGCCGACCACAACATCCCGACCAAGAACCGTGCCGCCGGCATCGACGAGCCGGAATCGCTGCTGCAGGTCGAGACCTTGGAGCGCAACGTCAAGGAATTCGGCGTCCCCTACATCCCGATCAACAGCATCAACCAGGGCATCGTCCATATCATCGGCCCTGAGCAGGGGCTGAGCCAGCCCGGCATGACGATCGTCTGCGGCGACAGCCACACCGCGACGCACGGGGCGATGGGCGCGCTGGCCTTCGGCATCGGCACCTCCGAGGTCGAGCATGTGCTGGCGACCCAGACTTTGATCCAGGCGCCCGCCAAAAACATGCTGATCAATGTCGAGGGCACGCTCGGCACCGGCGTCAGCCCGAAGGATGCGATCCTCGCGATCATCGCGAAGATCGGCACCGCCGGCGGCACCGGCCACGTCTTCGAATATGCCGGCTCGACCTTCCGTGCGATGTCGATGGAAGGCCGCATGACGGTGTGCAACATGTCGATCGAGGCGGGCGCGCGCTCCGGCATGATCAGCCCGGACGAGACCGCCTACGAATACCTGAAGCACACGCGCTACGGCCCCAAGGGCGCCGACTGGGACGCGGCGCTGGCCTACTGGAAGACCCTGCCGACGGATGCCGACGCGCATTTTGACCGCGAGGTGCGCCTGGACGGCGACACGCTGGAACCGATGGTCACCTGGGGTACCAACCAGGACGAGGCGATCGGCGTTTCCGGCCGCGTGCCCGAGCCTGCCTCGTTTGCCGACGCCGCCCGGCGCGAGCGCGCCGCCGAGGCGCTGGCCTATATGCAGCTGACGCCCGGCATGCCGGTGGCCGACATCGCGGTGGACTGCGTGTTCATCGGCTCCTGCACCAACGCGCGCATCGAGGACTTGCGCATCGCCGCCGTGCTGGCGCAGGGGCGCAAGGCGAAGGTGCCGACCATCGTGGTGCCCGGCTCGCAGACGGTGAAACGCCACGCCGAGCGCGAAGGCCTGCACGAGATCTTCCTCGCCGCCGGCTTCGAGTGGCGCGACGCCGGCTGTTCCATGTGCACCGGCTCCAACGGCGACAAGGTGCCCTCCGGCGAGCGCTGTGCTTCTACCTCCAACCGCAATTTCGAGGGCCGCCAGGGGCGCGGCTCGATGACCCACCTGGTGAGCCCGGCTTCCGCCGTGGCCGCCGCCGTGACCGGCCGCCTGGCCGACGTGAGGGAACTGGCATGAGCGCCATCGCAGCCTTTACCACGCTTGAGGCGATCGCCGCGCCGGTGTTCCAGGCGAACATCGATACCGACAAGCTGATTCCGCATAAATTCCTGCGCAAGCCCTTGTCGGCGGGTTACCGCAATTTCCTGTTCTACGACCAGCGCTTCGCCGAGGACGGCAGCACCAGGGAGTTCATCCTCAACAGCGCGCCGTACGACAAGGCGGGCATCCTGCTGGCCGGGCGCAACTTCGGCTGCGGCTCGACGCGCGAAGGCGCGATCTACGCGCTGCAGGATTTCGGCATCCGCTGCGTGATCGCACCCTCCTTCGGCGACATCTTTTACGCCAACTGCCTGCAGAACGGCCTGCTGCCGGTGGTGATCAGCGACGACGAGGCGGAAACACTTGACGCCTGGCTGGGTGAGCACCCCGGCGCCAAGGTCAGCGTCGACCTGGCCGCGCAGACGCTCACCCTGCCCTACGGCAAGACGGTAAGCTTTGAGATCGATGCGCAGCGCAAGGAACAGATGCTCAAGGGCCTGGACGACATCGGCATCACCCAGCAGTATGCGCAGGCGATCGACCGCTTCGAGGCCGGGCACCGGCGCCGCCACCCGTGGCTGTTCCGCGCGCAGCCGGAGCTCACCGGCACGCGCGCCACCTTGAAGGAAGGAGTGAGTTGATGAAGGCATGCTTGCGAACCCTGGCGGCGGCGCTCGTCGCGGCCATCGGCCTCACCGCGACCATGGTGCACGCGGAGGACGCCTACCCGACGCATCCGATCCGCTTCGTGGTGCCGGCGCCGGCAGGCGGCGCGCCTGACGAGATCGCGCGCATGGTGGGCGAGCAGCTGGGCAAGCGCCTGAATACGCAGGTGATCGTGGACAATCGCGGCGGCGGCAATGGCGTGATCGGCTCGGAGATCGCGAAAAACGCAGCCGCAGACGGCTACACCATCGTGCTGGGTTACCAGGGGCCGTTCGGCATCAATCCCGGCTACTACCCCAAGCTGCCGTACGACCCGGTGAAGGATTTTTCGCCGCTTACCATGCTGGCGACCAGCCAGAACATCCTGGTGGTGCACCCGAGCTTTCCGGCGCGCTCGGTCAAGGAGCTGATCGAGATTGCCCGTGCGAAGCCGGGGCAGATCAACTTCGCCTCCGGCGGCACCGGGCAGTCTTCGCATTTGTCGATGGAATTGCTGATGCACATGGCGGGCATCAAGATGGTCCACATCCCCTACAAGGGCGCGGGGCCGGCGCTGGCCGATACGCTGGGCGGGCAGGTGCCGCTGCATTTCGTCGCGGTGGCGCCGGCGATTCCGCTGATCGCGGCGCATCGCCTGATCCCGCTGGGGGTCACCGGCGGCACGCGCATCCCCAGCCTGCCGGACGTGCCGACCATCGCCGAAGCGGGGTTGCCGGGCTACGAGGTGCTGACCTGGTATGCGGCCTTCGCGCCGGCGGGCATCCCGCAGCCGGTGCTGAAAAAATTACAGGATGCGATCATCGCCGCGGTGAAAGCCCCGGCGCTGGCGGCGACCTACAAGCAGCGCGGACTGGACCCTGGCGGCGACCCTCCTGACGCCCTGGAAAAATACCTGCAAACCGATATCGCGCGCTGGAAGGCGCTGATCAAGGCCGCCGGCATCAAGACCGAAAGCTGAACAATCCAAACCTCAAACGGAGACAAAACGATGAAACTTGTGAAGGGCAGGCACCGTTTCGCGTTGCTTCTGGCGGGCGGCCTGGCGCTTTGCCAAGCCGCCTGGGGCCAGGCGCCGGCAGGCGCTTTTCCCAACCGGCCGATCCGCATCGTCGTCGCTTCCAGCGCCGGCGGCGCGGCCGACATCATCGCGCGCCTGATGGGGCCGGACATGGCGGCCACGCTCGGCCAGCAGGTGATCGTGGACAACAGGCCGGGCGCGGGCAACGTGATCGGCAGCGAATTCGTGGCGAAGTCGCCGGCCGACGGCTACACGCTCTTGATGGCGATCAACAACCATGTGATCAACGCCACCGTCTACAAGCATCTCTCCTATGATCCGATCAAGGACTTCACCGGCATCTCGCTGATCGCCACCACGCCGCACATGGTGGTGGTCAACCCTTCGGTGGGGGTGAAGACGGTGGACGAGCTGATCCAGCGGGCGAAGGCGAATCCCGGCAAGCTCAACTACAGCTCGGCGGGCAACGGCACGGCGGCGCAATTCGCCGCCGAGGAGTTCAACATGCTGGCCGGTGTGCGCCTGACCCACGTGCCGTACAAGGGCGTGACGCCGGCGGTGGTCGACGTGGTGGCGGGCATGGTGCAGGTGATGTTCCCGGCGCCGATCACGGTGATGCCGCATTTGAAGTCGGGCCGGCTGATCGGCCTGGCGGTGACGACCACCCACCGTGTGAAGCTGCTGCCGGACCTGCCGACCCTGCAGGAAGCGGGGCTGGCGGGCTACGAATTCAGCTCATGGTACGGGCTGATGGCGCCGCGCGACGTCCCGCCCGCCATCGTGGCGCAGTTGCACAAGGCGGCGATCCACGCGATGGGAACAGCGGCGGTGCAAAAGCGCCTGGTGGACGACGCCACCGACCCGGTGGGCAACACGCCCGAGCAGTTCAACCGCTTTCTTGGCGAGGAGTTCGAGCGTTACTCGAAGCTGGTGAAGGCGATGAACCTGAAGATCGAGTAGTGGCTCGAGTAGCCGTGCGCGGCGGGATGCCCGCGCCGCGCCGGCGTCCTTGTGCTATTGGCCGATGCCGCTCGCGCCGATCAGCGCGCCGGCGAGCAGGATCCACAGCGGGTGGATGCGGCTCCTGATGGCGATGGCGGCGGCGATCGCGGTAATTGCCACCAGGCCCCAGCTATAGTCGAGCGTCTCCGGCGCCGTGGCGCTGGGGGTCTTGTCGGAAGCACCGACCAGGATGAAGGCGGTGGAGGCGATCACGCCCACCGTCATCGGCAACAGGCCCGCCTGGATCACCGGGCGCCAGCGGTGGTCCTTGTACTTGTTCCAGGCGCGCATCGCCAGCACGGTGATGATGGACGACGGCAGGAAGTTGGCGATGGAAGTCACCGCCAGGCCGGCGAACCCGGCGATGCGCCAGCCGAGCATCGGCACGATCATCAGGTTGGGGCCGGGCGCGGCCTGCGCGAGGGCAAACAGCGCGGTGAATTCCTGCGCGCTGATCCAGTGCTCGACTTCGACCACCTGGCGCTGCATTTCCGGCACGATGGTATTGCCGCCGCCGAATGCGAGGAACGAGAGCTGGAAGAAAATGATGAACAGGCTGATCAGGGTCTGGATCATGCGCCGAATCTCCCGATCGCCAGGATGCTGCCGGGGATCAGCACCGCCATGGTGGGCAACAGCGGCAGGCGCAACAGCGCGATGGCGACGAAGAACGTCAGCGCCACCGCGATCGACACCGGCCGGCGGCGCAGCGGCACGGCGATGCGCCAGGCCACCGATACCATCAGGCCGGCAGCCGCAGCGGCGAGCCCGGCGAAAAAATGCCCGACGTGCACGTTGTGCTGGTAGCGATCGTAGATGCCGGCCAGGAGGATGACCACGACAGTGGGCACGGCGACGAAGCCGGCGAGGGCGGCCAGCGCACCGCGCATGCCGCGGAAGCGCGCGCCGACGGCCACCGAGAAATTGATCACGTTGCCGCCCGGCAGCACCTGGCACAGGCCCAGGGTGTCGGTAAATTCCTCGGGCGAGAGCCATTTCCGGTCTTCCACTGCCAGCTGGCGCACCAGCGGCAGCGCGCCGCCGAAGGCCACCAGGCCCAGTTGCAGGAAAGCGGAAAACAGCTCGAACACCGTCGGCGCGGGCCGGTCCTGGCCGGGCGCCGGCGCCTCCTCCACGTCCATCGTCATAAGGGACTTTCTTCGCTTGCGGCCCGTCGGGCGGGCGCCGTTTCTGATGAGACGGTATTTTAATGGCACAGCCCGCGCAGGCGAAACACTCAGGCGAGCAGGCGGTAGCCGACGGCGGTCTCGGTCAGCAGGTGCCTGGGCTGGGCGGGATCGTCTTCCAGCTTTTGCCGCAGGTGCCCCATGAAGATGCGCAGGTAATGGCTGTCTTCGACGTGGGAGGGGCCCCAGACTTCGCGCAGCAACTGGCGATGCGTCAGCACGCGGCCGGCGTTGGCGATCAGATGCCCGAGCAGGCGGTATTCGAGAGGCGTGAGATGCACCGGTGCGCCGTTGCGCGTCACCGTGCGCAGCGAGAGGTCGACGACGACGTTGCCGAAGCGGAACTGCGGCTCGCGCATTTCGCCGGCGCTGCGCCGCCGCCGCAAGGCCACGCGCACGCGCGCCATCAGCTCGCCGACGCCGAAAGGCTTGGTGAGGTAGTCGTCGGCGCCAGCGTCGAGCGCGGCGATCTTGTCGGTCTCTTCCGCGCGGGCGGAGAGCACGATCACCGGCACCTGCGACCAGTTGCGCAGGTCGCGGATGAAATCGATGCCGTCGCCGTCGGGTAAACCGAGGTCGAGGACGACGAGGTCGGCATGGCGGGTGCCGGCTTCGGTGAGACCCTGCTTCAAGGTGCCAGCCTCGTGCACGCGCCAGCCTTCGGCTTCAAGCGAGGTCCGCACGAAGCGGCGGATCTGCTGCTCGTCCTCGACGACGACGGCGATCTGGGTGGGCTCGCTCATGGATCAATTCTCGTCGATTTCGGGCAATGCGGGGGGCGTGCCCAGCGGCAGGGTGAAGCAAAAGCGCGCGCCTGCGGTGTAACCCGTATCGACCCAGATGTGGCCGTGGTGCGCCTGTACGATGGCGCGGCAGATCGCCAGGCCCAGGCCGATGCCGGGAGTAGCGGACTCGCGCTCGCCGCGGGTGAATTTTTCGAAAATGCTTTCTTCCCGGCCGGGTGGCACCCCCGGGCCGGTATCAGCCACGCTGACCAGAAGCTCGCCGCCCTGCGCGCGCGCGGCGATCACAACCTCGGCGCGTTGCGGCGCGCCCTCTCCGGTATCCGGCTCTTTTACCGCGTACTTGGCGGCATTCTCCAGCAGGTTCACCAGCACGCGCTCGATCAGCACGGCATCGAATTGCACCAGCGGCAGGTCGCGCGGCAGGTCGGTGCGCACGCGCTGCCTGGCAGTCACGGAACGCGTCGCCTGCAAGGCGCTGCCCACCACTTCCTCCAGCGGCTGCCATTGCAGGTTGAGATGGATTTCGCCGCTCTGGATGCGCGCCATGTCGAGCAGGTTGGCAACCAGCGCGTTCATGCGCCGCGCCTCGGCGCGCATCGCTTGAGCGATTTCCTGTTGCGGCGGGCTCAAGGGCGGCGGGCTCAGGGCCAGGGTGTCGGTGAGCCCGTAAAGCGCTGCCAGCGGCGTGCGCAGGTCGTGCGACATGGCCGAGAGCAGGGAATTGCGCAGGCGCTCGGACTCGATCTTCAGCGTGGCGCCCTGCGCGACCTCGACGTAATGCACCCGCTCCAGCGCGATCGCCACCAGGGCGGCGAAGGTTTCGAGCTGGCGGCGCTGCTCGGGGATCATCAGCAAGCGCCGGCTGTCGGGGCGGATCGCCAGCACGCCGCGGGTGCGCATCGCGGCTTTCAGCGGCAGGTAGAGATACGCGGAGCCGGGCAGCGTGTCGGTGGTGAGTCCCGCGGGCTGGGCACGGTCGAAGCTCCATTGCGCGGTGGCGGCGTCCAGGCCCGGGGCGCCCTCGCCTTCGAGATGCAGCGTTTCGTCCATGCCCAGCACGTAGAGCCCGACCTCTGCGCGGAATTCACGCGCCAGCGCGGTGCGGCTGGCCTGCGTCACCTGGCCGGCTTCGAGCGCCGAAGACAGGTCGCGCGCCAGTTCGAACAGGGCACGCGATCGCTCTTCGCGGTGCGCGGCAACACGCGCGGAAAAGCGCAGGCCCGCCGTCAGCTGGCCGGTGATCAGGCCGACCGCGAGCATGACGATGAAAGTGAGCAGGTATTGCACGTCGGTGACGGCCAGCGAAAAGCGCGGCGGCACGAAGCAGAAGTCGAAGGCGGCCACGGCGGCAAAGGCGGCCAGCACCGCCGGGCCGCGGCCGTAGCGCAACGCCACCAGCACCACCGCCAGCAGGAACAGCATGACGATGTTGGCGAGGTCGAAATACGGCAACAGCGGCGTGGCGACCACCGCGGTGAGGACGCATGCGGCGATCGCCCAGGCGTAGCCGCGCCAAAGCGTGGAGCCGTCCGACTCTTCGTCGGCGGCGCGCGCAGGCGTTGCGACGTGTGCCTGCGTGGACGATTCGGGGCGCCCTTCCCCGCGGCCGATCTCGATCAGGTCCATCTCGGGTGCAAGCGTGGCGATGCCTTGCGCCGCCCGCTTGGTCCAGGGCCAGCGCGCGACGGCGTTGCGGCCGATCACCAGGGTGGAAAGATTGCGCGTGCGCGCGTAATCCACCAGGGTGGTTTCGATGCTGCCGCCTGGCAGCACGGCGGTGGATGCCCCCAACTCCTGCGCCAGGCGCAGGGTGGCGAGTATGCGTTCGCGCTCGGGCGCGGGCAGGCGCTGCAGCGCGGGCGTCTCGACGTAGACGGCGTGCCAGGAAACACCGAGTTGCTGCGCCAGGCGGGCGCTGCTGCGCGCCAGGCGCTCGCCGCCGTCGTCCGGGCCGATGCAGCACAGGAGCGCGCCTTCGGTCTTCCACGCGTGCTCGATGGCGTTCTCCACCCGGTAGGCCTGCACGTCGCCTTCGACACGGTCGGCGGTGCGCCGCAAGGCCAGTTCGCGCAAGGCCATGAGGTTGCCCTTGCGGAAGAAATTCTTCGCCGCGTGCTCGGCCTGCGCCGGCAGGTAGACGCGGCCGGACTTCAGGCGTGCCAGTAACTCGTCGGCGGGGATGTCGACCAGCACGACTTCGTCGGCGGTGTCGAAAAAAGTGTCAGGCAGGGTTTCGGCGACGCGAATGCCGGTAATGCCGCCGACGACATCGTTCAGGCTCTCCAGGTGCTGGACGTTGAGGGTGGTGTAGACGTCGATGCCGGCGTCCAGCAGTTCGGCCACATCCTGCCAGCGCTTGGGGTGGCGCGCGCCGGGGGCATTGGTGTGGGCGAGTTCATCGACCAGGATCAGCGGCGGGTGGCGTTTCAGGGCGGCGTCGAGGTCGAATTCCTGCAAGGTGCTGCAGCGGTATTCGACTTGCGCCAGCGGCAGCACCTCCAAGCCTTGCAGCAGTGCGGCGGTCTCGCCGCGGCCATGGGTCTCGATCACGCCGATCAGCACTTCGCTGCCTTCGGCGCGGCGCTTTTGCGCGGCAGTGAGCATGGCGTAGGTCTTGCCGACGCCGGCGGAGGAACCGAAGTAGATGCGCAAATGCCCGCGCCCGGCGCGCGCTTCGCCGCGCGTCACGCGCGCCAGCAGAGCGTCGGGATCGGGGCGGGCGGAAGGTCGGTCAGCGAGTGCCGGCATGCCCCATTATTTCATGTCCCTGTTTCACGTTTGCGCCGCGCATCTCAGTGCACGAACAGGCAGGGCATTTTCACCGGGTGGACGGCGCAGCGCACATCGGCGGCGCCGGCTACGGATGCACTCTGCGCGTCGTGCGCCCCCGGCAGCAGAATGGCGCGCAGCGGCGCCCCCAAGGCCAGGCCCAGGGCGAATGCGAGAACTCTTTTGCGCATGCGCGCCTCCGTGGTGGAATGATCGATTGCTGATCGTCACTGTAGGCGGGGCGCGGTCAAATTGGCGTCAAGAGTCGCGCGCCGGGCATAAAGATTGTGTAAAGGCTCTCCCGGCCTTTGTCTTTACTTAAGAATTATTCTCATTGACAGTTTGAATCTTTATGGGAATAATTCTCATTCACAGGGATAGCCTGGGCGTGCCGCGCCCCAATCGAGACGAGCAGACCATGCACAAGACCATAGCCCATCAGAGTCCTTCCCCGATGCCGCCGGTCATGGCCGGCCAGGCCGCGCAGGTGGCGGCTTCGGCGCCGCGCCTGACGACCGAGGAGCTATTCGCCGGTGGACGTGAAATTGCCCTGCTGCACAACGGCCGGCAGTATCGGCTGCGCATCACGCAGCAAGGCAAGTTGCTGTTGACGGCGTAAGCCGGCGCCGCCTCGCACGGGACGGCGTTGCAGGCGCCACGATAGGCGGCGCCCCGCTTTTGCGGATTCGCCCTTCTACAAGCCCTTCAACGCCTGGTGTGCGAGTTCGGCGCCGCGGCCATTGGGCGTGAGTTCCAGGTACTTCTCGTAGGCCCGCCTGGCCGCGGGCTTTTTGTCGAGCTTCAGGTAGACGTCGCCCAGGTTGAGGTAGGCAACGGCACGCTTGGGATCAAGCGTGACGGTCTTCTCGAACCATTGCGCCGCCAGCGGGTAGTGTTCCAGCTTGTAGTGCGCGAAGCCCAAATTGTTGGCGGCGAGCGCGAAGTTGGGATCGGCCTTCACCGCGGCTTCGAATTCGGCCAGGGCGTCGGCGTATTGCTTTTCGCGGAACAGCGCGGTGCCACGGTCGTTGTGCGCCGAAGCGGTCATCGGCCCGGCGGCGGGCAGCGGCGGCGCGGGCGGGATGGGGGCAGCCGCCGGCGGCTGGCCGCCGGCATTGCCTGCTTGCAGGCTCGCCAGTTCGGCGCGCAGCTTGGCGTTGCGCTCGGCCTTGGCGGCGATTTCGCCTTTCAACCTGGTGATCTGGTCGGCGAGCTTGGTGGCTTCGTCGTCGAGCTGTTGCGATTCGCCGCTCAGGTATTCGCTGGCGTGGCCGGTTTCGAACACCATGTCGCCGCCTTCGCTGCCGACGAGGTTGCCGAAGGCCGGGGTCTGGCGCGACAGCGTGGAGACGATGGGGGCGACGTGGGCGGCGAGTTCGGAGGCGGTGATGATGCCGTCGCCGTTGAGGTCGGCCTTGCCTTCCAGGCCTTGCAACAGCGTCCAGGTGAAGATGGAATGGCCATTGGGGCCGTTGTCGGCCACCTGCTCATCGGCCCCGCCGGCGGTGAACATCTGGCGGGCGCCGCGGCGCGCCAGTTCGCGCGCGTAGACGTTGCCATCCACCCGGCCACCGCGCGTCAGCGCCAGGCCGGAGTAGCAAGAGTCCATGATGAACAGCAGGTGCTTGGCCGGGATGGCTTCCGAGACATCCTGCAATTGCGTCATGGAAATGGCTTCGGTGAAATTGTCGGTGGCGGCATCCACCGGGATGATGTAGCCCAGGTCGCGGCCTGACGGCAGGCGGCGGGTGGCGCCGTGGCCGGCGAAAAAGACGAAAACCCGGTCTTCACGCTTGACCTTGCGCGCATCGGCCAGGGTGCCGCCGAGCACAGCCATGATGTTTTCGCGCGTCGCCTGCTTGTTGGTGAGCAGCGCGACGTTGGCTTCCTTGAAGCCGTACTTTTGCACCAGCACGTCGCGAATGGATTGCGCGTCGTGGGTGGCGTAGCGCAGTTTGGGCCAGTTGTTATAGTCGTCGATGCCGATCACCACCGCGAAGCTTTCGCGGTATAGGGGGGCCGTGACCGGGGCGGGGACGGCGGCGTTATCGACCACCAGTTCGGTGCCGTTCCACGAGGCAAATTTGTAGCCCTTGGCGATCAGCGTATCGAGCACCTGCGGCAGGGCTTCGATGGCGCGGGCGTGGATGTCGTGGAACAGGATGATGCCCCTGCCCTGCTTTTCCACCTGAGCGATGACGCGCTTGGCGACGGAATCGGAGACCGGGTCTTCCCAGTCGAGGGAATCGATGTTCCACATCACCGAGCGCAGCTTGCGGTCGGCAAGGTCGGTGAGCACCACCGGGTTGCGCGCACCATAGGGGGCGCGGAACATGGCGGTGCGCCCAGGGCCCTCAGGCACGGCAGCATTGAGCAGCTGCTGGGTGCTGTCGATTTCCTCCGCCAGGCGCTTGTCGTCGAGCTTGGGCAGGAAGGCGTGCGAGTAGCTGTGGTTGGCAATCGCGTGACCGCCGGCGATGATGCGTTTTTCCACCGCGGCGTTTTGCGCGATCAGCTTGACCTGGCCGTCTTTCGCGGTGCCGAGGTTCTTGCCGACCTGGAAGAACAGCGCCTTGATCTTGTAGCGCGCGAGAATGGCGAGCAACTGATCGGTATAGCGCGGGTGCGGGCCGTCGTCGAAGGTGAGCAGCAGCGTTTTCGGCGGCAGGCTGCGGCCGCTGATTTCGTTGGCGCGGGCCTCGGCCTCTTTTTGCGGCGACTTCGCGGCGCCGCGGGTATCGTTCGGCAGGTCAGTTTGCAGCGACTTGAGGATATCCTCAGCCTTGTACTTGTCACGCACCGAATCGACGTAGGCGTCCCAGTCGGCACGCTTGGCGACGCCACGCGCGGGCGCGGCAGCAGTGGCGGCGTCGAGTTCACGCGCGTAACGAGCCTGGATGCGCGGAAAATCGGCCTGCAGGCGCGCCAGGCGCGGTGGCACTTGCGCCGGGCCCAATTGCGCGGCCCAGTCTTCCAGGGTTTCACGTAGGGTCAGGCGGTCGAGGTCGAACAGTTCGCCGCGCTCGACGTAATCGAAAAAGGCGTTCAGCGCGGCGGTGTCGTTGCGTTGGGTCGCCTGCATCAATGCCTGTGACAGCGCGGCACTTTTGTCCTGCAAACCGTGGAACAGGAACTGGCCGGCGACGGTGCGTGCCTGCTCGTCTCCGCTGGTGGCTTCGTGCAGCGCCAGAATGCGGCGCTGGGTTTCCACCATGTCGCGCGCGCCGGCCACGAGATCCTGCCCGCTTTGCGCCTGCGCCCACGCGACGCAGCCCCACAACGCCAGGCCGGCGATGGTTTGAATCACTCCCCGCATCATTGCTTCACCGCTTTGAAGGCGGTGCTTTGTGTCAAAGATGCAATGATGCCACGGCGCGCGCCTAACTCAGCGTGCCGCGCCGGGTGAGCAGGCCCAGGCGCAAGCTGATGACCAGCGCCACCGCGAGGCTGGCGAGCGCGAAGCCCACCACCGCGTTCCAGCCGCCACGGTCGAGGAACCAGCCGCCGAAGGAGCCGAGCACACTCGACCCGAGATAGTAGGACAGCAGGTAAAGCGACGAGGCATACGCCTTGGCGGCACCGCCGAGGCGGCCGATCCAGGCGCTGCACACGGTGTGCACCATGAAGAACCCGACTGTCACCACGGCGATGCCGCCGATCACGGAGGCCAGGACATCGACGCAGGTGAGGCCCACACCCAGCGCCGTCACCAGCACGCCGATCACCAGCACCGGCGCGCGGCCGATGCGGTCGGACCAGGCGCCGGCGATGGAAGAAGACACCATACCGCACAGGTAGGCGGTGAAGATGAAACCGATCTGCGTTTGCGACAAGCCGAATTGCGGCTCCATCAGGCGAAAGCTGGCGTAGTTGTAGAGGGTGACGAACACGCCCATGCCGAGAAAGCCCATGGCGAAGAGCAAGGGCAGGCCGGGATGGCGCAAATGCCCGCCCCACAGGCGCAGGTGATGCGCGAGCCCCAGCCCTTCGCGGCGCACGAAGTGGCGCGACGGCGGCAGCAGGAAGAAAAAGCCAACCGCGGACAAGAGGCCGATGACGCTGATGGAGGCCAGCGCCACCTGCCAGGAGGAATGATCGGCGATCACGCTTACCAGCACACGCCCGCCCATGCCGCCGATGGCCGAAGCTGAAACGTAGAGGCCCATCGCGGTGCCCAGGCCGCGCGGATCGATCTCCTCCGCGAGATAGGCCATCGCCACCGCCGACACGCCGCCCAGCGCGACGCCCTCGACCGCGCGCGCCGCCAGCAGCAGGTGCCAGCTGGGCGCGAAGGCCGCGCACAAGGTGAGTAGCGCCGCCGCGGCCAGGGACCAGAAGATCAGACCCCGGCG
Source organism: Burkholderiales bacterium (assembly GCA_036498945.1). Lineage (GTDB taxonomy): Bacteria > Pseudomonadota > Gammaproteobacteria > Burkholderiales > JAEUOS01 > JAQGMJ01. The sequence goes on along the minus strand of DASYEQ010000114.1, from coordinate 5,337 downwards.
CCCTACCGATTCCGAAAACGCGCCCGCGGCCATGACCGCAAAAGCCAGCACGCCGGTGGTGACCGATACCGCCAGTGAGCTCTCGGCGACGCCGATGTGGAAATGCGCGGACAACAGCGGCAGCAGGGGCTGCGTGCAATACAGGAGGGAGAAATTGGCGACGCCGGCGAGAAACAGCGCCAGGTTGGTCTGGTAATAGGCGCGCGTGCCGGGGGCGATCCATGCCACCCCCTGATCCGGGATGGAAGGGGAATGCGTTGCGGCGGCAGGCGACGAACTCATGCAGCGATTATGGAATTCCACGGACTGCCTGTCCAATATATGATAACAACCCTATCCATATCTTTCACAGATACCATGGAACTGCGCCACCTGCGTTATTTCGTCGCTGTCGCCGCCGAAGGCAACTTCACCCGCGCCGCCGAGAAACTGCATATTGGCCAGCCGCCGCTGTCGCAGCAGATCCGCGACCTCGAGGGCGAGTTGGAGGTCAAGCTGTTCCATCGCACGCCGCGCGGCGCCGAACTAACCGAGGCGGGCCGCGCCTTCCAGGTCGAAGCGCAACGTTTGCTGCAAGGCGCGGAAGAGGCCAAGGCGGCTGCGCGGCGTGCGCAGCAGGGCGAGACCGGCCAGTTGCGCGTCGGCCTGACCGGCTCGGCAGCCTTCAACCCGGTGGTACCAACCACCATCCGCAACTTCCGCCGTGCCTATCCGCGCGTGCACATGCGGCTGGACGAGGGCAACACCCTGCTGATGCTGGAGGCGCTGCGCGAGGAGAAGCTGGACGCGATTTTCATCCGTCCGGGTCCCGAGGCGGTGGGTGACGTGCAAATGCGGCGCTTTGCGGACGAGCCGATGAAAATCGTGTTGCCCACCGGGCACCGCCTGGCGCGCAAAAAGAGCCTGCCGCTGGCGGCGCTGGCGGAGGAGACTTTCGTGCTGGTGCCGCGCGCCATCGGCTCGGGGCACTACGACGAGGTGGTGGGCGCCTGCCGCAAGGCGGGTTTCGAGCCGGTGATCGGCCAGGGGGCGCCGCAGATGTCGCTCACCGTCAACCTGGTGGCAGCGGAGATGGGCGTCTCGGTGGTGCCGGCCTCTTTCGTGCAGGTGAAGGTGGCGGGGGTGCGCTACCTCGACATCGAGGGCCGCATGCTGCCGGCGCGCCTGGCCCTATGCACGCGCAAGGGCGACCGCGCGGCCACAGTGCGCAACTTCCTGGCGCAGATTCCGCGCGGCACCTAAGCCTTCAACGGGCCGAAGGCCGGTGGCGGAATACGCCGGCGGCTGGCGGCCTCGTAGGCGGAGGCGACCTTGAGGACGACATCTTCCCGGCCCGGCTCGGCACGGAACACCAGCGAGAACGGCAGGCCCGGCGCGGCGAGGGACGTCGCCACCTCCGAATGCGTGGGGACGTAGCTCTTGCGGTCTGCCGACAGCTTGAACACGGGGTCGTAAGCGGTGGTGACGTAACCGGCCGGCACCAGCACTTCGGTGAGACCGGCATTCGGGCCGTAGACGGTCTCGGGGCGCATGTCGTGGGTCAGGCCGGGCTGGCCGGCATTGCCGATCCTGCCGGGCGGAAATGGTGTGTGCAGGCGCACCAGGGCGTCCAGCTTGTTTTCGTGGATCACCATCATGTCGACGCGGCGCAGCAGCTCGCGCAGCATGATGCGTTCGTTCACGCCCTGGCGGCCATCCAGCGCGTTGCGCGGGTCGGCGGTCTCTTCCCAGTTCCTGAAGGCGGAACGCTGGTCGTCGCCCCAGAACTTGGAGCGGGCATTGAGCTGCGCAAAATCGGTGAGGGTCTCGGTGAAGCCGCGCGCGGCCCAGTCGGCGGCGCGGCGCTTGAGATACTGCGGCAGGTGGAAGCGGAAAGTATTGGCGAGCTTCTGGTCCTGGACGGCGCCGATGTCGAAATTCACCGGCGGCTCGATGCGACCATCGGCCAGTTCAACAAGGTAATCGATCGGCGTCATCCTGCCGCTGCCGAACACCTTGCCGGGCGCGAATTCGGTGGGCACGATGGCTTGGGCGAATTCCCTGAACAGCGGCTCGCCTGTTTCGTCGAGGCGAAACAGGGCATCGGGCATGAACACCGGCAGCAGGCGCGCCAGCGCACGGCGGAAATCCACGGTCATCAGCCCCACTTCCGGGTCGCGCTGCCACCAGCGGTGCGTGGATTCGACCAGCGTGGCGCCCAGCTTCGCGCCCAGCACCTGCTTGATCTCGCGCGCCGCCGCCGTGACGATCGGCCCTTCCGACTTGTTGCCGGGTGCGTAGGCCATGGACTCGCGCACGATGCCGATGCGCATGCCCTTGAGCGCACCGGCGGGGCTGGATGTGGCGACATGCACGGCGTAACCCTCGGGCAGCACGGAGGAGCGCGGCACGGTGGTGTAGACGTCGCGCGGGTCGTAATAGCCGTTCTCCGGATCTTTCAGCGCATCCAGTACCAGGGCGCAATCGGTGAGGCTGCGGCAGATGATGCCGGTGCGGTCGCAGTAGATGTCGGCGCCGATGGCACCGCCGTCGAAGCCGATCATCGCCTTGTGCGGCAGGATCAACGCCACCGCGTTGTGGTTCGAGGGACCGCGGCAGGAGGCGCGCGTCTCCTCGCCCAGGCTTGCCATCACCAGATTGGTGCTGACCGACAGGGCCGAACCCGAACTGGAGCCCAGCGAAGCCGAGCGCGTGGTGTCGTAGGGATTGGACGGATTGCCGCCCCAGGTGGTGCGCTGGTAGCCGAGGACGGAAGGCAGCACCTTTTCCGGCAGGTGACGCCCGCCGGGGTCGCCGGCGCGGCCGTTGTATTCGGTGCTCACCGCCTTGGCGAAAATGATCGCGCCCTTGTCGCGCAACTGTTGCACCAGCAGATGGTCGCGCGCGGGAAAGTCCATGTCGTAAGCGGCATCGCCGCCGCCGGTGGAGCGCATGTCCTTCGTATCGAACGGGTCCTTGAAGGAGAACACCACGCCGTACATTGGCAGCTTCTCAAGGTCGGGATTGCGGCCGTATTGGGCGTCGAGCCCGGCGGCACGCTCCAGCGCATCGGGCTGCTGGCGAAAAGCCTCGCAGGCGGGCGGTGCGCCTTTCGGTAAGGGGCCGAGCGAAGGGTGACGGTCGTAGTCGCCCTTGCAGGTGACGGAGCGTTCGCCACGGATGTTGATGGTAGCCAGCGCATTGACCTGGCCGGCATTCCGAATGCCGGCGATCATGCCGAACTGCTGCTGCACGGTGGGATCGGAAGCGGTGGCTTCCATGCGGCCGTATTCGAGCGGTGGGCCGATGTATTGGTCGAGGTCGGGCAGGACGTCGGCGGCCTTGAAGGTGGCAGTGGGAAATTTCAGCGCGTGACCGCCGCGCGTAACACCGGGCGCCGCGGCGACCTCGCCGCCTTCTTCCGTTATCAGTGCACTGGCGACGCCGTTATAGGCGCGCACGCGCGCAATATAGCGCTCGACCACTTGCACCAGGGTGACCTGCCCGGCACGCAGCGCGGCGTGCAGCTCGGCGATGGTGGCTTCTTCGAGCTTGAAGGGGGAATGCTGCGCTTCGGACATGCGCCTGTCTCCTGAACGATCATCGTGCGCGCCTTGAAGGGCGCACGCCGATGATAGACGCGTTCAGGCGCGTGCTGCCTGAATACCGCCCATGCGTGAGGCGGTGGTACCCGCGCGCGCCGCCTCGGCGATTCAGGCAGGCGCGAGCTTGCTCAGCACGCCGTCGAAATAGGCAATGGTCTTTTTCAGACCTTCTTCGAGCTGGGTCTGCGGCTGCCAGCCGCCGAGTTCCTTTTGCGCCAGCGAGATGTCGGGGCGCCGCTGCTTGGGGTCATCCGCCGGCAGGGGCAGGTGGATGATCTTGCTCTTCGAGCCGGTCAGGGCAACCACCTTGGTGGCAAGTTCCAGCATGGTGAATTCGCCCGGGTTGCCGATGTTCACCGGGCCGACGAAGGTGTCGCCGGTGTTCATCATGCGGATCATCGCCTCCAGCAGGTCATCGACGTAACAGAAGCTGCGGGTCTGCGCGCCGTCGCCGTAGATGGTGATGTCTTCGCCGCGCAGGGCCTGGACGATGAAGTTGGAAACCACGCGGCCGTCGTTCATGTGCATGCGCGGGCCATACGTATTGAAGATGCGCACCACCTTGATCCGCAGCTTGTGCTGGCGGTGGTAGTCGAAGAAAAGGGTCTCGGCGCAGCGCTTGCCTTCGTCGTAGCAGCTGCGCAGCCCGATCGGGTTGACGCGACCCCAGTAGCTTTCCACCTGCGGGTGCACCTCGGGGTCGCCGTAGACCTCGCTGGTGGAGGCCTGGAGAATTTTCGCGCGCACGCGCTTGGCCAGGCCCAGCATGTTGATGGCGCCGTGCACGCTGGTCTTGGTGGTCTGCACCGGGTCGTGCTGGTAGTGGATCGGCGAGGCGGGGCAGGCGAGATTGTAGATCTCGTCGACCTCGACATAGAGCGGGAAGCACACATCGTGCCGCATCGCTTCGAAATTCGGGTTGGACAGCATATGCGCGATGTTGTCCTTGCGCCCGGTAAAATAATTGTCGACGCACAACACGTCGTTTCCTTGCGCCAAGAGACGCTCGCACAGATGCGAGCCGAGAAAGCCCGCGCCACCTGTTACGAGTACTCTTTTTCTGGTTGGGTTCATGAGCCTCGTCCTTCGTTACCGCTTTACTTTCACGCGTCGCTCCGCCCGCGCCGGTTCCACCGAGCGACGGCCGATGCTGAAATAGAAGAAGCCGGCTTCTGCCATATCGTCCGGCTTGTAGATGTTGCGCAGGTCGATCACCGTCGGCGAGCGCAGCAGCGTGTGCACCCGCTTCAGATCGAGCGCGCGGAACTCGTTCCACTCGGTGACGATGACGACGGCGTCGGCGCCCTCCATCGCGTCATAGGCGCCGCCGCAGAAGACGACGCCGTCGAGCAGCTTCTTCGCCTCTTCCATGCCTTCGGGATCGAAAGCGCGGATCGATGCCCCGGCCTTTTGCAGCGCCGGGATGATGGTGAGGCTGGCGCTGTCGCGCATATCGTCGGTATTGGGCTTGAAGGTGAGGCCGAGCACGGCGATGTGCTTACCTTCGACGCTGCCGCCGCAAGCGCGGATGATGCGCTGAGCCATGCGGTCCTTGCGCGTCTCGTTCACGGCGACCACGGTCTCGACGATGCTGACGGGCGCGCCCGCTTCCTGCGCGGTGCGCACCAGCGCCAAGCAATCCTTGGGGAAGCACGAGCCGCCATAGCCCGGGCCGGCATGAAGGAACTTGCGGCCGATGCGGCCGTCGAGGCCGATGCCCTTGGCGACATCCTGCACATCGGCGCCGACTTGC
>DASYEQ010000113.1:0-25632 GCA_036498945.1 Burkholderiales bacterium | reverse complement strand
CAGCGGCGCGACCGCCAGCCTGGGCGGCGCGATTACCCTGAACGCTGCCCTGACCGTCAACGGCAGCGGCCAGCTCACCCTGTCGGGCGCCATCGGCGGCACCAGTGGCTTGAGCAAGAGTGGCGGCAATACCCTGGTGCTCTCGGGCAGCAATAGCGCATTCGGCGGGCCGATCAATGTTTCTGCGGGCACCTTGCAGGCGGGCAGCACTTCGGCTTTCGGCAGCACCACCGCGATTACCTTGAGCGACGGCACCACGCTGGACCTGAACGGCTTGTCCAACACCATCGGTTCGCTCCACAGCACCGGCGCCGCCACTGCCAAGGTGACGACCAGCGCCGCGGCTACCCTGACCCTGGGTGCAGGCGGCGACTACGACGGCAAGATCACCGGTGCGACCGGCCTGACACTCAATGCCGGCACGCTGCTGCTGAAAGGCATCGACGACTACACCGGTGTCACTACGCTGAACGGCGGCACGCTGTCGGCCGGCAGCGTGACCGCCCTGAGCAACCTCAGCGACATGACGCTGGCCGGCGGCAGTACGCTGGACCTGAACGGCAATTCCAATGCGATCCGCTCATTGATCGGCGCCGGGGTGGTCACCAGCTCGTCGGGCACCGCGACGCTGACGGTCAATGAGGCTGCCGCGGGCAGCACCTACGCGGGACAGATCACCGGCAATCTCGGCCTGACCAAGCAGGGAACGGGCACGCTGACCCTGACCGATACCAGCACCACCAGCAATTTCACCGGCGCCGTGAATGTGAACGCCGGCACGCTGATCACGCGCAATCTTGGCGCCGCCGGCGGCAACACGCTCGTGGCGGCAGGCGCGACGCTGGAGATCGATACCAGCGTCGGCAACATCAACCTTGGCAGCGAAGCGATCACCCTGACCAGTGCATCGGGCTCGCCGGCCACATTGCTGATTTCCGGCGGCAACAATGTGGCTACACTTGCCGGCCCCATCATCCTGGCCGGTGGCGGTGCGCAGGCCGGCGCGATCACGCTTTCCAACGCTTCACTGGACGCCAGCACCTCTACGCTCGACGCCACCACCGCGGGCAGCGAGCAATTGGCGGTGAGCGGCACCGGCACCTTCAGTATCGGAAACATCGGTACCGGCAAGGCGCTGGGCGGCCTGGCGCTGGGCGCCACCAATACCAACTTCGCCGGCGGTACAGTACGCTCCAACGGGCTCACCACCATCAGCGGCGCGGCCGCCAACACCTCCGGCGGCACGCTGACCCTGGCGGTCGACGATCTCAATCTCAGCGGGACGCTGGATGTCGGTACCCAGGCCCTGGCCCTCACTACACAGAACCGTGCCCTTAGTATCGGGTTGGGCAGCGGCGGAGCGCTGGGGCTGTCGCAGGCCGAGATCAACAACATCTCGCATGTCACCAGCCTGACCATCGGCGACTCCGCGCATACCGGCTCCATCGTGATCGGTTCGGACATCGACACCTCGCCCACCGGCGCCGCCATCGTCACCCTGACCAACAGCGTTGGGGGCATCGAATTCGGCGCCAACCTCACGACCAGCGCGACCATCTTGAACGTGATCGCCAACAACGACGGCACCGTCAACGGCAGCACGACCGGTGCGATTACCGCTTCCGGCAGCGGCAGCAGCAACATCCTCGGCCCCGCCAACGTCAATCTGACGGCTGCCAGCGGCATCGGTGCCCCGGGCGCGCCGATCAAGATCGGCAATACCGGTGTCACGACTGTATCCGCGCTCGACACCAAGACCGGCGGCATCTACATCCAGACCCAGGGCACGCTCAATTCCGGCGGCATCGTCAGCACCAGCACGACGCCCAATACCTCGACCGCCGGCGACATCAACCTCAGCGCGGTGGCGGGTGGCATCACTTTCAACAGCGCGGGTATCAACGCCGGCATTGAAAACATCGTCCTCAATGCCGCCGGCGCGGTGACGCAGGCCAACCCTGGAAGCACGGGGCTCGTGACCACCGGCTCGCTGCAGGTGAAGACCTTCAATGACGCCAATACCTCGGCTATCGACCTGTCCAACAACGGCGCCGGCGGCAACGACGTCGGCGGCGGCGTGCGCCTCGAAACCCATCAGGCGACGGATCCCACTGCCCTGAGCGGTGCGTCGATCACCTATAACAGTGTCGGCGGCACTGTGCTGAACGGCCTGGGTACCACTGGCGCGGTGAACCTGACCGGCGCCAGCTTCGATTTCATCAGCAACCAGCCGCTGATCGGCGGCGTGGTGACCGTGACCTCCACTTCGGGCAGCATCGTTATCGACGCGGACATCCCCAATGGCACCATCAACCTCGGACAGGCCGGCGGCAGCCTGACCTTGAATTCGGCGACCTCCATCACCATCAACGGCCAGATCGGCGGCTCGGCAACCCAGCCGACCGCCGGCGTGGTCAGCGCGGATGCGTTCAACCATCCGCTGACATTGATTGCCGCCACCGATATCAACGTCAACAAGAGCATGTACTTGACCGGTGCGCTGAATTTCAACGCCGGCGGCGCTGTGAACATCAAGAACCAGGCGGGGGCCACTACGCCGCTGGTGATCAACGCCTCCAGCATCAGCTTCGGTAGCGCCGCCGCCAAGGTGCAGTCGGTGAACATTGCCGCGGCGACCGGCGCCAGTGTCGCCAACCGGGACTTGAGCGTACGCATCCAGGCGACCGGCGCCATCGACATCTATACCAGCGGCAATTTCACCCTCGCCGGCGGCGGCGCCAGCGCCAGCGGCGCGGTGGCGGCGGCGGCCTTGGGCGGCGGCAGCATCAACGTCAACGTGGGCGGCAATTTCACCATGACTGGCGGCACCGCCTCGAATGGCGGCATTGCCAGTGTCCTGGTGCAAGCTACTGCTTCCAAGACGGTAGTGGTGGGCGATAGCCTGATCATCAAGGGCGGCAGCGTGTCCGGATCCGGCGGCGCCAGCGCCACCTTCGACCCCTCGGGGCCGCTTTCGATCGTCGCCGGGCACAACGTGGTGCTGCAGGCGGGCAGCGGGCCCAATGCCGGCGCCAATCTGGTCAACCAGGGCGCCATCAACATTGAGGTCAATACTGCGGGAGCTATCGGTTACACCTATGGCGCTGGCAGCTACGCCGGGCTGGTCCTGATCGGGGCCGCGGGCAACAATGGTAGCGGTTTGTACAACAACGATCCGATTCTCGGCCAGACCGCCTATCACCTGGCCGACGGTGGGATACCGCCACCGATCACACTGAACGACCCGGCGGCCTTCTTCGTGGTGCCCGACAATACGCTGGGCAACGCGATCGTCCTGGCGAACGTGCCGCAGCCAGTGAACCCCGATCTGGCGCAACAGATCCTGGCGACCAACCTCACCACCCAGGTCACCGGCCTGGACAACAAGAAGAAACTTCAGGACGATGGCTGCAATTGATGGAGGCCTCGGCCAATTTAACAATGTGTGACAAAGTTCCTTGCGAAATAAGCACTTGGGTCATAGTATGATCGTGTCATCAGGGCAGCAGGCGAGGCGCGGCGTGGACGCCAGCAGGGCCGGCGCGGCCGCAAAAGCGACAAACGAAAGCGTGTCCCGTTCGAGGAGCTGAAATGAGTGCGCGACAAGGGAAGGCGGGACTGCGGCTTGCAGTGTTGGCGATGGCGCTGGGTGCCGCGCTGGCTGCGCAAACCGCGACGGCGGGCGGCGGCGTGGTGCAGCAAATCGCCGGCACCATCTCCGTGCAAAAGCCGGATGGTTCGGTGCGTACCCTGAACCGCCAGTCCGAAGTCGACAAGGGCGATACGCTGAACACCGAAAAAGACAGCTACGTGCAGGTGAAATTCGCCGATGGCGGCGTCGTCACCCTGAAGCCGAACACGCGGGTGAAAATCGACAATTACGTCTTCGATGTCCAGGCACCGGCGAAGGACAGTTCCACTTTGTCTCTGCTCAAGGGCGGCCTGCGCATGATCAGCGGCCTGATCGGTCACCGCGGCAATCCGGACGCCTTCAAGGCCAATACCGCGACCGCCACCATCGGTGTACGCGGCACCACTTTCACCATCGAGGATTGCCTGACCACCGCTTGTGTCAAGCGCGGCGCCACGCGCGTGGGCATGATCGGTGCCACTGAGTACGCCAGCATCGATGGCGATACCCGCAACGATGGCGCGTTTTCTCCCGATCCCGACCGTTTCAACGCCTGGGTGGCGCATGATCGCGCCGTGACGCAGGCGCGCGAAAAGCCTCTCAGCCTGGATACGCCCCTCGTGGCGCAAAATGCGGCCGATTGCGGCACCGGGAACCCGGCCGACTGCCTGCCGCCGGCGGTGATCGTCGGTGTTTCCGATGGCGAGATCATCGTTTCCAACAGTTCCGGCGCGCCGGTGTCTTACCGTGCCGGTCAGTGGGGGATGGTGTCGAATTTCAACTCGCGCCCGCTGACCTTGCCGGGCGACCCAGGCCTGCCGATCTATCAGCCGCCAGCGACTTTTTTCCAGAATATCTCGGCCGGCGGCATCCGCAATTCAAGCACCCAGTGCATCGTCAACTGAGCGGCCTGCGCCTCGTGGTTTAGCTAAGGCCCTGCGTAAGCGGGGCTTTTTGCTTTCAGGCGACATGCGACTACCGGGCAGCAATGCCTTTTACTGTATTTTTTCTCAGATTTTTCCTTACCCGGCGCTTTGTCTTTTGAGGGCGCCGTTATAATGCGGCCTATGGCCCTTGACCGCGCAGCAACCGCCGCCAGGCCGCCTGCCTCTTCGCGGGTGGCGCGCCTGCTTTCCGAATCGCGCTGGCTGCTGTTCGCCGGCCTCGCCGTGTATTTGGTGATGATCCTGGCGACCTATCACCACAGCGATACCGGCTGGTCGCATGACGGCGGCGCCACCACCGTGTCGAACGCTGGCGGACGTTTCGGCGCTTGGTTTGCCGACCTCCTGCTTTACGTGTTCGGGGTTTCCACCTGGTGGTGGGTGGCCCTGTTCGCCTACCTGGTGATCGCCGGCTACAAGCGCATGGCGGACCGCTTTCTCGGCAACGACGCCACGGTGCTGGACCGCCGTTCGATGTTTGCCCTGTTTGGAGGCTTTGCCTTGCTGCTCCTGTCCAGCACGGCTCTGGAGGCACTGCGCTTCCATAGCTTGAAGGTTGGGGTGCCGCTGGCGCCGGGCGGGCTGATCGGTGCGATTCTGGGGCGCGTGACCAGCATGTATCTGGGCTTTACCGGCGCCACCTTGCTGCTGCTCCTGGGCTTCGGCATCGGGCTCTCCTTGTTCACCGGCATTTCCTGGCTGGCGGTGGCCGAGCGGATCGGCGCGGGCATCGAGTGGTGTTTCAACCGCGTGCGCCGGCGCATCGAAGAGCGCGAGGACCGCGAGCTGGGCGCGGTAGCGCAGGTGGAGCGCGAGCAGATCGTGGTGGAGGAGCGCCGCGAGTTGTTCGATGATCATTCGACCATCCGCATCGAGCCGGGCCTGGTCGAAGTGCCGCAGTCGCCGCGAGTGGAAAAGGAAAAGCAGGCGCCGCTGTTTTCCGACCTGCCGGACACCGGCTTGCCGCCGCTGCACCTGCTGGATGCGCCGAGCAACAACGTCGAGACAGTGAGCCAGGAAACGGTGGAATTCACCTCGCGCCTGATCGAGAAAAAGCTCAAGGACTTCGGCGTACAGGTCGAGGTCAAGGCGGCCTATCCTGGTCCGGTGATTACGCGGTATGAAATCGAGCCTGCTGTCGGTGTGAAGGGCAGCCAGATTGTGGGTTTGGCCAAGGACCTGGCGCGCGCGCTGTCTCTGGTATCGGTCCGCGTGGTGGAAACCATCCCGGGCAAGAGCCTGATGGGCCTCGAGCTACCGAATCCCAAGCGCCAGATGGTGCGCTTGTCCGAGATCCTCGGCTCGCAGGTGTACAACGACAATGCTTCCGCGCTCACCATGGCGCTAGGCAAGGACATCGCCGGCAAGCCGGTGGTAGCCGATCTGGCCAAGATGCCGCATTTGCTGGTCGCCGGCACCACCGGTTCCGGCAAGTCGGTGGGCATCAACGCGATGATCCTGTCGCTGCTCTACAAGGCGGAAGCGCGCGACGTGCGCCTGATCCTGATCGACCCGAAGATGCTGGAGATGAGCGTCTACGCCGACATCCCGCACCTGCTGGCGCCGGTGGTGATCGACATGAAGCAGGCCGCCAACGCGCTCAACTGGTGCGTGGCGGAAATGGAGCGGCGCTACAAGCTGATGAGTTCGCAAGGCGTGCGCAACCTCGCCGGCTTCAACACCAAGGTGGCCGACGCGGCCGCTGCAGGCAAGCCGCTGACCAACCCGTTCTCGATTACGCCGGACAACCCCGAGCCGCTGGAGCACCTGCCGCTGATCGTGGTGGTGATCGACGAACTGGCCGACCTGATGATGGTGGCCGGCAAGAAGATCGAGGAACTGATCGCCCGCCTCGCGCAAAAGGCGCGCGCCGCCGGCATCCACCTGATTCTCGCCACCCAGCGTCCCAGCGTGGATGTGATCACCGGTCTGATCAAGGCGAACATTCCGACCCGCATTGCCTTCCAAGTGTCTTCCAAGATCGATTCGCGCACGATTCTCGACCAGATGGGCGCCGAGTCCCTGCTGGGCCAGGGCGACATGCTGTACCTGCCGCCGGGCTCCGGCCTGCCGGCGCGGGTGCATGGCGCCTTCGTGGCGGACGACGAAGTCCACCGCGTGGTCGATTATTTGAAGAAACTTGGCGGCGCGAATTACATCGAAGGAATACTGGAGGGCGGTGTCCTCGAAGGCGACGGCGATGGTGCCACGGCCGGGGAGGGCGGCGGCGGTGATGCTGAAAGTGACCCGATGTACGACCAGGCGGTGGAAATCGTGCTGAAAAACAAGCGTGCCTCCATTTCACTGGTGCAGCGTCACCTGCGCATCGGCTACAACCGCGCGGCACGCCTCCTGGACGCGATGGAAAAGGCCGGGCTGGTCTCGACCATGCAGACCAACGGCAATCGGGACATCCTGGTCCCTGCGAAGGCGGAATGATGAAGGCGTTATCCGGTATCACCTTGAAGCGGGCCGCGAGCCTGCTGGCGTTGTCCCTGGCGGCCGTCGCCGGTATTGCGCATGCCACGGCTGCCGACGATCTGCGTGCCTTCGTCAAGGACACGCGCTCGGGCAAGGTGGGCTTTACCCAGACGGTGATCAACCGCAACGGCAAGGCGTCCGCGCCGGCGTCCGGGACATTCCAGTTCGTGCGCCCGGGCAAATTCCGCTGGGTCTACGAAAAGCCGTATGAGCAGTGGATCGTTGGCGACGGTGACAAGCTGTGGATCTTCGACAAGGATCTGAACCAGGTGACGGTGCGCAAGCTCGGCAACTCGCTGGGGCAAAGCCCGGCGGCGATTCTCGCCGGTAGCGACGACCTGGAAAAAAACTTCACGCTCAAGGAAGCTGGCAGCCAGGATGGCATGGATTGGCTGGAAGCCAGGCCCAAGGCGAAGGACACCACCTTCGAACTGGTGCGTATCGGCTTCAAGGCCGAGGGCGGTGGCCATAACCTGGCCGCGATGGAATTGCATGATTCCTTCGGCCAGACCTCGGTGCTGAAATTCGGCACGCTGGAGCGTAATCCCACCTTGCCGCCCGACACTTTCCACTTCACCCCGCCCAAGGGCGCGGACGTGATCAGTGATTCGAAATAGACCACTTCGCGTTGCCGTCGCGGCGCGCCGCGATTTCGCCGCATGGCCGACCTGCTGAGCCAGGCTGGGCCTGAGGGTGCTGCCGAGCGGGCAAGCAGCGCCAACGCACCGCTGGCCGAGCGCCTGCGCCCGCAAACCCTGGATGAGGTGATCGGCCAGCAGCATTTGCTGGGCGAAGGCAAGCCGCTGCGCGTGGCGTTCGCTTCCGGCAAGCCGCATTCGATGATCCTGTGGGGCCCGCCGGGCGTAGGCAAGACCACGCTGGCGCGCCTGATGGCCAGGGGCTTCAAATCGGAATTCATCGCCATCTCGGCCGTGCTGGGCGGAGTGAAGGAAATCCGCGAAGCGGTGAAAATGGCCGAGGAGTCGCGCGCGCTGGGGCGCTCGACCATCCTTTTCGTCGATGAAGTGCATCGCTTCAACAAGAGCCAGCAGGATGCTTTCCTGCCTTATGTCGAGAGCGGGCTGTTCACCTTCATCGGCGCCACTACCGAGAACCCGTCGTTCGAGGTCAACAGCGCCTTGCTGTCGCGCGCGACGGTCTATGTGCTGCAGTCGCTGTCGGAAGATGACATGCGCAAGCTGGTGGCGCATGCGCTCGAAGCAGTGGGCGGCCTGGCGCTGGAAGACGATGCACAGGCGCGCCTGATCGGCTGGGCCGACGGCGACGCGCGGCGCCTGCTCAACGCGGTGGAAATCGTCACCACTGCCGCGCGCACGCAAAAAATCACCACCGTCACGGCGGATTTCATCGCGAATGCCTTGTCGCAAAACCTGCGCCGCTTCGACAAGGGCGGCGACCAGTTCTACGACCAGATATCCGCGTTGCACAAGTCGGTGCGCGGCTCCAATCCCGACGCCGCCCTCTACTGGCTGGTGCGCATGCTCGACGGCGGCGCCGACCCACGCTACATGGCGCGGCGCATGGTGCGCATGGCCGCCGAAGACATCGGCCTGGCCGATCCACGTGCCTTGCGCCTGACACTGGATGCCGCCGAGACCTACGAGCGCCTGGGCTCGCCCGAGGGCGAACTGGCGCTGGCCGAGGCCATCGTTTATCTGGCCATCGCACCCAAGTCCAACGCCGTCTACAACGCCTACAACGCGGTGCGCGCCTTTGTCAGCCGCGACCAGACGCGCCCGGTGCCGGTGCACCTGCGCAACGCGCCGACACGCCTGATGAAGGACATGGGGTTCGGCAAGGAATATCGCTACGCCCACGACGAGGAGGGCGGCTATGCGGCAGGCGAGGACTATTTTCCCGAAGGCATGCCCGAGACACGCTGGTACGAACCGGTGGACCGCGGCATGGAAATCAAGATCGCCGAGAAGCTGGAGCAATTGCGCGCGCTTGACCGCGAGGCCAAAATGAAGCGGCGCAGCAAGCCTTAGCGGCAGCGGATAAAATCGCGTTCCCGCTCCCATTTGTTCGGCTAGTGCAGCGGCCGACCGCAATCCCGAAACTCCCTGGATTCCCGCTTGTACGGGAACGACTTTCATATGCTTGACATACAGATCCTCCGTAAAGACATCGAAGCCGTAGCCAGGCGCCTCGCCACCCGCCCGTTCGAACTCGACGTGGCCGCTTTCCAGGCCCTGGAGGCCAAGCGCAAGGCGGTGCAGACGCGTACCGAGGAATTGCAGGCGAAAAAGAACCAGTACGCCAAGCAGTTCGGCATTGCCAAATCCAAGGGCGAGCCCACCGATGGCCTGGCGGCGCGCATCTACGGCGAGGGAGTGAATCCTGACGTGGTGCTCAAGCAGTCCGAGGAGGAACTGAAAGTCATCCAGGAGGAAGTGTCCGCCTTGCTGCTGTCGGTGCCCAACATGCCGAACGAGAGCGTGCCGGTGGGCAAGTCCGCGGACGACAATGTCGAAGTGCGCAAGGTCGGCACGCCGAAGAAGTTCGATTTTCCGCCGCGCGACCACGTGGACATCGGCGAGACCTTGAAAGGTCTGGACTTCGACACAGCGACCAAGATCACCGGCGCCCGCTTCACCCTGATGAAGGGGCCGATCGCGCGCCTGCATCGCGCGCTCGCCCAGTTCATGCTCGACACCCACACCGCCGAGCACGGCTACACCGAGGTGTACGCACCTTACATCGTCAACGCCGAATCGATGCGCGGTACCGGGCAACTGCCCAAGTTCGAGCAGGACCTGTTCGCGGTTCAGCACAACGACAGCAAGTTCTATCTCATTCCGACGGCGGAAGTGCCGGTGACCAACATCGTGCGCGACGTCATCTTGGCCGCAGAGGAACTGCCGCTGAAATTCGTCTGCCACACGCCATGCTTTCGCTCGGAGGCCGGCTCCTACGGGCGCGACACCCGCGGCATGATCCGCCAGCACCAGTTCGACAAGGTGGAACTGGTGCAGATCATCCACCCCGAGTATTCCTACGAAGCCCTGGAGCAACTCACTGGGCACGCCGAGGCCATCCTCAAGAAGCTCGACCTGCCGTTCCGCACGGTGACGCTGTGCACCGGCGACATGGGCTTTTCCTCGGCCAAGACCTACGACATCGAGGTGTGGTTGCCGGGACAGAGCGCCTACCGCGAAATCTCCTCGTGCAGCAACTTCGAAGGCTTCCAGGCGCGGCGCATGCAGGCGCGCTATCGCGATGCCAAGGGCAAGCCGCAGGTAGTGCATACCTTGAACGGCTCCGGGCTTGCGGTGGGGCGATGCCTCGTCGCTGTACTGGAAAACTACCAGCGCGCCGATGGCACCGTCGACGTGCCGGCCGCGCTGCAGCCCTACATGGGCGGCCTGAAGGTGATCGAGCCGCCGAAGATCTAGCGGCGAGGGCGGACATTGATTGTCCGCCAAGGCGATTTTCATGGGGGTCGCGCCCCATAAGTAAACGGCAAGTTCTGAGGTATGCAATATGGCAATACCTTATATAAATCGCCGTTTCGGGTTTGAATTCGGCGCTGTTTATGGTCTACTTTCCGCTCTGTGAGCGCCTGCGCGGCAGGCGGCGATCGTGGTCAACGACAAGAGGAGCGAAAGCATGAAACAGATCGGCGTAGGCATCATCGGGCCCGGCTGGTGCGGCGGCATCCGCGCGGAAACCTGTGCGAAGAGCCCCCTGGTGAAAGTGATGGACGTGGCCGAGACCCGTCCCGAGCGTCTGGCGGAAATCAAGAAGCTCACCAATCCGCGCCTGGCCACGGCCGACTACCAGGAAATCCTCAAACAGGACGATATCGACGCCATCATCATCTCGGCCACGCCCGAGGTGACGCATTACCCGATGGCGCGCGATGCATTGAAGGCCGGCAAGCACGTATTCCTGGAAAAGCCGATCGCCATCGAACTCAACGAAGCCGACGAGCTGATCGCACTGGCCAACAAGAACAAGCTCAAGTTCACCATCGGTTATTCGCAGCGCTTCAATCCGAAGTTTGCCTACGTCAAGAAGGCGATCAATGACGGCACCATTGGCAAGCCGGTGTCCGCGATGGTCTCGCGTCACATCACGCGCGGCCTGGGCACCAAGATCTCCGGCCGCGGCAAGCTTTCGCCGGCGGCGATGGAATGCACCCACGATCTCGACTTCGTGCTGTGGTGCCTGGAGCCCGCCAAGCCGGTGCGCGTCTACTCACAGATGAATTACGGCGTGATGCAAAAGATGAACAACGGCGCCGACATCGGCGACACCCAGTGGATCACCGTCACCATGGACAACGGCCTCTCGTTCGTCGTCGGCGGCGGCTGGAGCCTGCCCAAGGGTTACCCCAACTTCTCCACCACCTGGATCGAGATGGTCGGCACCGATGGCGCGCTGCTGGTGGACGACAGCCACCGCGACGTCATCCTCAACACCGTGGAGAAAGGCATGCAGTTGCCCATGTCCACCATGCCCGGTGAATCGGTGGACCACGTGTTCGCCGGCCCGATGGCCGCCGAGACCATCCACTTCATCGAAGCCGTCGCCTGCGACCGCGACGTGATGGTGACGCCCGAGCACGCGCGCATGGTGATGGAGGTCTACATCGCCGCCGACCTTTCCGCCGAGACCAACCAGGTCGTGACCCTGCCGCTTTCTCCCGTGAAGCTAGCCGCCGTCGGCGGCGCCTGACGCAACCCGGTAGAGGAGACAAAACATGAGAGGCCGCGTTGCCAAGCGCATCGGCCTCGCCATCGTCGGAGCGGGCCGGGTCGGCCTGTTCCGCGGCGAGGTCGCTGCACGCCATCCGCAAGTCGACTGGATTGGCATTGCCGAGAAGAATCCCGAGCGCGCCAAGCTGGTGGCTGACAAGATCGGCGCCGATTTTGTCACCGCCGATTACCGCGAGCTCCTCAAGCGCCCGGAAGTGACGGCGGTGATCATCGCCACCGACGAGCATTTGCATGTCGATCCCATCATGGCCGCGCTGGAACGCAGCCTGCCGATGATGATCGAAAAGCCGCTCGCCACCGATCTCGCTGCGTCCGCCAAGGTGCTCAAGCAGATCACCGATGCCAAGGTCGATGCCGTGGTCGGCTACACCCAGCGCTTTCGCCGCCGCTGGCTGGCGGCAAAGGAAAAGGTGCGCACCGGGCAACTGGGCGACGTCACCCTCGTCACCTCGCGTGCCTTCATGAACCGCCTGGTCGCGATCGACAATTACAGGCGCACCGACCAGCCGGAAAAGATTTCGCCGATGGTGATCTCCGGCACCCATGCGCTGGACATCGTCATGTGGATGATGGAAGCCAAGACGCCGACCGAGGTCTACGCCCGCTCGGTGAACAAGGCGCTGGGCCCGGAGTGGAAGGGCATCGACGCGACTTCCGGCGTGATCAGCTTTGCCGACGGCGCCATGTACCAGGCCACCATCTCCTGGGCGCTGCCGGTGGTCTGGCCGGGCGCGGTGTACAGCCTGGATGTGGGTATCGTCGGCGTCGATGGCGTGCTGACCATCGACGACACCCATCGCGACATCGTGCTGGCGACCAGCCATACCGCCGGCAAGGGCGAAGGCTACGCGCCGGACTCCACGCGCCGCGTCGATTTCATGGGCAGCTACCCGCCGGGCGATATGGCGCTGGGCGAACTGCGCGGCCCGATGCGGGACGAGACCGAGAGCTGGCTCAATCGCCTGGCGCTGGGCGTGCCGACCCAGCATGCCACCGCTGCGGAAGCGCACAAGAACCTGATGCTGACCAAGGCCTTCGACCTCTCGGCCAAACGCAAGATTGCAGTACCGCTGCCACTGGATCCGATGGAGGCAGATTTGTAGTTCCCCCACGTAGCAAGCGGCCCCGATAGAGGCAAGGCGGGCAATAGCCCGCGCCGCGACAACAAGGAGCGAGACGATGAAGATTCTCAAGCACGTGGTGCTGATGTCGGTGTTCGCCTGTACCGCCGGCGCCGCTTGGGCGCAGGAAGACTATCCAACCCATCCGGTACGCATGATCATTCCTTTTGCGCCGGGTGGGGCCTCGGATTTCGTCGGGCGCATCGTCGCCGTCCATTTCTCCGAGTTGCTGGGACAGCAGATCATCATCGAAAACCGCACCGGCGCTGCTGGCAATATCGGCATGGAGGCGGCCGCCAAGTCGCCGCCGGACGGCTACACCATCTATCTCGGCAATATCGGCACGGTGGCAATCAACCCGCACATCTATTCCAATCTCACGATCAATCCCTTGAAGGATTTCGCCCCGGTCAGCGCGGTAGCAGATATGCCCAGCGCGCTGGTGGCCAACAACAGCCTGCCGGTGAAGACCGTTGCAGAACTCACGGCCTATATCAAGGCCCGTCCCGGCAAGCTCAACTTCGCCTCGCCCGGCAGCGGCAGCCTGAATCGCCTGGAGATGGAAATGTTTCGCCACGAGATCGGCGGCGACATGGTGCATGTGCCGTATAAAGGCGGCGCAGGGCCGGCCGCCGTCGGCCTGGTCGGCGGCGAGACGCAGATGATGTTCAGCACGCTATCCTCGGTGATCAGCTTCGTCAAGGCGGGCCGCTTGAAAGGCTTGGCGGTCACCAGCCGCGAGCGCCAGCCGCAACTGCCTGACGTGCCGACGATGGTGGAGTCCGGCTACCCGGAAATGGTCACCAGCTCGTGGCAAGGCATGTTCGTGCCGGTCGGCACGCCCAGGCTGGTGGTGGCGAAGCTCTATGCGGCGCTGACCAAGACGCTGGCCGAGCCCGACCTCAAGAACAAGTTCGCCAACGGCGGCGCGGTGCCGATCAGCAGCAAGACGCCGGAAGCATTTGGCGAGTTCATCGCGGCCGAATCAAAGCGCTGGGGCAAGGTGGCGCATGACGCCGGCGCGAAGGCCGACTGAACGGACAGAGGCGCTCACGGCTTCAACCGGTTGCAGAAGAGCGCCGGCGATCCGCCGGCAAACCGGAAAAGCGCGAAGAGACTTGTGCCTCTTCGCGCTTTTCATTTCAGTCAGGCCAGGACGGCCTTGACCTTCTCCGGCGTCATCGGCAGATCGCGGATGCGCTTGCCCGTAGCGTGGAAAAAGGCGTTGGAGATCGCCGCGGCCATCGGCCCTTGCGCCCCTTCGCCCACACCCACCGGCCGCTCCTCGGGGCGGTCGATCAGCGTCACCTCCACCTGCGGCACCTCGGTGAAGCGCAGGATTGGATACTCGGCCCAGGTGTGCGCCTTCACGCCTTTTTCGTCAAAGGGCAGCGACTCGTGCAGCGTCCAACTGGTGGACTGCACCATGCCGCCCTCGATCTGGTTCCTGAAGCCGTCGGGGCTGACGATCAAGCCCGCATCGGCCGCCGCCCAGGCGCGCTTGACCGAAATCTCGCCGCTGCCGCGATCCACCTCGACATCGACCACCATCGCCAGGTACACCGCCAGGTTCTTGTACTTGGCGAAGGCGAAGCCACGTCCGTGGCTGACGCCGCCCGTGCTTTGGCCCTTTTCACCGGCCTTGTAGCCGGACTTCTGCACCACCATGTCGATCACCGCCAGCGCGCGCGGATCGGTCAGGTGCTTCTTGCGGAACTCCACCGGGTCGGCGCCCGCGGCGGCTGCCACGTCATCCATGAAGGACTCGGCGGCGAACACGTTCGCATACGCACCCAGGGTACGCAATGCGGTGCAGCGCAGCGGCATTTCCGTCAGCAGGTGGTTGGTCACCTTCTGCTGCGGGAAGACGTAGAGCGGCACCGCGTTGCGATCCGAGCCGCCCGAAGGCTGCGGGATGTTGCGCGACGGGCCGGGCTTGAGCGGATCGGCGATGTACCAGGCGGCCGTCAGGTTGCAGCCGTCGCGGTCGCCCGGGCGCGTGCTGTGGGTCTGGCTCCAGAGTTCGTGGTTCCAGTCGACGATCTTGCCGCCGGCGTCGATCGAGGCCTTCATGCTGATGGCCATCGCTGAACCCAGCGGCTCCCAGCCGAACTCGTCCTCGCGCATCCATTGCAGCTTCACCGGGCGCCCCTTGAGCTCGGGCGCGCGCGACAGCAGGGCGGCGTCGGCGGCGACATCGTCGGCGCCGTTCTGGCCGTAGCAGCCGGAGCCTTCGTGGTGGGTGACGACGATGTCTTCATGCTTCATGCGCAGCATCTTCGCCAGGTCCTCACGCAGCGGAAACACGCCTTGGGCATGGGTCCACACGTGCATCTTGCCCTCCTTGAACTGCGCGATGGCGCAGGAGGGGCCGATGGAGGCATGGGCGATGAAGGGCTTGGTGTAGCTGGCTTCGATCACCTTGGCGCCGGTGGCGGCGGCCGCGGCGTTGGTCTTCTGGCTCACCACGGTGTCGGCGGTGTGCTGCTTTTTCATGTACGCGAACAGCGCCGCGCCGGGCGGCGGCAGGTCGCCCTTCTCCTGCCACTTGGCGCCCGCGTGCATCGCTTCACGCGCGGCAATCGCCTGCTCCTCGCGCGTGCAGGCCACGGCGAGGAAATTTCCGTCGCGCATCACCGCGACCACGCCGGGCATGCGCTTGATCTTCTCGAGATCCAGCGAGACCAGGGTGGCGCGCGGGGATGGCGGGCGCACCACGCGGCCGTACAGCATGCCTGGCAGGCGCACGTCCTGCACGTAGGCAACGCCGCCGGTGACTTTCGGGAAGATGTCGCGGCGCGGCAGGCTCTTGCCGATCAGCTTGTGCGCACTGGCGGGCTTGGGCTTGATCTTGGCGGTGGCCTCGCGCTTGAGGAGGCCAGCGTCGGCCATCTCCCAATAGGTGGCATGCTTGCCGTTGCCGGCGATGATGTTGCCGTCCACCACCGTCAGTTCGTTCGCCGGTACTCCCAGCTTGGCGGAGGCCGCATTGATCAGGATATCGCGCGCCTCGGCGGAAGCGAAGCGCAGCGCGGTGCCGGAATCCTGGATCGACAGGCTGCCCGAGGTGAAGCCTTCGTTGGGCGTAAGCGAGGTGTCGCCGGCGATGATCTTGATGCGGTCATAGCCCACGTCCAGTTCGTCGGAGACGATCTGCGCCAAGGCGGTCGTGATGCCCTGTCCCAAATCGATCTTGCCGGTCATCATGGTGACGGTGCCGTCACCGTTGATGCGCAGCCAGCCGTCGAGCATGCGGTTTTTCTGCAGGCTGCCGGGCAGGGCGCCGGCCGGGCCGTCGGCGGCGCTCGCCAGCGGATTGCCGATGGAGAAGCCGACCGTGAGGCCCGCGCTTTGCTGGAGGAACTGGCGGCGCGACTTGCTCTTCAGATTGGAGGAGGTTCTCATGCCGCCATCTCCTTGGCTGCACGCTGCACGGCCTTGATGATGCGGGTATGGGTGCCGCAGCGACAGAGGTTGGCGGCGAGCGCGCCGCGAATCTGGTCTTCGCTCGGGTTCTTGTTGGTTTCGAGGAAGGCGGCGGCTGTCATGATCATGCCGGAGATGCAGTAGCCGCACTGTGCTGCCTGTTCTTCGATGAAGGCCCGTTGCAGGATACCCATCTTCTGCGCGCTGCCCAGGCCTTCCAGGGTGGTGATCTTGGCGTTGGCCACCGACTTGGCGGGGGTGATGCAGGAGCGAATGGCCTTGCCGTCCATCAGCACGGTGCAGGCGCCGCACTGCGCCACGCCGCAGCCGTATTTGCAGGAATTGATTTCCATGTCGTTGCGCAACACGTAAAGCAGCGGCGTATCGGGCGAAGCCGCCGGCGCGCTGCGGCGCTTGCCGTTGACATTGAGGGTGACTGCCATTTAGAGCCTCCTATTTTTGGGCCGTGCCGTTTGCCCGGCCGGCGATTTGCTAAGTAAACCGCACAAGAGTAAAGCGTTGTCCGGACAGGCGCAATGTCTAAATTGCGCCCGCGCCGATAAGCGGAAGTCCTTGATCCAGCGGCACAAACCAAATGGTCAATTTGATCTTTGGTCACCGCGCTGCAGCATCAGTCTGGCGTGCGTCGGCAAACAAGAGAGGAGGAATGGCTGCTGGTGCCGGCGGTGATTGCCGCCACAAATCACCGCATGAACAAGCACTGTTTTCGCCGATGCTTCGCGGCGCGCAAGCAAGCCCGTACCAATCCGCGGTCGCGCCAGACCATGAGGGCGCCAGAGGGGCAAGCCGCGCACTAAGCAGCATGGCCGACCAACGACCGGAATGCATCGCCTTCCCGGTCGCCCGGATCACGAGTCGTCAGCCAAAGCGGATGGAACCGCGGTACGTATTACCCCGATGCAGTACCTTCGTTGCAGCCAGGCTCAGCAGTCAGGGCGACCGTAGCGTTGCAGGCAGATGGACCGCAACTGCGCTTTGTCCTCCTGTATGCGCCGCTGGGCTTCGAAAGCCGCACGCTGCTTGGCGGACTGCTCGGCGGCGGCCTGCTGGCGCTCGATCATCGCCTGCTGCGCTGCCTGCTGCTGCGCCTGTCGCGACGACATCTGGGCTTCACGAAGCGAACGGTCCGCATCGGCGCGCAGCTGGCGGTCGCGCATTTCCGACTGACTCTGCGCATTGGCTTCCACTTGCGCCTGGATGCGCTGCTCCTGTGCGGCACGTATGTCGGCCTCCTCCTTGCGCCGGTCCTCCTCCATCTTCAGGGTGCGTTCGACCAGTTCGCGCTGCAGGCGCGCCTGCTCACGTGCATGATAGAACCACATGCCGGCGATGACCAGCACGAACAGGCCGGCAACGATGATGTTACGCGTCGACATCCAGCTCGAACCGTCGCCGTTGTCCGGCCCCGATGCGATCCTGACGCCGGCCTTCGCAAGGCGCTGGTCGTATATCTTGCGCAACGCGGGGTTGTAGAGCGTGTTGTAGGCCTGCTGGATCCCCTGGAACTGCAGGCGGGCGGCTTCATCGGTGTCCAGTTTGCTTTGGGGGTAGCGGGCTTTCAGTCGCTCGTAGGCGATCTGGATATCCGATTGCTCAGCGTCCGGGTCGACGCCGAGAAGGGCATAGAGAGTCTTCATTATTCGATGAGTGTGTTGTTGGGATTTTGTTCTGCCGGAACCGTTCTGCCAGCCGATTCCGGGCTATTTGTTCGCGATTTTAGCAACAGCCTTTGCGCGCTAGCAATTCCTCGTATGGAAGGCCCCGGCATTTGCATGCGAACCCATGATGATGGCATTGAACCTGCTACAATGACGTTTACATTTTGATCCCGTAAGGTGAACCGGCCTGGCGGGACGCAGGGAGGGTGGTTGCTCTTGTTTCCGAGTGAATCACCCATGGCTCCAGAAGGAATGTGTGTGACGGATGTCTTCCATCGCCGGTGCTCCGAAGCCGATGATGGACCTTCGTGCAGCAGTGCGAAACAACAACACATGCTCTGAACAACACCAACAACTGGGGAAATCAGCAATGAAAAAATGGTTCGAGAAAACCAGCCGGAACACCATTCTGGTAAGCGTCCCGCCCGATTTTTCGTCCGTGACCACGGCAGCCAAGGCGGCCGAACTTTCCGATACAGGCAGACTCAGGCGCACCCTGCTGGTCCCGGTTGCCTTGGGCGGACAGGACGCCGAGGCAAACACCGCCTACGTGCCGCCGTCGGTGGTGGTGGTACAGGAACGACTGAACGAGACCCTGAAGCGCTACCTGAGCGAAGGGCGTATCGATAATCTGTCAGTGGACCCGGAATACAAGGGCAAGAGCCTAGTGCCGGCGAAGATCCGCGTCAGTGCGCGCAAGAACGGCCGCGTGGGCGAATTCACCACCGTTATCGGCATCTGGTAGCGGGCGTTCGGCCGGGGCCGGGCGCCACCTGCCTGAATTAGAATCGCCTCTCGCGTATTCGTCTGTAGGAGCGACCGCCCAGCCGGTTCGACAATCCAATGAAATTGCACATCGGCGGCACCATCGTCAAGGATGGATGGAAGATACTTAACATCCAGGCGGGGCCCGGGGTCGACTACGTCGGCGACATCAGTGATCTTGGCCAGTTCGCCGCCCGATCCGTCGATGAAATCTATGCCAGCCACGTGCTGGAGCACGTGCGCGCGGCCGACGTCGAGAAGACCCTGGGCGGAATCTTCCGCGTGCTCAAGACCGGCGGCCGTTTCCTGGTATCGGTGCCTGATATGGACGTGCTCTCCCGCGTCATGCTCGAGGCATCAATGCCGGCGGAACTCAAGCGTCATTTCATCGGCATGATCTTCGGCGGCCAGAAGGACGCCTACGACTACCACTACTTCGGCTGGAACTTCCAGTTGATGCAGTATTTTTTCGACGAGGCCGGCTTCATGGAAACACGGCGGGTCGAGTCGCTTGGCCTGTTCGACGATACCAGCGAAATGTTGGCCCTGGGCCAGCCTATCAGCCTGAACGCGATAGCGATCAAGTAGGCGGGCGCGCCACCCGGGCGCGCCGCGCGGTTGCCCGCATCAAGCGTAGCCGTCCATCACCATCACGTCCACCAGGTCGCCGGGCCTGACACTGGCCTGGTCGTGGCGCAGCACCACGAAGCAGTTGGCTTCCGACATCGAGCGCAGGATGCCCGAACCCTGGCTGCCGGTGATGCGCACCGTGGTCTCGCCGTTCTTCGTCTCCAGGATGCCGCGCTGGTATTCGGTGCGGCCGGGCTTCTTGCGCATCGCTTCCTGCGACTTCACCTGTAACAGCGGCAGGTCGAGGTCCGCCCGGCCCATCATGTGCAGCAAAGCGCCGCGCACGAAGTGATAGAAGGTCACCATCACCGCCACCGGATTCCCGGGCAGGCCGAACAGATAGGCCGAGCGCTCGCCGTCGCTGATGCGTCCGAAGGCCATCGGCCGGCCCGGACGCATGGCGATGCGCCAGAACACCACTTCGCCCAGCTGCTTCATCATCTGCTTGGTGTAGTCGGCTTCGCCGACCGAGACACCGCCGGAGGTGATCACCGCGTCCGCCTCCGAGGCAGCGAGGCGGAAGGCGGCTTCGAGCGATACGGGGTCGTCGCGCACCACGCCCATGTCGATGATCTCGATACCCAGGCGGGTGAGCATGCCGAAGAGGGTGTAGCGGTTGGAATCGTAGACCTGACCTTCGGCGAGCGGCTCGCCGATCGAGCGCAGTTCGTCGCCGGTGGAAAAGAAGGCCACGCGCAGGCGGCGGCGCACCTTGATTTCGGCGATGCCCAGTGATGCAATCAGGCCGAGTTCGGAAGGGCGCAAGAGGGCGCCCGCCTTGAGCGCGGATTTGCCTTTTTGCAGGTCCTCGCCGGCCAGGCGGCGGTTGGCGCCGGCTTCCTGCTTCGGCGGAACGGTAATGCGTTTGCCGGAAGCTGTGACGATTTCCATCGGGATCACGGTATCGCAGCCGTAGGGCATCACAGCGCCGGTGGTGATGCGGACGCATTCGCCGGGGCCGGGACGGCCGGTGTATTCCTGGCCGGCAAGCGCTGCGCCGATCTCGGTGAGGGTGACAGGTCCTTCGGCGCTGAGGTCGCTGGAGCGCAGCGCCCAGCCGTCCATCGCCGAGTTGTCGTGCGCCGGCACGTTGATGGGGGAGATGATGTCATCGGCCAGCACGCGACCCAGCGCCGCGCGGACTGCCACCTGCTCGAAGCCGGCGACCGGTTTGACGAAACCGCGAATCACCTCACTCACCTTGGCGACCGGCAGGGCGTTCGGATCGTAGCCATCGACGCAGCTGACCAGGGCTTCTAGTGTGGCAGCGTCCATCGGCTTGCCTGCCGTGTCGGCGGCGGTGGCCGCGACGCTATCGGCCGTTCCCGCCGCCGCCTCGGCGGACTTGTCCGCGGCACGGCGGCGTGGGCTGCCCTTGGCATTGCGCGTGCGGCGCTCGGCCGCCGGGATGGCATTCGCTGCGGCGGTCGCGCCGTTAAGCAGGGAATCGAGAATGTCGTTGTGCTCGGCGGGAATTGCTGGTGCCGGTTTTTCGCGCTTGAAGCGCGCCTTGTGCTGCTTGGGCGGTGGCGGCAGGCCCTTTTCGTAGGCTTCCAGTTCTTCCGGCGTGTTGATGTTGCCGAACAGCGCATCGTCTTCGAAATCCACCTGCACCTGCTTCAGGGTGTCGTACCACTCGTCGATCTTGCGTCCACCGCCCTTGAGGAAATCGGTGAGGTGCTCCAGTACCGAGCGGCGCACCAGGGCGAATACCGGGTGCGGCTGGTCACCAGTTGTCACCACCGCGATCTGCGCCACGCTGTTTTCCAGCGTATCGAACAGGCGCTGCACCAGGTCAGTGGGGAAAAACGGCGAGTCGCAGGGCACGCTGACGAGATAGGGGCGGCGCGATACCGCCAACCCTGCGTGCAGCCCGGCCAGCGGCCCGGCGAAGTTGCCGATGGCGTCCGACACCACGCGCACGCCGAAGGACTTGTACTGCTCGTGGTTCTGGTTGACGTTGATCACCACGCCGCCCACCTGCGGCGCCAGGCGCTCGTAGACGTGGTCGATCAGGCGCTTTTCCTTGAATTGGATCAGCGCCTTGTCGCGCCCCATGCGCGAACTGCGGCCGCCGGCCAGGATGAGTCCGGTGATGGATTGCTGTTGCGCCGGCGTCATGCGTATTGGGTCATGTTGGTTTTGGTGAAACGCTGGTTGCCGGTGAAGAGCAGGTAGTGCTTGCCCTGGCAACGGCCGATCATGGTGATGCCGGTGCGCAGCGCGATCTCGTGGCCCATCTGCGTCAGGCCCGAGCGCGATAGCAGGAAGGGAATGCCCATCTGCGCGCACTTGATCACCATCTCGGAAGTGAGACGGCCGGTGGTGTAGAAGATCTTGTCGCCGCCCTCCATGCCGTCGAGCCACATCTGGCCGGCGATGGCGTCCACCGCGTTGTGGCGGCCGACATCTTCGACGAACATCAAGATCTCGCCGCGATTGCCGTTGTTGGCGCAAAGTGCGCAGCCGTGCACCGCACCCGCCTGCTTGTAGATCGACTCGTACTTGCGCACGTTATCCATCACCGCGTAGAGCACTTCCTCGGAAAGCCGGACGTCGGCTGGCAGGCGAACCTGGTCGATCTCCTCCATCAGGTCACCGAACACCGTGCCCTGCCCGCAGCCGGTGGTCACTGTGCGCTTGCCGAGTTTTTCCTCAACGTGTTGTTCTTCCCAGAGATTGCCGGAGCGTGTAGTGATGGCCACGCTATTGGTCTCCCAGTCCACCTGCACCGCGGCGAGCTGCTCCACCGAACGCAGCAGGCGCTGGTTGCGCAAGTAGCCGATCGCCAGCGCCTCGGGGGCGCCGCCTAGGGTCATCAGCGTCACCAGCTCGCGGCGGTCGAGGTAAAGCGTCAGCGGATGTTCGCCGGCGATCGGCGTGGGCACGCGTTCGCCGCGTTCATTGACGGCATCGACTTCGTAAGTCGCGGGGCGGGCGGCGTGGGTGAGGGTGGGGCGTTGCATGGGCTTCCGTCGCAATTCATGGACGCATCACATGCATTTTAATCGAGGTCGCCCCGCCTCTCATGGGACGGTGGCGGGGTCGCGGGCGCGACCGGTTCCTAGATCTGCAACGCGGAGACTGCTACCGGCCAGGGATAGTCGCCCGGCACCATGTCTGCGGCCAGCTCGAAACGGAAATTGAAGCGGTGGACGGCCTGGTTGGTGGCGGGCGGAGTCGGCGGCTCTTGCAGGGCCAGCCCTTCATGCCCGAAGCTGCGACTCGCGTTCTGCTCGGAGACCGTGACCCGCTTGAAGTACGGTACCGTCACGTCCATGCGCAAGGTGTAGGCTTGGCGGATGTTGAAGGTCACCTGGATTTCCTGTGGCGCGCTGGTCTCGACGTAGCCGCGCGCAATATCCTCGCGTGTCACGCGCAGCGGCAACTCCCGCTGTACCTTGAAGCGGAATACCACCGGGATCTTGATGGTGAAGTCGACACTTCCGCTTGCGCGACCGCTGCTTACGGCCTGCGTGTCCGCACGAGCGCCTGTCGTGGCGGCCAGGAGAGGCAGCGCGAGGAGGGCGGCTTGGATGTGACGGACGGACATGGGGCGGCAAACAGGGAGGGCGCCTTCAGGTTCACGGCATCCGGCGCGCTTACTTGAGGCACCGGCATCGTTTCCGTAAAAGATATTAATACTATAACTGCACGTGTTGCTTGAGCTCCAGAGGGGGAAATCGCCGCCGTCCGCCATTCGGCCTTGCGCCGGCCCATTGATTAAAAGGGGCTCATTTGTTGATGTGAACAAATCTGCCCTGCAACACGGTAGGATGCCGGGATATATAGGGAGAGAGTCGAAGCTTTGTCTTCGCAATCAATCGGTTGGGGCCGCAAGCTAAAGCTTTGCCTGGCTTTGGTGCTGGTTGCCTTCGTCCCTTTGGCACAGAGAACCCTTCAACGTTCCCCTGAACCCGCGCCTACGGAAACGGCGGCCGCCAATCCGCCTGCTCCGGTTCCTGTTACGGGGCCTGGGCCCGAAGCCACGCCGGGCACGGCTGCTGGTGGTGCTGCCGCGCAAGAAAGTCCGACATCCGCAGCCGCGAGCGGTGAAAACAGTGGCGTTGCGGGCGCAACTGCGAGCGCGGGCACTATAGGCACCGGAACCGCGGGCGCGGCAACTACGCCGCCTTCCAGGAGCACGGCCTGGGCAGCCGACACGCGCGGCGGGAGCGTTCCGCCGATGATTGCTGCGGCCCTGTCGCAGCCTGCCGATACGCCCGCAGCCGCCTCGCCCGCGGCGCCCCCTACGACTACGCCCTCTGCGGCCACGCCAAAGCAGGGTGCAGCTACACCGGCGAGCCGGGCGGCGCGTGCCCAGGTGCCCTACGTCGACCGCGTGATCAACGAAAAGGAGGCCGCGGAAGAGGCACGCGCGGACACCAGCGACGTCGACAACTCGCCGGGGCGGCGTAGTTTTTCCGCGATCTACAGCCTGGGTGATTCGACGTTCTCCAATGGCGGCCGCCACCTCGAGCAGGGGCTGGAATTGCGCGGCCAGCGCGAGACCCTCGACTACGGCGTCTTCGATTTCATCGCCTCGGGGTATCTCACGCAGGACCGCCTTGCCGGCGACCAGGGGTTCGGCAGCACCCTGGCCGGTCGCCAGGACAGCGCGCGCCTGACGCTGACGCAAAGCCGCTTCGCGCTCAATGCCACCAAGCTGATGGACAACGCGCTGGGCGCGGTCTACACCCAGGGCACACCGCTGATCGCCCGTTCTTTTCGCAACAACCTGATCAGCAGTCCCGTGCTCGGCTTGAGCAGCCGCATCTATGACGCCGCCGGCAACGAATACAACTTCACCAGCGGACGTATCGGCCAGTTCAGCGGCAGCAGCGGCTCCGGTTTCAACAGCACGCAGGGGGAGATGACGGGGCTGGGCATGCAAAGCCGCCTCAACAGCCGCTGGGCCTACGGCGCGCAGGCCTGGGTGGTGAAGGGAGCGCAGGGCGTGGCCGACCACACCAGCCTGAGCCTGGGCGGAGACTACAGCCCCGACAGCGCTCGTCGCCTGCAAGTGCGCGGCATCGTCGACGACCGCGGCCACGGCGCGCTGTGGTTCGACGGCGAGGAGCGCGGGCAGTCGCTCTATCATCACTATGGCGCCTACCGGTTCCAGCAGGACGTTACCTGGGCGGACATTCCGCTGGGCTCCGGGCAGCAAGGCTTCTACTGGCGCGCCGATTCGCGGCGCATTGGCAGCGCCTACTCGATGGGCGCCGAATACAACGAGACCAACATCCAGCACCTGGCCGATCAGCCGCAGGTGAAGAGCGCCCTGGTCTACGGCAGCATCAACCAGCGCGTGGATCGTCTCTCCAGCGTCGGCGGCACCCTCAACCTGCGCATGACCCAGACCTTGCTGCCGCCGTCGAGCGACCAGACGGCGTTGCCCAACAGCAACCGCGCCGATGCCGTGCTGTTTGCCGCCCGCGAGACCGTGATCGGCGGCAGCCGCCTGCAGTTGACTCTGGGCACCGCTCTGCGCGGCGGCGAGCGCACCCAGGGCGTGCAGTGGGACCAGGACGTCAACCAACTGGGTATTGCCACCACGCTCGCCTATCTCGACGACGCCAGCCAGCCGCAGGGGCGGCAGCGCCGCACCACTGCTTCCCTGCTGTTTCGCGGTGTGTATATCGGTAGCGCCTATGCCACCGGTAATCTGAATATCTATCAATTGCGCGTGGAAGACCGGGCCACCGAGGTCGGCACCCAGGCGGCCGGCAACCTGCGCTGGCAATTCGGGCGCAACTGGAGCCTGCAAAGCAGCCTGTCTTGGCGCCGCACCCGCAACCCGGACCTCAATGTGCTGGGTAATCCGCCGGCGGACGAAAAAGTGCTGATGTTCTACCTGCGCTACGACACGGTGGGAGGCGTGCCGTATTATTCGGCCAACAGCCGCGGGCCGACCGCCAGCGCGCGCATCAGCGGCACGGTGTTTTTCGACGAGAACAACGACGGCATCCAGCAGGCGGGCGAAAAGCCGGCCGTCGGCGTCACCGTGGTGCTGGACAACGTCTATCGCACTGTCACAGATGCGACGGGCCGTTACGAATTTGCGCCCATTGGCCCCGGCGCCCACCGCCTGAGCCTGCAGGTGGAGCGCATTCCGCTGCCCTGGGGCCTGATGGATGAGGCGCCGCGCCAGGTCAGCCCGCAGGTGCGCGGCGGGGCAGAGGTGGTCTTCCCGCTGGTGCGCCTCAACCA
>DASYEQ010000112.1:0-16368 GCA_036498945.1 Burkholderiales bacterium | reverse complement strand
GGACGGGAAGAGGAGTCATTGGAGGAGCGCGGTATCCCCGCCTCGGCAACGCTTTCGGCGTGGAGGGATTTTCCCCTGCTGGGCGCGGGAAGCGGAACATTCGCCTATCTTTACACGCACTATCGGCCGCCGCAGCCTCAAGGCTTCTACGAGCATGCGCACAACGACTACGCGGAGTTCTTGCTGGAAGGTGGGGCGATAGGATTTTCCTTCCTGGCGCTGCTTTACGCCTCAACGGTGATCGTGGCGTTGCGTGCAATGAAAAGAGGCGAGGGCCAGAGAAGGCGAGGGATCGCGATGGGCTGCCTGTTCGCCCTGTTGTCCATCGCGCTTCACATGTTCGTCGACATGCCGCTGCAGATTCCCGCGAATGCGGTCGTCATGTGCGTGGTGATCGTCCTTGCCTGGTTGTCGGCGGCTGGAAGTGCCGGCAGCCCCGGAAAATCCCGCTCCCGAAATCGCGCTGCGGAAATGGATTCTCCGCGGCAGGCGGCTGCTATCCCGGTCCGGTAGCCCGGCTCCCGCCATCAGGCGCTGGTGCCGTTTCTAATGGACTGGAATAAGCGCCCGGAATGTTGCGCCACGTTCGAGATTATTGCGGGCCGTGATGCTGCCGCCATGGGCCAGCATGATCTGGCGGCAGATCGCCAGGCCTAGGCCGGTACCGCCGGACTTCGCATCGTTCTTGCTGCCCTGGACGAACATCTCGAAGATGTCCTCCAACTGGTCTTCGGGAATACCGATGCCGGTATCGCTGACCTCCAGGCACAGACCGGGGCTGCGCGCCTGCGCATCCACGGGCCTCAAGCGCAAGCGGATCTCGCCGGCGGCCGGCGTGAACTTGATGGCGTTGGAAAGCAGGTTGCGCACCACTTGGCCGAAGCGCAAGCCGTCGATCGCGGTGATCAGCGGTTGTTCAGGCAGCTCGCAGCGCACTTCGACGCGCTTGAGCACTGCGGTCATCGACAGTTCGCTGACCGCCTCTTCCACCAGCGGGCGTACGTCCTGCACCTGCGGATTCAAGGCCAGTTTGCCGGCCTGTGACTTCGACATGTCCAAAAGATCGTTAAGGAAGATCAGCAGGCGCTGGCCGGCGGCGCCGATCTGCTCGAAATAGCGCAGCAGCTTCTCTGGCGTGGCGCTGTCGGCCGAACGCACGCCGATCTCGGCGAAACTCAGGATCGCGTGCATCGGCGTGCGCATTTCGTGCGACATGCTGGCGAGGAAATCGGATTTCGCCTGGCTCGCCTGCTCGGCGATTTCCTTGGCGCGCCGCAACTCGGCGAATTGTTTTTCCACCAGTTCGGTCAGGCGGTCGCGGTCGAACAGCAAGGCCTTGGCCGAACTGGCATGGCCGCTGACGTCGACGAAGCTGAATACCCGGCCCAGCGGGCGGCCATCGATGCGGTACGGCCGGGTACGCTGTTCCAGGGTCCTGCCGCTCATCAGCGACAGGATGTCGAAGGTCTCCCCGTCTCCCATGGCGGCGATGGCGGCAAAGCGCCGGCGGAAGGCTTGCGGATCGGGCAGGCGGCTGGCCATGCAGGCCAGCAGATCTTCGGCTTGCGGGCGCTCGCCCAGGCTGGCCGGCAGATCCCACAGACGGGCGAGGTCGCGGTTGATGTTGAACGGCACTCCGTCGCCGTCGGTCACCAGCACACCTTGCGTGGTCGATTCGAGGATGGTGCGCAGTTGCGCGGTGTAATCGTGTATCGGCGGAAGCGGTGCGCCGCGCGCTGTTTCGCGGGCGCGCACGATCAGATGGACGGCATCCGCCGCCGCCTCGACGTAGACGCTGTGCACGATGTCGATGTAGGCGCCACCAGCCGCGCGGTACTGCGTTTCCATCGTCTCCAGCGTCTGCGGATTGCCGGCGCGCACCTCGTCCCAGAAGACGGCGCCGCCAAGCGAAACGTCGAACTGCGTCACCGGTACCCGGCCCAGCTGATCCGCCGTAATGCCCAGGCGCAACGTGGCGGCAGGGTTGGCCGCGAGCACCGCGAGGGTTTCGGCATCCACCACCAGCAGCAATTCGCTGGCGTAGCGCGCGAGCAGCGTGTCGGCCGCGCAGCTGGTCATGACTGCGCCTGCGGCTCGGCGGCCGATTCGAAGAAATACGCCACCCGCCCGCGGCCGGACAGGTATTCCTGTACCGGCGCGGCCACCTGCGCCGGCTTCAGCGCCCGGCTGATGTTGAGTTCCGGTTCCTCAGCCAGGTCCAGCAGGATCGGCGTATCGCGGGGCGTTTTCGGGTCGAACACCACTACCGTGGGTTTGAGCGGACGCGCGGTGTTGACGCAGGAGACCAGGCACAGTGCTTCGTTGGAGAGTTGCACCAGGGTGCCGGGCGGGTAGACCCCCAGGCAACGGATGAAGGCCTGCATCGCGCGGGCGTCGTATTTCGGCCGCTGGTGCGAGAACAGGTGCGACAGCGCCTCGTGCGGCGTCAGCGCGCGCGCGGCGCTGACCGGGTTGCACAGATTGTCGAACTGGTTGACCAGGGCGACGATACGCGCCGGCAGGGTAATGGCTTCGCCCTTGAGCTTGTGAGGGTAGCCGCTGCCGTCCGCCAGTTCATGGTGCTGGCCGATGATCGCCAGCACGGCCTCCGGCAACGCCATCGCCCGTCCCAGGCGCACCCCGGCTTCGCAATGCAGTTCGCGCGCGGCGCGCTCGGCGGCGGTCAGCGGGTCGGTCTTGCGCAGGATGCGCGAAGGCACCTCCTGCAGACCGATGTCGTGATACAACGCGCCTTGCCCGAGCAGGCAGGCCTCTTCTGCGGCCAAGCCGAGTTCGCGTGCCACCAAGAGGCCCAGCAGTACGGTATTGAGGAGATGGACGCTGGATTCCGCCGCGCCGGGCTGGCCGAGCACGGCGTGAATGGTGATCTCCGGCTGCGCGAAGAATTCCGTGGTCAGGCGCTGCACCAGCGCTGCGGTCTCGCCAAGGCTGCGCGCCGGGTTGGCCGCAAGGCCATTTTGCAGGTTGCGCACGGCCGCGGCCGTCTTGTTGTACTGGCGTTCCACGCGCGCCAGAGTCTCGCGCTGCTTTTTCAGGCGTTCCTGGCGTTCGCGCTTTTTGGCCAGTTGGGGGTCTTCGGCGGCGTCTGGCATGGGCACAGGCGCCGGTCCCGGCGCAGGCGCGGCGGGGGCCGGCTCGGCATCGCTCCTGGAAGGGTCGAAGCGGACGGCAGTCAGTCCCATCCGGCGCAGGGTGTCGATCTGCTCCTGGCTCTTGATCTTGAAGCTGCTGAAGCTGAAAGGGTGGTCCATCCAGCCCATGTCCAGGTGGATGTATACGCCAACCTTCAACTGATCAATGGAAACACTCGACCGCATGCGGAGATGCCCAGGAATTCTTGCTGTTTTGCAGGCGGCCCGGGAGTGTGGCGGGGAATCGGCAACAGCCGCCCGTTCCGCCGGACCACGGGCCAATAATGCGCGATGATAGGGGGCGGGCAGGGCGCCGCTTCGCCTGAACAGTGGTGAAATTGCACGTCAATTCCCGCCGGCTATCGGCGCTGGAGCGCCGGGCATCCATGCCGGGGGGAGCCCCCCGCCTTGCGCCGGCTGCACAAAATGGACGAAGATTGCATAATGGGTGACTCTTGGGCCCCTTTTGATTGAGATCGCGGATTTCCTATGGCCTTCGCCTATGAGCACGCTCCTCGCGGCTCCAGTCCTCTCGAGATGTATTGGAACGACTCCGGCCGCCGCGCGGCGGTGCTGAGTGTGCTCGGCTTTTATCCGGAGACCGTGGCAGGCGCCGAAGGCGGCGGGCTCATGCCCACCCTGGTGCGGGCGCAGCCGGCGGAGATCAAGGAGGGCCACCGCTTCCTGCAATCCCTTGCCCATCCCGCCTCGGTAGGCGATCTCGGCAAGCTGCTCAACCACGCCCTGGCTCTGATCGGCCTGGACGAATTTCGCCTGGTTTTCATCGGCGCACCCACGGCGATGCCGCCGGCGCTGGAGGCCAATTGCAGCGTGGTGAGCTCGGTGTCGCAGGCGGAGTTTCGCGGCCATGGCGCGCAGACGGCGTTGCGCAGCATTCCCGGTTTCGGCCGGCCCACCGGCGTTCCCCATCTCTGGTGCAACCTGCGCGAGCTCGACGTCGAGCCTGAATTGGTGCGGGAGATTTTCCCGCTTCCGCAGCGTGTTTGCGGCATGACCTTGATTTCGCAGGGCCGCGGCCAGGAGCGCCTGTACTTTTGCGCCGCAGGCGATCCGGAAGGCGCGGTACCGGTGGATTTTCTGGCGCCGCGCCTGGCCAGCCTGACCCTGCTGGCGGCGATGTGCAACGCCGGCATGCGCACCCTGGCGGGGCGTTACGGCCGTGCCGCGCCGCTGCAGGAACTGACCAAGCGGGAATTCCAGTGTCTCTACTGGGCCGCCGCCGGCAAGACCGCGCTTGAGACCTCCGGCATCCTCGACATTGCCATGCGCACCGCGAATTTCCACCTGCAGAACGCGATCGAGAAGCTGGGTGCGGCCAACAAGTACCAGGCCATCGTCATCGCCACGCGCCTGGGCATCCTCGACGAGGAATACGAAGGCCCGCCGCGGGCCGGGGAATAATAATGAGGTTTGCGGTGCAGTGGTCGCTCAAGGGCTACTTGCGCGACCTCTACCAGGAGGGCGCGCAACTGCCGCTCTCGCGCATGCAGATGATCGGCTGGTTCGGCTTCATCTGCATGCCCCTGTTCTACTTCGTCTGGCACGACCTCGCGCCGCAGCCCTACGAATCCCTGCCGCTGCGCCTGTTCTCGCTGGTGTTCTCGCTGCCGCTGGTGCTCTCGCCGTGGCTGCCGGCGTCCTTCCGCGTCGCCTACCCGGTGCTGTTCTGGGGACTCGTCACCTACTGCCTGCCGTTCTTTTTCACCTTCATGCTGCTGTCCAACCGCGGCAGCGAGGGCTGGGTGCAATCCTGCATCTCCGGCGTGTTCCTGTTCTTTTTCCTGGGGCACTGGCGTTACATGCTGCAGTTGACCATTTTCGGCATCGTGGTCGGTATTCTCTCCTACATGATCTTCGGCGCCGGCCAATTCTCGATGTCGCCGGAGTTCATGCGCGGGCTGCCGGTGATCATCTTTTCATTGGTTGCCGCTGGCTTGTTCAACGTCTGGAACTCGCGCGACACGCACCGGCGCCTGACCGCGGTCTGGGCCGCTTCCAGCACCGTGGCGCACGAACTGCGTACGCCCCTCCTGAGCCTGAAGTTCTCCGCCGAGACCATCCTTGATTCCACCATCCCGGTGCTGGCGCCGGCGGCGCCGCCGGCTGGCACCAAGCAGCTTGACGAATCGGTACACCGCATCATCAACGAGGTCGACCAGATGCTCGTCAACATCGACCTCCTCCTGGCCAATGCGCGCACGCCGGAGGGGCCGCTCAAGGTCGAGGCGATCGACTCGATCCGCGCCCTGGTCGAGCTGGCCATCAGTTCCTTTCCCTTCGCCAGCGCCAAAGACCAGCGCATGGTCACGGTGGTGGTCGGCGAGGACTTTGCCACCCGCGGCAATACGCAGATGCTGCAACTGGTGTTCTACAACCTGCTGAAGAACGCCATCAAGTCGGTCAAGAGCAAGGGCGGCAAGCGCAGCATCGAAGTGCAGGTCGATGCGCAGGCGCATTCAGTGGTGTTCCGCGACTCCGGCGTCGGCATCTCGCCGCAGGTGATCGGGCGCATCTTCGAGCAGTTCTACAGCTTTCCCGAGGGCTCGGGTACCGGCATCGGGTTGTCGTTCTGCCGCCAGATCATGGCGGCGATGGGCGGCGAAATCCGCGTCGCCAGCCGACCCGGCGAAGGCGCCAGCTTCTTTCTCCGTTTCCATCGGCCGTAAGGACGCGCAGCGACGATGAACATCGCCTTGATGAGTTGGCCGGCGCGCGTGGCCTGCATCGACGACAGTCCCGGCTTTTTGCAGAGCATCGCCAGCCGCATCACCAGCATGGGGCCGAATTACACCTGCGACCTGTTCGACGAGGGTCGCACCGCCATCGAGGTGCTGCTGGAGAGCATTCCGGAAAACAACGGTGGCCGCACCCCCGAGGTGTTCCGCGATTTCGACGCCGCGCAGGGCAATTTCGACCTCAAGCTCGACGACCTGCACCGTATTTCGCAAAAGCTCGACCGTTTCATGACGCCGGCCATCGTGCTGGTCGACTACTCGATGCCCGACATGGACGGCCTGGCCGTCTGCGCGGCGTTACGCGAGCGTGCCGCGCAACTGATCCTGTTCACCGGCCAGGCCGACGAGAGCGTGGGCCTGGCGGCCTTCAACGACGGCCTGATCGACTACTTCCTGCCCAAGGGGCCGGACGCCGGCAAGATGCTGCCCAAGGTGCTGGAGCGCTCGATGCGCAAATACTTCCAGGGGCAATGCAAGTTCGCCGCCGACCTGATCCGCATGAACCCCGGCTCGGTGCTCAACGATAGCGCGCTGGAGGTGCTGATCGAAAAAGTGAAGGCGCAAGGCGGCTTCACCGAGCACTATTACGTCAGCAACCCCGAAGGTTTCCTGCTGGTGCGCGCCGACGGCACGGCCAGCCGCCTGATCATCGAAACCGACCACAGCATGCGTGCGCATGAAGAGGCGGCGATGGACAACGGCGCGCCGCAATCCCTGATCGAGAGCCTGCGCCAGCGCCGCTGCGTGCCGTATTTCTGGAAGTCCGGCGGCCTCTACACCATCGCCTCGCTGGACTGGAAGAGCTACACCTTGCCAGCCGAAATGTACACCGGCGGCGAGACCTTCTATTGGGCGCTGACCGAAAACCTGGGCAAGCTTGACCCGACGGTGATCGCCTCCTACGCCTCGCTGCCGGCCTCCGAGCGCATCCGCTCCTACTTCTGAGGCTAGCCGGCGAGGCTGGTTTCGGCCACTTCGACCGCCACGGCGCCTTCGGCCGGTGCACGCGGCGCCGCGGTGGCGACAGGGCGGGCTTGCGCCTTCGCATGGCGCCTGGTTGAAGACCAGGAGGCAACATCGACTTCGCTGCGCAATTCATCGCAGGCGGTGACGATGCGCTGGAGATCCTCGTCGGACATGCCGCTATTGAGCGTCAGGCGCACCAGCGCGCGGTTCTTCGCAGTGGCTGGCGGCATGAACACCGAGCCGAAAATTTCGCGC
Source organism: Burkholderiales bacterium (assembly GCA_036498945.1). GTDB lineage: Bacteria > Pseudomonadota > Gammaproteobacteria > Burkholderiales > JAEUOS01 > JAQGMJ01. Next base: position 9,239 of record DASYEQ010000112.1, on the reverse strand, counting down.
TTTTGCAGCGCATCGCGCAATTCGATCACCTGCTGCTCGGTGCCGGCTTCCAGCGCCACGATCTGCTCGCTGCCGTCGAGATGAAAGCCCAGTTCGCCCAGGCCCTGGCGCAGGCGGCGGGTGACCTGGTGCAGGCGGGCGCGCCGTTCGGCGGCGCTCATGATGATGTCGAGCGTTGCCTCGAAGCCGGCGATTTCATGCGGCAGCAGGGAGGAACTGAAAATCGCCGGATGCGATTCCAGCAGGAAGTAATCCTTGAATGCCTTGGTGCAGCTGATGAAGCCGCCGCGCCCGGCAAACGCCTTGGCCAGCGAAGCGGTGACGAAATGCACCTGGTCGCTCAAATGCAACGCCGCCACCAGGCCCTCTCCCTGGCTGCCGTGGGTGCCCAGCGAATGCGATTCATCGACGATGATCACGCAGTCGTAATCGTGACCCGCGCGCACGATCTCTTCCAGCTTGCACAGGCTGCCGTTGGTGGAATAGACCGAGTCCACCACCACCACGCCGGTGCCGTAGCGCTGGATCTGCCGCCGCAGGTGGCCAACGTCGTTGTGGATGAAGGGGCGCGCCTGGGCGCCGGCGGTCTGGATGCCGTCCCACAGCGACATATGGGCCATCATGTCGATGTATACCGGTACCTCGGGCGTGGCCACGCTTTGCAGCAGGCCGACGTTGGCGGCGTAGCCGCTCTGGGCGACGATGCCGTCCTCCGCCCCCATCAGGCGCGCCAGGCGCTTCTCGAAGCGGCCCTGCGCACTGCCTTCGTGCAGGAACACGGCAGACATCAGCACGCCGTTGCCGCACTGCTCGAGGCTGTGCGCCTGGGCACGCACGATGTCCGGATGGAAGGAGAGGTTCAGGTAGTCGTTGCTGCTGACCACCACCGCGTTTTCGCCCGGTGACAAGCCGTGCAGGATGTGCCCGCCAGTCCAGGTCCCGGCGCGCTCGAAATAGCGCTCCATGCGGCTGCTGACGAAGCGGGGCAAAGGCGTAGCCCGCCCTTGTTGGCTGCCCGGTTGGTCCCCCTCAGGACCTTGCGGGCGCTCTGTCAAAGGTGACAGCGATGACATCGCAATCCTTTGTTATCTCGCCTTGATCAAAGGCGGCAAACAGGCACCCGCGACGCTACCCCGCAGGGAACGGGTGCGGCAGGCCCTACGTACATTATGAAGGCCTTCCGCCTCGCGGTGCCTGTCAACATTGACAGGTTTCGACAACTTTTTCGGAGCCACCTGACAAAGCTGCCAGTTACCCAGGGCGCCAAATGCTCTTAAATTTAGCCTCGGGGGGCCGGTCTGCCAAGACGCGGGACGGCGCTTTTTCGGGTCGTCTGTTCCGGTGCCGGCCGCTGGAGGCGACGTTTTCTTTAACGGAGCCTAGCTTGAACGACCGCGCATCCCTGATGCTGAATAGCCTGGGCGCAAACGGCTACGCTGCGGCCGGCGAATCCGACGCCGTGGCACAGGCCGAGTGGCACCCCGAGACGCATCCCGATTTTTTCCGCGACCTGGCGGAAGCCGCTGCCGACGGCATTGTGGTGCATCGCGACGGGTATGTCGAATACGCCAATCCGGCGTTTCGCCGCCTCTTTGGGTTGCGCGGCGATACCGACTTCCTGCACCGCGACCTGCGCGAACTGGTTCCGGCGGCCGAGCGCCCTGCCTTGAATATCCTGCTGGAAGCCGGCCCTCGCGCGGACCGCGGTGCGCGGCTGCGCGAATTCAAGCTGCGCGGCATCGACGGCCGGGCCATCCACGTCGAGATTTCCGCCGGCGCCATTCCGTCCGGCTCCGATGATCCCGCCGCCGGTTTCCTGATGGTGCGCGATATCGCGCCGCGCGAAGCGCGCTATCGCGACGAGGCGTTCAACGAGGCGCGCGAACTGGCGGCGCTGTTCTGCCACGACCTGAAAGCGCCGACGCGCGCCATCCACGGCTTCGCCTCCATGCTGCAGGAGGAACTGGCCCGCCTGGCGGTGCCGGATGCCGCCGTCTCCGACCTGCGGCAGATTCTCGACGCCTCCAGCCGTCTGGGCAACATGATCGACGGCATGCTGAGCCTGACGAGCCTGAAAAGCCCGGAGGAACGCGACCCGCAGAGCATCAACACCAATCATCTGGTGGCGCGCATCCTCGAGGAACTCGACGTCCCCGGCCACGTCGTGGTGCGGCGCGCCGCGCTGTACCCGCTGTGCGGCGATCCCACGCTGCTGCGCCAGGCGGTGCACAACCTGATCGCCAACGCCATCAAGTACAGCCGCGGCCGCGTGCAGCCGGTAATCGAGATCCAGTGCGGCAAGGAAGGCGGCGAGGTGGTGTTCTCGATAGCCGACAACGGTGTGGGCTTCGACGAAAAGCAGCAGGACCTGCTGTTCGTCCCGTTCCGCCGCCTCGACACCGCGCACGGTTTCGAGGGTGTGGGGGCGGGTTTGTCGATCGTGCGGCGCATCATCGATTACCACGGCGGGCGGGTGTGGGCCGAAGGCCGCGAAGGCAAGGGCGCGACCTTTTACTTCTCCATTCCCCTGCCGGAACGCAGGCCCTCCCAGGACTGATTGCAGCCGGGGCGCCGGCTGCATTTGTCGGGGAAAGGCCGGGTTTGAGCGCCATGGCGCGGTGGGGAGCCGCCTATGTTGTTCCAACGCCACTGGCCCCGGAGTGTCCCGCCGCCTGCGCTGGCCACTGCCTGCGCTTGCGAAATTCCATGTAATCAACTGATTATTAAGGAATTTCATGAAATCAACGGCGGTGAGAAGCAGGTGGCGATGCAGTTGCCGCGCTGGCGTTTCCGCGGATTTCAAATCCCCCTCATGCCGCAGGCCTATTATCATGCGCACGGCCCGGCGGATTAAAATGCACCAGGGCTTGGGCCGGAGGAGTACCGCGGGGGCGGTGACTTCCGGATTTGCGTGGTGTTTGGGGTGGCTGAGGGACCGCACCCCGAAACAGACCAGAAGAACGGGAATGGCGTTGTACGAAGTCTCGCCACTCATGCGGGAAGAACCTGCGCGGCTGGCCGTCGTCCGCGGGCTGGGCCTGCTTGACACCGCGTCGGAGAAGCGCCTGGACCGCCTGGTCGAACTCGCCAGTTTCGTCTTCGAAACGCCGATGGCAGCGATTTCCCTGGTCGACGAGCATCGCCTGTGGTTCAAGGCCCGTGTCGGCCTGCACGTGAGCGAAGTCCCGCGTACCGACGCCTTTTGCGCCATGACCATCCAGAGCCGCGGCCCGCTGATCGTGCTCGATGCCGCTTCCGATCGCCGCTTTGCCGGCAGTGCGATGGTGGTGCGCCCGCCCGGCATCCGCTTTTATGCCGGCGCCCCGATTGTCACCCGCGAAGGCGCGGCGATCGGCTCGCTGTGCATCCTGGGCGACCGGCCGCGGCCGCATTTCGGCAACGAGGATGCGCGCATCCTGCTCGAAATCGCCGCCATGGCGACGGATCAGATTGAACTGATCCGCAGGCGCACCGGCGCCTGAAAGCGGCTGGCCGGCGAACTGGCGATGACGCGCGTTATTTGCTTTCCGCCGCCTGCGGCTGCTTGTCTGCCGGCTTCTCGGCCGGCTTGTCCTTGTGCGACATGAAGTCCGCCGCGCGCAGCTTGATGCCGCGCGGCTCCGGCACCATTGGCGCCGTCATCCCGCCCTGGTCGAAGCCGCCACCCAGCGCCTTGATCAGCGCCACCGCCGCCGCGTAGCGCCGGTTCAAGATGTTGAGCTCGGTCTGGCGGTTGCTGTAGGCGGTGGTCTGCGCCGTGATCACGTTGAGATAGGAGAGCGTGCCGCCGCGATATTGCTCGATGGTGTGGTCGAGCGATTCGTTGGCCGAGCGCACCGCCTCTGATTGCACCACGGCTTCCTGCTCCAGCACGCGCAAGGCGACCAGCTGGTCTTCGACGTCCTGGAAAGCGGTGAGCACGGCCTGGCGGTAGTCGGCGACGTTCTGGTCGTAGACACCCTCGGCCTGCGCGATCTCCCCGCGCCTTAAGCCTCCGTCAAATACCGGCAGGGTGAGCGCCGGCCCGATCGACCAGAAGCGGTTCGGCACGGTCAGCAGGTTGCCCCAGCTGTTCTTGCGAAAGCCCAGGGTGCCGCCCAGGCTGAGGGTGGGAAACAGCGCCGCCTGCGCCGCGCCCACCGAAGCATTGGCGGCGGCGATGCGGCGCTCGGCGGCGGCGACGTCCGGCCGGCGCTCCAGCAGCGCCGAAGGCGTGCTCAGCGGGATCTCCGGCATGCGGATCACCAGGGGCTTGACCGCGATGCTGAATTCCGCCGGCGCCTTGCCGATCAGCACAGCGATGGCGTGCTCGAATTGCGCGCGTGCGATGTGCACGTCGAGCGCCTGCGCCTGCGTCGACTTGAGCTGGGTCTCGGCCTCGGCCACGTCCAGCCGTGCGGCCACGCCCGCCTTGTAGCGGTTGGTGGTGAGGTCGAGCGCCTTTTTGTAGTCGTCGACGGTGCGATCCAGCAGGTTCGCCTGCTCATCGCTGATGCGCAACGCCAGGTAGCTGGTCACCAATTGCGCCTGCAGCGAGAGCTTGGTGTTTTCGATGTCGGCGATGCTTGCCTGCGCGGACAGCTTGTTGGCTTCCACGGTATTGCGGATGCGCCCCCACAGGTCGAGCTCCCAGCCGGAGACCGAGGCCGACACCGTGTCGGTGGTCTGCGGCGGCTGCACGATGCCCGCGGTGCCGTTGCGCGCGCGCGTGGTGCTGGCATTGAGATTCAGCGTGGGGAAATAAGCGGAACGCGCTTCGCGGATCAGCGCCTCCGCCTGGTAATAGCGGGCGACGAAGCTTTGCAGGCTCGGATTGGCGCTCTCGATCTGCGCCGCCAGGGCGTTCAGGTCCGGGTCATCGAAACGCTCCCACCAGGGGCCGCGCGGCAGCGTGTCGCCGGGCGCGGCGCTTTTCCAGGTGGTGCCGTCGAAATTGACGGCTTCCTTGAAATTGGCGGGCGTTGCTACTTCGGGGCGCTGGTACGCCGGGCCGACGGTACAGGCCGACAGCAGCAGCGCGGCGATGACGGTGGCCGCGCGTGCGCCAGTCAGTTGGATCATAGGTTTATTTTTCATGCGTGCCCCACGGCAGGCTTGTTGGCGCCGCGCAGATGGCGATACCAGCCGGAAATCCGCAGGCGCATGCGGTCCAGCGCCAGGTAGACCACCGGCGTGGTGTAGAGGGTGAGGAGCTGCGACAGCATCAGGCCGCCGACGATCGATATGCCCAGGGGCCGGCGCAGTTCGGCGCCGTCGCCGCTACCCAGCGCCAGCGGCAGGGCACCCAGCAAGGCGGCAAGGGTGGTCATCATGATCGGCCGCAGGCGCAACAGGCAGGCTTCGTAGATCGCCTCGCGCGGATCGAGCCCGCGCTCGCGCTCGGCGGTGATCGCCACGTCGATCATCATGATGGCGTTCTTTTTCACGATGCCGATCAGCAATATCACCCCGATCAGCCCGATGATGTCGAACTCGATGCCGGTGATCATGAGCGCCAGCACCGCGCCCACGCCCGCGGAAGGCAGGGTAGAAAGAATGGTGATCGGGTGCACCGTGCTCTCGTACAGTACCCCCAGCACGATATAGATGGTGACCAGCGCCGCCAGGATCAGGATCGGCTGCGAGGAGAGTGAATCCTGGAACGCCTTCGCGCTGCCCTGAAAGCTGCCGCGCACCGAGTTCGGCACGCCCAGGCGGTCCATGGCGCTGGAAATGGCGGTCGAGGCCTGACCCAGGCTGACGTGCGGCGCGAGATTGAAGGAAACCGTGGAAGCGGCGAACTGGCCCTGGTGATTGACGCCCAGCGAGGTGTTGGTCGACGTGAAGTGCGCTACCGAAGGCAGCGGCACCACGCCGCCGCCCGCGCCGGGCGCGGGGATGTAGACCTGGTTCAGGGTTTCCGGGCTTTGCCAGTATTGCGGCGCCGCCTCCATCACCACGCGGTACTGGTTGAGGGGGGCGTAGATGGTCGACACCTGGCGCTGGCCGAAGGCGTCGTTGAGCACCGCGTCGATGGCGCTGGGGGAAAGTCCCAGGCGCGCGGCGGCGTCGCGGTTGTACACCACGCTCGATTGCAGGCCTTTGTCGGCGGCGTCGGTGTTGACATCGGTCAGCTCCGGCAGGCGCGACAGCGCGGCGCGCACCTTGGGCTCCCAGGAGCGCAATTCGTCGAGATCGTCGCCTTGCAGGGTGAACTGGTAGGTGGCATTCGACGAACGCCCGCCGATGCGGATGTCCTGCACCGGCTGCAGGAACAGGGCGGCGCCCGCCACCCGGCCCATGCGTGGCCGCAGGCGCTGCACTACGTCCATCGACGACATGTGGTTGCGCTCTTTCAAGGGCTTCAGCACCACGTAGAGAAAGGCCGAGTTGCGCTGGCCGCCACCGGTGAAGCCGGAGACGCTCGCCACCGCCGGATCGGCCTTGAGGATGTCGACGAAGGCGCGCATCTTGGTCTGCATCGACTGGAAGGAGGAGGCCTGGTCGGCCTGCACCCCGCCGACCAGCATGCCCGTATCCTGCTGCGGGAAAAAGCCCTTCGGCACCTTGACGAACAGGACGACGTTGAGCACCACCGTGGCGGCCAGGATCAGCAGGGTGATCACGCTGTAATCGAGCGCGAACTTCAGCGTGCGCGCGTAGCCGTTATGCATGCCGTCCAGCGCCGCCTTGCTCCAGCGCGCGAAACGCCCTGGCGGCTTGTCGTTTTCCGCCTTCGGCTTGTGGCGTGGCAGGCGCGCGCACATCATCGGCGTGGTAGTGAGCGACACCACCAGCGAGACCAGGATGGCGGCGGAAAGGGTGACGGCGAATTCGCGGAACAAGCGCCCGACGATGCCGCCCATGGCGAGAATCGGCACGAACACGGCAATCAGCGACAGGCTCATCGACACCACCGTGAAGCCCACCTCGCGCGCCCCGCGCAGCGCGGCGGCGAAGGGTTTCATGCCTTCCTCGATGTGGCGCGAGATGTTTTCCAGCACTACGATGGCGTCGTCCACCACGAAGCCGGTGGCCACCGTCAACGCCATCAATGAAAGGTTGTTGAGCGAGAAGCCTGCCAGGTACATCACCGCGAAGGTGCCGCACAGCGACACCGGCACGGCGACGGCGGGGATGAGGGTGGCGCGGCCGCTGCGCAGGAACAGGAACACCACCATGATCACCAGCCCGATCGAGATCATCAGCGCGCGCTCGACCTCGTGCAGCGAGGCGCGGATGGTGGTGGTGCGCTCCATCGCCACCTTGAGGTCGATGGTGGCGGGAATGGTCTTTTGCAGCGTCGGCAGCAGGTTCTTGATGCGGTCGACCGTCTCGAGGATGTTGGCCCCGGGCTGGCGCGTGATGATCAGCATCACCGCCGGCTGGCCGTTGACCAGGCCGTCGTTGCGCAGGTCCTGTACCGAATCGACGACATCCGCGATGTCGGACAGGCGGATCGGTGCGCCGTTCTTGTAGGAGACGATCAGGGGCCGGTATTCGGCCGCGGTCTGCGCCTGGTCGTTGGCCTGGATCTGCCAGCGCTCGGTCGCAGTCTCGATCGCGCCCTTGGGCCGGTTGGCGTTGCTGGCGGCGATGGCGTTGCGGATGGTCTCGAAGGGCAGGCCGATCTGGTTGATGCGCGGCATGTTCACTTCCACCCGCACCGCCGGCAGCGCGCTGCCGGAGACCACCACCTGGCCGACCCCATCCACCTGCGACAGCGTCTGCCCCAGCACGGTGGCGGCGGCGTCGTACATCTGCCCGCGCGACAGCACCCCGGAGGTGAGCGCGATGATCATGATCGGCGCATCCGCCGGGTTCACCTTGCGGTAGGTCGGGTTCGACGGCAGGCTGGTCGGCAACAAGGCGCGCGCGGCGTTGATCGCCGCCTGCACGTCGCGCGCCGCGCCGTTGATGTCGCGGTCGAGGTTGAACTGCAGGGTGATGCGGGTCGAATTCTGCGAGCTCTGTGACGTCATCTCGTTGACGTCGGCGATATGGCCGAGCCGCTTTTCCAGCGGCGTCGCGACGCTGGAGGCCATGGTCGCGGGGCTGGCGCCGGGCAGGCTGGCCTGGACCGAGACCACCGGGAAATCCACCTGCGGCAGTGGAGCCACCGGCAGCAGGATGAAGGCGGCGATCCCGGCCATGGCGATGCCGAGCGTCAGGAGGATGGTGCCGATCGGCCGTCGGACGAAGGGCTCGGAGATGTTCATGGCCCGGCGGGCCCTGGTTCGAGGTCGGGCGCGGCTTCGTCCAATCCGGGATCGGACTCGCCCTTGCGCCGGTTGGAGCCGCCGCCCAGCCGATTGGCCAGCCGGTCGAACTGCAGATAGATCACCGGCGTCGTGAACAGGGTCAGCAGCTGGCTGACGATCAGGCCGCCGACGATGGAGATGCCTAGCGGATGGCGCAGCTCCGAGCCCTCGCCCCAGCCGAACATCAGCGGCAGGGCGCCGAACAGCGCCGCCAGGGTCGTCATCAGGATCGGCCTGAAGCGCAGCAGCGCCGCCTGGTGGATCGCCTCGCGCGGCGCCTTGCCCTCCACCCGTTCGGCGTCGAGGGCGAAGTCGATCATCATGATGGCGTTCTTCTTGACGATGCCGATCAAGAGGATGATGCCGATGATGCCGATCACCCCCAGGTCCTGGCCGCAGATCAGCAGGGCCAGCAGGGCGCCGACCCCCGCTGACGGCAGGGTCGACAGGATGGTCACCGGATGGACGTAGCTCTCATAGAGTACGCCCAGCACGATATAGACGGTGACGATCGCCGCCAGGATCAGCCACAGCTCGTTGCTCAGCGACGCCTGATAGGCCTCGGCCGCGCCCAGGAAGGCGGTGGTGATGTCGGCCGGCATGCCGATGGCCTTCTCGGTCTGGACGATCGACTTGACCGCCGTGCCCAGCGCCACCTTGGGCGCGGTGTCGAAGGCGATGTTGGCCGCCGGGAACTGGGCCACGTGGTTGACCTGCAAAGGCGAGGGCACGACCTGGACCGTGGCGAAGGTCGACAGCGGCACCGAGCCGCCGCCGCTGGTTGGGACATAGATCTGGCTGAGCGATTCCGGTCCCTGCAGGGTGGTCGGATCGGCCTCCATGATCACCCGGTACTGGTTGGACTCGGTGAAGATGGTCGAGATGATCCGCTGGCCATAGGCGTCATAGAGGGCCTCATCGACCGTCTCGGCCGTCACCCCCAGCCTGGCCGCGGTGGCGCGGTCGATATTGATCGAGGCGGCCAGGCCCTGGCTCTGC
>DASYEQ010000111.1:0-3396 GCA_036498945.1 Burkholderiales bacterium | reverse complement strand
CCGAGGCAAAGCGATGAGAGCAGACCAGAACGAACTCTTCACCCGCATCGGCCCCGCCACGCCTTGCGGCAAGCTGATGCGCCACTACTGGCAGCCGGTGGCCCTCGTCGACGAATTCAACCCCGCGCTCGACCCGCGCATGGCGGTACGCCCGGCCAAGGCGGTGCGCCTGCTGGGCCAGGACATGGTGCTGCTGCGTGACGCGCAGGGTAAATACGGCCTGCTGGATCGTGCCTGCCCGCACCGCGGCGCCGACCTCGCCTTCGGGCGCCACGAGGGCGACGGCCTGCGCTGCCCCTTCCACGGCTGGAAGTTCGACGTCGCCGGCAACTGCCTGGAGACGCCCGCCGAACCCACCGGCAGCACGCTGTGCAAGAGCGTGAAGCAGCGCAGCTACCCGCTGATCGAACGCAGCGGCATCCTGTTCGCCTGGCTGGGCGAGGAAGGCGTAACCCCGCCGCCGCTGCCGGCGCTCGACTGCTTCAGCGCCCCGGCCACCCACGTTTTCGCCTTCAAGGGCCTGTGGCATTGCAACTGGCTGCAAGCCTTCGAAGTCGGCATCGACCCGGCGCACACCTCCTTCCTGCACCGCTTCTTTTCCGACGAGTCGCTGGACGACAGCTACGGCCGCCAGTTCCGCAACGCCAGCGCCGGCAGCATCGCCGGCGAGCGCTGGCCGATGAGCCGCGTGATGCGCGAGTTCCACCAGCCCGACATCCGCGTCGACCAGATGCCCTACGGCATGCGCCTCACCACCTTGCGGCGCATGAGCGACGAGCTCACGCACACGCGGGTGACGCATTCGATCTTCCCGCACACCTTCGTCATTCCGCTCTCCGAGACCATGACGATCACGCAGATGCACGTGCCGGTCGACGACACCCGCACCTACTGGTATTCGCTGTTCACCAGCTTCGCCGAGCCGGTGAACAAGGAAGCCATGCGCGGCCAGCGCCTGCGCTATGTCGAGCTGCCCGACTACATTCCCAAATCCGGCCGCCACAACAACTGGGGCTACAACCCGGAAGAGCAGGCCACCCGCACCTACCTCGGCATGGGCGAGGACGACATCAACGTGCACGACCAGTGGGCCTGCGAAAGCATGGGCCTGATCTCGGATCGCACCCGCGAGCACCTGGGCACCAGCGACCGCGCCATCATCGCCTACCGCCGCACCCTCAAGCAGGCGATCGACGACGTCGCCGCCGGCCAGCTGCCGCCCGGGGTGGCGCAGGCGGTCATTGCCGCGCAGCGCCACGGCCCGGATACGGTGGACGGCTTCGCCCCCACCGGCGACTGGCAGGGCTGGTGGCAGGAAGCGGTGCAGGCCAAGCGCGGCGCCGCCCCGTGGGATGCCGCCCTCACGCCGCCGGAGGCGGTGCATGAGTGACGGCGCCGGAGACGGCGTGAGCAGCAGTACTCCCTGGGAGTGCTGCATCGGCAACAGCACCCACGGAGGCCGCAGCGTGAGCGACGGCGCCGAGGAGGCCGCTACATGAGAAACGGCACCGCCGCAGGCAGCGGCGCAGGCAAGCGCGCCACCGGAGGCGACAGCGCCGCTGGAAACGCCAGCGCAAGCGGCAACAGCAGCCCGGCCGCGCAAGCCGCCGCGCTCGCCGACTGCGCCCGCCAGGTCGAACAAAGCGGTGTCGAGCTGGTGCGCTTCGCCTGGTGCGACACGCACGGCCAATTGCGCGGCAAGACCCTCACCACGCAAGCAGCCGTCGCAGCCCTGCGCACCGGCGTGAGCATGGTGAGCACCCTGATGCTCAAGGACACGGCGGACCGCACTGCATTCAAGGTGTTCGAGCCCGGCATTGCCGCCGCCCTGCCCGGCTTCGAGTTCGCCAACAATGTGCAGTTGCATGCCCTGCCCGGCTCGTTCCACGTCTTGCCCTGGGCGCAGAGCACCGGCTGGCTGCAATGCCAGCCGGTGTTCCACGACGGCGCGCCCGCGCCCTACGACACGCGCGCGCAATTGCAGCGCGCCCTCGCGCGGCTGGCCGAGCAGGGCCTTACGATGGTGTGCGGCCTGGAGATCGAGTTCCACATCTACCGCCTGCGCGACCCGTTGCATGACGCCGCGTTCGACCCCGCGCAGTCGGCCTGGCCGCCGCCGGCACCCGCGGTGAGCCTGATCCACCCCGGCTACCGCCTGCTGGCGGAAGACCATTTCGATCTGGCGGAAGAGCCCTTGCGCATCGTGCAGCACACCGCGCAAGCGCTCGGCCTGCCGCTGGCCTCGCTGGAAATCGAGCTCGGCCCCAGCCAGGTGGAAGCCGTGTTCTCCGCCACCGACGCCCTCGTCGCCGCCGACAACATGGTGCTGTTCCGCAGCGCGGTGAAACAGTCACTGCGCCGCGCCGGCTACCACGCCACCTTCATGTGCCGCCCGCCGTTCGACAACATCATGTCTTCCGGCTGGCACCTGCACCAGTCGCTCGTGCAACTGGACGACGGCCGCAACGCCTTCATGCGCGAAGCGGCGGCCGCGGGCAGCACGCGCAGCGACGCGCGCCACACCCTGAGCGACCTCGGCGCGCAATATCTCGCCGGCCTGTTGCAGCACGCGAAGGGCATGACGGTGCTGTGCACCCCCACGGTGAACGGCTTCGGCCGCTTTCGCCCCAACGCGCTGGCCCCGCAATCCATCCTCTGGGGCCTGGACAATCGCGGCGCCATGCTGCGCGTAATCGGCGGCGCGGGCGATGCCGCCACGCGCATCGAAAACCGCTTGGGCGAACCGGCCGCCAACCCCTACCTCTACATGGCCGCGCAGATCCATGCGGGGCTGGCCGGCGTCGAGCAAAACCTCGCCGCGCCGCCCGCCACCGAATCGCCCTATGCCGATACCCAGGCGCGCATCCCCGCCACGCTCCCCGATGCGCTCGCCGCCTTCGCCCAAGACAGCGCCATGAGTAGCGGCTTCGGCGCGGATTTCGTGCGCTGGTACAGCGCGATCAAGGCCAGCGAACAGCAGCGCTACGAGGCCGCCGAAGACAAGACGGAATTCCAGCGGCGCGAGTATTTCGGGCGGATTTGAAGCTGCCGCCTACGCGGCCTGCAATCGCCGCACGTCGGCCGACGGGGGATTGCGCAACAACCACGGGCTGGCCTGCGGCTGCAACCGCGCCGCGGCGCCAGGCCCCCATAAACCCCCAGTTTTTTCGGAAAAAACACTGCCTGGCGCGGCTGCCGCCGTTCCCCATGAATCCCCAGGTTTTTGCGAAAAAACGTTAGGCCCGGCGACGGTGCCGGCGTTCTCCGGCGATTCTTCGGCCGGCGCAAGCTCGCCCTCCGCCCCCTCATCCATGCGCTCAATCTCTTCCAGGGTGGGCAGCCTCCCCGCCTTCTCCAGCTTGGCGTAGTGCTGCTCATTGAGCCGGTCCAGCCGCT
>DASYEQ010000110.1:0-4917 GCA_036498945.1 Burkholderiales bacterium | reverse complement strand
CATGGTCATCTGCCCGGCAGCCGCCTTGGCGCCGCCGCCGGAGACCGGCGCATCCAGCAGCAGGATGCCCTTTTCCGCCAGCCGCTTCGCCAGGCCCTGCGCGTACTCCGGCGCCGCGGTGGCGCTGGCGATTACCACCGATCCGGCGCGCATTGCCGGCACCGCGCCGTCGGCGCCGAACAGCACGGCGTCGGTCTGCTCCGCGTTCACCACCAGGGTGATGACGACGTCGCACTTTTCGCTCATCTCCCGCGGGCTGGCGCAGGCGATGCCACCCCCGTCAACCAGGGCTTGCAGCACCTGTGGCCGCAAGTCGCAGCCATGCACCGCGAAACCGGCACGCAGCAGCGACTGTGCCGCGCCCATGCCCATGGTGCCCAGGCCGATCACGCCGACGGCGCGCTTTTGCTGGGGCTGATTCATCGATGCGGATCTTTCATGGGGCAGGCGAGCGTGCGGGCAGGGCGCTCATGCACAGCGGCGGATTTGTCTCGGTCGATCGAATGCCGCGCACGCGGGCGCGGCAGGTTGGTCGGGTTATGATAACTCTTTCCCTCGCACTGCCCTTCACCTCTCGCGCCTCGCATGCCCGCTACACGCATCCTGTACGCCTGGGAACTGGGCGGCGGCCTCGGCCATGTCAGCCGCTTTGTTCCTCTCTCGCGTGCGCTCGAGGCGCGCGGTTGCGCCATCACCTGGGCGCTGACGGACATGGCGCCCGCTGCCGCCCTGCTTGGCGAGGGCGCCGCAACGCTACGCCAGGCGCCGCGCTTCCCCGCGGAAATGGCCGGCCTGCCCGAGGATCAGCTGGCCTATAGCGAAGTGGTCATGCGCTACGGCTACTACAACGCCGAACTGCTGACGCCGCTATTGCATGGCTGGCGCGAACTGATCCGCGAGGCCACACCCGACCTGGTGATTACCGATCATGCGCCCACGGCGCTGCTGGCCGCGCGCAGTCTCGGCATTCCGGCCGCGCGCATCGGCACCGGTTTTTGCTGCCCGCCGGCGCAGGAGCCGGAACCACCGCTGATGACCTGGGTGCCGCCCGGTCCTGATCGCCGTGCCGAGTCCGGCCGCATCGTGCTGGCCAGCATCAATGGCGCGCTGGCAAGCTTCGGCGCGCCGCCGCTGACGGCGCTATCGCAAATGCATGAGGCCGACGAGGACTTCGTCACCACGTACGCCGGCATCGACCATTATCCGCAGCGGAACACGCCGCGCTGGGGCGTGATTCTCGGCAGCGAAGGCGGCGTGGCGCCGGAGTGGCCGCGGGCGCGCGGCCCGCGCGTGTTCGCATATCTCAAGGCGCATCAGGCGCAGACCGTGCCGCTGTTGCGCGCGCTGTGCCGCAAGCACTGCAACGTGCTGGCGTATTGCCCAGGCCTCACGCCCGAACAACGCGCCGGCCCGGAGGCGCAGGGCGTGTGTTTCTCCGAGCGCCCGCTGGACATCGAGGCGGCCACTGCCGCCTGCGAACTGGTGGTCTGCGGCGGCGGCCACGGCACCGTTTGCGCCGCGCTGCTGGCCGGCCGGCCCCTGCTGATCGCTCCCGAGATGACCGAACAGGGCATCACCGCGTACAACGTCGACCTTCTGGGCGCCGGCCTCGCCGCCCTGCCCGGGCAGGAGCCGCGTTATAACGCGGTGATCACGCGCCTGCTGCACGAGCCCGGCTTCGCGCGCGCGGCGCACGACTTCCGCTCGCGCCATGGTGAAATGAGCCAGGCGCGCATCGTCGGCGCGATTGCCGATCGCTGCATGGAACTGGCGGCACTGCCGCGCTCCGCTGTCGCCATCGCGGCGGCGGCGACATAAGAAAGGATGCGACCGATGCAGGATCAACCCGCGGGCGCCAGCGCGTCCGCCAGCGCAGCGCCCGATGGCGAGCCGCAAGGCACCGTTCTGGGTGCGCTGGCGCAAGTGGCCGCCAGCGATCCGGGGCGCATTGCCTACCTCGACGAAAGCGGCGCTGTTACCTACGGGGGACTGTTCGACGCCGCACGCCGTGGCGCGGCGTGGCTGGCGCGCCACGGCGTGCGTCCGGGCGACACCATCGCCCTGCCGCTGGAACAGGCGCCGGCTCATGCGCGCCGCACGATGACATTTCTTTACGCTGCCGCCTACGCCGGTGCCGTGGTGTTGCCACTGTTGCCGGAGGCGCCCCTGGCGGCTCGCGTCGAGCTGATCGGCCGTTTCGGCGCGCACTGGGTGCTGGCTTCCGGCGTCTCCCCGGTTGCGGGTGCCCAAGCGCTCGATCCGCGTGGATTCGATCCAGCCGATGCCGCGCTCGACGCGCAGGCGCCCGCGCGTGCCGACCGGGGTGATGCGCCCAGCGTCTACCTATTCACCTCCGGCACCACCGGCGCCGCCAAGGTGTTGCTGTTGACCCATCGCCAGATTTTCGACAAGGCGCTGGCCGTGGCGCGCATCGTCGGCACCGGCGCTACAGCGCGCATCATGGGGCCGGCGCCGTGGCCGTCGAATGTGGGCATGCGCTACCTGCAGCGCGCGCATGCCATCGGCGCTGCCTGCGTCAACGTGCCATTTGCCGAGACCCGTGGGGAGTTGGCCGGACAGCTGGCAAGGTTCGGCACGACCTTGATGTACGCCTCGCCGTGGCAAATGCGCCGCCTGATGGCAAGCCCGGCGCCGTCGCGGCCGCTGCCTGATTTCACCTTGGGCCTGATCGGCGCCATGGTTTCACGCGAGGAACTGCGAGCCGCGCGTGCAGCGCTCACCTCGCGCCTGCATGTGGACTACGGCTGCAGCGAGACCGGGCCAATAGCCTTGCTGGAGGCGGACGAGCCCGCCGGGCCCGGCTGTGTCGGCCGCGTGCTGCCTGGTGTCGAGGTGCGCATCGAGGGGCCTGACGGCACGCCGTTGCCGGCCGGCGGCGTCGGCGACCTCGGTTTTCGCAGCCCCTGGATGTGCAGCGATTACGTCGGCAACCCGGTGGCGACGCGCCGGCATTTTCGCGGCGGCTGGTTTTTCCCCGGCGATGCCGGCTACCTGGATGCCGGCGGCAGGCTGTACTTGCAGGGACGCACCCAGGAAGTGATCAATCATGGTGGCCTGAAGATCTGGCCGGAAGACATTGAAGCGGTGCTGCGCCAGCATGAGGACGTGCTCGACGCGGCGCTGGCGGGAATTCCCGATGCGGCGGCGGGCGAGGTGCCGGTGGCCTTCCTGGCGGCGCGCGCCGGCGTGCATGGCCCGCTCCCGCCCGCGCTGGGCGAAGCCGCGCTGCGCGCGTTTTGCGCGGCGCGCATCGATGCTGCCCGCGTGCCAAGGCATTTCGTGCTGGTGGCGCAGATCCCGCGCAATCAGACAGGCAAGATCTTGCGTGGTGCCCTGATCGACGCCTACGAACAGGCACGCGCGGCGGCGCGGGCCGGTGCGGCGGAAGCTAGGGCGCCGGGGGCAGGCACAGGCAGATGAACTCCTCGAACTTCTGGCCTGGGTCGTGGGTGATCGAAGGCACGCGGCTGAAGCGGTACTCGAACGGGTAGCGCATGGTGAGGCCGAAGGCGGCGGCCAGTTGCGCCTCTTCGGCAGCGCCGAGTTCGCGTTCCATCACATAGCGCACCTCGATCGACACCGGCGTGTGCTGCACCATCTGCATCTGCGCCAGCGGCGCGAGGTGATACCAGTTCTCGGGCGGAAACGAGGGCCAGAAGATGCGGCCGTCCGGGTCCAGCGCCATGTTGCGGTAGCGACCCATCACGCGCTTGAGCACCGGCAGGCCGCGGCCGCAATCGCAGGGCGCCCCCACTTCGGCGTAGTCGCCGATCTCGTAGCGGATCAACGGCATGCCGAAGTTGCAAAGCTCGGTGAGCACCACACGGCCAATCTCGCCTTCGGCGCAAGGGCTGCCGTCGTCGCGCAGCACTTCGGCGATCACCGCCTCCGACAGCACGTGATAATGATCGTAGACCGGGCATTGCAGGGCAATGGAACCGGTCTCGGTGCAGGAGTAGGTGTCGATCAGGCGCGTGCCCCAAACCTCGTGTATCAGCTTGCGCAGGTCGCCGGGCAAGCTGTCGGCGTAGGAGAGCACCGCGTCCAGTCCCTGCGGAATGCGCCCGGTATCGCGCGAGCGTAGTACCAGCGCCCGCAGGTTGGAGGCCGTCGATTGCAGGTAGCCGGGAGCTTCGGCCAGCAGCCAGTCAAGCTGCCCGTCGATATCGGCGGTGATGGCGTAACTCACGGCGGGTCCCGTATCGAAGGCGCAGTTGGTTGCCGCCCCCCAGCCCGGCGTGCTTCCGGCCCTGGTGCTCGGGCGGATGGCGGCGTACTTCAGGCTGAAATCGAGGTCATGCCAAATCTGGTTGCGCAGCGTGGCCGTGGAACGGATGAAATTGGCTACCAGGGTGTGCGCGCAGCGCACCGGCGCACCGGTCGAGCCGCTGGTGAAGTTCCACGACATGCCGCCATGGTCCGACGGCAGGGACTTGGCCAGGAGTGTCGCGCTGTGTTCGCGCAGATCAGCCTTGTGCAGGACCGGCCAGCGCGCGAACGTCTCCCAGGTTAGTGCTTGCGGGTCGCGCGCCACCTCGGGCAATTGCGCAGCGACAAGTTCGCGGTAGCGCGGTACCTGGCGCAGCGTGAACGAGACGAGCGAGCGCAATTGCTCCAGCTGGCGTTGCGCCAGCAGTTCCGGCTCCCACCATTGGGAACGCTCAAGCTGGAACTGCGCGGCCAGCATGGTCTGGCCTGCTGCCTGGGGCAGCGCCGGCCAGGATTGGCCGGACACTGTGGATAGAGGAACGGCGCTGCCGGCCCGCATAGTCGTTCGTCGCGTAGCGCCGGCCGGCGCCGCGCAGGGAAGGAGTATTACTTCTTGTAGACGGCGGCGCCGGTGATCTGGGTGAACTGCCCGCCATAGCCCGCCTGGGTATAGTTGATGCCGAATAC
>DASYEQ010000109.1:0-23707 GCA_036498945.1 Burkholderiales bacterium | reverse complement strand
ACAACGAAGTGGTTGACGTCTGAGGATCGCCGGCATGACCCGTCTCCAAGAACATTACCGCAAGACCGTGGTGCCGAAGCTCTCCGAGAAGTTCGGCTACAAGAACCCGATGCAGGTCCCGCGCATCACCAAGATCACACTCAACATGGGCGTGGGTGAGGCGACTGCGGACAAGAAGGTCATCGAGAACGCGGTCTCCGATATGACCAAGATCGCCGGCCAGAAGCCGGTCATCACCAAGGCCAAGAAGTCGATCTCGACCTTCAAGATCCGCGACGGCTATCCGGTCGGCTGCAAGGTGACCCTGCGCCGTGCCCAGATGTACGAGTTCCTGGACCGCCTGATCAGCATCTCCCTGCCCCGCGTGCGCGACTTCCGCGGCGTGAGCGGCCGCTCCTTCGACGGGCGCGGCAACTACAGCATGGGCGTGAAGGAACAGATCATCTTCCCCGAGATCGAGTACGACAAGATCGACGCCCTGCGTGGCATGGACATCACCATCACCACCACGGCCCGCACCAACGAGGAAGCCCGGGCGTTGCTGGAAGCCTTCAGCTTCCCGTTCCGGAACTAAGAGGAAAAGCACATGGCCAAGACTTCCATGGTGAACCGCGAGGTCAAGCGCGCCAAGCTGGCGAAGAAGTTCGCTGCCAAGCGTGCTGCGCTGAAAGAGACCATCCGCGACCTGAACGTGAGCGAAGAGGAGCGCCAGGAGGCGGTCGCCAAGCTCGCTAGCCTGCCGCGTGACTCGGGCAAGGGCCGCCAGCGCAACCGCTGCGCCCTGACCGGCCGCGACCACGGCTACTACCGGAAGTTCGGCCTGGCCCGTAACAAGCTTCGTGAAGCCACCATGCGCGGCGATGTGCCGGGCCTGCGTAAGGCCAGCTGGTAACGCTACTTTTTTAATTTACTGATACAGGGATATCGATCTCCATGAGCATGACTGATCCCATCGCCGACATGTTCACCCGCATCCGCAATGCCCAGATGATCGGGCATACGGACGTCTCCATGCCCGCCTCCAAGGTGAAGGCCGAGATCGCCCGCGTCCTGAAGGACGAAGGCTATATCGAGGAGTTCGCCCGCGCCGACGTGGAAGGCAAGCCGACGCTGAACATCGTCCTGAAATACCACGAAGGCCGCCCGGTCATCGATCGCCTCGATCGCGTGAGCCGCCCTGGCCTGCGCGTGTACAAGCGCAATGACCAGCTGCCCAAGGTCCTGGGTGGCCTGGGTGTGGCAATCATCTCCACTTCGCAGGGCGTGATGAGCGACCGCGCGGCGCGTGCTGCCGGCCACGGCGGCGAAATCATCGGCGTCGTCGCCTAAGGATCGAGGGAAAAGCCATGTCCAGAATCGGAAAACAACCGATCACGTTGCCGAAGGGCGTCGAAGCCAAGATCGATGCCAACAGCGTGACCATCAAGGCGCAGAAAGGCGCCTATACGCTCGTGCTGAACCCGCACATCGCGGTGAAGAACGAGAACGGCGTGCTGCACGTCGAGCAGAAGGTGGACCTGCAGGAGGCCAACGCGGCCGCCGGCACCACCCGCGCGCTCCTGGCAAACGCCGTGAAGGGCGTGACCGAGGGTTTCACGAAGAAGCTGGAGCTGGTCGGCGTGGGTTACCGCGCCCAGGCCCAGGGCAAGGTGCTGAACCTGACCCTCGGCTTCTCGCATCCGGTGGCCTACAAGGTCCCGGAGGGCATCACCATCGAGACCCCGACCCAGACTGAAGTGATCATCAAGGGCCTGGACCGCCAGAAGGTGGGCCAGGTTGCCGCAGACATCCGCGGCTTCCGGCCGCCCGAACCCTACAAGGGTAAGGGCGTGCGCTACTCGGACGAACGAGTGGTGCTGAAAGAAGCCAAGAAGAAGTAAGAGGTACGAGCGATGGACAAGAAGCCAATGGAGAAGAAAGAGGCGCGCCTGCGTCGCGCCCGCCGCGCCCGTGCCCACATCCTGGAACTGCGCCCTTTCCGGCTCACCGTGCACCGCACGCCGAGCCACATCTACGCGCAGATCATCGCCCCTGAGGGCGGCAAGGTCGTGGTCGCCGCGTCGACGCTGGAAGCCGAGGTCAAGAAGGGCCTCAAGCACTGCGGGAACGTGACCGCGGCGCAGGCGGTTGGCAAGGCCATCGCCGACAAAGCCAAGAAGGCCGGCATCACGGCGGTCGCGTTCGACCGCTCCGGTTTCCGTTATCACGGTCGCGTCAAGGCTCTGGCCGACGCAGCCCGTGAGAACGGCCTGAAATTCTAAGGGTGACACATGGCTAAATTCGACAATCTGCCGGAATCCAATGACGGGATGCAGGAGAAGCTGGTCTCCGTCAACCGCGTGTCCAAGACCGTCAAGGGCGGCCGCCTGTTCGGCTTCACCGCGCTGACGGTGGTGGGCGACGGCAACGGCAAGGTCGGCTTCGGCTACGGCAAGGCCCGCGAAGTGCCGAACGCCGTGTCCAAGGCCATGGAGCAGGCCCGCAAGAACCTGAAGCAGGTGTACCTGAACAACGGCACGCTGTTCTATGCGGTCCGCGCCAACCATGGCGCTACCCGCGTGTTCATGCAGCCGGCGTCCGACGGTACCGGCATCATCGCCGGCGGCGCCATGCGCGCCGTGCTGGAAGTGGCGGGCGTGAAGAACGTGCTGGCCAAGAGCCACGGTTCGCGCAACCCCATCAACGTGGTGCGCGCCACCATGAACGCTTTGACTGACCTGAGCTCGCCGCACCAGATCGCAGCGAAGCGCGGCAAGTCCCTCGACGAGATCAAGGGTTAAGCCATGGCCAAGACCGACAAGAAGCAGATCAAGGTGACGCTGGTGCGCAGCTACTTCGGCCGCCTGGAGCGTCATAAGGCAACCGTGCGCGGCCTCGGCCTGCGCCGGATGCACCATACCGTGTCCGTGCAGGACACTCCGGAGAACCGCGGCATGATCGCGAGCATCTCCGACATGCTGCGCGTTGAGGAGTGAGCAAGATGCGTCTCAATACCCTATCTCCTGCCATCGGCAGCAAGACCGGCAAGAAGCGTCTGGGCCGTGGCTTAGGGTCAGGCCTCGGCAAGACCTCCGGCAAGGGCCACAAGGGCCAGTACGCCCGCAAGGGCGGCTACCACAAGGTGGGTTTCGAAGGCGGCCAGATGCCGCTGCAGCGCCGCCTGCCCAAGGTGGGCTTCCGCTCGCACATGAAGCCGACCCGCGCCGAAGTGCGCCTGGATCAGCTGGAACGCATGCAGGCTGAGATCATCGACGTGGCGGCTTTGAAAGCCGCCGGCCTGGTCAACATCTACGCCGACAGGGTGAAGGTGGTGAAGTCGGGTGAGCTCAAGAGGAAGGTCACGCTGAAGGGCGTGTACGCCACCGCGGGCGCCAAGCAGGTCATCGAAGCCGCCGGCGGCAAGGTCGAGGAATAATAAGTGTCACGTAGCGGCGGCGGGATGTTTGGCGGTCTGGGCGACATCGGTAAATTGACCGATCTGCGCCGCCGCCTGCTGTTCCTGGCCGGCGCCATGCTGGTGTTCCGGGTGGGTTCGCACATCCCGGTGCCGGGCATCGACCCGGCCGCGTTCGCGCGCATCTTCGACCAGCACAACGGCGGCATCCTGGGGATGCTGAACATGTTCTCGGGCGGCGCGCTGCGCCGGCTCTCGATCTTCGCCCTGGGCGTGATGCCCTATATCTCCGCCTCCATCATCATGCAGATGCTGGCGGTGGTGATCCCGAGCCTGGAGCAGATGCGCAAGGAAGGCGCCTCCGGCCAGCGCAAGATCACCCGTTACACCCGTTATGCGACCGTGGGCCTGGCCTTGTTCCAGTCCCTGGGCGCCGCCATCGCGCTGCAGAAGCAGGGCGTGGCGCTGCATCCCGGCCCGAGCTTCATGCTGGTGGCCACCGTCAGCCTCGTGACCGGCACCATGTTCCTGATGTGGCTGGGCGAGCAGGTGACCGAGCGGGGCCTGGGCAACGGCATTTCGATGATCATTTTCGGCGGCATCGCCGCCGGCATCCCGAACGGCTTCGCCGGCCTCCTGGAACTGGTGCGCAATGGCGCCATGAACGCCGTCACCATGCTGTTCATCCTGGTGCTGGTGGTCGCGGTGACCTACGTGGTGGTGTTCGTCGAGCGTGGCCAGCGCCGCATCCTGGTGAATTACGCCAAACGCCAGGTCGGCAACCGCGTGATGTCGGCACCGTCCTCGCACCTGCCGCTGAAGCTCAACATGTCGGGCGTGATCCCGCCGATTTTCGCCTCTTCCATCATCCTGTTCCCCGCCACGCTGACCAGCTGGTTCTCCTCGGGTGACTCGATGCGCTGGCTGAAGGATATCGCCGGCACCCTGACCCCGGGCCAGCCGATCTACGTCATGCTGTACGCCGCCGCGATCATTTTCTTCTGCTTTTTCTACACCGCGCTGGTGTTCAACAGCAAGGAAACGGCGGACAACCTGAAGAAAAGCGGCGCGTTCGTCCCCGGCATCCGCCCCGGCGAGCAGACCGCGAAGTACATCGACAAGATCCTGATGCGTATCACGCTCACAGGCGCCATCTACGTGACCCTGGTGTGCCTGCTGCCCGAATTCCTGATCCTGAAGTACAACGTACCGTTCAACTTCGGCGGTACCTCGCTCCTGATCATCGTCGTCGTCACCATGGATTTCATGGCCCAGGTGCAGGCCTACATCATGTCGCACCAATATGAGTCGCTACTGAAAAAGAGCGGTAAGGGCGGCATGTTTTAGACCAATGGCTTAAGGCTGAATGTCCAAAGACGACGTCATCCAGATGCAGGGCGAGATTGTTGAAACCCTGCCGAACGCGACCTTCAAGGTCAAGCTCGAAAATGGTCTTGTCGTCCTGGGCCACATCTCGGGAAAGATGCGTATGCACTACATTCGCATCCTGCCGGGAGACAAGGTGACGGTGGAATTGACGCCGTATGATTTGACCAAGGGGCGGATCGTGTTCCGCGCCAAGTAAGTAGTAGCAAGTAACTGACAGAAAAGTCGAGGGCATCATGAAAGTACTGGCTTCGGTTAAGCGGATCTGCCGCAACTGTAAAGTGATCAAGCGCAAGGGTGTGGTGCGTGTGATTTGCACCGACCCCCGCCACAAGCAGCGCCAGGGCTAAGCCCGGCGGCTTGAAAAGAATTTAGTCAAGGAAACGACATGGCTCGTATCGCAGGCATCAACATCCCGAATCATCAACACGCGGTGATCGCGCTGACGTCGATCTACGGCATCGGCCGTGCGCGTTCCGCGGCGATCTGCGAGGCCGCCGGCGTCGCCACCAACACGAAGATGAAAGACCTGACCGACGCGCAAGTGGACAAGCTGCGCGAACAGGTCGGCAAGTTCATCGTCGAAGGCGATCTGCGCCGCGAAGTGTCGATGAACATCAAGCGCCTGATGGACCTGGGCTGCTACCGCGGCATGCGCCACAAGCGCGGCCTGCCGGTGCGCGGCCAGCGCACCCGCACCAACGCGCGCACCCGCAAGGGCCCGCGCAAGGCACGCAACGCCATCGCGGGCAAGTAAGCCGCTTACGCAATAGACCACACGTAGGCGTCCATCGCCAAGTAGGAAACGAATATGGCTACCAAACAGCAACAGCAGAACCAAGCCGCAACCCGGGTGCGCAAGAAGGTGAAGAAGAACGTCGCGGAGGGCATCGCCCACATCCACGCGTCGTTCAACAACACCATCATCACCATCACCGACCGCCAGGGCAATGCCCTGTCGTGGGCCACTTCCGGTGGCCAGGGTTTCAAGGGCTCGCGCAAGTCCACCCCATTCGCCGCCCAGGTGGCCGCGGAAGTGGCGGGCAAGGTCGCGGTCGAATGCGGTGTAAAGAACCTCGAAGTGCGCATCAAGGGACCCGGCCCCGGCCGTGAATCCTCGGTGCGTGCCTTGAATGCGCTGGGGATGAAGATCTCCAGCATCACCGACGTGACGCCGGTACCGCACAACGGGTGCCGGCCTCCCAAACGCCGCCGTATCTAATCCTTTCTTAAGCTGTAGCGGATGCGGCAAGAAGGGGCCCCGGGCGTGTTGCAAAGCCGGGCCCCTTTTGCGGTTTTTGGCGTCGAAGACCCGGTTGTGATTTCTTAGGGAATAGTTGAAAAATGGCTCGTTATACCGGCCCCAAGTGCAAACTCTCGCGTCGCGAAGGCACTGATCTTTTTCTGAAAAGCGCGCGCAAGGCGTACGCCGACAAGTGCAAGTCCGAAGTGGCCCCCGGCCAGCACGGCGCCAAGTCCGGCCAGCGCCTGTCCGACTACGGCAAGCAGCTGCGTGAAAAGCAGAAGGTGCGTCGCACCTACGGCATCATGGAGCGCCAGTTCCGCAAGTATTACGCCGAAGCGGTGCGCCGCAAAGGCAATACCGGCGAGAACCTGCTGCACCTGCTGGAAACCCGCCTGGACAACGTTGTCTATCGCATGGGTTTCGGCTCGACCCGCGCCGAAGCGCGCCAGATCGTCGGCCACAAGGCCATCTCGGTCAACGGCGTCACCGCCAACATCGCCTCGATGCAGATCAAGATCGGCGACGTGGTTACGGTGCGTGACAAGTCGAAGACGCAGCTGCGCATCAAGGACGCGTTGTCGCTCGCCGGCCAGTCGGGCTTCCCCTCGTGGGTCGACGTCGACGCCGACAAGATGACGGGCACCTTCAAGGCGCTGCCGGACCGCGGCGAGATCGCCCAGGACATCAACGAGTCCCTGGTGGTCGAACTGTATTCGCGTTAAACGGTGACGCGGCCCTGACGGCTCGCGCGCATCGCAGCAATGCCCCGGCAAAAAATTTTTTCGGAAGGATCACATGGCTAATACGGGTTTTCTGAAGCCGAAGATCGTCAACGTGGAAGCGGTCGGCCCCTCCCACGCCAAGGTCACGATGGAGCCCTTCGAGCGCGGCTATGGCCACACGCTCGGCAACGCGCTGCGCCGCGTGCTGCTCTCGTCGATGACCGGCTACGCCCCCACCGAAGTCACCATCGCGGGCGTGGTGCATGAGTATTCCACCATCGAAGGCGTGCAGGAAGACGTCGTCGACATCCTGCTGAACCTCAAGGGCGTCGTGCTCAAGCTGCACAACCGCGACGAAGCCCTGCTTACGCTGAAGAAGTCCGGCCCCGGCGCCGTCACCGCGAAAGACATCGAAGTCTCGCACGACGTCGAGATCATCAACCCGGATCACGTCATCGCCCATCTCGCCGCCAACGGCAAGGTGGACATGCAGATCAAGGTGGAAAAGGGCCGCGGCTACGTGCCCGGCAACGTGCGCGTGGTCGGCGACGAAGAGTCCAAGGCCATCGGCAAGATCGTGCTGGACGCCTCCTACAGCCCGGTGCGCCGCGTTTCCTACGCGGTCGAGTCGGCGCGTGTGGAACAGCGTACCGACCTCGACCGCCTGGTGGTGGACATCGAGACCAACGGCGTGGTCGAGCCGGAAGACGCCGTGCGCCAGGCTGCCCGCATCCTGGTCGACCAGCTCTCCGTCTTCGCCGCCCTGGAAGGCACCGCTGTCTCCTCCGAGATGCCGAAGTCGCCGACCGTGGACCCGATCCTGCTGCGCCCGGTCGACGACCTGGAGCTGACGGTGCGCTCGGCCAACTGCCTGAAGGCCGAGAACATCTATTACATCGGCGACCTGATCCAGCGCACGGAAAACGAGCTGCTGAAGACGCCGAACCTGGGCCGCAAGTCGCTCAACGAGATCAAGGAAGTGCTCGCCTCGCGCGGCCTGACCTTGGGAATGAAACTGGAAAACTGGCCGCCGGCCGGTTTGGAAAAAGTATAAGGGTGTCATCATGCGTCACGGACACGGACTACGTAAACTCAACCGCACCTCGTCGCATCGCCTGGCGATGCTGCGCAACATGACGGTTTCCCTGCTCAAGCACGAAGTCATCAAGACCACGCTGCCGAAAGCCAAGGAACTGCGCATGGTCGCGGAACCCATCATCACCCTCGGCAAGAACCCGTCGCTGGCGAACAAGCGTCTGGCCTTCTCCCGTCTGCGCGACCGCGACATGGTGGTCAAGCTGTTCGACGAGATCGGCCCGCGCTACGCCAAGCGCAATGGCGGCTACCTGCGCATCCTGAAGTACGGTTTCCGCAAGGGCGACAACGCCCCGATGGCGCTGATCGAACTGATGGATCGCCCGGACGGCGACGCCCCGGCCGCCGAAGCTTCCGGCTCGTAAAGCGCGAAGTCAGCAAAAAGCCGGGCATGCCCGGCTTTTTGCTTTCTACGGTGCCGCCATGACGGCAACCGGCGATGGCTACTGACATCTCCTTGTACCGCGGCGGGTTTAGATTGCAGCCATGAACGCACCGCTCGAAAAACCGCGCGAAAATCCCGGGCCGGAAGCGGACACCCGCGACGCCGGTGCCCACGCGCTCGAAGTGCGTGACCTGGCAAAAGCCTACGGCGACACCGGCGTGGTCAATGGCCTGTCCTTCGCCATTCCGCGCGGCACCTGCTTCGGCCTGCTCGGCCCCAACGGCGCCGGCAAGACCACCACGCTACGCATGTGCCTGGGGCTGATCGAGCCCGACGCCGGCTCCATCCGCCTGCTCGATCATGCCGTACCGACGGATGCCCGCACCGCCCGCGCCCGTGTCGGCGTCGTGCCGCAGCAGGACAACATCGACCCCGATTTCACGGTCGAAGAAAACCTGCTGGTCTACGCGCGCTATTTCGGCATGACGGGCAAGCAAGCGCGCGAGCGCATTCCCTACCTGCTGGACTTCGCCAATCTCGAATCCAAGCGCGACGCGCGCATCCAGACCCTCTCCGGCGGCATGAAGCGCCGCCTGACGCTGGCGCGCGCCCTGGTCAACGACCCTGACCTCGTGTTCCTCGATGAGCCGACCACCGGCCTCGACCCGCAGGCGCGCCATCTCATCTGGGAGCGCCTGCGCCGCCTGATGAACGCCGGCAAGACCTTGCTGCTCACCACCCACTTCATGGACGAAGCCGAGCGCCTGTGCGACACCCTGGCCATCATCGACCATGGCCGCAAGATCGCCGAAGGCAGCCCGCGCGAGCTCATCGCCGAACACATCGAGCCTGAAGTGGTGGAGATCTACGGCGACGGCGCGGTGGCGTGGATGCAGTCCCTGGGCGATCGCGCCACGCAACTGGCGAACCGCATCGAGCAAAGTGGCGAAACCGTATTCGCCTACACCCGCGACCCCGCCCTCCTGATGGAAGACCTCGGTCACCGCCACGACCTGCGCTACATGCATCGCCCGGCGAACCTCGAAGACGTCTTCATCAAGCTCACCGGTCGCGAGCTGCGGGACTAGACAAAACGGCGAAGCCGGATGATTTTTTGGGGAACCGCAACGAAAAGGCAAAAATCCGATGCACTACGACACCTCCTTCCCCGCCTTCTCCACGCGCTTCATCCCGGTGTGGCGGCGCAACTTCCTGGTGTGGAAAAAGCTCGCCGGCTCCTCCATCCTCGGCAACATCGCCGACCCGATGATTTCGCTCATGGCCTTCGGCTTCGGCCTGGGTAGCCTGCTGCCTTCGGTGGGCGGCGTCCCCTACATCCAGTTCCTCGCCGCCGGCACCGTGTGCATGTCCACCATGAATGCCGCCACCTTCGAGTCGCTGTATTCCGCCTTCTCGCGCATGCACGTGCAGCGCACCTGGGACGGCATCATGAACGCCCCCGTGTCTCTCGAAGATGTGGTCCTGGGCGAACTCACCTGGGCCGCCTCCAAGGCCTTCCTCTCGGGGCTGGCCATCATGATCGTGGTGTGGATCATGGGCCTGGCCGGGGGCCCGCAATCGGCGCTGGTACTGGGCGTGGTGGTGCTGGTCGGCGTGACTTTCTCTGCCATCGGCCTGGTGGTCAACGCGCTTGCCCACGCCTACGACACCTTCACCTACTATTTCACCCTGGTGGTGACGCCGATGGCCTTCGTCTCCGGCGTGTTCTTCCCGGTGGCGCAACTGCCGGCCTGGCTACGCGCGATCTCCGAATTCCTGCCGCTGTCGCACGCCGTCGCCCTGGCGCGCCCGCTGCTGCTGGGTCAATGGCCGCAAGCCCCGCTGCTGCACATCGCCGTGCTGCTGCTCTATACCGTCGTCGCCGCCTACGTCGCCATCGTGCTGACGCGCCGCCGCCTGCTCTCGTAAGCGCTTCCTCCATGGCGCATGGGTCGATCCGCAATGCAAGCTTGATCGACCTCTCGCGCCGGGGCTACACTGCACCCAATTCAAACGCCTATCCGGAGACATCCCATGAGTGACGCTCTCGCCACCACCATCGAAGACCTGGTCGCCGCCAACCGCATTCTCGCCGACCAGGGCGTGGTCGACGGCTACGGCCACGTCAGCGCGCGCGTGCCCGGCAAGACCGACCGCTACCTGCTGTCGCGCTCGCTGGCCCCCGCCTCGGTCACCGCCGAAGACATCATGGAGTACGACCTCGACAGCAACCCGGTCGACCAGCGCGGCCGCGCCATGTATCTCGAGCGCTTCATCCACGGCGAGATCTACCGCAAGCGCCCCGACGTGCAGGCCGTCGTGCACAACCACTCCCCCTCGGTGATCCCCTTCGGCATCGCCCCGGTGCCGATGCAGGCCGTGTATCACATGAGCGGCTTCGTCGCCGCCGGCGTCCCGATCTACGAGATCCGCGACAAGGACGGCCCCGCCACCGACATGCTGATCCGCACCAACCCGCTCGGCCGCGCGCTGGCCGACGTGCTGGGCGTGCAGCCCGCGGCGCTGATGCGCGGCCACGGCGTGGTGGTGGTCGCGCCTTCGGTGTCGCTGGTGGTGGCGCGCAGTGTCTACCTGGAGTTGAACGCGCGCCTGCAGATGCAGGCGATGCAGATTGCCGGCCCCGGCGGCAAGGTGAACTACCTCACCGCGGAAGAAGGCCAGGCCGCCGTCGACAGCAACGACTTTCTGCGCGCCTGGGCCCTGTGGCGCGAAAAGGCCCTGGCCAACAAATAATCAGGCGAATCGCCGGTTGCTTATAGCGCGCCTCTGGGGCGCGCTTTGCTTTTTGGGAGGAGCATTTGGGCCGGCCTCATTTTTGCGGGCACTCCCCGCCGCTCGCGCCGGTAGCGCACTCCGGAGGGCGTCGGCCCTTGGCGCGACGCGGGGCGCGCTCGTACTGGCAATGCGCTAGGGAACCCGTTTATCCTCAATCGGCTCGCGGCTCTCACGTACCTCGTGAAACTCGCCCTCGATCACGCCATCACTCGCCGCCGGCGGCGCCGCCGACGCCGTATAGGCCCCGACCAGGCGTGCCGGCAGCAACAGCACCACCAGTGCCAGCACGTCCGTCAGCACGCCCGGAAACAGCAGCAGCGCCCCGGCAATGAAGGCACGCGCGGTCGCCAGCAGGCGCCACAGCGTATTCCCCGCCACCTGCGCCTGGCCTCCCTGCAATGTGGCAAAAATGCCGCGCAGGCCCGATTTCGCCCGGCCGATCAGCACGCCGCCCGCCAAGGTCGTCACTAGCAGCCAGAGCAGAAAACGGGTACCGTAGTGGCCAAGCAAAAATGCCGTCAGCAGCAGGTCCGCCAGCGGCACGAAAAGCAGCATCCAGAGCAGGCGTAGCATCGCGAGAACAAGGGTTACAAACGAGGAGAAAGGCCCCAATGAGCGACGTCCTGGTGATCATGACCAATACGCCCGATATCGAGGTAGCAAGAAAGATTGCGGACGACCTGCTGGATAAAAAGCTCGCCGCCTGCGTTAACATTGTAAGCGGATGTGAATCCCACTTCATCTGGAAGGGCAAGCGCGAGCAAGCCATCGAGGTGCATGTGCAGATCAAGACCACCGTCAGCCGCTACCAGGAGGTCGAGGCATCCATCCGCGCCCACCACCCGTATCACGTGCCGGAAATCATCGCCTTTCCGGTCAGCCGCGGTTCCCACGATTACCTCGCCTGGGTCGCCGAGGAAACCTGGAAACTCTAGCGCCGGCCGTTTTCCGCCGCACGCCTTCCTGTCACACGCGGCAGTAAAAATACGCATGGCGCGCCGCCCGACCTTGCGGCATCCTGACCGCGATATGCCGACTTCAACCTTAAGCTCATGACCCGCCTGTTTCACGCACTCCTCCTGCTCATCGCCTGCGCCGCGGCCCTGCCGGCCGCGGCGGCCGACGACCTGCTGGAAAATGCGCAAGCCTTCCGCTTTTCCGCCCGCCTGAAAGACGCGCGGACCATCGAAGTGCGCTACGACATCGCCCCCGGCTACTACATGTACCGCGAGAATTTCCGTTTCGCCGCCGCCGGCGCGCAACTTGGAAAAGCCGGCCTGCCGCCGGGCAAGAAGAAGTTCGACCAGAATTTCAACAAGACCGTCGAGACTTACCGCGACCACGTGCTGATTGCGCTGCCTTTCAAGGGCGCCGCGGGGCCGGTCACCGTCAAGGTCACCTCCCAAGGCTGCGCCGACATCGGCGTCTGCTACCCGCCGATCGAGCAAAGCGCCATTCTCGACCCGAAAAGCGCCGCGCTCGAAATTCCCGGCCTTGCCTTCGTCGCCGCGCGCACCGCGCGCGTGGAGGGCTTCGCGCCCGTCGCCTCCACCGCGCAACTCGACGGATTGCTTGCCGCCGGCAAGCCCGCCATGCTGGATTTCTACGCCGACTGGTGCGGCCCCTGCAAGCAGATGCAGCGCAGCACCTTCAGCGACCCGCGCGTCAAACAAAAGCTCGCCACCCTGGCGCTGCTGCAGGCCGACGTCACCCGCAACAACGCCGACGACCAGGCCCTGCTCAAGCGTTTCAAGCTGGTCGGCCCGCCCGGCATCATTTTCTTCGACCGCCAGGGCCGCGAAGTGAAGGACCTGCGCGTGATCGGCTACCAGGCGCCGGAAAAATTCCTCGCCATCCTGGAGCGCGCCGCGCAGCTATAACGCCGTGAGTTCGTGGGCGATGTTGGCGCGCGCCGCCGGCTCGCGCGCGGCGAATTCCCGCGAGTGGAAGATGCGCGGTGCAGCCAGCACCTTGCGCAAAAACGCCGCGCGTCCCTGCGCATATTGCGCCGCGCTCACTACCGCCGGCACCCACTCCTTGCGCACCTCTTGCGCATAGCGCGCGTAGGCCGCCGGCGCGGCGGCGAGAATCGACAGGTCGATATCCACCAGCAGCTGGTCGTCGCGCGGCGCCTCCGCCGGCAGCGCGTCGTGG
Source organism: Burkholderiales bacterium (assembly GCA_036498945.1). Classification (GTDB taxonomy): domain Bacteria; phylum Pseudomonadota; class Gammaproteobacteria; order Burkholderiales; family JAEUOS01; genus JAQGMJ01. The sequence continues at coordinate 10,529 of DASYEQ010000109.1, read as the reverse complement.
CTCGCGGTGAGCCGGATCAGGTGCTCGACCCGCGCGATGCGCACCGCCGCAAGGCGGCCCTGCAACTGCCGCGCCGCCAGCCGCGCGCTTTGCGCTTCATTGTCCTTGGCGCCGGCGACGTATACCGCGTCATGAAACAGCAGTGCCGCGTACACCACGGCCGCGTCATCGAAGCGCAGGCCGCGCGCCTCGTTGAGGCAGGCTTCGATGTGAGGCCAGGTGTGATAGTGGCGCCCCGGGCTGTCATAGGCATCACGTGCGGCATCGATCACCGCCGCGCCCAGCGCATCGCGTATCTCCGGCGGAAGCAGGTTTTCATCCATGGCGCGATTCTACGTCGCGCCGCCTGATGCGCCGATTCGGCAATTGCGGATTGACGCCGCCCGTGGATTTTGAAACCCTCGCGGCTACGCCTAAAAGGAAGCCGCATGTCCCTGTTCCCGCCGCCCACGGTGATCGCCACCGAAGTCTTCGCCCGCATCCCCGATCAATACCGCAAGAAGGGCGTCTTCCCCCATTGGGTGCAGACGCATCGCGGCGGCGCGCCCACCGAGTGCTATCTCGAAGGCCCCTCGTTCGACCGCGCCGGCAACCTCTACATCACCGACATTCCCTTCGGCCGCGTCTTTCGCATTTCCCCGCAAGGCGACGTCGCGCTCATCGCCGAATACGATGGCGAGCCCAACGGCCTGAAGATCCACAAGGACGGCCGTATTTTCATCACCGACCACGCCCATGGCATCATGCTTCTCGACCCCGCCAGCGGCAAGGTCGGTACGCACCTGAGCCGCCGCGACATCGAAGGCTTCAAGGGCGTCAACGACCTGGTATTCGCCGCCAACGGCGACATGTATTTCACCGACCAGGGCGAGACCGGCATGCACGATCCCAGCGGCCGTGTCTACCGCCTCACTCCTGAAGGGCGTCTACAGACCGTGCTCGCCAACTTGCCCAGCCCCAACGGCCTGGTGTTCAACCCGGCCGGCAACATCCTGCACGTCGCCTGCACCCGCGCCAACGCGGTGTGGCGCCTGCCGATTGCCGCCGACGGCAGCACCAGCAAGGTCAATGTCGGCATCTACCTCTCGGGCGGCAGCGGCCCCGACGGCCTGGCGATGGACGAAGCCGGCGGCCTCACGGTGGCGCACAACCAGATGGGCGCGGTGTGGCTGTTCGACCGCAAGGGCATCCCGCGCTACAAGATGGAATCGTGCAAGGGCGACCACACCACCAACATCGCCTACGGCGGCCCCGGCAACAAGTTTCTCTACATCTGCGAAGCCGAGAGCGGCTGCGTGCTGCGCGCCGAGGCGCCGGTGGCCGGGCGCCTGATGTACTCGCACATGTGACGTCGCCGTCATCCCCGCGGGTGACGGCCTGGGCGGATTACTCCGCCTTTTTCATCACCTTGCCCGCCGTCGCCATCTCCGCCTTGATCACCGCGGTGAATTCCTCCGGCGTGCTGCCAATCGGCTCCACGCCCGACTTGAGGAAAGTCTGGCGCACTTCGGGGCGCTTCAGCGCCGCCACCACCTCGGCATTCAAGCGCTTGATGATCGCCGGCGGCACGCCGCCCGGCGCCAGCAGGCCGAAGTTGGCGGCGACCTCATAGCCCGGCACGCCGGATTCGGCCACCGTCGGCACGTCGGGCATCAGCACGAAGCGCTTGGGGGTCGTCACCGCCACCGCGCGCAGCCGCCCCGCCTTGATGAAGGACATCGCCGCGGAGGCCGGCGCGAACATCATCTGCACTTGCCCGCCCATCAGCGCGACCACCGCCGGGCCGCCGCCCTTGTAAGGCACCGCCACCATGTCCACCCCGGTCATCTGCTTGAACAGCGCGCCGGCCAGGTGCGGCGGGCCGCCCGGCGAGGCGATGGCGTAGTCGAGCGTGCCCGGCTTGGCCTTGGCCATCGCGATCACGTCGCCGACGGTCTTCGCCGCGAAGCCCGGCTGCACCACCAGCACCGCCGGCGCGCGGTCGGTAATCGTGATGGGCGCAAAGTCCTTGAGCGGGTCCCAGCTCACCTTTTGCGTGAACGGCGAAAGCCAATGAGTGCTGCCGTTTTGCAGCAGGGTGTAGCCGTCCGGCGCCGAGTGGAAGGCCAGGTCGCCGGTCAGGATGCTCGGGTGGTTTTCCACGTACACCTGCTGGCCCAGCGGGCCGGAGATCGCCTGCGCGATCACCCGCGCGCTGACGTCGGGTGCGCTGCCGGGCTCGCCGGCGAGGATGCGGATGGGCCGGTTCGGATAGGCCTGTGCCTGCGCCAGCGCCTGTTGCGCCGCTGTGACCGCGCACGCCAGCAATAGCCATTGCCAGAAACCACGGATTGCCATCATGTCTCCTGTTTGTCGATCTGTACGAATATTGATGCGGCCGATTAGCCTGCACAAGCCCTGCGCGAACGCAAATTATATGTCCGGACAGGCCCCCACTTTCGTACAATAACGCCTCCAAAGCTCCTCTGGCAATAATACATCTCATGCAAAAGCCCACCGCGCTGATCGCCGGCGCTTCCGGCCTGATTGGCCGCCGCCTCGCCGAACATCTAGAGGAGAGTGGGGCCTGGAACGTGATCCGTGTTTCGCGTAGCGCGCGCAACGATGGCAAGCGCTGGGTCGCCGTCGAACTGGCGGACGCCGCCGATTGCCGCGCCAAGCTCGGCGCCCTTACGGAAGTCACGCATCTGTTCTACGCCGCGCGTTTCGATCATCCGGAGGGCGTACCCGAGCCGGTGGATAGCAACACCGCGATGCTCGCCAACATGGTCGATGCGCTCGAAGGCAATGCGTCCCTGCAGCACGTGCACGCCGTGCACGGCAGCAAGTACTACGGGCACATGCTGGGCCCGGTGCAAGTGCCGCTCACCGAGGAATCGCCGCGCGGCAAGGTCGACAACTATTATTTCCACCAGGAAGATTTCCTGCGCCGCCGCAGTGAGGGCGCCAGGTGGACCTGGTCCACCACCCGCCCGCACTGCTTTTGCGACCCCGCCATCGACACCCCGCGCTCCATCGGCCTGGTGATCGCCGTCTACGCCGCCATCCAGCGCGAACTTGGCCGCCCGCTGGATTTCCCCGGCACCGAAACCGCGTTTACCGTGCGCACCCAGTTCACCGACCTGCGCTTGCTGGCCCGCGCGCTGGCCTGGATGGCGCGCGAGCCGCGCTGCGCCAACCAGGCCTTCAACGTGGTCAACGGCGACACGCCGACCTGGCGGCAACTCTGGGCCGGCTATGCGGAGTACTTCGGCGTCAAGTTGGGTGGCCCGGCGCCATTCAGCCTCGCCGCCTACCTGGCCGACAAGGAAGAGCTGTGGAGCGCGATGGCGCTCAAGCATGGCCTGAAACACGCGCCGCTGCACCAGCTCTGCCTGCCCGCCTACGGCGACTACCAGTTCCGCCCGCAGTGGGAGGTGTTTTCCTCGATGCAAAAGGCGCGCGACGCGGGTTTCACCGAAAGCGTCGATTCCGCCCGCATGTTCCGCGCCCAGTTCGACCACTACCGCGCGCAAAAAATCATCGCCTGACACAAAGCGCACACATGGCGGCAGCACAATGCTGGCCCCATGATGCGCATGCTCGTAATTGCCGCTCTCGCCGCCGGCCTGCTGCATGCCGTGCCGGCGCAGGCCGACCTCGCCGCCGCCGCCACCCAGGCGATCGCCGGCGCCTGGAAGCTGGACGCGCGCAGCCGCCCCGGTGATGCCACCGGCCAGCTCGAATATCGCGCCGACGGCAGCTGGGAACTGGCGCTTTACGCCGACCATGCCTGCACCGTCCCGCAGATCCACGCCTGGGGCACCTGGGAAGTGGTGGACCAGCGCCTGGTGACCCACGTGGTGCAGAGCGAAGACACCAACGACCGCCTGCGCCCGGGCCTGACGCTGATCGACGACATCGTGCGCGTCAACGACCACGAACTGGTGCTGCGCTTTCACGGCAAGCTCGAATACCGCGCGCGCGGGCGCGGCTGCCCGGCAGACGCGCCGCGGCGAACGGTTATCCGGCGCTAAAGCCCCTGTGCGAGGGGCGCGGTGATAAAACGCGGTCTACGCGATGCGTTCCGCATTCGCCGCTGCACGAGGCTTCGCCATGATCAAGACCATCACGCTGCTCACCCGCCGTCCCGAAATCAGCCACGAGGAATTCCTGCGCCACTGGCACGAGGAACACGCCGCGCTCGCGCATGCCGTGCCGGGGCTGCGCCGCTACGTGCAGAACGTCATCGTACAGGAGCCTTCGCGCCCGGACATCCCGGACCACGACATCGCCGTCGATGGCATCGCCGAACTCTGGTACGACGATATCGAATCCTGGAAGGCGGCCCATGCGTCCCCGCAGGGAAAGGCGCTGACCGACGACGGCGCCACCTTCATCGGCCGCGTCAAGGCCTACCTGGTGGAGGAGAAGGTGATCGTGCCGGCTGGCGGCAAGTAGGCGCGTTCTGCGCGGCTTTCTGCGCCCGGAGGGACTTAGTGCTCCGCGCCCTTGCGCGCGTGCGCCGTGGCGATCGACTTTTCCATGATGTAGTCGGTAAAGGCGATGGCAATCGCCGACAGCAGGAAGGCGATGTGGATCAGCGTTTGCGCGGCGAGGGTCTTGGCGTCGTAGTTCTGCGCGTTGATGAAGGTCTTCAGCAGGTGGATCGAAGAGATGCCGATGATCGCCGTGCCCAGCTTCACCTTGAGTACGCTGGCGTTCACGTGCGAGAGCCACTCCGGCTGGTCCGGGTGGCCATCCAGGTCCATGCGCGAGACGAAGGTCTCGTAGCCGCCGACGATCACCATGATCAGCAGGTTGGAGATCATCACCACGTCGATCAGGCCAAGCACCACCAGCATCAGAGATGTCTCGGTCAGCTTGCCCTCGGGCAGGGTAGCCACCATCGGGCCGACGCCGAAGGCGGCCTCGATCAGGTGTATCAACTCGATCCAGAAAAACACCACGTACACCGCCTGCGCCACGATCAGGCCGAGGTAGAGCGGAAACTGCAGCCAGCGGCTGGCGAACATCAGGCGCGGGATGGGGCGCAATTGCGGGATCGGAGGCAGGCTCATGGTGGCGACGGTCGTTGATTTGCGCCCATCTTACCGCGAGCGGACCCGGCAAAAAATCCGGGGGTGGGACTAGGTGTTTGCGCAGGTTTGGCGTATCTTTGTACTAATCGCTTTGCTCTTTAAAAGCCTTGGTGAGGTAGTTTGAAAGCCGCGTCCTGCGCGTCTTGCCGCAACACAACTGTGTTGCCGGTTTTTGCGAAAAATCTCAGGGAAATGCTGAACAAGTATCGAATTCGGAATGTGAGAGGGCGCACTCCCCTCTGATTTCGGGGTTGTTAAGGGGGCTTAGCCCACTTAATCAGTTATTCCTCAGGTTTTCTCAGGGTGCCCAAAAAAAACGGCGCCCAAGGCGCCGTCTTCGACCACAAGTGTGGTGATCTTCAAGCGGCGATTTCGCGCCCGGTCATGCTGTACTTGAAGTTGTCGGGGTCCAGGCTGTCGAGGCGCCCTTCGCGATTCTCGCCTTCCGGGTACATGAGGAAGCCGACCGTGGGGCCCTGGCTGCCGGGCAGCTTGATGTCGGCGGCGGTGTTGAAGGCCACCCAGTTCATTTCCCAGGCGCCGAAGAGCTTGGGGCGCACGGCTTGCACCAGCGGGTCGTTGATGGTGGTGGGCTGGGGCTTTTCCTCCAGCACCACCTTGCGCACGTCGGCGGGGTCGACCGGCACCCAGCCGTGGGCCTGCAGGAAGACTTCGGCGCGGCAGTGCTGGGCGCGGGTGATCGAGGGGGTGCCGGCGCCCAGGCTTCGATAGCCGAACTGCGACTTCACCACGCGCACGCCGTAGACGTCGCGCGCCGGGATGCCGACGGCGCGCGAGAGGCCGACGAACAGTGCATTCAAGTCGGCGCACTTGCCGCCGAGGTTGCCGGTCTCCAGCATCGCCTTGATGTCGCCGATGCCGCAGCCGCGCGTCTTCGGGTCGCGGAAGGTGTTGTCGCAGATCCACTCGTAGATCGCGCGTGCCTTCGCCTCGTCCGTCTTCGCGCCCTTGGTGATCGAGAGCGCGGTCTTGCGCACGATGCCGTCGGTGGGGATCAGGTCGGTGGGCGCGAGGTAGAGCTTGAGGGTGTCGGCGTCTTCCTTCGCGGCAATTTTGCGGCTGAAGGCGGTGGCGCGGTCGCGGGTACGCACGCGGCTGACGATTTCCACCATCGGGTTCTTGTTGTTCTCGCTGAACTCGGCGTAGAGCATGGTGGCGCCGAAGCGGCCGTCGGAGGTCAGGCGCATCACGTCGGCGCCGCCGCCGAAGCGGTTGTCCATCAGCTGCTGGTAATCGCTCGCCACCGAGGGTACGGGCAGCCATATCTTGGTGGTGCCGGTGGGCAACAGGACTTCGAAGCGCGTGGTGACTTCCAGCGTGCGCCAGGGACCCGGCTGGGGGTTGAACGCGGCGGCGGCGTCGCGCGAGGCGGCCAGGAGCGGCAGGCCGACGGCAGCCGGGGCGGCGAGGGCGGCGCCGGCGCGCAGGAAATGGCGGCGGGAGTAGTGCGGCATGGCGGTTCCGGACAGCGGGTTTTCAGAACCTGAAATAATAGCAGTTGCCACCCTCGCCGGGGGCGGCGCGGTGGCGGATTTGACCGGAATCTACTTTTGCTTCGGCAGCAACTTGGCGATCAGGGCGTCCATCGCCGGAGCGTTCCAGTCGGTCTCGCCGGTCACGATCTGGCGGGCGCGGCCGTCCGGGCCGAGGATTACCGAGGTGGGAAAGATGCGGGAGGTCCACTTCTTGGTGACGGCGCCGTCGCGGTCCATCAGGACGGTGAAATGCACCGGGTTGGCCTCGAGAAAGCGGCGGATGCGCGGCGCGCCTTCCTGGTAGTTCACGCCCAGCACCACCAGCTTGTCGGCGCCGTACTTGTCGGCCATTTTTTGCATCGAGGGCATTTCGGCGCGGCAGGGCTCGCACCAGGTGGCCCAGAAGTTGACCACCACCACGCGGCCCTTGTATTCGGCCAGCGCATGGGCATGGCCGTCGAGGTCGGGCAATTCCAGGGTGGGCGCGGCGCCTTTCCAGGGCTTGATCTCGCCGGCGCCGGCGGTGCAAGCCAGGCAGAGGGCGGCGCAGGCGAGGAGGGCGCGCGCGGCGCGCGAAACGAGGCGGGGCATGGATTCAGAGGTCCTGTGAGGTCAGCGGGCGGCGCGGCCGGTCGCTGCGCTCGATGTAGCGCTTGGAGCGGAAGTAGAGCATCAGGCACAGCGCGAGCAGGCTCATCAGGCCCATGGTGGTCCAGAAGCCGAGGTGCCATTCGAGCCAGGGCATTTCCTTGAAGTTCATGCCGAAGATGCCGGTGATCAGCGTCAAGGGCATGAAGATCGCGGTCAGGATGGTGAGGGTGCGCATGATCTCGTTGGTGCGGTGCGCGGTGGCGGAGAAGTGCAGCTGCACGGCCGACTCCGCGGTCTGCTCCAGGCGCTGCGCGTGGCCGAGCACGCGGGCGATGTGCTCCAGCAGGTCGTTGATGCGCACGCTCATCACGTCCGACAGGTTTTCGTAGCGGTGGTCGCGCCACTCCTGGATGGCGTCGCGCTGCTCCTCGCACAAGTGCTCGAGCTTGCGGATCTCGATGCGCTGATCCAGAAGCGCGTGCCAGTCGTTGAATGGGCGGCGCGGGTCGAGCAGGTTGCGCTGCCAGCGGTCCAGGCGCTCGGCCATCGGCAGGCGCAGCTCCAGGTAGCGGTCGACCATGGCGTTGAGCACGCGGTGCGCCAGTTCTTCAGGGGAGACCGGCGCGCGCGCGGCGTTCGACAGCAGGCGCGCGCGCACCTGGCCGATCGAAGGCGCTTCGTCCGGGCGCACGGTGATGACCAGGCGCGGCAGCAGGAAGAACACGATGGGTGCGGTCTTGACGCGGAAGGGGCGGGTATTGATCGGGCCGTAGGCGTAGGTGTGGTCGCTTCCCAGGCGCACCGACTTCTCGTCGTCGATCGATTCGGGCGAGGCCGAGAGGCCGCGGAAGATCACCACCTCGTAGTCCGAGGTGTTGTCGAAAAAGGAGGGGTGCGACTCGTTGGCCGCGTCGATCATGTGGGCGTCGAATACGCGGATGCCGGTCAGGTCTTCGGCCAGGTCGCGCCAGGGTTCGGCCGGCTCGCTGCGGGCGGCATCGATCCACACGAAGCTGTCCTCGGGAATGGCTTCGAGGTTGTCGCGGCGCTCGATCTGGCGGTCCTTGGTGATCAGCAGCAATTGCATGGGAGGTTCTTTTTGTCGGCTTGCTGTGAATGGATCGCCATCGGGCCGCGAAGTTTCAGGCCGCGCGCAAAGTCCCGGGCGCGGGCCCTAGCCCTGCTTGAGCCACTGCGCCGCCTCCAGGGCGAAGTAGGTGAGCACGCCGTCGGCGCCGGCGCGCTTGAAGGCCATCAGCGACTCCATCACCGCGAGCTTCTCGTCCAGCCAGCCGTTTTGCGCCGCCGCCTTGAGCATCGCGTATTCGCCGCTTACCTGGTAGACGAAGGTCGGCGCCTTGAACTCGTCCTTCACGCGGCGCAGGATGTCGAGATAGGGCAGGCCGGGCTTGACCATCACCATGTCGGCGCCCTCGGCGAGATCGAGACCGACCTCCCACAGCGCTTCGTCGCTGTTGGCCGGGTCCATCTGGTAGGTCTTCTTGTTCGACTTGCCGAGATTCTTCGCCGAGCCCACCGCGTCGCGGAAGGGGCCGTAGAAGGCGCTGGCGTACTTGGCCGAGTAGGCCATGATCTGCGTCAGCGGATGCTCCGCGCCGTCGAGCGTCTTGCGGATGGCGCCGATGCGCCCGTCCATCATGTCGGAAGGTGCGACGATGTCGACGCCGGCGTTGGCCTGCGCCACCGCCTGCCGGCACAGGATGTCGACGGTGATCTCGTTCATGATGTAGCCGTCGTCGTCGATCACCCCGTCCTGGCCGTGGCTGGTGTAGGGGTCGAGCGCCACGTCGCACAGCACGCCCAGTTCGGGAAAGCGCTTTTTCAGTTCCGCCACCACGCGCGGCACTAGGCCGTCGGGGTTGGTGGCCTCGTTGCCGTCGAGCGACTTTTTCTTCTGGTCGATCACCGGAAACAGCGCCATGCACGGCACGCCGAGTGTCAACGTCTTTTCGGCAACCGGCAGCAGTTTGTCCAGCGTGTAGCGCGAGACACCCGGCATGGAGGGGACCGCTTGGGTGACGCCCGCGCCGACGTCGCGTTCATCGAGCACGAACACCGGATAAATAAAATCACTCGCGGTAAGGACATTCTCCTGCACCATGCGCCGAGCGAAATCCGAGCGACGATTGCGCCGCATGCGCTTTTCCGGATAGTTGCCTAATATTTTCATGGTCTTACGAATTCAATGTCGAAGTTAGTTTCAAGTGTGGCGAACGAAAAAATTTTTTCAGCTCTTGAAACTTATCCGTGAAGTGTCTATCTTATTCCGCAGACGCTATGCGTCTCCCGCTTCTCCTCCCTGAGCGGGTGCCTTATTCTAAAGGCGTTCGGCCGTGGAGATAATCCCCTTTCTCCACGGCCTATTTTTTTGTCTGTCGTTTTTACACATTGTGGCGCGCCGCGGATTCGCGTTCGCCGAAATATATTTGCTTCCTGCCGCGCAGATGCAGTTCAGGTGGCCGCAGTGTCGCCGGTTGGCGTCACATGCAGCCAAGGCAGGATCGCCTGCTCCGCCTCGGCCATGCCGGTCTTTTTCAGGCTGGAAAACATGCTGGCGGAATAGAGCGGCGAAACCGCGCCCATTTCCGTGCGCACGCGGCGCAACGTGGAGGCAGCTTCCAGCTTGGAGAGCTTGTCACTTTTGGTGAGCAGCGCATGCACCGGCTTGCCGGTGCCGCCGAACCACTCCAGCATTTGCCAGTCGAGCTCGGTGAGCGCATGGCGCGAATCCATGATCAGCACCAGCCCCGCCAGCGGCTCGCGGACCTGCAAATAGCGCCCGAGGAACTGGTTCCAGCGCTCGCGCTCAGTGCGCGAGACCTTGGCGTAGCCGTATCCTGGCAAATCTACCAGGAAGCGGTCTTCGCCCAGGGCAAAATAATTGAGCTGCTGGGTGCGTCCCGGCGTCTTGCTGGTGAAGGCCATGCGCTTGTGGTTGGCCAGCGTATTGATGGCGCTCGACTTGCCGGCGTTGGAACGCCCGGCGAACGCGACCTCGGCGACCGAAGTGAATTTGTTCAGATCGCTCAGTTTCGCGGCGGTGATGAAAAACGTGGCGCGGTGAAAGGGCGACATGCAGGGAATTCCAGGAAATGAAAAGGCGGCGCGCGGCCGCATGGACGACGGGAAAGAACTGGTGCGCAGTGGCAGGAACCGAGAAGAAGGCGGGCGCCGGCAGCGCGCGGTCCCTTCTCATGACGCGGATTCGGCGCGCACTCGTAAAAACCATATTGGTTTGCGGTAGAATATCAGGTTTGACAAAACACCAAGCTCTTTTAGGAAAAAGCCCCATGAAGACCGCTTTTTCGGTGGCCCTGGTTCTGGCATTCGCTTCGCAGGC